>CAYSUS010000010.1:0-97503 GCA_964434165.1 uncultured Pirellulales bacterium
CACGGCACGGGGACCTCGTCCGTGGCTCTGTGCTGTCGGCCTAAATGATGCCTGTCCTTTTCTTCTGCCGGCGCGGCACGTCACGGCACGGGGACCTCGTTCGTGGCTCTGTGCTGTCGGCCTAAATGATGCCTGTCCTTTTCTGTCCGACTTCCTTACCCCTATCTGGCATGAATAATGCCTGTCCTTTTCTTTTCTTCTTCCTCAAACACCTGTCCGCCACTAAAATCCCTGAATCCCCCTTTTGTCTTTTCGGTTTCTGTTCTGCGCTTTTCTGCGGGGCTACGCCAAAGGACTACGGCAGGTCCCAGCGACGGGTCGCGGAGCCCTCCAAGTCGCGCGGGTCGCCTGAGCGGCGGAGCGGCAGCGTCGGGCAGAGACGCACCGCCAGCGGCCGGTCGGCGCGGCGCCGCACGGCCAGCGCCACCTGGTGGCGGCCGCCGAGGCGGAGCTCGCCGAACTGCCAGGCGTCGGGCGTATCGTGCAGTCCCTCGTAGAGCTCGATCGTCGTCGGGCCGTCCTTGCGGAGGTCGAAGGCGAACCCGCCCAGCGGAATCGAAAGCCCCACGCCCCGGGCCTTGACGTACGCCTCTTTGAGCGTCCACAAGCGGTAGAAGGCGTCGGCCTGGTCGGCAGCCGGAAGACCCTGCACGAGGGCGGCTTCCGTGGCCGCGAAGAACCGGCCGGCCAGACCCGCGCAGTCGGCCCCGCGCGTGCGGTCCTCGACGTCCACCCCCACGTCGCAGCCGGCGGCCACCAGGCAGACGATCAGCCCGTCGGTATGGGAGAGATTGAACTCCAGGCCTGTCCCCGCGGGGCGCACGATCGACGGCTTGCCATGCAGGTTGCGCGCGAAGGCCCACTCCCGCGGATCGACGGGGGCGTAGCGGGACAGGGCAGTTCGCAGAAGGGCCCGCGCCACGAGGTGCTCGTGCCGCTTCGGCGCCACGCGATAGCGGTGGAGCTGCTCGGTCTCGTCGGCGGAGAGCAGTCCGCGATAGGCCTCCAGGAGCCCGGCGTCGGCGGCCTCCTCGGGCCGCACGTACCACAGGTCCACGCGGCCCTCGGCGCGTGCGGCGGCCGACGCGGGGGAAGCCATCGGTCATTCCCTTTGGGGCGATCCTGCCAGGACCGTTTCGCCGGACGCCGCGGCGGGGACCTCCTCGTCGGTCACCGCCCCGTCGAGGAACTGCTCGTAGGATTCCATGTCGCACAGCCCGTGGCCGCTCAAGCAGAAGACCAGGCACTTCTTCTCGCCGGTCTCTCGGCACCGCCGGGCCTCGACCACGGCCGCGCGGATGGCGTGGGCCGTCTCCAGGGCGGGCACGATGCCCTCGGTGGCCGCGAACAGGCGCGCGGCCTCGAAGCATTCGTTCTGATCGAAGGCGACCGGCTCGACGAGTCCCAGGCTGGTCGCGTAGCTGACCAGCGGGGCCATGCCGTGGTAGCGGAGCCCGCCCGCCTGGATCTTGGGGGGCACGAACGCGTGTCCCAGGGTGTACATCTTGGCCAGGGGCATGAGCTGCCCGGCGTCGCCGTAGTCGTAGCGGTACTCGCCCTGGCTGAGCGTGGGACAGGCCCGCGATTCGGCCGCCACCAGGCGGATGTCCGCGCCGGCGAGCTTGTCGGGCACGTAGGGGAAGGCCAGCCCGGCGAAGTTGCTGCCCCCGCCGGCGCAACCGATGATCACGTCGGGCCGGTCGTCGAACAGCTCGAACTGGGTCTGGGTCTCCAGCCCGACGATCGACTGGTGCAGCATCACGTGGTTCAGGACGCTGCCCATGGCGTACTTGGTATGGTCGCAGCCGACGGCGGTTTCCACGGCCTCGCTGATAGCGATGCCCAGGCTGCCCGGACAGTCGGGATCGGCGGCGAGCGACTGCCGTCCGGCCTCGGTGGCCTCGGAGGGGCTGGGCGCGACCCGGCCGCCCCACAGCCGGATCATGGTGCGGCGGTAGGGCCGCTGCTGGTAGGTCCAGCGGACCATGAACACTTGGCACTCCAGTCCGAACAGGCTGCACGCCAGGGCCAGCGAGCAGCCCCACTGACCACCGCCGGTCTCGGTGGTCAGGCGCTGGACGCCCTCCTGGCGGCTGTAGAAGGCCTGGGGGATGGCGGTGTTGGGCTTGTGGCTGCCGGGCGGGCTCTGGCTCTCGTCTTTGAAGTAGATCCTCGCCGGCGTGCGCAGGGCCCGTTCCAGACCCCGGGCGCGAACCAGCGGCGTGGGACGCCACACGGACAGGCCCCGGCGGACCTCGTCGGGGATCTCGATCCACCGCACGCGGGAGAACTCCTGCTCGACCAGCGGGCGGGCGAGGATCGGGCGGAGGTCGGCGGGACGCAGGGGAAGCCCGGTCCGCGGATGGAACATCGGCGGCAGCGGGTCGGGCAGGTCGGCCGTCAGGTTGTACCACGCGGCGGGCAGCTCCACGTTGCTCAGCAGCGCCCGCTTGAGCCTGGTCTTCCGGCCGTTACGAAAGGATCGATTGCGTTGATGCAAGACTGCGCAATTGGGAGAAACCGTAGATTCCGGGTGGATGGTGCAATCGGCCATTGTAATCCTCCCTGCGCTGCAAAGCATCTATTCGTCGGCGGAACGGGCAGGGTTTACGTGGGATTGGTACCCCAAACCACACGGCCGCCTGCGCGGGGTGGGTGCTGCGGAATGTCCGGGCTGTTCCGCCGCGATGCGGGCCGGGCAAACAACCATACCACCCTATTTGTGTTGCGGCGGCGAACCATCCCACCAAGGGGTGCGGTGTGTGCAAATGGGAAAACGGGAGAAAAAGTGCCGGCCTTAATATAAACTGTGTGCGACAATTGCTCTGAGCACTTTCGGGTATCTGAGCATGGAGGGACGGATCGGTCGTGTACGATGGCCGGCGTCTCCCCGACGTTGCCGGAAGTCAACCACGCCCGCCCTCGCGCCATCGGCTGGCGCGGTACGTTGCCGTTTCGCCACACCCGGCGCGTGTCCCCTCGACAAGCGGATGCCTGAATTCCTGCCGGCCGATTACCTGCCCCCCCCGAGATGCTTGCTCCGACGTCTGCACGCCGCCCGAAGGCCCGCCCCCACCTGAGCGCAGAACTGCGGACCCTGGTGGACGTGGCCCGCTGGCGTGCCGCGGCCCAGGCCGAGGAGATCGCCTTCACATTCCTGGTGGACGGCCAGTCGCAGGAAGAGCACCTGACCTACGCCGGCCTGGACCGCCGCGCCAGGGCCGTGGCCGCGGAGCTTCAGGCCCGCGGCCTCGCAGGGGAGCGCGTTCTCCTGCTGTTTCATCCGGGGTTGGACTTCAACGTGGCCTTGCTCGCGTGCCTCTACGCGGGCGCGGTGGCCGTGCCGGTGTATCCGCCGGACGCATTCCGCGCCCATCGCACGCTCCCCCGGTTGGAGGCGATCTTTCGCGACGCCCAGGCCGTGGCGGTGCTGGGCTGCCGCGAGATCCTCTCCTGGGCCGGGTCCTGGGCCCGTCAGACCTGCGGCACCACCGTGCTGGAGATGGAGCTCCTGGGAGACGCCGCGGCCGACGACTGGAAGCCGCCGGCGCCGGACGAGGAACGGCTGGCCCTGCTTCAGTACACCTCCGGATCGACGGGCACGCCGCGGGGCGTCATGCTCACCCACGCGAACCTCACGCACAACCTCGAGGCCCTCCGTCGGCTCGACGCGGATGACGCGGTCGCCGTGTGTTGGGTGCCGCCTTTCCACGACATGGGGCTGATCGGCGGGATCATGCTGCCGATCCACGTGGGGCGCAGGATGGTGCTGATGTCGCCGCTGAGCTTCGTCCAGCACCCAGCGCGATGGCTTTGGGCTATCGCGCGCTACCGGGCGCGCACGTCGCCCTCGCCGAACTTCGGGTTCGAGCTCTGCCTGCGCAAAGTGACGGATGAGGAGTGCGAAGGGCTCGACCTGAGCTGCTGGAAGGCGGCCATCAACGGGGCCGAGCCGGTGCGGGCCGACACGATCGATCGTTTCGCCGAGCGGTTCGCGCGCTATGGCTTTCGCCGCGAGGCCTTCTTCCCGGCCTTCGGCATGGCCGAATCCACGTTGCTGGTCACGTGCGGCCAGCCCGAGGACCCGATCTTCAGCCCGGCCTTCTCGGCGCCGGCTTTGGCCGAGGACCGCGTCGAGCAGGTCGAGGCGGACGGAGCGTCCGCCCGGCGGCTGGTCGGTTGCGGCCGGCCCATCGCCCAGAGCGATCTGGTCATTGTCGAGCCGCGGACCCGACGGCGCGCGGCGCCGGGCCGGGTGGGCGAGATCTGGATTCGGAGTCCCAGCGTGGGCCTGGGGTACTGGAACCGTCCCGAGGAGACCGAGCGGGTCTTCGGTGCCCGTCTTGCCGGTGAGAACGGCGAGGCCTACCTCCGCACCGGCGACCTGGGATTCGTGCACCAGGGGGCGCTGTTCGTGACGGGGCGCCTGAAGGAGCTGATCATCCTGGGCGGCCGCAATTACTACCCGCAGGACATCGAGGCTGTCGTGCGGTCGGCCCATGCGGCGATCAAGGCGGACGGTTGCGCGGCGGTATCCGCCGAGAGTGCGGAAGGCGAGCAACTGGCGATCGTCGCCGAAGTGCTCCGCCCCAAGAGGGTCAACCTCGACGAGGTGATTCGCGCGATCCGCCGCGAAGTGGCCGACGCGCTGGAGCTGACGCCCTGCGCCGTGGTGTTGATTCCCGCCGGCACGCTCCCCAAGACGTCCAGCGGCAAGACACGCCGCCGGGCGATCCGCGAGGAGCTTTCCCGCCGCGAGATCACGGCGCTTGCCCAGTGGTGGGCGCATGACGCCGCGCCCCACGGCGGGCCTGGCACCGACGACCCGCCCCGGGGCGCGCTCGAGGAGAGCCTGGCTGCCTGGTTCGCCGAGGTGCTCGGCGTGCCGGCCGTGGGGCGGGGCGAGGACTTTTTCGCGCTGGGCGGCCATTCGCTCCCCGCGGTGCAACTGGCCGCGCGGATCGCGGAGGCCCTGGGGATCGAGACCCCGCTGGCGGTCCTGTTCCAGCATCCGACGGTGGCCGACCTGGCCGCCTGGATCGAAGCCCGTCAGCCGGCGGCCACCGGACCGTCGCGCGGCGGGATCTCCCGCCTCGGTGCGGACGCGCCGCCGGTCCTTTCCTCGGCCGAGCAGCGGTTGTGGTTCTTCGACCGCCTGGCCCCGCAGCATCCGTTCTACAACATGCCGGTGGCGGCGCGCCTGAACGGGCCGCTCGACGCCGACGCCCTGGAGCAGGCCCTTGGCCAGGTCGTGGCCCGACACGAGGCGCTGCGCACCACGTACCCGTCCGAATCCGGCGTGCCCGTGCGTCGCGTGGCGGCATCGATCGAGGCGCCGCTCGGGCGCGTGGATCTGGGGGCGGTGCCCGAGTCGGAGCGCGAGTCGGAGCTCGAGCGCCGCCTGGTGGAGGAGGCACGGCGTCCGTTCGACTTGGCGGCCGGCCCGCTCGCGCGATTCGTCCTCTACCGGCTCGGCCCGCGCGAGCATGTCCTGCTGATGGCGATGCATCACATCGTGATCGACGGGTGGTCGATAGGACGGATCGCCGAGGAGGTGGGGCAGCGCTACGCGGCGATCCGCGAGGGCCGCCGTCTCCCGGCCGCGCCGCTCCCGCTGACCTGCGCCGACTTCGCCGCGTGGCAACAGGGGCAGTTGGCAAGCGGGGCGCTGGACGACGACGCGGCGTACTGGTGCGCGAGGCTCTCGCCCGAGCCCCCGCCCCTGGAGCTGCCGTCGGATCGCCTCCGGCCGAGGCGTCCGAGCTATCGTGGCGGCCTGCGTCCCATCGAGGTCTCCGCCGACGTGTGCGGGGCGGTTCGGGCTCTTGCCGCGCGTGAAAACACCACGACGTTCGCCGTGCTCATGGCGGCTTACAACGTGGTGCTCAGCCGGTTCTGCCGCCAGACGGACGTGGCCGTGGGCACGATCGTGGCCAATCGCACGCGCCGCGAGCTCGAGCCCCTGGTGGGGTTCTTCGCCAACACGCTGGTGATCCGCAGCGACCTGTCGGCCGACCCCACGTTCCGCGAGCTTCTCGGGCGGGTCCGCCGCACCGTGCTCGAGGCCTTCGACCACCAGGAGCTCCCGTTCGACAGGCTCGTGGAGAGGCTCGCCCCGAACCGGCCGCAGGATCGCGCCCCGCTGTTTCAAGTGGCCCTGGTTCTGGAGAACATGCCGCTGTCGCTCTCGACGCTCGAGCAGGTCGAGGTCGAGCCGATCACCATCGACAACGGCACGGCCAAGTACGACCTGGCGCTGCTCCTGTTCGAGCAGGGCGACCGCATTACCGGCCAGGCGGAATACGCCCGCGACCTGTTCGACGCGGCGACGATCGACCGGTTCCTTGCGGCCTTCGCGAGCGTGCTGGCCGCGGCCGTGGAGAGTCCGGACCGACCCATCTCGCGCCTGCCGCTGGTGGACGCCGAGGAGCGGCGGCTTCTTCTCGACCCCGGCCCGTCGCGTGCTGCTGCCGCGCCTTCGTCCTGCCTGCACGAGCTCGTCGAAGCGCACGCACGCCGCGCTCCGGGCGCCCCGGCGGTCCGCTTCCGGGGACGCACCTGGACGTACGAGGAAGTGGACCGCGCGGCCAACCGGCTCGCCGCGGCTCTGATGCAGCGCGGCGCCAAGCCCGACCTGCCCGTGTCCGTCCTGCTGGAGCGGTCGGCGGAATCGGTGATCGCGCTGTTGGGCGTGCTCAAGTCGGGCGCCGCGCTGGTCCCGCTCGATCCGGCGCTTCCCGCCGAGCGGCTCGCCTTCCTGCTGAAGGACACCCAGGCCCGCCTGGTCGTCACCAGCCGGGCCCTGGCCGAGCGCCTGCCCGTGACCGGCGCGGAGCCGGTGCTCATCGAGGACCTCGCGCTGGAGGTGCCCGGCGCGGGCCCGCGTCCGCGCGCCAGCGGCGTTCAACCCGAGAACCTGGCCTATATTCTCTACACGTCCGGCTCGACCGGGCGTCCCAAGGGCGTGCTCATCGAGCACCGCGGCGCGGCCGCCTTCGTCGCAGGCTTCAATCGAGTCCTGCGGATCGAGCCCGACTGTCGGGTGCTGCATTTCTTCTCGGCGTCCAGCGACGGGACGATCTCCGACGTGTTCTCGGCCCTCGCCTCCGGGGCCTGCCTGGTGGTGGCGGGGCCCGAAACGCTCCACGAGCACGATGCACTGCACCGCCTCATGCGCGGCGAGCGGGTGACCACGGCCACGCTCACGCCCTCGATGCTGCCTCTGCTCGATCCCGATGAACTGCCGGACCTGCACACCGTGTGCTCGGTGGGCGAGGCGGCCCCGGCCGACCTGGTCGCGCGCTGGGGCCGGCCGGGACGCCGGCTGATCAACGGCTACGGCGTCACCGAGGCGGCCTGCGGGGCCTGCCTCGCGGAGTTGACGTCGGCCCAGGGCACGCCGTCCACCATCGGGCGGCCGCTGGAGCACGTGCGGATGTACGTGCTGGACGAGCACCTGGAGCCGGTGCCGATCGGCGTGCCCGGCGAGATCTGCATCGGAGGCGTCCAGGTGGGCCGCGGCTATCTGAACCGCCCCGAGCAGACGGCGCGGAGCTTCGTGACCGATCCGTTTCGCGACGGGCCCGATGCCCGGCTCTATCGCACCGGCGACCTGGGACGCCGCCTGGCCGATGGAAGCATCGTGCTGGTGGGACGCTTCGACCAGCAGGTCAAGATCCACGGCTTTCGGGTGGAGCCGGGCGAGATCGCCGCCGTCCTGGAGCAGCACCCGCGCGTCGAGCAGGCGGCCGTGGTCGCGCGCGAGGATCAGCCGGGCGAGGTCCGCCTGGCCGCGTACGTGGTGGTGCGCGAGCCCGGTCCGGCTTCCGAATTGCGGACCTACCTGACCCGACGGCTCCCGCGGCACATGGTCCCCGCGTCCATCGTGATGCTCGACGCGCTGCCGCGGACCTTGCAGGGCAAGATCGACCACGCGGCCCTGCCGGCGCCCGCGGACCGTCGCGAAGGGCGTGCGGCGGTTCGCCTCGCGCCCCGCGACGCGCCGGAGCGGCTCGTGGCCGAGGTGTGGCGCGAGCTGCTCTCGCTGGACCGCGTGGGCGTGGACGAAGACTTCTTCGAGCTGGGCGGCCACTCGATGCTGGCCGTGCAGGTCATGTCCCAGATCGAGCGGCGCAGCGGGCGGCGGCTGCCGCTTTCGGCGTTCTTCCACGAACCCACGGTCGAGCACCTGGCGCGCCTGCTGCGCCGGCCGGACGGGGAAGAGCCCGAGGCGGTGCTCGTCCCCCTGGCCACCGGCGGCGCGGGGCGGCCCCTGTTCTGCGTTCATCCGGCGGGCGGGACGGTGTTCTGCTACCGGGCCCTGGCCGAGCAGTTGGCCCAGACGCGGCCCGTCTATGGAATCCAGGCCGTGGGCATCGACGGGCAGGCCGCGGCCCATCGCCGCATTGACCAGATGGCCGCGCACTACGTCGAGGCGATGCGCAGCGTCCAGCCCACCGGGCCGTACCTGCTGGCGGGCTGGTCGTTAGGCGGCAACGTCGCCCAGGAGATGGCCTGCCAGCTCACCGAGCAGGGCGACGAGGTCGGCATGCTGGCGCTGCTCGACGCCGCGGCCCTGCCCACCGACCGCCGGCCGGACGCCGCCGACTTCCTGCCGATGCTCATGGAGTTCTTCCCCCAGGAGGACCATCTGCCCCTGGAGGAGATCCAGGCCATGCCGGTCGCGGAGCAACTGGAGTTCTTCATGCGACGCGCTGGGCAGGCGGGCATTGCAGCCCAGGGAGACCTCGCCGCGGCACACCACGTGTTCGAGGTGTTCAAGAGCAGCATGCAGGCCGTCGTGGAGCACCGTCAGAGGCCGTTTGCCGGCAAGGTCACCCTGTTTGCCGCCCAGCAGCGGGAGTCGTGGCTGGGGCGCAACGGCGACGATCTGTTGGGTTGGGAGGACTGGGCGGATGAGGTCGAGGTCCTCAAGGTGCCTGGCGGACACATCCAGATGGTGCATCCACCGTATGTTCGAGCCCTTGGCGAGGCGCTTTCGGGCTGCCTTGGCCGGGCAGGTGGTGAGAGGCGTTGTGGACTTCCCCACGAGCACCCGTGAACGCGGTCCGGACGCAGTGATCGACCGGGGGCCGGGTAACGACAGACAAGCAAACACCCGCCTGAGGCGCACTAGCCCCCCAGGGTGGAAGGCTGCCACCCCAGGAACAACCTTTCCCGCTGGGGGTCGTCGAAATACTATACGTATTGGGGGACGACGGCCCGACGAATGGTAGGTAGGGGTTGCCTGCCGGGCGGCTTTGTGGACGCGACTTGCCGTCAGGGGCAACCGCCTTCGGTCGCGCAGGCCCGCAGGGGATGCGCCGCGCAAGGCTTGGACGAGAAAACGCGGTGCCGGAGAGAACAACATGGCCGGGCCAGTCACGCTGCCACACCATACAAGCGCCGCGCCGACGATCCGACCCGCCGCCGTCCGGCGGCGCCCGGGCCGAGGCTCGCCGGAGATCCGCCCGGTGCGCGGCCGACGTGAGGTCCGCCAGTTCATCGACGTGCCGTGGTCGATCTACGCCGACGACCCCGCCTGGGTGCCGCCCCTGAAGCTCGACGTCCGCGAGTTCCTCGATCCGAGCAGGCATCCCTTCTACCTCCACGGCGCGGCCGCCAAATTCCTGGCGATGCGCGACGGGCGAGCGGTCGGGCGCATCCTGGTCAGCGACGACCCCCGCTTCAATCACCGCCATGGGACCAACCTCGGCTGCTTCGGGATGTTCGAGTCCGAGGACGATCCCGACACGGCGGCCGGGCTGCTGGATGCGGCGGCCGCCTGGCTCCGCGCCCGGGGGCGGACCGAAGTCATGGGGCCCATCGACTACTCGATGAACTACCCCTGCGGGCTGCTGGTCGATGGCTTCGACACGCCGCCCCGGGTCATGATGAACCATCACCCGGCCTACTACGCGGGACTGCTGGAGGGCTGGGGGATGCGCGGGATCAAGGACCTGCTGAGCTGGTGGTTCGTCGATCCCCACGACATCGTCGCCCGATGGCGCGGGCGCATCGACCGCGTGGCGCGGCGGAGCGGCGTCACGGTGCGGCCGTTCAACCGCAAGGACTTCGACGGCGAGGTCCGACGCTGCCGCGAGATCTACAACGAGGTCGGCGAGGGGCTGTGGGGTTTTGTCGGACTGACCGACGCTGAGTTCCACCACATGGCCCGGCGCCTCAACCAGATGGCCCGACCCGACCTGGTCCTCCTGGCCGAGATGGAAGGCAAGCCGGTGGGCTTCTGCATCACCCTGCCCGACATCAACGAGGCGATCCGGCCCCTTAACGGCCGATTGGCGCGTTTCGGACTGCCGATCGGCCTGGTGCGACTGCTTTGGCGCCTGCCGCGCGTGAAGGCGGCCCGGATGGTCGTGCTGCACGTGCGCGAGGGTTACCGCCGCCGCGGGATCGCCGAGACGCTGATCCTCAAGACGCTGGATCACGGCAAGAACACGATCGGCTACACGGGCGCCGAGCTCGGCTGGACCGACGAGGACAACGAGGCGATCACGCGGACCGTCCAGTCGGTCGGGGCCCGGCCCTACAAGACCTACCGCATCTACGAGCGGTCGATCGGCTGAGCGCCCTGCTTCGAACCGCCTTCGCCTCGCTCCCACGCGCTTGAACCTCGCTTCCATGTGCTTCGTGGGCACGCATGGTGCGAAGATCTCAGTCGCCCGGCCCCGACGCAGAGCGTCGGCAGCAAGCCGCTCCCCACGCGGAGCGTGGGAACCAGGGCGATGCCGCGGTTTCCCCTACCGCGCCCGAGAGATGCTCTCGGCCAGGAACTGGTGGTCGTGGCTGAACAGGCGCCGGTAGCCCAGCAGCACCACCGAAACGGTGCCCAGCGACGTGCCGGCGGCGATGAGGAACATGATCACGATCTGGTACATCACCGCCTGAATCGGATCGACGCCGGAGAGCAACTGGCCGGTCATCATGCCGGGCAGGCTGACCAGGCCGACGACCATCATCGTGTTGATCGTGGGGATCATGCCCGTGCGCACGGCCTGGCGGATCGGCTCGCGGGCCGCTTCCCAGCGCGTGGCGCCCAGGGCCAGCAGCGTCTCCACGCGGGCCCGCTGCCCGACCAGCTCCCCCCCCAGACGGTCCAGCCCCAGCGAGATCCCGTTGAGCGTGTTCCCCAGGATCATGCCCAAGAGCGTAATCGCGAACCGCGGGAGGAGGTGCCGGTATTCCTGGGCCTGGACCACTCCGAAGACGGCCACGGCCGTCATGATCCAGGAACTCGCCCAGATCGAGATCAGGCTGTCGAGCAGCACCCCGCGGTAGCGCCGCTCCACGCGCCGCACCGCGGCGATGCCGGCTACAGCGGTCATGAACAGCATCAATAGCAGCACGTAGTGCCACGGGGCTTCGAAGACCCAGCGGAGCACCAGGCCGATCAACAGGAGTTGCCCCACGGTCCTGATCGAGGCAATGATTAGGCGCTGGCCCAGCCCCAGCCGCAGCGCCAGCGACACGGCGGCGTTGACGAGGATCAGCGAGGCGGCGGCCGCAAGCTGCCAGCCGGTCAGAGGCACGTAGTCTTCGGGCAAAGCTTCCTCCGCGGTGAAGTCACGGGTGCAGGCGGCCGGCCGCCATGCGCAGGACGCGGTCGCCCACGCGCCGGGTCTGGGCGGCGTCGTGACTGACCCAGACCATGGCCCTGGCCCCGTCGGCCGCTTCCGCCCAGCGCGCCAGGAATCCCTCCACGGCCTCCGTGGCGGCCGGGTCCAGGGCCGCGGTCGGCTCGTCCAGCAATAGCACCGAGGGCTCGAGCTGGAGCGCGCGGACCAGGGCCGCGATCTGCCCTTCGCCTCCGGAGAGGTCGGCCGGACTCTTGTCGAGGAAGCCCGCCTCGCGCCCCAGCCGGCGGAGCATCGCCAGGACGCGGTTGCGGTCGAACGACGCACCGCGATGCACGGCCAGCCCGTAGGGCTCGCGCAGGGCCGCCTCGACCGTCGCTCCGGTCAGCACCGGCCGCTGATGCATATACATTACCTGCCGGCGCAGCGAGGGAATCCGCTGCCGGGCCACGGTCTCCCCCTGCCAGCGCACCTCGCCCCGATCCAGCGGGTCGAGCATCACCATCGCCCGCAGCAGCAGCGTCTTGCCCGACCCCGACGGGCCCTCCACGCACACCCGATCGCCCGGCCGTAGCGAGAGCGAGACGTCGTCCAACAGCCACCGCTCGCCATCGGGATGGCGGCGCGTGAGGTGCCGGGCGTCGAGGAGCGGATCGGTCAACGGGGTGCGGTCTGAGCCGGGTTGCCACGGGGCCGGCCCACGACCGGGCCGGAGGTCTCGATTGTGCTTGCCGCAGGCCGATCATGGCAAGGGGCCTTCCCGGTCGCAAGCGGCCAGCCCAAGGCAGTTAATCTAATGGTCCTGGCAAGCCCGGCGATCGCAGCGGGCTGGCTGCGGACTGGTCGATCCCCTCGCAAGGTGTGGGGGGCATCAATCCACTCCTTATGCGCTCCTGGAGGCAGGCTTTGAAGAACCTCCCTGGCGACACCCTCTTGCAGAGGGGGGAACTTGCTCGACTGGTCTTCCTGCATGGGGCCGTAGCGGCCGCGCTCGGCCTGGGGGTGGCGGAATCCTCGGCTCGGGCAGCCGACGCCCGGGACCGCGACTTCGGCCCGGTCACCAGGGTCGTCGAGCGGATGGTCGAAGGCCACGACCTGGTAGGCGCGGGGCTGATCCTGCTTGAGGGCGAGAAGGAGGTCTATCACCGTTACTTCGGCCAGTACGACGAGCAGTCGGTGATCCGCATCGCCTCGGCCAGCAAGTGGCTGGCGGTCGTGGCCGTGATGACGCTGGTGGACGAGGGGAAGATCGGCCTGGACGACCCCGTCTCGAAGTACATCCCCTCGTTCCAGGGCGAGAAGGCGGGAATCACGATCCGACAGTGCCTTTCCTGCACCGCGGGTCTGCCCAGCAGGGTCGGGGGCATCAACGAGCCGGGCATCACCATGGAGCTGTGCGTCGACAACATCGCCAAGGCGAGGCTGCTCGAGCCGCCCGGCACCAGGCTGCGCTACGGCGGATGCGGCTTCCAGGTGGCGGCCCGCGTGGCGGAGGTCGTCACCGAACAGACCTGGTACGAGCTGTTTCACCAGCGCGTGAAGTGCCCGCTGAACATGGCGACGACGCGCTACGGCGTGTGGACGTGCGGCGACGGGCCGGGCGGGACCGGCGCCAACCGGCGGCTCCAGACGTGGACCAAAAACCCCTGGGTGGCCGGCACCGCGGAGACCTCGCTGCCGCACTACGCGCATCTCGTGGCGATGCTCAACAACCGGGGCGCGTACCGGGGCAAGCGGGTCCTGTCCGAGAAGTGGGTCGCGGAGATACTCAAGAACCAGTCCGCCGGGCTGAAGGTGGGCTACGTGGCCCCCGGCGGCCGCAACTGCGTGGGCTACGGTCTCGGCACGTGGATCTGGCGCGTGGACGAGGAGGGAAACACCCTGGAAGCCAGCGACCCGGGCGGGGCCGGGTTCACGCCCTGGGTGGACCCCGACATCGGCCTGGCCGGCGTGCTCATGATCGACCACCCCTACCCGATCGTCCAAGACGACATCGACCTGCTCAGGCGAGTCGCCCGGGCCGTGACCTCGGGCGGGGAGATCCCGGAGATCCCGCCGCCGGCGCGCGGCCGCCAGCGCGCGGCCGGCCTGGTCGGCCGGGTTCTCGGCCTCCTGGACCGCAACCAGGACGGGGCGCTCAGCCGCGACGAGATCCCGCGGAACCGGCCCGGGCTGCGCAGCGCACTGGACCGGCTGGACGCGGACGACGACGGCGTGTTGAATGAGGAGGAGCTCGGCCGGGCCCTGCGGCCGACGGGATCGCCGGGCGAGCGATCCCGGTAGGGGCTTTGGGCGAGGAGGATTGCGAGCACGAGTACGAGGGTAAGGGGGAGGGGCCCCCGGGGCGAGGTTCTCTTTTCAGCGGCTGGAGGCAATCCGCGATGCGAAAGGCACGTTTCCCGATCACGGTCTCCGTGGCGCTCTCCGCGCTGCTGCACGCGCCCGCCGCCGCGGTGGAGACGGAGGACGGGCCCGCGTTTCTCACCGATTCACACGGGGCCTCGGGCGTGGTCCACGCGTTTCTCAAGCTCTCCGAAATCGATCCGCAGTACGAGAAGCAGTGGCAGGGCGCGCTTGACTGGTTGATCTACGTGGCCCAGCGCGACGAGCAGGGCCGCATGGCCTGGCCCATGTCCACCTCGGCCCCGGAGGGACACCCCAACCGGCGGCTCAACGTGATGGCCAACTGCCACATCGCGCGGATGTTCATCGAGGGCTATCGCACCTCCGGCGAGGCGCGGTACAAGGACGCGGCCATCGCGGGCGTGAGGACGCTCGTCGAGCGATTCGCGCGGCAGAAGGAGACGCGGCTGGGCACGGCCTGGTGCTGGTCGCACGGCTACCGGCCCGGCGACGAGTCGGCCGGCGTGCTGGCCGGGCACTCCCACGGGCTGGGCAACCCGCTCGATCTGCTCCTGGAGGCCTATGCCCTGTCGCGCGACCCGCGCCTCGAGGAGCCGCTCCGCGGGATCCTCGTCAACCTGCGGACTGGCGGGCGCGAGACGGAGGGCGAAGGGGGCACGAGGCTCGCCTGGCCTGCCCTGAAGAACCCCGACGTGTACGAGACGGGCTACTGCTACGGTCAGGCCGGCATCGCGCTGCCGCTGTTGCGCATGGCCGAGCTCCTGCCGCACATGAAGCTGAAGGACGGCACGACGGCCCTCTCCATGGCCAACGCCAACCTGCGCTACCTGATGAGCGTTGCGCGCCAACAGGGCGATGGCTACGTCTGGCCCCACATGCGCCACGAGGAGACGACCCGCAATATCGGCTACGGCAGCGGCACCGGCGGCATCGGCTGGGCCTTCCTCCGCGGGGCCGAGGTCAACCGCAAGTCCGATCCGGCGTTTGCCGCCGAGTGCGAGAAGTACGCCCGGGGTGCGGCCCG
Organism: uncultured Pirellulales bacterium; assembly: GCA_964434165.1. Classification (GTDB taxonomy): domain Bacteria; phylum Planctomycetota; class Planctomycetia; order Pirellulales; family Thermoguttaceae; genus CAYSUS01. The sequence continues at coordinate 14,983 of CAYSUS010000010.1, forward strand.
TTATGCCACCGAGCTGGTGCATAACTACCGCGGCCCGCAGCGGCTGACCAGCCCGGGCGGCGACGGCGGCTTCGGCGTGTGCGGCGGGGCCGGCGGGGCCGGGCACTTCCTGATGCGCTACGCGGAGCACTGCCGCCAGGACGATCCCGCGCTGGCCGAGCGGATCGACGAGGCGATCGCCCGGATCGCCCACCTGGTGGCGGCCTCGGCCGAGCGCCTCCAGGACGGCACCATGGTCTGCCCCGATCGGCAGCACTTCAGGCGGATCAACCTGGCGCTGGACTACGGGCAGACGGGCGTGGTCCTGGGCCTGGCCTGGATGGGGCAGTACCTCAAGGACGAGGAAATCCTCGCCGTCGCTCGCAGGGTGGCCGATTACATCGCCAAGCAGGCCGTGGCGGAAGGAGGCGGGCTGAAGTTCGCCCAGTTCCAGCCGCTGCCGGAGCGAGGCGAGAGGTAAGGCCGGTGCGAAATGCCCGTGCATGATCCTGGGAGGGAAAGCGGGCGGGGCCCTGGTGTGCGAAGCACCCGTCGGGCCGTGCCGGCAGGAGGGTCCCGCCCTCCTCTTCCCGAAATCACGCAACCTGCCCACGATTCGCGAGGGCAGGTCACGATTCACCGGCGCGCATGACGGTGCGCTGCACGCACCCTGCGCTCACTTCGCCTTCACGTCGTAGCACAACAGCACGTCGTGGTCGCGGAAGTAGAGCTTGCCCTGGTGGATGACCGGGTGGGGCCAGCCCGGGCCGTTCTTCACGGGCAGGCGGAACTGGCCCTTCACCTTGTAGGCCTCGGGCGTGGCCTCGACGAGCACGACCAGGCCGCTGTCGTAGCGGAAGACCAGGTGCCCGTCGGCGTACAAGACGGCCGCGGAGCCGCCGGCCGGGGCCTTTTCCTTCCAGGCGATCTCGCCGGTAAGCAGTTCCAGGCAGACCGGTGTGCCCTTGTTCTGGCCGTCGCCGCCGTAGAGGTGATCGCCGATAAGCACCACGCCGCCGTGGTGGTTCTCGAACTCCTTGGGCCCGTTGAACCACACCTCCTCGACGTCGAACTTCTCGCCGCTTCGGGTGACCTTCAAGAGGGCCGAGCCGGTCTTGTAGCTCGTGGTGACGAAGACGTAGTTGCCGCGCACGATGGGCGAGGTGATGTTGGCCACGCGGTTGGCGATGCGGTTGTAGCCCCAGAGGAACTTGCCTGTCTCGGCGCACACGCCCACGGCCCCGCGCCCCAGCACGGTGACGTACTGGCGCACGCCGTCGATGTCGGCGGCCACGATCGAGGTGTAGCCCGCCCCGTCTTTGCCTCGGGTGCCGAAGTCCGTCAGGGTGCACTCCCAGATCGTATCGCCCGACCTCTTGTCCAGGGCGACGATGGCCGCCTCGGGCCCGCCGGGCGTGCAGACGAGCTTGTCGCCGTCCACCAGGGGCGACTCGCTGTAGTGCCAGATGGACATCATCTTGCCGCCGAAGTCGTTGGGGAAGCTCTTCTTCCAGCGGACCGCCCCCGTGGCCGTCTCCACGCAAACGAGGTCGCCCTCGGTGCCGATGACGTAGGTCAGCGCGCCGTCCACGGTCGGGGTGCACCGCGGCCCGCCGTCCTTGTGCGGCGGCCCCACGCGCGTGGCCCACAACTCCTCGCGGCTGGCCAGGTCGTAGGCGATCACGTACTGCGATTCCTCGCCGTCATCGCCTTTGCGGTCACCCATCGTGTAGAACCTGCCGTCGGCGATGGCGATGGTCGAGTAGCCTCGGCCGAGGCCTTGGAGCTTCCAGAGCAGCTCGGGGCCTCCGTCGGGCCACTCCTGGAGCAGTCCGGTCTCGGTGCAAATGGCGTCGCGGTTGGGACCGTGGAACTGGGGCCAGTCGGGGGCGCCGTCCGCACAAGTCGCGGATGGCGCGACAGCCGCGAGCGCGGCCCCCAGCACAAGCGTCGGCAGGAGACGGCGGCAATTGCGTAGCATGGGCACGGGGTCTCTCCTCGAATTCCAGTCGGAAGGGATACGCGCGGGGACGTCACGGGCGTGCCTGCGACACGGGCGGCGCAGACAAGCATGGGGGACCGTTCACCATAGCTTGCGTCCATGCCGCCCGCAAGGGTCACGGCGGAGAGCGCGATCCGCCTTGGCGCGCAGCCGACCAGCGGATCGGGAAGACGGGGCCTGGACCCTTCGGTGTATCAAGGTCTAGCGGTGCGCTGGAGGGGGACAGAAACCGGGCTCCCGACGCGGGAACGGCGCCCAGCCCCCAGCGTGCAAGCCCTCACCCCCGACCCCTCTCCCGCGCGCGGGAGAGGGGGGCGAGGCCGCCGGTTCCTACCAGCGCCGCCGGGCAAGACCCAGCAGGACCAGAAGCCCCAGGGCCAGGAGCACGAGGCTCGAGGGCTCGGGCACGCCGACGAACAACTCCAGGGCCTGACTCGCACCAGCGTCGCCGGTGACGCGGTAGTCCCAGAACTGCGCTGGGGCCAGCGGAGCCTGCGAGGCCTCGATCTGGAACTCCGGGCCCAGCGTCACCGTGCCGGCCGTGAGCACGTCGAACACGTCGCCCGTCTGCGGCACGAACCCGTCGAGCAGGCGCACGTCCACCAGGCCGTCGATCAACGCCGACGTGCCGGTCCCCGTGACCTCGATCCAGTCGTAGCCCGGGTTCTGTCCCTGGGCGAGGCCGGAGATCTCGACCAGCATGGTACCGGTCTGCTCGTAGTTGCCATCGTGGGTGAGGTGGCCCGGCGAGTCGCCGGCCGAGATGGTGGCGCCGAGGCCCACGTCGAGGTTGCCCTGCACGGTGCCGTTGCCATGGAGGAGCTGCCCGGCCGTCAGGGCGTACGTGCCGCCGCTGACGCCCGAGACGTCCAGCACCGCGCCTTCGGCCACGTCGATCGTCGGGCTGTTGGCCAGCGAGCCGGCCCCAGCGAGCATCAGCGTTCCTTGGGCCACGGTCGTCGGCCCGGCGAACGGATTGGCCGCCGAGAGGGTGACCGATCCGCCGGTGGTCTTCTGCAAGGGGCCAGTGCCTGCGAGCATGACGCTGACAACGCCGTCTTGGAGATCGTAGCTTGCCGCGGCGACGGTGCCGCTTCCGGTCGCGGCGCCGGCAGCCAGGGTGAAGTCGCCGATGGTCTCGATGCCCACGCCCGAATCGACCTGCAGCGTACCGCCAGAGACACGGACCGGAGCCGTGTCGAGGATGCCGGCTCCCGAGAACTGCAGGAACACCACTCCCTCCTGGATGTCCGTGATGCCGGCGTAGGTGTTATTGCCGCCATACTTGAGAGTTCCCTCGCCGCGCTTGATCACCCCGCCGTTGGTGATCACGCCGTTGAAGAACAGGTCCGATCCGCCCGACGTGTTGCCGATGTCGAACACGCGATCGACCCCGCCGAGGTCGAGCGTGCCGCCATAGGAGACCGAGCCGCTGAAGCCGCTCTGGACGATGTTTCCGCCGCTGGCCCCCGTGAGCATGATCCGTGCGGTGATGCCCTTGCCGGCGGTCCAGACCAGGGCATCGTCGGTGCTGCTCAGCGAGAGCCACTTGCCGCCCGAGTTGGCCCCCGACAGCCCTCCGCTGCCACTGGCGAGTGTGAGGCTGTGGACCTCCTGGTTCTTGGAGTTCACGTTGAGCGTGCCGCCGTTGAGGAGGACGTCGGTGGTGGCCGGCAGCGTGTTGTCCACACCCAGCGCGAGCGTGCCGCCGCTGACGGTGGTGGGCCCGTTGTAGGCGTTGTTCCCCGCGAGGGTCCAGGTGCCGCTGCCCTGCTTGGTGACGCCCGCGTCGGTCGTGGTGATGTTGCCATTGATCACGCCGTTGCCGTCGCCCTTGAGGAACCAGGCGATGCCGGCAAAGGAGCCGGGGGCGTACTGGAAATCGCCGTTGAAGGTGAGCGTCGAGTTCGGGTCGGTGACCTCGATCGTGGGCCGGCCGGAGAGGCCGGGCTCGGCGCCGTTGCGATACACGTCGTTGCTGGTCATCGTGATCGTGCGGTTCGTCGAGGCCGACGGGCCGGTGTAGCGGAGCGTGCCGGTGTCGGACGGCCCCCAGGTGCCCTGGCCGAGGTTGATCGTGGTGCCGGCCCCCAGAGCGCAGGCCTCGCCGGCGTCGGCGATCGACCCCACGCTGAGCACGCCGTGCGAGACGCTCACGTTGCCCGTGAAGTCGTTGGCGTCGTTGGTGAGCGTGAGAACTCCCGGGTCGGTCCGCGAGATCCCGTTGCCGCCGCTGATCTTGCCCGCAAGGGTGACGTCGTTGCTTCCGCGCACCAGCATGCCGCCGTTGAGCGTGATATCGCCGTTGAGCACGATGTCCCCGCTCTGCGCCGTGACCTGCCCTTTCCAGTTCAGGTCGTTGACGATCGTCTGGGTGGCCGCGCTGTTGTTGCGCATCACCTCGCCGCCCGTGCCGCCGAAGGTGATCGGGTTGCCGGTGATGCCGAAGGCCCCGGCGCCGCTGTTGAAGATGATCTTGTTGACGGTCCACGGGTCGAGGGAATCGACGACCGGCGTCAGGCGGGTGGTTCCGCCGAAGAACAAGCTGTCGGAAGAGACGCCTGCCGGGGCCGTGCCGCCCCAGTTGGCGCCGGTCGTCCAGTTGTCGTCGGCGCCGCCCCCGTTCCAGGTGAAGTCGGCCGCGCGGGCCGGACCGATCGAGCTCGCCAACGCAAACATGCAGACGGCGGTCAGCAGGGCGGAAACCCTCATCATCTGAGCTCTCCTTATGGGTGCGGCAACGACTGGCGCGCGGAGCGAGGTCGTTGATGCACAGGTTCACCTAGACCGGTGGGTGCGAAATGCGGCGGCCGGTGGGCATGCGTCACGCCGGGCCCTGGGCGGGGCGCGCAAGGGCTTGGATGCCCGGCCTGGACCCCCAATCCAGACTAAATGCCCATCGCCGAATTCGCAACCTTCTGCCGCAGATCCCGACCATCGCGAAACCCCCCGTGCAGCGACGGAACCCTGCTTCGAACGAGGGGGCTCCGCGGCAGAGCAAGCAACCACTCGCACCGGCGGACACCGCGCCGCCGCGACTGCCAGTGCGCGAAGGGCGGGCTCGCGCGGACGTCACTCCCGCTCCAACTCCCTCACCTCAATGTCCTTGAACCGGATGAGCAACTGCTTGCCGGAGTGGATCTGCAGTCCGATGTGGCCCGTGAGCCCAACCTTGCGCTTCCGGTGCGCTTCGTCGTCCAGCCGGCCGCTGCCGTCGCAGTCGGCGACCGGGACGCCGTTGACGGTCGTCTTGATCCGCGTCCCCCGGCAGACGATGTGGACGTCGTTCCACGCGTCCTCCTCGTCGGAGTGACGCCACGTCCATCCCTTGGGGGCGTGCTCGGGCCTGGCGTTGGCCGGTCGCCCCACGTCGGGCCACAGCCAGACTTTGGCCTCCCTCGTCTCGTCGTAGATGAACCCGCACCGCCAGGGGCCGGGCGGGTTGATGTCCACCTGCGGCCCGTCGAGCCAGCCGGCCTCGTCGTCGTAGCGGCTGCGGACCTGGATGCCGCTGTTGCCGGTCGAGGAGGCGTAGGTCTGGATCTTCATGCGCAGCTCGAAGTCGCCGTACTCCTTCTCGGTGAGGAGCCAGATGTAGTTGTGCTTGCTGTTCGGGGGCGTCTCGGCCGTGATCGACCCGTTGACGACCTTCCAGTAGCCCCGCTTGTCGTTGTCCTGGGGCAGGCACTTGACGACCCAGCCGTCGAGGTCCTTGCCGTTGAACAGGGGCTTCCACCCCGCCCCAGCGCCGCCCTCGGCCGAGACCTGGCCGAGGTACTCCGAGGGCGTCATGAACGCGCAGCCTTGGGACTTGAGAAACTCGACGATCTGGACGAAGCCCTGCCATCGCTTCTCGTCCCAGGCGTTGGGATGACCCTGCAGGGCCAGGCACTTCTTGCCCCGCCCGACCCGCTCGTACAGCTCCTTGAACCTGGCGGGGTCGGGGACGAAGATCGGGTTCTCCAGCACGAGCAGCCGAGGGAAGACGAACTTGCTCGAGTCCTTGGGGCCGTAGAACCACATCTTGATCTCGGGGATGCCCTCCAGAGCCCGGGCCGTGTGCTCGTTGGTCCCGCTCCAGTGCGGCCCGAACGCCCGCAGCTCGATACCCAGCTTCTCCCTGGCCAGGCGCTGGGTCTTTTCCAGGGCGGCCTTCTGCTCCTCGAACTCTCCTTCGAACTCGCCCGTCCTGTCCGAGGCCTTGCGGTTTCTGAACCCGTGGTTCCAGAACTCGATCAGGCCGCTTTCGTGCAAGTCCTTGATCCACTGGAAGTAGGCCGGGTTGTCCTCGACCAGGGAGAAGCCGATGACCCCGTAGGACGCCTTGATGTTCGACTCCTTGAAGAAGTCGGTGATTCGCTGCCATCGGGGCGACACCGGTGACTTCGCCGTCGACCCGTGCGCGGTCACGTCGTCGAGCTTGAGGATGATGACCTGAGGCGGCCTGGCAGGCGGCTGATCGCCCTCGGCCGCCCGGCCCACCGGCGCGGCGGCCAGAGCGACGGCGAATGCGGCTGCAACGGACAGGACGACGCGGAGCTTCATGGCGGTCTTCTCCTCCTCCTGGGCTGGCGCAAGCACTCATGAGGCCGGGCAGCCCTATCATGTCCCGAAGCGCCCCGTCGTGCAACGCGCGGCGGACGTCTGCCGAACCGCAGGACGGGGTGCCTGCTCCTTCCGCACGACGCTCCGACCCGTCAGTCCGGCCGCAACCGGCTGGTCCTCACCCGCTAGCGCCGGTACGTTCGCGGCGGGGGCTGCTTGCGGATGAAGGGGCCCTCGGGGTTGCGCGCCGGGAGCCTGGCAGCGGCCCTCCGCCGCCTCAGTCCGCTGCGGTCCGCGGCGGCCTCCGTCTTGATCCGCTGGACCAGGCCGCAGGAGACCTCGACGCCCATCTCGCGCAGGGCCGCGGCCACGTCGGCCGGACGGGCGTGCCATCCGAGCCGGCCCAGCATGGCGCGGACCGCGCGGGACTTGCTTGGACGGCGCTTGCCCGATCCCATGCCTTGACTCCTCCCTGGCTGGCGCGTGGCGGCTCGCATCGCAAGGGCGCAAGATCCGACACCATTCTACCGATCGACGGCGGGCCCGGCGGCCCTCTTGCGGGCGGGGGCGCGGCGCGTTAGTCTCGGCCGCCAGAGGCGGTCCACGGCAGCCATCCGTGGTCTGCGAGAAAAGCGACTTCGGAATTCCGTAGCCCAACCCAAGGAGCTGCGCCATGAGAGCCCCACACTCGCGTCCTGGTGTCGTCGCTTTATCGATGCTTGCCTCCGCAGGGCTTTTCCTGGCCGCGGCCGCCCGCGCCGAGGAGCCGCCCAAGGAGTATCCCAAGGTCAACCTGGCGATCCGCTACAAGGTCGATCCCTCCTGGCCGCAGAAGCCCGACCGCTGCGCGTGGGCGGCCATGTCGGGCGTGGCCGTGGACGAGGAGGACCGGGTGTACTTGTTCACCCGGGCCACGCCGCCCGTGCAGGTCTACACGGCCGAGGGCAAGTTCGTCCGCGCCTGGGGCGACGACGTGATCGGCGTGGCCCACTATCTCCGCATCGGCCCGGACGGCAACGTCTGGGTGGCCGACCTGGAGAACCATGTGGTCATGCAACTGACGCCCCAGGGCAAGTTGCTGAAGACCCTGGGCACGCGCGGCGAGTCGGGCTGCGACGCGCGCCACCTGTACAAGCCGACCGACATGGCCGTGACGCCGGCCGGCGACGTGTTCGTCAGCGACGGCTACGGCAACGACCGGATCGTGCACTTCGACGCCAAGGGCCGATTCGTCAAGGCCTGGGGCAAGCTGGGCACCGGGCCCGGCGAATTCAGCCTGCCGCACTCGATCGCCGTGGACTCCAGGGGCCGCCTCTACGTGGCCGACCGCAACAACGTCCGCATCCAGGTGTTCGATTCCTCGGGCAAGTTCCTCGACGAGTGGCGCAACCTGCTCGTGCCCTGGGGCCTTTACATGACCGACAAGGACGAGCTGTGGGCCTGCGGCGCCTCGCCCATGGTCTGGGAGGACGGCCCGGCCCTGGTGAGCTGCCCTCCCAAGGACCAGCTCCTGATGCGGTTCGACACGGACGGCCGCGTCCGGCAGCTCTGGACGCTCCCCAAGGGCGCCGACGGCGACGAGCAGCCGGGCCAGGTGAACTGGCTGCACGCCCTGGCCCTGGACAGCCGAGGCAACATCTACGTGGGCGACATCATGGGCAAGCGGGCGCAGAAGCTTGTGCGGACGGAGTGAGGGGTGGGTGGGGTTACTGGCTAGAGGTTGTTGGTTATTGGCTATTGGTAAGTGATGGTGCGTGTGCATTATGCTCCCCTCTCCCGCTGGCGGGAGAGGGGTCGGGGGTGAGGGCGCGTTGCGCAGGACGCTGGACTTCCGAAGTCTTCGAGACTGCGCCAGTCTCCTCCCAGCGCGTCCCCCACGCAGAGCATGGGAACGAGGGAGCCCGATCGCGGCTCACTTCGCGCACGGCTTCGGGTCGGCGACCTTGCCGGCCGGGCGCTGGCCCTTGCCGGGCCGGCCAACGTCACCAAGGTCCTCTCGCGCCGATTCGGCGTAGTGCGTCAACCGTTGGACCACGTCCGGGTGCTTGTCGGCCAGGTTGGTCGTTTCGCCCAGGTCGGCCTTGAGGTCGTAGAGCCTCGCGACACACGGCTGGGTCTTGCTGCCCAGGCCGACCCGCTTGGCCTTCAAGGCGAGATAGAGTTTCCACTTGCCTGAGCGCACCGCCTGGAGCTGATCCATCGCATAGTAGAAAAACGCCTCGTGCGGTGACTTCGCGCCGGGCTTGCCAAGCAGCAGCGGGCCGATGTCGCGCCCGTCGGTCGTGCGATCGTCCGGCATCTCGGCGCCGGCCAGGTTGGCGAAGGTGGGCATAAGGTCCATCATCGTGCACAGCTCGCGGCACGTGCTGCCCGGCGGTACCTCGCCCGGCCACCACGCGACGGCCGGCACGCGCATCGCGCCTTCCTCCGTCGTGTAGCCCCAGCCGGCCAGCGGACGGTTGCTTCCCTGCGGCGGGTTGCGCCGCGGGGCCCCGTTGTCCGAGGACCAGATCACCAGCGTGCGGCGATCCAGCTCCAGCCGCTCCAGCGCCGCGAGGATCTCGCCCGTCGACCAGTCGAGCTCCTCGACCGAGTCGCCCCACGGGCCGTTGGCCGATTTGCCCCGGAAGGCCTCGCTGGCAAAAGGCGCCCGCGTGCTGCCGGGCATGGCGTGCGGCAGGTAGAGGAAGAAGGGCCGACTGCGGTGGGCCTCGATGAACCGGATCGCCCGCTCCGTGTAGCGCTTGGTGAGCAGGTTGCGATCGACCGGGGCCTCGATCACGCGCTCGCCTTCCATCAGCGGGAGCGGCGGCCACGAGGGATGGCTCGCCCGGGCGGTCATGTCGTCGCTGTAGGGGATGCCGAAGAAGGAATCGAACCCTTGCCGCGTGGGCAGAAACGATGGCTGATCGCCAACGTGCCACTTGCCGATGCACGTGGTCGCGTAGCCGGCCTGCTTGAGCACCTCGGCGATCGTCACCTCGTCGGGATGCAGGCCCTTCGACGCCACGGGCCGCAGCACCGCGCCGCCGTGCTCATCGACGTGCATACTCACGCGGCGCGGATAGCAGCCCGTGAGCAGCGCCGCGCGCGAGGGCGTGCACACGCCGCTGGCCGAGTAGAAGTCGGTCAGGCGCATGCCCTCGGCCGCCATCCGGTCGAGGTGCGGGGTGCGGTGCTTCTTCGATCCGAACGGTCCCACGTCGCCGTAGCCCAGGTTGTCGCAGAGCAGGACAACGAAGTTGGGCCGGACCGGCTCGGAGGCCGGCTCCTCGGGGCGGGCGGACCACGGCGGCGTAGCGACCAGAAGTGCGGCAAGCAGGGCCAAGGTCTTGCGGATCATGGGTACCCCTCCCCTTGTGGTGCGGTGGATTGCGGCGGCCGCGTTGTGCGACTAGTCTGACGTACGTCGCTTCGCCGATCAACCTTCCGCCTGATGGAGAACGCTCGATGATCGCCAAGGCCTCGCCGTGCCGCTTGCCTGGCTGGATTCTGCTACTGGCCCTCGGCCATGTCGCGCTCGGCGCCGCGGCCGACGCGGCCGACCAAGGCGCCAAGAAGGGCCCGCCCAACCTGATCGTCATCATGGCCGACGACCTCAGCGCGTGCGAGCTGGGCTGCTACGGCCATCCCGAGCACCGCACGCCGAACCTCGACCGCATGGCCCGCGAGGGAGTCCGGTTCGCCACCTGCTACTCCACGCCCATCTGCCATCCCACGCGGTTCGAGATCATGACCGGGCAGTACGGGCATCACAACAAGGTCTACCAGTTCGCCGGGCGCCCCGGCGGGCCCCGCCCCGACTCGCCCGAGGAGAACATCGCCAACCACCTCACCTTCGCCCAGCCGCTCAAGGAGCGCGGCTACGCCACGGCCCAGGCCGGCAAGTGGCAGCTCACGGGCAAGGTGCCCACGCTCGTGAAGGAATGCGGCTTCGACGAGTACTGCATGTGGGCCTACAAGCACAACCTGCCGCCGGGCGTGGAACACAAGGGCGGCTGGGAGGGCGGCACCAAGACCTCGCGCTACTGGCACCCCTCGATCGTCAAGAACGGGGAGTACCTGCCCACCGAGGCCGACGACTACGGGCCAGACATCTTCACCGACTTCGCCATCGACTTCGCCAAGCGGCACCGCGATCAGCCGTTCTTCATCTACTTCCCCATGGCCCTGACCCATGCGCCGTACTACGTCACGCCCGACTCGATCAAGCCGGGCGACGACAAGTTCAAGCACTCCGGCGCGAACTGGCAGGCGAACGTCGAATACACGGACAAGCTCGTCGGGCGGATCGTCGAGGCCATCGAGGAGATGGGCCTGGCGGACAACACGCTCATCTTCTTCACCGGCGACAACGGCACGGGCGGGCGCGGCAAGGGCCAGGTCACCGAGAAGGGCGCCCGCGTGCCGGGCATCGCCTACGGACCCGGCATCGTCAAGGCCCAGGGCCTGAGCGAAGAGCTGATCGACCTGTCCGACGTCTTCCCCACGCTCATGGAGCTGGCCGGGGCCAAGGTGCCCGACGGTCACGTGATCGACGGCCGGAGCTTCGTCCCCATCCTCCGGGGCGAGAAGGGCTCAAGAGAGTGGATTTACTCCTACCTGGGCGGCGGCCGCATCGTGCGCACCGGGCGATGGCTCCTGGAGGAGAACACGCCGACGAGCTTCGGCCGGCTCTACGACTGCGGCACCTGCCGCGACGGCACGGGCTACCGCGACGTGACCGACTCGCAAGATCCCGAGGTCGTCGAAGCCCGGAAGATGATCGCGAAGATCCTCGCCGACAAGCCCGTGCCCGACGTGAAGGAGAAGGCGAGGAAGCCCAAGCGGAAGCGGAGGAAGTGACGGGGGGAGTGGGTGCAGTCATCCATCTCCCCTCTCCCGCGCGCGGGAGAGGGGCCGGCCAGGCATCCTTCTCGAAGCGGCATTTCTCGTGCTCCCTCTCCCGCGCGCGGGAGAGGGGCCGGGGGTGAGGGGGTGCCAGGGCGACGGGTTGCGCCCTGGGTCCTGTCCCCTGCGTCTCAATCTCACCCCAGGTGGGCGGCATCGACGGCGGCCTGCTCCTCGGCCTCGCGGGGTTCCGGCGCGGCTTCGTCCAGGCACAGCCCCCCGCGTCCGCGGCCGAACGCAATCAGCCCTTCAACGATGAGCCACACGGACATGACCATGACAACCAGCGTCACCACGGTCAGCGACCACTTGTTGAACTCGGTCAGCCTCTCGTTCCGCCAGTAGCCGAAGAGGTTGATCACGATCGCCCAGGCCGAAAGCGCCAGCATCACGACCATCGGCACCAGGGTGTAGAGGATCGGCCGGCGGAGCTTGAATAGGAACACGCTGACGGTCAACAGCGTCAGCCCGGCCAGAAGCTGATTCGTCGTCCCGAATAGGGTCCAAAGCACTTTGCCCGCCGGCACCAGGCCAAAGAACGCGATCGCCCCCACGGCCACCAGCGAGGCGAAGTACCGGTTGGCGAGCCAGCCGAGATGGAGCGACCGGCAGATGGCTTCGACGTTGAACCGCAAGAGCCGGGTCCCCGTGTCGAGCGTCGTCATGGCGAAGGCGACGACCGTCACGGCCAAGAGGGCGGAGCCATGCGAGGCGGGGATGCCGAGCTGGCTGAGGTAGGCTGCCCCGCCGGTGGCCACGGCGTTGAGCTGGGCGTCGAGTCCTCCTCCGCCGATTCCCTTCCAGCTCCCGTAGGCCCCCGCGCTCTGCCAGGCCTCGCTCCCCAGGCCGGCGACGCAGGCGACGATGACGAGGATCGCCAGCGCGCCCTCGGTGAGCATCGCCCCGTAACCGATCACCCGCGCGTCGGTCTCGCGATTGAGCTGCCGCACCGTGGTGCCGCTGGAGACTAGCGAGTGGAACCCGCTCACCGCGCCGCAGGCGATCGTCACGAACAACAGCGGCAGCCATGACGGGGCCTGGGGGACGTCGGCCGCCGATACCCCCTCGGCCACCGGCTCGAGCGGTACGTGAAGACGCACCATGGGCGCGCTAATGTGGCTTTCCGGGCTGCTCCACGCGGCCGCGATGCACAGCCCCACGGTCAGCGTCGCCAATGCGAAGTAGAGCTGGAAGCTGTTGATGTAGTCCCGCGGCTGCAACAGCAGCCATACGGGCAACACCGAGGCGATGAACGCATAGACCAGCAGCAGGCCGATCCACGACGTCCGCGCCTCCGTCACCGCGGCGGATAGTCCCTCGCGGGCCTGGCGGACCTCGGCCCGTTCGGCCTCGGCGCGGGCAACGGCGGCCTGGCCCGCACCGTCCTCCTTGGCTTGTTCGACGACCTGAGTCAGCGCGTCGTCCATCTTCTTCAGGTGGACGGCCTGGCCGTTGGCCCCGTACGGCGCCTCGGGCTCGAATCTCTCCACCAAGACGTTGCCCCCGGCATCCACGACCGGATCACGCTGGACGACCCGGCGGACCTCGTCCGGCGTGAACATCCCGTGGGTCGGGACGGGCACCTCGACCCCCAGGAAGATGAGCCCCGCGAAAAGGATCAGCCCGATCATGGTGGCCGGGCCCAGCCCGGCCTTGAGCTTGTACACGGCCACGCCGACGCCCATCGCGACGAGCATCAGCCCGAACGACGGGATGATTGCGTCGGGATTGAAGTTCACGAACAGCCCGGAGATCGCGTTGACGAAAGCCCCCATCGCCAGCGCCAGGAGGAAGAAGATGATCAACAGGGCCAGCAGCCTTGCCCGCGGGCCCATCAGGTCCTGGCACACGTCGCCGATCGTGCGGCCCTTGAAGCGCAGGCTCACGACCAGCGCTCCCAGGTCGTGAACGGCGCCGATGAAGATGCACCCGACCACGACCCACAGCACGGCAGGCAACCAGCCCCAGATCACGGCCAGGGCGGGCCCGGCGATCGGCCCCAGCCCGGCGATCGAGGCGAAGTGGTGCCCGAACAGCACGGGAACCCGAGTGGGCACGTAGTCCACCCCGTCCTCCAAGGCGTGGGCCGGGGTGCGGCGGTCCCGCTGGAGTTGGAAGAGCCGTCCAGCGATGAAACGCCCATAGGTGAAGTAGGCAAGGACCAGAGCGCCGATGGAAAGAAGTGTCACAAACGCCGCGTTCTGCAGCATGGCCATGTTTCCCTCGTTGCCAAGGACGCGCGGGCGGCCGCCGTGGACGGCCTCGGGACCGTCCCTATAATAGGCGATTTGCGGGAGCCGTGGAAATCCCGCGCAGCCGAGCAATCAAAGGAGCATCCACGTGGCCGAGAAGGTGATCATCATCGGAAGCGGGCCGGCGGCGTGGGCCGCGGCGATCTACGCGGCCCGGGCGGAGCTCAAGCCCCTGGTGCTGGAAGGCGCCGAGACCGAGGAGAACCGCCTGGCCGGCACCCTCCCTCTGGGCCAGCTCGCCCTGACCACCGAGGTCGAGAACTACCCCGGCTTCCCCGCCGGGGACCTCCAAAGCTACCTCGACGACGCCATCGACGAGGACAAGCGGCGGTTCATGGCCCCGCACGCCGGGCATGGCGTGAGCGGCCCCGAACTGATGGAGCTGATGCGGCAGCAGGCCAAGAACTTTGGCACGCGCGTCGTTACCGACGACGTGGTGGACGTGGATTTCCACACCCGCCCCTTCCGGCTCACAGATTCCGAGGGGACCCCCTACGAAGCCCAGGCCGTCATCGTGGCCACCGGGGCCAAGGCCAATTACCTGGGACTCCCCTCGGAAGAGAAGTACAAGAACCGCGGGGTCAGCGCCTGCGCGGTGTGCGACGGCGCCCTCCCGCGGTTCCGCGGCAAGCCGTTGGCCGTCATCGGCGGCGGCGATTCGGCCGTCGAGGAGGCCACCTACCTGACCAAGTACGCCAGCAAGGTGTACATGGTCCATCGCCGCGACCAGCTCCGGGCCTCGAAGATCATGGCCCAGCGGGCGTTGAACAACCCCACGATCGAGGTCCTCTGGAACCGCGTGGTCGAGGAGATTCTCGGCAACGACTCCGACGGCGTAACCGGCGTGCGCCTGAAGAGCACGACGGGCGAAGAAGACGTCGAGAAGGAAATCTCGGGCTTCTTCCTCGCCATCGGCCACACGCCCAACACGGCCTTCCTCGGAGGCCAGCTCGAGATGACCGAGAAGAAGTACATCAAGTGGACCACGCCCTTCCGCACCTACACCAGCGTCGAAGGCGTGTTCGCTGCCGGCGACGTGGGCGACGACTACTACCGCCAGGCCGTCACCGCCGCCGGCACCGGCTGCATGGCCGCCCTGGATGCCGAGCGCTGGCTGGCGGAGAAAGGGTGACGAGTGGTGCGTGGTGATTGGATGATGTGATCGTACTTCGTACTCCCGTACTCAGGACGCAAGTACGAAGACCTGGCCTGCCTCCTGACCCCTGCCTCCCGACCTATGAACCACACCACCGTTGCTCAGGCCCGCCGGGCGGAATCGATTGGCCAGGACGTCGTGCTCCGCGGCTGGGTCCGCACGCGCCGCGACTCCAAGGGAGGCTTCAGCTTCCTGGAGATCAACGACGGCTCGTGCCTGAGCAACATCCAGGTGGTCGCGCCGGGCGAGCTGGCCAACTACGAGTCGGAGATCAAGCACATCACCACCGGCTCGAGCGTCGCGGTGACCGGCCTGGTCAGGGAATCGCCCGGCAAGGGGCAGGCCACGGAGATCGAGGCCCGCGCGGTCGAGGTCATCGGCCTGGCCGACGCCGAGGACTACCCCCTGCAGAAGAAGCGCCACAGCTTCGAGTTCCTCCGCACGATCGCCCATCTCCGGCCGCGGACCAACACGTTCGGGGCCATCGCACGCGTGCGGAACTGCGTCTGCCGCTCGATCCACGACTTCTTCCAGGAGGAGGGCTTTCTCTACGTCCACACCCCGCTGATCACGGCCAGCGACTGCGAGGGCGCCGGGGCCATGTTCCAGGTCACCACGCTGAAGCTCGACGAGCTGGCCTCCGCGGGCGGGCCGGTCAACTACGCGATGGACTTCTTCGACCGGCCCACGTACCTCACGGTGAGCGGCCAGTTGGAGGCCGAGATCTTCGCCTGCGCGCTGGGCAAGGTCTATACGTTCGGCCCGACCTTCCGCGCGGAGAACTCCAACACGCCGCGGCACCTGGCCGAGTTCTGGATGGTGGAGCCGGAGATGGCGTTCTTCGAGCTGGAAGACAACATGGACCTGGCCGAGCGCCACCTGAAGCGGATCTTCAGCGACCTGCTGGCGCGCTGTCCGGAGGACATGGAGTTCTTCAATCAGCGAATCGACGGCTCCGTGCTGGAGACCTTCCGGCAGGTCGTCGAAAGCCGATTCGTGCGTCTTTCCTACACCGAGGCCGTGGAGATCCTCCTGGCCGCGAAGCGCTCGTGGGAGTTCCCCGTGGCCTGGGGCAACGACCTGCAGAGCGAGCACGAGCGGTACCTGACCGAGGAGCACTTCAAGTGCCCGGTGATCCTCTTCGACTACCCGGCCTCGATCAAGCCGTTCTACATGCGGGTGAACGACGGCGGGCGCACGGTGCGGGCGATGGACGTGCTGGTGCCCAAGGTGGGCGAGATCATCGGCGGCAGCCAGCGCGAGGAACGGCTCGACGTGCTCCGGGAGCGGATGGCCCAGCAGGGCCTTCACGCCGAGGATTACTGGTGGTACCTCGACCTGCGGCGGTACGGCACGGTGCCGCACAGCGGATTCGGGCTGGGCCTGGAGCGGGTGATTCAGTTCGCCACGGGCATGGCGAACATCCGCGACGTCATCCCCTTCCCGCGCACGCCGGGAAGCGTGGAGTTCTGAGCAGGGGTCCGGGGAGGGGGGCAAGAGGTCCGACGCCTACTGCCCAACCGAGACGCCGGTTCCAAGACCCCCTCCCCAGAAAGCCCTGACTCAGAAAACCCGGGGGCCGGGCCCGGCGGCTGGCGATGCGCGCTCCGCAGCGTCCCCCCCCGGGCGCTCGGTTGCGAGCACTCTCCAAAGCCCTGGCACGGGCCCGGCAAGCCGTTCCAGCAGGAAAGCTCTTCGTTAGGATTCGAAAAAGCCCGTTGCCGTTCGGCAAGGCCCCCCCGGGGAGAATTCCCCGTACATCGACGATTATGATTCCTCGCTCCTCCGAGGGATACCATTAAACCCGCACTGGAATTCACTTTTTCCGCAGGTTAGACTGTCATTTTCCAACAGACGCTTCTCCGTTCGAACCAGAACCCATGACGTCGCGGGGGACGGCAACGCCCAAACAGCGCACCTCTCCCTCCATCCCCGACAACTTGCCCAAGGGCTCGGGCCATGCAGCGGGACGCCCGACGGGTAGCACTCTTCTGCCCTGCCGGCAACGAGTACATCCATCGACTCGTGGAAGGCATCGTGCGCTACCACCGCGAGCGAGGCGGGTTCGTGCTCCGCGATTTCCGCTACCCGGCCCCCGGCTTCCGGCCGCCCGAGGAGGCACCCCTGTGGGAGCACTGGCGCCCGCACGGCATCCTCAGCCACGTGGACGCGATCCCGGGCATGGACCGCTGGCTCAGGCAGTCCGGCGTGCCCGTCGTCAACACCTCCATCGACTACCCGCACGATGTGCTCCCGTGCGTGCATGGGGTTGGAGCCGGGCGGTTGGCCGCCGAGCATTTCCTCGGCCTGGGCGTGGAGCACTTCGCGTTCGTCGGCTACACGGAGAGCCCCGGATCGGCCCGCATCCGCGAGGCATTCGGCCACGAGCTCGCGCGCCACGGCTACTCGGTGCGGGGGTTCGATATCGACATCCTCTTGGATCAGGGGCGGGAGGACCTCGAATCGGAAGCCGCGCGTGACCCGCGGCTTGTCGAATTCCTCGTGAATGCCCCCAAGCCGCTTGGGCTGTTCGCGCGGGACGACAGCTACGCCCGGTGCGTTTGCAGCCTCCTCCGCCGATTGAAGATCGCGGTGCCGGACGAGGTCGCGGTGCTGGGCCTGGAGGACACGCTCATCGCCCGGCTGAACGATCCGCCCCTGTCCACGATTCGCCCGCCCGGCGAGCAGGTCGGCTACCAGGCGATGCGCCTGCTGCACCAGCTCATGCGCGGTCAGTCGCCCCCGCCCGAGGCCATCGAGGTGCCCACCAACCTGCTCATCGTGCGCCAGTCGACCAGTCGGTCCATCACGCCGAGCGGGCAGATCCAGGAAGCGGTGCGGCTGATCGAGGAGGAGGCCTGCCGCGGGCTCACGGTGAGCGACCTGGTGGAAGCGATCCGCATCCCGCGCTCCACCTTCGAGCACCGGTTCACCGAGCAGGTGGGGCGCAGCCCGGGCCAGGAGATCCACCGGGTCCGCCTCGACGCGGCCAAACGTCTGCTGTCGGAAACCGAGTTGAGCGTCACGCGCATCGCCACGATGGTCGGCTTCACACGGAGCTCCATCTTCGGCGAGTTCTTCAAGCGCAAGACGGGAGTGACGCCGACGAGCTTCCGCCGCGCCCGTCGGGCGTGAGCGTGCGGCCTCCCTTGCAGCGCCCCGCGCCGCCAGGTCCATCGACCGCCCTCGCGCCGATTCCCGACGCGCCAAGCCGAGAGCTGCGGCGGCGGCGCCCCGCCGCAGCGGGAGGCAGCCCTCGCCCGACTAACGTGCATCATTCCGCCTGCCCGACCCCTTCGAATCGGATTCAGGTCTGACGGGGCGCCAACCGATGTTAAACCCTACCGGTCACGGATGATGGGAAGTTTGGGTGGTCGGCATAGTCTTGGTGGTCGCGATCGACGGATTCGATCGCGGGAAGCCCGAGCGCCGAATCCACCGCAGCCGGCCAGGGATCGGGCTGGAACCTCCCCCGAAGCGCGAACGCCCCGAAAGCAGCCGCCGTGGCCGAATCCGCATCCCAGCGTCTGAAGGTCTATACCGAAGAGACCCCCGAGGTCGCCCGCCCCGAGATCGAGGGCGTGGCAAGCCTGCCCGCCGTGCTTCAGGGGTTTCGGCAAGCGACCGGCTGGTCGCTCGCCTTCGTCCCCGGTCCGCAACCCCCACCCTCGGCCGACCTGACCTGGTCCGCCCCGGTCAACCCGGGCGTCGGAGTCACTCCCGGACATCTCAGGCTCGCGCCGGCCGCGGGGCACGGTGCCGCGAAGCGTGCGCCGGCCAAGGCGGAGAGCGCCCAGGGGCTGGCCGCTTCGCTGGGCGACATGCTCAGCGAGCTGCTCCGCACGCAGCACGTGCTCTGGCACCGCGAGGCCGAGCTGGCCGCCGGCGTGCCCGTGCTGCCGCATCCCAACGAGAAGCAGCATCTTGCCGCGCGGCTTCAGGCCGTGCTCCAGGGCGGGGCCGAGGGCGTGAACGCGGACGCCGCCGCCCTGTACCTGCTCGACGAGGCCACCACGTCGCTGAAGCTCCGCTCCGTTTGGGGTTTTCCACTCAGCAGGCTGACCGAGCCCGCCCGGCCGCTGCAAGGCGCCACCGCCGACCTGGAAGCCCTCCTCGGCCACGCGGTGGTGCTCGAAGACGCGGCGCTGATGCATACCTGGAACGCGCCCGAACGGGAGTTCGGGGCCGCCGTGTGCGTGCCCGTCTCCACCCCGACCACGATCCTCGGCACGCTGTGGGTCTACGCCCGGGCGCGCCGCGACTTCAGCCCGCGCGAGACGAACATCATCGAGATCGCCGCGGGGCGGGTCGCCTCGGACCTGGAGCGGGAGATGCTGCTGCGCGAGGGGGTCACCGCCCTGGCGATGAAGCGCCAACTGGCCGAGGCCCAGCGCTGGCAGCGGAACCAGCTTCCCGCCGTGGCGCCCCTGGTGGAGGGCTGGGAGATGGCCGGCTGGACCGAGCAGGCGGGCGCGGTCGGCGGCGACTTCTACGACTGGTTCTGCCTCGACCAGGACCGCCTGGGGCTGGTCGTGGGCGATTCGTCGGCCGACGGGGTCGAGGCCGCGATGTCCGCCGCCGCGCTGAAGACCGCGGTGCGCTGCTTCGCGCGGTCGTGCAAAGCCCCCGCCCGGCTCCTCGAGCAGACCAACCTCACCGTCTGGACCGGCTCGGCCGGCGACCAGTTCGCGTCGCTATTTTTCGGGCGGCTTGATCCGGCGTCGGGCTGGCTCCGCTACAGCACGGCCGGCAAGCCGTCGGTCGTGCTCCTCCGCGCCGGCAAGTGGAAGAAGCTCGGCGACCCGACGCCGGGCCTGGGGGAGGGACCCGAGACGGTCTATCGTGAGCACCGCCGCCGGCTCGAACCTGGCGAGGCCCTGCTTGTCTTCACCGATGGGGTCCGCGACGCCTTGGACCACCGCGGCCGCCCGCTGGGCGAGGCCGGCCTGGCCGAGCCCTTGTGCCGGCAGGCCGACCAGGGGGCCGAGCGACTCGCCGCGCTGGCCGGAGACCGGCTTGCGGCCCACGCCACGACGCCGGAGCGTTACGATCGCACGGTGCTCGTGGTCAAGCGCCGGGCACCTTGACCGGGCCGGAGAAGGCACGATAGACTGAAAAGTTCGAGCGAGCCCTGTTGCTCAGCTCCTTGAGGGAGGGCATCGGGGTGAGGGCCGCTCGCGTGACCCGTTGACTGCCCTCCAAGGCATCAACCCCCACCAGGCGGGAATGGCGGAATTGGCAGACGCGCTAGGTTGAGGGCCTAGTGGCCGCAAGGCCGTGCAGGTTCAAGTCCTGTTTCCCGCACTTCTTCATGGTCCTGTCGCGGCACGCGCCGGCTGCCAGCCCAGACGCAGTGCGAAACCGCAGCAATCGGGGGGTGGTCGCCCCTTTCCCACCGCAAGGCATCCCGCGCGCGTGAGCCGCCCCCGCGGCCTGCTGCTTCGCGTCCCATCTACACTTGCGTGTCGATGCCCCCGTCGTGCGCTAAGAGGGCGCCGGGCGCGGAGGAATGGTAGCGCGCGGCGAGCTGGACGGAGGTCCGGGCGATCGTTTGCGAGACCGTCATGCTTGGCGCGTCGGAGTCGAACGCGCCGACGAGGCTGGTCAGCGACTGAATCGCCTGGAGACGCATGCGGAACATCACCGAGCGGAACAGCGGCTGGGGCTCGGCGCCGGTCGCTGGGCCGGCGCGTCCGCCGTCATCGGGGCCTTCCTGCTCACCGGCTTCGGCAAGCGATACGCCTTCTGGGGCTGGGGAGCCTCCCCGGACGACGTTCTCTAAGGACTCGCTGACCGGCCCGCTTGCCGGATCGATGGTCTGCGGCGGTGCCTCCTGCTGCGGCTCGGCGCGAAGCACTTCACTTGGATCGGAAGCCGGTAGCTCGAGGGGCTCGACCGCTTCGCCCGACGACGCGGCTTCTTCGCCCGCGGGAGTGGAGAAGAGCATCGAGCTGAGCGATTCGGAGAGTCCGTTGAACTCCTCGACGAGTCCCGCGATCAGCCCGTCGCCATCAACCTGGTGCTCGTCCAGAAACCGCGAGCCGAGCGCATCGGTGGCCCGGTGGAACAGATCGAGAGCGTGCGAGATCCCGCTGCGGGCATCGGCCGACACGTGCGGTGCGTCCAGAACCGGCTGGACCGCGGCGGAGACGTCCTGCTGGAAGACGGAGACCCCGACTTTGGCCCGCAGGCGGATCGATTGCGTTTCGCCGTCGCCGTGGTCGGTCTGCGAGTAATCCAGATTCACCTTGGCGCGAACGTGGATTCTCGTGCCGTCGGCCGTCTCGAAATCGTAGCGGAAGCGGAGCCGGCTGTGGCTCGAGACGCGGAGCTGCCCGTCGTCGGTGGCCACCACGCGTGAGTGCGACCGGATCGCCAGGGAAGTCCGCTCGTAGAACCCATCGCCGGCGGCCCGCGAGTCGGGCGGCGCGAGGGAGACTTCGTCGGCCTCCGGGGGACGGGCGGCGAGGCCCGGCTCCTTCGAAGAGCTGCCTTGGCAGGGCGCCGCCCTCGCAGCGACGATCGCGCTGCTCCCCAAGGGAGCACCGGTGGCCGAGATCATGGGTTCTTCCCCCTTCGACGGATGCAGTGTGCCCTGCTTCCGTGCATCGGCCGGCCGCATGCGAAGCTGGATCGGATTGTCGGAAAGCCCGCCGTCTTTGCCGCGGCCTGCCCCGACCAGGTCCGCCCAAACCGCAGGACCGGCACCGTTTCTCGCGGCATCCTCGCCAGGGTACCGCCTGGGCTTCGTCTCTTCGCGCCACTTGGCCGCCTGCGAAGCCACAGTCTTCCCGAATCCCCTATCCCTCTCAGATTCAAGGCCTGGTTTCGCTTCGGCGCAAAGCCTTTTCGTTTTCGCGCAAGTCATGTTAGTTCTTCGTGTTGCGCTGCGTGGGACTATTGACATCCCCCTAACCCCCCCGGTAGATTCCCCGTCGGCCCAGGAAACCTCAGGGCTTCGGTTGCTTGAACGGCACCCCTCACTTACTTCCGCGGGAGCGGTTCGATCATTTCCGATTCGTCCTCCGGCAACGCTTCGATCAACCACTCCGTCGGCATCCTCGCGCTCGACCTGGGCGGCACCCTCTGGCAGCTCGACGACGTGACGTGGCCACGGCCTGAGGACCGCGGCCGCCCGACCTTCTGCTCGAGTCGCCCAGGGCAACGCGCCCACGGCGGCATTCCACAGGACATCAACCCCGGGAGGAACTGACCATGCTCGAGCGACTTGACCAGGCCTCGCGCGCCGTGCGCGGGCTCGCGACCGTCCTGATGACCTTTGTCCTGGCTGCCCTCTGGACCAGCGCCGCCCCGGCGGCCTGGGTCACGGAGTTCCTGGCCCAACGGCAACAGGACTTTAATCCGCAACCATTCCACCTTCCTTCATCCTGGGTCGAGACTCCCAATCCGGAGGACGATCCGGACAACATACCCGACTCGAACGACTTGATCACGGTGGGCGGGTGGTTGTATGCGGGCGAGAAGATTGACCACATCCAGGTCCAAGGCACACATGCGGTGGATTCCTGCCGTATCTCCTGGTCGAGCAATTACGCGTCGAAAGGCAGGCTCGAGGTGGGGCTGGGCGGGGACTTCACGGTGATCAACGAGCTCGCGATGTCCGGGTTGTCGTTTGCCCCAAGCGAGCTCAGTATCACGGGGTCCTTGACCGTCAACGACGCGCTCTCGACCGCGGTGGCGCCTGGCAGCCGGAGCACGGTTTATCTGCACCAGGGAGGCACGCTGCGAGCCGGGCATCTCGCCAAGGGCGACGGGACGCTCGAGTTCACGTGGCGCGGAGGAAGCACGATCGGCAACGTCGGCGGACGGGACCTGACGATCGGGTCGGGCGTTGACCTGGGGTTGGCCGACTCGACCGAGCACGCGCTGATGGTGGACTCCGGCCGCACGGCTTTCATTCACGGTACCTTCAGCGACCTGACTTCGGACGACCATTGGGTCGATAAGACGGGGCCGGGCACGGCCGTGCTCTACGGTTCCAATACCCTGCGCGGCGGAATGCGGATCGACGGGGGAACGCTCCGCCTGGGCGGATCGAACAAGCTGCTCGATACCTCCGACGTGCTTGTCCTCGACGGCACGTTCGACCTGGACGGCTACGACGAGACCATCGGCCGGCTTCACGGCTCGGGCGAGGTCGCGCTCGGCCCCGGCGCGTTGACGGTCGGCGCGGACGACGACTCGAGCATTTTTCAAGGCGTGATCCGAGGCGACAGCAGTTCGCGCTTCATCAAGACCGGTACCGGCACGATGGGACTCGCCGGCGCCAACACCTACACGGGCCAGACCCGCGTTGAGATGGGCACGCTGGCTTTGGAAGGCGCCTCGGAGCGCTTGAACGACGCCACGCACCTGTACGTGGCCGGCGGCGCCGTTTTCGATATGCAGGGCCACGACGAGACCATCGACTCCCTGACGGGCTTGGGGGGGGTCTTGCCCAAAGGCGGCACGCTCACCGTCGGCGCGTCCGGCGGCTCCAGCACGTTCGCTGGCCGGATCTTCGGCGCCGGTGGCCTCAGGAAGGTGGGGACCGGCAGCCTGACCCTCTCTGGCTCGAACATGTATGGGGGCCCTACTTCGATCGACGCGGGCTCGCTCATCGTGAGCGGATTGCTGCCCCAAGCGACCGACGTGCACGTGGAAGGCGGTGCCGTCCTTGACCTGGACGGCCACGGCCAGACGATCGACGCCCTCACCGGCTCCGGGTCCGTCGTCAACAACGATAATCGTCTTGTCGTGGGAGCGTTTGACGGGTCCGGCACCTTCTCGGGCGTCATCCGCGGGGCCGGACGACTGCGCAAGATCGGCACCGGCACCCAGGTCCTCAGTGGCGCCAATCTCTACACCGGAGTGACGGACGTGTACGAGGGAACCCTGCAGCTGGGCGATTCCGAGCGGATCGCAAACGCGTCGGTCCTCTGGGTGCAAAACCTGGGCACGCTCGATCTGGCGGGATACTCCGAGACCATCGACGCGCTGGCGGGGGACGGCTCCGTATCCCTCGGCGCCGGCACGCTCCTCCTCGGCGCCGAGAGCGGCTCGGCCACGTTCTCCGGGACGATCAGCGGGTCGGGCGGCGTGACCAAGCTGGGCGCGGGCGTCCAGGCCTTCACCGGCGATCACACCTATACCGGTCCGACCGACGTGATCGACGGCACCCTGGTCAACCACGGCACGCTCGTGGGCGATGCCTTCGTTTCCCAGGCCGTTCTGGAGGGATCGGGCCACTTCGGCGCGGTGTCCTTCGACGACGCGGGGGTCTTCTCGCCCGGTGATCAGGACGCCGCCGGTTCCGCCGACGCCAGCTCGGGCATGTGGGGCGATGCCGGCATCTACCGGTGGCACGTCGCCAGCGCGACCGGGACGGCCGGCACCGACTGGGACCTCTGGTACATCACCGGCCAGCTCCTCAACGCGCAAGGGGCGAAGCTGGAGATCGTCGGCGACCCGGCGGACTTCGACAACAGCGCGGACCACTCCTGGCTGATCGCCCAGACCGACGAGGCCACCAGCCTGGCGTCGTTCGTCACGGGCTGGGTTGATATCGATGCCAGCGGATTCGTTCCCTCGACCGGAGGCGGCGGCTTCTCGCTGGCCGTGCAGGACAACGGGTTGTACCTCCAGTTCGGACAGGGCGACGGCGCCGTGCCCGCCCCCTCGGTCCTGGTGGGCCTGCTGGGGCTCGCGGCGGTGGGCCTGGCGCGCTCCGTGCGGGCGCGGCGGCGACGCGGCCGGGCGCAGCCGAGCGGCATCGGTTTGAACGATAGTTGACCGGGGCGCGGACGGGCGCGCAAGACTACCCGAACCGACGCGGCAGTGGAACGACCTCGCGCACCCGCCGCCGGTAGTCGAGATACGCCTGCCCGAACCGTCCGCGCAGATACGCGTCCTCGCGGCGAATGCGGAGCTTGAACACCGCGTACGCGACCAGCGGCGTCAGGAATAGCAGCCACGATCGGCTCGGCAGCACCAGGCCCGGGATCAGAAACACGATCCAGGCCGAGTAGATCGGGTTGCGCACCAGGGCATACACGCCGGTGGTGACGAGCTCGTCCCGCGCGTGCGCGGTCACGATCGAGCGCCCGGCCAGCATGAGCATCGCGAGCCCGCCGGCCAGCAGGATGCCCCCGGCGGCGGCGAAGACCGGGTACGGCACGCCGTGCACCAGAAACACCCCAGGCCACAAATACGTGGCGACGCCGGCCGCGGCCGCGTACGCGAGGGCCGCCAGCACGATCGAAGGCCCCACGCCCCAGATGCTTTGCTTGGGCGGCTCGGTCAAGGTGCGTCTCCGTCGGGCAACTTCCGCGCCGCCGGGCTCTTCTGCGGCCCGATGCGGCGGAAGCGGACCGCGTCGGCCACGACGAGGCCCCGCGAGCCGACGGCCTCGATCTGCACATACCCGTCCCGCCCCTCGTTGAGCTCGAACGTCCCGATCGTTCGCGACTTGAGCGGCTCCACCCAGACCGTGGCGCTGCCGCCGCGATGCCGGACCCGGACCCGCAGCCGCGGATCGGCAGGGCACTGCGGCGTGGGCCGGAAGGGCGTTTCCTCCACGAAGCGCACCTCGTAGCGGCCGGCGGCCAGGTCGGGCTGGAATCGGACGAAGCCGCCCAGGCTCTCCGGCCCGCCGCCCACCAGGTACAGGTCGCGATAGCCCTTCGGCCACGGGCCGTGGAACCGCGGCGCCAGCCAGAACCAGGGGCTCGCGTAGCAGGCCTCGTCGCCCTCGTCCACAATCACCTCGTCGGGCGGCTTGCGCGGCGGCGTGGTCAACTGGATAGAAAAGACCTGGGGCGAGTTGATGGCCCCCGGGCACTCGACGGTCACCAGCGCGTGATACACCCCGTGACGGCTCTTCAGGCCGCCGGCATCCACGCCCACGATGAGCCGCTGCGCGTTGCCCTCGCCGTCGCGGGTCACGCGGGCCCAGCCTTCGACCTCCGCATAGGCGATCGTCCAGCGGGCCTGGGCCAACTCGCCGGCGCCCAGGTTGACCAGCTCGACCGTCTTCGCGCCCGGCTGCCGGTTGCCGGCCGGGCGAGCCACGAACCGCAGCGTGTGCGGCAAGAAGGCGACGGGCTCGCCGTACTCGTCCATCGCCTCGGCGGGACGCGCGGCGAATTCCACTTCGTCCGGCGCGAAGAGCGCCAGCACCGGGCTGTCCACCGCCGGGCCGCTCACCGTGACGTGCTGCGTCGTGGAGGCCAGCTTCACCCCGTCGCTGACTGCGAGCGTGACCGGATAGACGCCGGGCGCGGCGTACGCGTGCGTCGGGCTCGTCGCGCACGAGCAGCCCCCGTCGCCGAACGTCCAGCGGCAAGTCAGGGCGCTGCCGGCCACGCCGGGCCGGGAGCCGGCGGCGTCCAGGCGCACGGGCTGTCCGGTCGTGGCCGGGTCCAGGGGGGCCATGGCCGCCCGGATCGTGCCCGACCGCCGCTTGTTGTTCTCGAAGATCTGCCAGAAGAGGATCCACGGGTCGAGGAGGATCTCCTCCCCCTCCTCGCCGACCTTGAACACGAAGTGGGAGTGGGCGTGCGAGCCGGTCAGCACGCCGGCGGCCACGGCGTAGTGCTTGCCCTGTGCAAGCGGCGTGCGCTGCTCAACGAGAAGCCGCGTGATATGGTGGGCCTGCAGGACCCAACGCGCCCCGTCCGGCCAGCGGCGGATCGCGCGCCAGCGGTTGTTGTTGTGGCCCTTGGCCAGGGAGTTGAAGTAGAACTGGTCGTCGATACTGATCGGGGCCCACAGCGGCGTGCCGATCGGCATGTTCACGTCCAGGCCGCCGTGCAGGTCGGCCCCGTAGTAGGTGCCCATCCAGGTGTCGTCGCCGTTGTAGCAGGCGTGGACGTCCAGGCGGCTCGTGCGGCTGGGATACCACGGGCGGATGGCTTCGTAGGTGCAGATCGGAAGCGTCGCGTCCTGCAGCGCCAGGCGCACGGCCTTGCGCGGGACGCACGCGCCGTGGTTCTCGTTGAACAGCTCGCCGATCTCGCGCACTCCGTCCAGCCAGATCCGCACGCCGTTGACCACATAAGGCTCGTAGAACGACTTCTGCACGGGCACGTAGCGGATCATGGTCATCGGCTGTCCGTCGATCCGCATCCGGCAGCCGAAGCGGTAGATCGTGCCCCCGCCGGGCCGGCCCTTCCTGGTGTTTTCCAGGTTGGTCAGCACGACCTCGGCCCAGGTGTCCTCGGCGGTCAGCTCGCGGGTCTTGCCGCGAGCGAGCGTGAAGCGGAGGGTGTCGCCGCGATCGAGCTCCACGGCCGTGAGCGTGTGGCCGGCGCGGCGCTCGATGGTCGCCGCTCGGGCGGGACGGCTGGCCGACTGCACAGCGAGGGCAGTCAGCCCGGCGGCGAGGATCGCACACAGGTATCGCATGATGAGAACCAGCTTCTGGGTCACTGCACTTGCCAGTTCGATCCGCAGGTCCAATTCCAGCCGGGCCGTGCCGGCCGGGAGCAGCGCGGTGGATTTCGGCGCGGACCCCCGCCCCCTCTCCCGCAGGCGGGAGAGGGGAGGACGGTGCGTCCACCGTCGCCCCGTCATCGTGCGGCGGCTATTCTACCACCGGGGGATGGGCCTTGTGCAAGAACCGGCCCGATAGGATGGTGCGGTGTGGTAAGATGCGGGTCCGTCGCCGTCCCCTGCGCCTCCGACCGCCGAGAACCTCATGCACCGTGAGATCGACCACGCCGACGCGCAAGCGGGCAACCCCAGCGGCCGCTTGCGCGAGCCGGCGCGGCAACGACGGGGCCCAGCGCCGAGATCTCGGAGGTGAGGCCGCGGGCAACGAGGCCCCGAGGTCCCGACATGGAAGAACTCGCTTTCGATGACCAATACCGTTCGGGCGATTCTGGTGCATCGACGCAACCTCTTTTTGAAGAAACACTTGTGAACCAGAAGGCCCGGCACACGCATCCGCCACCCCCCTTGGGGGCCCCGCTCGACAGAGGTAAATTTGCCGGTCCCTGCACCCCGCGGGGCGGGGTGGTAACGAGCCGCCTCAGCCCGGGGTCCACTACGCCAGCAAGTCCCCGGGCGGCAACTGCCCGACGGCGGACGGGCGTTTGGCCATGCTCTCGGTGGGCCAGACCCATAGGTAGGGCAAGCACAAGGCGGAGGTGAAGCGGGACATCGAGGTCCCTCTCAAGCAAGCGTTTCCCAAGTCCGGTTGCCGATCACCCCGCGCGGCGGAGCGCCGCTTCGTCGGCCGCCTCCGAGGCCCGGGCGATCAGGCCGGTTGTGGAGTAATCGCCCTGAAGCGGAGCGAGGACCACTCGGCCGCCGCAAGCCTCGACGGTCTCGTGGCCCACCACGTCCTCGAGACCGTACTGGGCCGCCTTGACGAGCACGTCGGGCCGCAGCCGCTCGACCAGCGGCGCGACGCTCGCCGAATCGAACAAGGTCACGTAGTCGACGCACGCCAGCGCGGCCAGCATGGCGGCGCGGCCTTGCTCGTCGAGGATCGGCCGGCCCGGGCCTTTCAGCTCGCGCACGCTGCGGTCGCTGTTGACCGCCACCACGAGCAGATCGCCGCACGATCGGGCGTGCTCCAGCGAGGCCACGTGCCCGGGGTGCAAGAGGTCGAAGCAGCCGTTGGTCATGACGACACGGTGGCCCTGGCCTCGGCGCCGGTCGAGCTCCGCGAGGAGTTGATCGAGCGGGAGGGTCTTGCCGCGAGAGGGGCTGCCGAGGCAGGGGCCGCGCGGCGCCGTGGCGATCTCGGCCAGCAGCTCCTCGCGCCGGATCGGCACGACGCCCAGCTTCTCCACTTCCAGGCCGCCGGCCAGGTTGGCCAGCTCCAGGGCGTCGGGCCAGTCGGCCCCCGAGGCGATGGCGTAACCCAGGGCGGCCATGACCATGTCGCCCGCGCCGGTGATGTCGTACACCTGGCGGGGCCGGGTGGGGACGACGCGCCCGCCGTCGCGGCAGTCGGCCCATGCGATGCCCTCGCGGTCGAGGGTCACGGCGGCCGACTTGACCCCGAAGGCCAGCAGCCGGCGCGCGGCCTCCAGGCCGTCCTCGGGCGTGACGATCCTCATGCCGGCGGCCAGGCCCGCCTCGTGGCGGTTGGGCGTGACGCACGCGCAGCCGGCGTACTTGTGGTAGTCGGCCGACCGCGCCGGGTCGGCCAGGACCGGAACGTCGGCGGCCTGGGCAATGGCGATCAACTGGGGCACGAGGGCCCCGGCGCACACGCCTTTGCCGTAGTCGCTCAGAAGGATGAGGTCGAGACGGTCGAGCTCGGGCCAGATCGCTTCGAGGAGCCGGTTGACCGCCGCGGCGCCCACGGGGCGCGTGTCTTCGCGATCCACGCGGATCATCTGCTGCGGATGACGGCACTGGCTTCGCCCCAGCAGCCGCTCCTTGACCGTGGTCGCGCGGTCGGCCGCGCGGATCAAGGCCTTGCTGGCCACGCCGCAGTCCTTGAGCAGGCCCCGCAGCGTGCTTCCCTCGGGGTCGTCGCCCACGATCGCCGCGATCTGAGCGCGGGCGTTGAGGGCGGCCAGCATCGCCGCCACGTTGGCGGCCCCGCCGAGCCGGTGCTCCTGGCGCCCGACCCGGATCACGGGAATCGGCGCCTCGGGGCTGACGCGATCGACGTCACCCCACAGGTACCGATCGAGCATGGCGTCGCCGACTACGAGGATTCGGGGGCGGCGCGACTGGGTCAGAAGCGACTGGAGCCGAGCGGACATCCTTGTCCCTCCGCAGTGCAATGCGAAACCGCGTGCTGCCTGGCAGTTGCAGTGGCAATCTATCACACGTCTTACGGTGGGTCGATCCCGATTCGCACGGGCCGTTCCGCCGCCCGCTTCCTGCCCGACTGGTGTCAAGTCGCCGTGAAGCGGCGCCCCGGCCGACCCGCGCCCCCTCCCACGACGTGTCTCTGCTGTGCCAACCGGACCCTAACGAAACCCATGGCACTCCTCGGGGTTCACAACTCACAGCCTTTCCGCGCCGCGGGATCGGCCTTGACGGTCGCCCGGCCCCGGGTTATCGAGACTCCAAGGGAAGACACCTCGACACAAGGTGACGCCGTCCGCCTGCCACCCCCCCCGCGGCCGCGGGTTGACTCCGAGCCCTCGGCTGAAGGCAGAACCGGGCCGTCGCCTTTCGAGAAGACCGCCGGTACGAAGCCGGCGGTTTTCTTTTGGGCTCAGCGCGGGATGACACGGCAGTCGCGACGGGCCGAGGGGGCAGGAAGCTCCGGTCACGTACCCGAAAGAATGTGGTGGACGACGATCCGCGTGCCGATCCAGATCAGCACGCACCCCCCGATCAACTCCGCGCGTCGCCTCCACCGCTGCCCCAGCCGGTTTCCGAAGCAGATGCCGGCGGCCGTGAACAGACCCGCCACCAGTCCGATCGTGGCGCTGGCCTTCCAGATGTCTTCGCCGAGAACGCCCATCGTCATGCCCACGCCCAGGGCGTCGATGCTCGTGGCCAGCGAGAGCGTGACCAGCGAGAGGCCCCGCGTGGGATCGCGGAACTCGCGGTGGGCGTCGGGCTGCTGGGAATCGACGAGCATCTTCGCGCCGATGTAGGTCAGCAGCGCGAAGGCCACCCAGTGATCGAAACGGGCCACCGCGGGGGCGATCTCGCGACCGGCCAGCCACCCGAAGACCGGCATCATGGCCTGGAACAGTCCGAAATGAAAGGCCAGGCGAAAGGCCTGCCTGCCCGTGACCTGGCCGAGCGCGATGCCGGCGGCGATGGCCACGGCCAGGGCGTCCATGGCCAGCCCCACGGCCAGCCCCATGAGGGTCATCCACGACACGGGCAGTTCTCCGCACCGGCGTGCCCGGCCCCACCGTTCACTTGCGCCGGCTGGACTTCGCCGCGGTGTTCAGGTGGGCTTGGATCCAGTTCTCCAGCTCGGCCCAGTCCACGGGGGGCAGTTGGGAGAGGTCGGGACGCAGATTGACCGCGTCGCGGATATAGACGTGCACGATCTCATCGGCCGGCTTGTCGGTGTTCCAGTGGATCAGCACGCGGATGCAGCCCTCCAGTCCGCCCGGCACGCTCAGCTCATACGCACACAGGAGGGGAACGTCCATCCACCCGAGTTGTCGGGCGGCCAGCGCGGGGAACTCGGCGTTCAAATCGCGGGTCGTGGTGAAAATGGCGCTGGCCACGTCCTCCTTGCGGATGTCGTTCTGGCGGATCATCAGCGCGAGCAACTGCCGGGTCGCCTCCAGAATGGCATCGCTGGTGTTGGCCTCGGTCGTCGTCGCGCCGCGGACCCCACGACAATCCATGCGCATGCTCCTTCCCAGGCCGGGCCGTCCCCAAGGTTGCCAAATCCCCAGTCTAGCCCAACCGCCGGGCGGCGGCTACCACGGCGGACTTCGGGCAAGAAAAGCGACCGGCCGGCGCGCGCCGGCCGGTCGCCTCAACGCTGCACGAACTCCTGATTACCGCTTACTGCGACGACGCGCCGCCGCTGTTGACCTCGATCCGCCGACCTGCGGCGGCTTCCGTCTTGGGAAGGGTGATTGTCAGCACGCCGTTGGCTGCCGAGGCCTGCACCTTCTGGGAATCCACGGCCGCCGGCAGGAGCACGGTGCGGCGGAACGCCCCGAAGCGGCTTTCGGAGACGTGCAAGCTCTCTACCTTGCGCTCGGACGACTCCTTCTTCTCGCCCGAGACTGTCAGTTGGTTTCCGCTGACCGTCACCTCGACCTGCTTGGGGTCGATGCCGGGCACCTCGGCGCGGACCACGATTTGCTTGTCGTCCTCGCTCAGGTCGATGGTCGGCTGCCAGCCGGTGGATCCGGCGAGCGGCCAGTCCAGTGCGGCCAGCGGCTCGCGGAGATAACGATCGAACAGGCGGTCCATTTCGGTCTGGAGTGCCACCAGGGGCGACTCCTCGACCGGCACGCCCTCGCCTCGCTTGCTTCTCCAAGGTATGAGATTCATGGCAACACCTCCTTCGAAAAGCGCTGTCCCGGGAGTTGCGCGCCGGCGCCGCGAACGAGGCGTCGACGCGCCTCCGGCGCGCGACCTCACTTGACCTGCACGGCGATCTTGCGCGGTTTGACCTCCTCGGCCTTGGGCAAGTGCAGGGTGAGCACGCCATCGGTGTACTCCGCCGAGATCTTCGTGGAGTCGATGGCCTCGCTGATCCGAAACGTCCGATAGTAGTCGCCGATTCCGTATTCCTGCAGCAGGTACTCCGTCTTCTCCTCCTGCCGCGCCGGGACGCTGGCGTGGATGGTCAGCTCGCCCTCCTCGAAATGGATTTCGATCTGATCGCCCGACGCCCCGGGGACGTCGGCCACGACCAGAAGCTCGTCTTCCTTCTCGAGGATGTCCACGTTGGGCCGGTAGAAGCGGCCGCTGCGCGTGTGCTCGGCGCGGGACACGTCTTCACCGGAAGTCTGCGGCACGTCGTTCTTCTCGGACATCGTCTTACCTCCTCGTGGTTTCGCGAAGCGGCCCTCGGGCCGGATCTCTACTCACCTTACGTCTTCCGAAGCGATCCCCTTACGCGGACGCCACCGGGATCTTGCGCGGCTTGGCGGCCTCGGCCTTCGGCATGGTGACCGTCAGGACCCCGTTGCGAAGATCGGCGGAGACTCGGTCCGCGTCCACCTCGACGGGCAGGCGGAGGACCCGGGTGAAACTGCCGACCGGACGCTCGCGCCGGTGGTAGGTAATGCCCTGCTCGGGCTTCTCCTCGCGGCGAACCGTCAGGTTCAGTGCGTCGCCGACCACGGCCAGGTCGATCTGGTCGGCGCTGACGCCAGGAACTTCGACCTCCGCGTGCAGCGCTTCGCCGCTCTCCCAGGCATTGACGGCCGGTTGGCCGCGGCCCGCAGCCGGCACGGCTCCGCCGGGTAGCCACTGGCTGACCCCGGTCAGAAGTCGATCCATTTCATCACGAAGCTGGTGCAGCGGATAACGAGGGATACCGTAGCGATAGGTCATCGATAGTCCTCCTTCTTACTGGACGGACGAACGTCTGAATGATCTGACGCGGAATCCTTGAAGCGGTCCCGGCACCGTTTCAGAGTTACTGTTGCTGACTGGAGCAAACCCTGTGCCGAACCTCTGTGACGACTCGGCTGATTGTTGTATCCCAAGGACTTGCGCAGGCAGTTCACCACCCGATCGTTCGACCGGACTGCCAAAACGGCAGGCGAGATCGGATTGCCTGCGACGCAACGGCGCGCCGGTTCCCGGGAGCCGCCGACCCCCCTTCGGCCACGGCAGAATCCGGCCCCGCTGGAGGGCCTCGTCCGACGCGACGGCTTGCGGGCTGGCAGGCCTCCCCGATACCCCACACGTGCCATCTCGCGGAGCAGGCCCGCCTGCTCCCTCCACGGGGCCGCTGCTTGAAACGTAACCGTGGAAGGCGTTTCGTGTTCCGACGCCGTGGCCGCGACGATCCATTGCGGTTGTGGTGGGTCGAAGCGCCAGCTATACTAATGCGCTTGTTCGCCTTTCCGGCCCCAGCTTGCGCAGGCCGTTCATCTTTCCAGGTATCCAATGCGGTTCTCGCTGATTGATCGCATCGTCGAGTTGGAGCCGAATCGCCGCATCCTGGCGGTGAAGAACCTCTCACTCGCCGAGGAGTATCTCGGCGACCACTTCCCGGGGTTTCCGGTGATGCCCGGCGTGTTGATGCTGGAGGCCATGACCCAGGCCGGCGCCTGGCTGGTCCGCGCCAGCGAGGACTTCGCCCATAGCATCGTGGTCCTCCGCCAGGCGGCCAACGTCAAGTACGGCCGCTTCGTTGAGCCCGGCCACACGTTGTGCGTGACCGCCGAGATCCTCAGCCAGACGGACGAGGAGACGAGATTGAAGGCCCAGGGGACGGTGGACGGACAGCTCAGCGTGGGAGCCCGGCTGATCCTCGCCCGTTACAATCTGGCCGACACGCGCCCCTCCCACGCGTACGCCGACGCCACGGTTCGGGAGCAGATGCGCAAGCAGTTTGCGATTCTCATTGGCGGCAGCGTCGCGCCGTCCCCGGCGCCGGTCGCTTCGTAGACCGCCGCGGCGCGACGGGGCCAACGAGAGGGGCGACCGCCCTCGGAACAAACCACTTCAAGCGGTAATCGATCACACCTATGCGTCTGGAAGGAAAACGGGCCCTGGTCACCGGAGGCAGTCGAGGCATCGGCAGGGCCTGCGTCGAAGTGCTCGCCGCCGAGGGAGCCGAGGTCGCCTTCATTTACCAGAGCCACCGGGAGGCCGCCGACGAGCTCGCCGGCCAGCTCGCGTCGCGGGGATGCAAGGCCCATGCCATCCAGGCCGACGTCCGCGATCACGACCGGACCGTCGAGGTCGTCGAGGAGCTGATCCAGCAATGGGAGCGAATCGACGTGCTCGTGAACTCGGCGGGCATCATCCGCGACACCTTGCTGGGCGCGATGACCACCGAGCAGTGGCAGGACGTCATCGATACCAATCTCGGGGGGACCTGCAACTACTGTCGCGCGGTCTCGCAGCACATGTCCTTCCAGCGGAGTGGGGCGATCGTCAACGTCTCGAGCACGGCGTCCGAGTTTGCTTCCCGCGGCCAGGTGAACTATGCCGCCAGCAAGGGCGGCATCGATGCCCTTACCCGCTGCCTCGCCAAGGAGCTCGCCCCGCGCAAGGTCCGCGTCAACGCCGTGGCGCCCGGCATGATCGACACGGACATGAGCCAGGTGATCCGCGGGATCGTCGGTGATCGGCTCAAGCAGATCATTCCCATGAAGCGGATCGGGCAGCCCGACGAAGTTGCCCGGGTCGTCGCGTTCCTGGCCAGCGACGAGGCTGCCTACGTGACGGGCCAGGTGTGGAGGGTTGACGGCGGGCTGAGCCTCGGGGGCTACTGAGGGGGTGGGCCTTGGGGCGGCGCGGCGCCCTGCCGACGCCGGGCGGCCCCAAAGCCGGTGCACGCCGCGTCCTTTGGTTGCATAGAACGCGTTTGGAGGTTGATCAACATGCCGACGAAGGAAGAGGTCTTTTCGAAGATTCAAGCTGCGCTGGTCGATGCCCTGGGCGTGGACGAGGACGAAGTGACGCGCGAGGCCACGCTGGTGGGCGACCTCGGCGCCGAGTCGATCGACTTCCTCGACATCGTATTCCGCCTGGAGAAGGCGTTTGACATCAAGATCCCCCAGGGCGAGCTCCTCCCCCAGGACATCCTCACCAGCGCCGAGTTCGTCAAGGAAGGGAGACTCACGGAGGAGGGGCTGCAGAAGCTTCGCGAGCGTCTTCCCTTCGTCGATCTGGACAAGTTCGCCGAGAACCCCGTGGTCCAGGATTTCCCCAACGTGATGACCGTCGCCGACATGTGCCGCTACGTGGAACAGAAGGTCGGCGTCAGCGAATAGCGGAGCCGTCCGCGGGGGGCGGCTGGCCGGGGCCCGGGCGCGGCGGCGCCGGTTGCCCTTGCGGGCCGCACGCCCCTGCCCGCCGTCGCCATCTCCAAGAGGCATCGCCATGCGCTGGTATTGGATCGATCGGTTCCTCGAATTCCAAAGCGGCAAATGCGCCAGGGCCGTGAAGAACGTCTCGCTGGCCGAGGAGCACGTCCACGACCATTTCCCCGGCTATCCCATGATGCCGGCCAGCCTGATGATCGAGGGATCCGCGCAGACGGCGGGGTTACTGGTTGGGGAGTACTTCGACTTCGCGGAGAAGGTGATTCTGGCCAAGATCACCTCGGCGCGATTTCGCGGCGAGGCCCTCCCGGGCGACACGCTCGTTTACTCGGCCCACATCGAGTCGATCAACAAGGACGGCGCGATGGTCGCGGCGACCATCGAGTGCGACGAGGAACTGCTGGCCGAGTTGCAGATCGTCTTCGCGCATCTCAACGGCGAGTTCGAGGGGAAGACGCTCTTCGACCCCGGCACGTTTCTCCACATGCTCAGGATGCTGAAGCTTTTCGAGGTGGGCCTGGCGGCCGATGGCAGCCCGCTCACCGAGCCTGCCTGGATGCTTCAGGCCGAGGCCCCTTGATCCCGGCGGCGGGCTTCGAGGCCGCGTCGCCCCGCAGGCCCCTGCGCTCCCCTGTCCCCTGCCCGCGAGTTCGTTATGCGGCGAAGAGTCGTCATTACCGGCGTGGGATTCGTCACTCCCTTGGGCGCCGACGTGGAGACCGTCTGGAGGGCCCTCCTCGAGGGCCGGTCCGGGATCGGCTATACGACCCTGTTCGACGCCAGCAACTTCCCAACGAAGATCTCCGCGGAAGTCAAGGACTGGGATGTCTCCGACGTGGGCGAAGACCCTGAGGACTGGAAGTTTCAGGGCCGGCACACCCACTTCGCCGTGGGCGCGGCCAAGAAGGCCGTGGCCGACTCCGGCATGCTCGACACAACGCTCGACCCGGTCCGCTTCGGCGTTTACCTGGGCAGCGGCGAGGGACAGCAGGACTTCGATCGCTTCACGAAGATGATGGTCGCCGCCATCGAAGGCGACCAGCTCAACCTGGCGAAGTTCACCACGACCGGGCTGGAGATCCTCCATCCCATCGCTGAGTTGGAACAGGAGCCCAACATGCCGGCCGGGCACCTGGCCTGCCTGTTCGGGGCCGAAGGGCCCAACGTCAACTGCCTGACCGCGTGCGCCGCCAGCAGCCAGGCCATCGGCGAGGCGGCCGAGATCATCCGCCGCGGCGAGGCCGACGTCATGCTCTCCGGCGGAACGCATACGATGATCCATCCGTTCGGCGTCACCGGCTTCAACCTGCTCACCGCCCTGAGCACCGCCAACGACGAGCCGGCCAGGGCCTCGCGCCCCTTCGACCGCAAGCGCGACGGCTTCGTGCTCGGAGAAGGGGCTGGGATGGTGGTCCTGGAGGACCTGGAGCGGGCCAAGGCCCGGGGCGCCAGGATCTACGGCGAGTTGATCGGCTACGGCTCCACGGCCGACGCCTTCCGCATCACGGACACCCACCCCGAAGGGCGGGGCGCCATCAGTTGCATCCGCATGGCCCTGGAGGACGCCGGGCTCGACCTGGATTCGATCGACTACGTCAACGCCCACGGCACCAGCACCTCGGTCAACGACCGCGTGGAGACGCTGGCCATCAAGCGGGTGTTCGGCGAGCGGGCCTACCGGATCCCCGTCTCCAGCACCAAGAGCATGATGGGACACCTCATCGCCGCGGCGGGGGCCACCGAGTTGATCATCTGCCTGCTGGCCATGCGCGACGACGTCCTGCCGCCCACGACCAACTACGAGGAGCCCGATCCGGACTGCGACTTGGACTACGTGCCCAACACGGCCCGCGAAGCCCCTTGCCGGATCGCGCTTTCCAACAGCTTCGGGTTCGGTGGGCAGAACATCTCGCTGATCGTCCGGGAGTTCGCGGCGTAGGACCCTCGAAGCCCACACCGCAAGCGAGGGTGCCTCGAGTTGCCCATTCCGCTCGAAGCCCGAAGCGTGAGCGAGCGTGCCTCGACTCACCGCTTCCCCTTCGCTGGCGCCCTCACGCGGGCCATTGCCGTCCCCCGATTCGGGACGTACGATGCCCTTGAGGTACGCGCCCTCCCGCAATCCATGTTGGAGACCCCCATGCTATCCGCCCACCGACGCGACTTTCTGCGAGCCTCCGTGGCCGCGCTCAGCGCGGCCGGCTTCGGCCCCTCCGTCCTCGCCGACCAGGAGGAGGGCCCCTCGGGCATTCCCACACGCCCGCTGGGCAGCACGGGCGTCCGCATCCCCATCGTCGGGCTCGGTGGATATCACATCGGCACCAACGAGGAGAAGGACGCCGTGGCCATCATGCACGAGGCCATCGACCTGGGTATGACCTTCTTCGACAACTCGTGGGACTACCACATGGGCGGCAGCGAGGAGAAGATGGGCAAGGCCCTCGCCTCGGGCGGACGGCGCGAGAAGGTGTTCCTCATGACCAAGTGCTGCGGCCGCGACTACAAGACCGCCAACGAGCACCTCGAAGACAGCCTACGGCGCCTGAAGACCGACCGTCTCGACCTCTGGCAGTTCCATGAGATCAACTGGGAGGTCGATCCCGAGTGGATCTTCGAGCGCGGGGCCCTCAAGGCTGCGCTGGAGGCCCAGAAGGCCGGCAAGGTCCGCTTCATCGGTTTCACCGGGCACAAAGACCCCAAGTACCATCTGAAGATGCTCGAGCGGCCCTACGACTGGGCCACGGTGCAGATGCCCATCAACCTGCTCGACGCCCACTACCGGAGCTTCCAGCATCTGGTCGCCCCGGTGTGCAACAAGCGGAAGATCGCCGTGATCGGCATGAAGGCCCTGGCCGGCGGCAAGATCCCCGACGAGCTGAAGATCGCTGCCGAGACCTGCCGCCGCTTCGCCCTCTCGCTGCCCATCGCCACGCTGGTATGCGGGATTCGCACACGCGAGGAGCTGCGCCAGGACGTGGCCATGGCGCGCGCCTTCGAGCCCATGACCGAGAAGGAGCTGGAGACCCTGCTCGCCCGGACCAAGCAGCCGGGCCGCGACGGCAAGCTGGAGATCTTCAAAACCACCCGCTACGGCAGCCGCTATCACTTCAAGCAGCACGGCGAGTAGTGAGGGCTGCCGCGGTTCCGTGAAGCGGAGCGAGAACGAACACGGGGCGGGTCGCGTGCGTGCGCGGGACGTCAATCCTGCTGCTCGATCCGATACACGTGCGTGCCCGTGCGCAACAGCAGTGAGTCGCCCGCCACGGCCGGCGAGGACAGCATCTGGCCGTCGAGCCGGCTGAACGCCAGACGCTTGAACTCCCGGCCCGGGGCGATGACCGTCGTGTCGGCGTCGTGGTTGAAGAAGTAGATGCGCCCCGCCGCCTGCAGCGGCGAGGCCGAGTAGTCACCCGCGATCCGCTCCTTCCACACGCTCTCGCCGGTCTTCGCTTCCACGCACTGGGCGATGCCATCGTCGTTGACGAAATACAGCAGGTCCCCGACCAACAGCAGTGACGGTTTCTGCGGCATGCCCTTGCGGAGCTTCCACACCACGGCCTCCTCGCCCAGCTCGCCGCGCCCGCCTGGCCGAAGGGCCCACAGCTCCGGGTGGTCGTAGTCGTTGATCATGAAGATCATCCCGTGGCCGAACAGCGGGCGCGAGGCGATTGACCAGCCGCGGTAGCGGAGCTTCCACAGCTCTTGGCCGGTCTCGGGGTCGTAGCCCATCACCGCCTTGGCGCCCGGGCTGACGAGCTGCTCTTGGCCTTGGACCTCGATGATGATCGGGGTCGAGAAGCACTTGCGGAGATTGTGGTGGATGCGGCTGTAGTCGATCGACCGATCGGTCTTCCACACGGTCTTGCCGGTACGTTTGTCGAGAGCGACCACGTACTGCACGTCGCGCCCGTCCACGTTGAAAGCGAGCAGGTCCTCGTGGATCATCACCGAGGCGCCGGGGCCCTCGTGATGGTCGCAGTTCAGGTCGCGCCGCGTCCAAAGGACGGCTCCCGTCTCGGTGTCGAGGCAGGCGGTCCCGTACGTGCCGTAGTGGGCGTAGAACCGGCCCTCCTCGATCGCCCCGGTGGGCGAGGCATAGCTGTTGATCGCGGCCACGGGCTCGGGCTCGTCCACGTCGAAGACCTTCACGTCGTGGACCACCCGGCCAGAGGCGCGGTCCAGACACACGGCGAACAGGCGCCGGCCGTCGGCCGTGGCCGTGGTTACCCAGACCTGGTCCTTCCAGACGACGGGCGAGGACCAGCCGCGATCGTGGACCGGGGTCTTCCACGCCACGTTCTTCGTCTCGCTCCACCGCAGCGGCAGGTCTGCGGCATGGGCGTGGCCGTCGCGCGTGGGCCCGCGGAACTCGGGCCAAGTCTCGCCGGCCTCGGCCCCCGTGGGTGTGAGGAGTGCGACCGCGACAAACACGCGGCAGGCACGGATGCGCATGACGTTGTCCCTTCCGGCAGTTCGCCTGGATCTTTGGTTGACCGCCCCAGATTGTCAGTCACCGCTGATCGGCGGTCAACCAAGAAACGGGGACGCAGCTCGTTTCTGGACATTAGTGTTCAGAAACGAGCTGCGTCCCTGTTTTCGGCGCGTGCAGCACCAACAGGGCAATCTCCGGGGGGCAGTTCCAGCGGATGGGGAACTGGCCGGAGACGCCGCGCGTCACGTGCATCACGGTGGGCGGCTCGTGGAAGATCCCCGAGGCGTAGCGCACGCCCACGCGGCTGGGCGTGAGGATCGGGCCGACGAGGGGAAGACAGATCTGTCCGCCATGCGTGTGGCCGGCGAGCATCAGGTCGCAGTGCGCATGCTGGGCCCAGCGGAGCTGGTCCGGGCTGTGCGAGAGAAGGATTCGCACCGGGCCGCCCTCGGCCGACGGCGGCGGCGCGTCCGCCAGATCGGCGGCCGGCCCGAGCCACGGCAGCTCATTGCCGGCCAGCACCACGGTCGCGTCGCGCAACGGCACCTCGAGCCACCGCCCGCGCACTGAGGCCAGCCCCGCGTCGCACATCGCCCGGTCGATCCGCCGCCAGTCGCGGCGCCAATCGTGGTTGCCGAGGACGAAGTAGCGACCCCAGGCCGCAAAGAGGCGGCCCCAGGTCTCCTCGAACCACTCGACGCAATCGACGTTGTCGATCAGGTCGCCGGTCAATGCCACCAGGTCGGGTTCCAGGCGGTTGCACCATTCGACCACGCGGCAGAAGTAGGTCTTGTGGATGCGGCCCGTGAAATGCGGGTCGGAGAGGTGGATCAGCTTGACTCCATCCAGCTCCACGGGCAGGTGCGGAAGGACGAGGTGGCGCTCCGCGACGACGGTCTTGAGGATCTCGTTGCCGGGCAGATCGACCCACCGGTGGTGCTGAACCCCGTCGCGCACCGCGCGCATCTCCTCGGCCGAGGCCGCGGGGCGCTCGCTCTGGTGGAGCACCACCGGGGGCGGGCGGTGCAGAACGTTGCGCCAGGTCCACATGCCGAGGTTCGCCCCGGCGGCCGTCCAGCACAGGGCCAGGTAGGGCAAGCCGGCCGCCAGCGCCCTGGAGGGGCTTTGGAGGACCGAGAGGCTCAGGCCCCCGGGCGGCAGCACCCAGAGGTAGTAGGCGAAAGGGAGCAGCACGAGCACCAGCCCGACCGGCACGACCGAGGACTTGAGGAGGCGCGGCGGCCCGGCGAATCCGTGGAGCCGATTGAGCAGGCCGATCCACAAGAACGCATGCCCAACGAGGGCAAGGACTAACAGCGCGGCGCCCACTACGTACCCTGGCCGACGGGTCCGGGAGTGCGGATGATGCGTTCGACGGTCTGGAGGAGCTGATCCAGGCGGAACGGCTTGTAGAGGACCGCCTGGAGGCCGGCCTGCCGTGCCTTGACGATCGAGTGCCCCGGGTCGTAGCCGAAGCCGGTCATGAGAATCAGGGGCACGGGCTCCATGATGTCCTGAAGCTTGAGCATGAAGTCGTACCCGGTCATGTCCGGGAGGCGGATGTCGGCGATGATCACGTCGTAGCCGCCCTCGGCGAGCATGCTGCGGACCATGAACACCGCCCCGTCGCCGTCGTGGGCCGTCTCGACAATGCAGCCGTAGCGCTCCAGCAGGTTGTGGGCAGCGCTCCTCACGCTCTCGTCGGCATCGACGACCAGCACGCGGCGGCCCGGCAAAGCCGGTCGATGCTGAAGCTGGAGCGGCTGCGGATGGGCCTGGGTAGGAGCCATTCTTTGACCCACCTTCTGGATCACCTGTTTGATGTCCCGGGCGTTGCGCAGGATTCGCTGGAGGCGCTGGACCACGTCGGGCTCGTGGCCGATGTACCGCTCCATGACGTTCACCGCGTCGTTGAGGATCTCGTCCACCGGCAGGGCCACGGCCCCGTGGATGGCCTCGACGCTCTCGGCGGCCGTGCTCGCCTTCTCCGCGACCAGAAGCTCCAGGGTGTTCAGGGCGACGGCCACGTCGCGGGTGAAGATCTCCAGGAACTGGAGGTCGCTCTCCGAGAAGGTCTTGGGCTCGGGGCTCTCGACGTTGAACGTGCCAATCACCTCATCGTGCAGCACCAGCGGCACGGTCAGCGAGCTCTTGGCGTTCTTGGCGCCGGGCAGGTAAAGTGGGTCCTCGGTGGTGTCCTCGCAGAGATAGCTCTTGCCGGTGGCGGCGACGAAGCCAGTCACGCCGTTGCCCTGCGGCTGGGCGTACAACACGCGGTCAGCGGCCTCCGGCTCCATGCCCTCGGCCAACAGCGGCATGAGCTTGCCCGTCTTCTGGTCGAGCAGGCGGATCTCGACGACGTCGAAGTTGAGCAGGTCCTTGGTG
Organism: uncultured Pirellulales bacterium; assembly: GCA_964434165.1. Classification (GTDB taxonomy): domain Bacteria; phylum Planctomycetota; class Planctomycetia; order Pirellulales; family Thermoguttaceae; genus CAYSUS01. Next base: position 57,032 of record CAYSUS010000010.1, read on the forward strand.
TAGTGGAGGATGTTGGCCTTCAGCAGCTCGATCCGCTCCTCGACGGCCATTTGCAGCAGCTCGTCGGGCTTCAGGTCGGCCAGCTCCATGCCGGCCTGGTGGATCGCGGCCAGCTTCTGCTGCTGAAGCATCTCTCGCGTCACGTCGCGGACCGTGACGATCAGGTGCCGGGGCGGGCTTCCCGGCTCGCGGACCGGCGCGGCGTGGACCTGGTAGAAGCGGTTCTCGTCGCTTCGCAAGGTGGAGACGCTGGGCTGCCCCGTGGCCAACGCCGTGTGGAACGGACAGAAGTCGGGACCGAGGATCTCGGGGCTGCCGAGCACGCCGTAGAAGTTCGCGCCGAAGACGTTCTCCTGGCCGCTCCACTCCCGCACCCGCTCGTTGCCCCAGACGATCGTGTTGTCGGCGTCGAGGAGCACGACCCCGTCGGGCATGCCCTCCAGGATCTGATCGTTCTGAAGCAGCTTGCCGAGCTGGAGGACGGGCTGGAAGTACTCGCCGGCGACGTAGATGCCGTCGTAGGTCTCTTTGGTCAGCCGGGCCAGGGCGCGGATGGGATGCTGAACCACGACCACCTCGAAGGCGTCCGCTTCCTCGCCGAGGAGCTGGTCCACCTTCTCACGGGAATCGCAGACGAACAGGACTCGCTTCTTCCCGACCAAGCCCGCCTCGCTCCGTGTTCATGCCGCACGGTCGTTCGGCCTCCCCCCTCGATTATAAGAACGGCTGGGAAGGCGAACAACCTTTCGGGCGGGAGTTCCCCCTGTCGATTGCATCGGCAATCGAGCCGGCGGAGTTTGGTCGCGTCTTGCCCAGAATGCCCAATTCCACCGTTTCGAAGACCAACAGCACGCGCAAGTATCCTCATTGTCGCTACCAGCGACAACAAGGGCTGCGCTGCCGTGCTGCCGGCATCCGGCAGGGCGATCGTCGCGTATCCGCCCCGTTGAAGGTCAGTTCGGGAGCGCCCAGCTCCAATTCGCCCACTTGGCCATCCCGAGCGGGCGGGTCGGCGCACGATCGAGGCGACCGGCGACCACCGCGTCGGGCCGGGGGCCGAGATGGCGCCGGGCCGCGATCACGTAGGCCGAAGCAAGCTAACCCCACGTTAACATCCGCGCCCGCTTTCGGCGCTGGCCCGCGGTGGCTCCGCCGGATGGGTCGGGCGCAATCGCTGCAATCGAAACGGAAAACCAGTACGGCGACACCGCGACCGAGCCCGGCACTCCAGTCGGACGCAGCGGCTCGACGATCAGAAACCGTAGGCCGCCTGCGCGGCTGGACCTGCGCCTCAGTGCGCCCCGAGACGACCGTAGGATGGAGCCATGTGGCGAGCCCTGTTCCTTGCGATCGGCGTCTTCCTCTGCATTCTCGGCCTGGAATGCCTGGCCGTGGAGCGCGTCACGCTGAAGGTGCGCGAGCCGCCGCCGCCCGGATTGATGACCAGCGAAGACGCCGTCGGTCCTCAGAAGGTCCTCGCGCCGCCGGAGTGGGCTCCCTGGAGCCTGATGGCCACCGGCGCGATTACGATCATCTACTCGTTCACGCTTCCGCGGTGGGTGAAGAAGGAGGGCTAGATTGTCTTGCGCGATTCCGGGACAAAGGGTCTTGACCCCCCTTTCCCCCCCAGGACCGCGCGCGGCTGTTTGGCCGGCTACTCCTTGCCTTGCAGGTTGTCGAAATATTCCTGCACCTGCTGCTGGTGCTTGCGTGGCAGCCGCTGGCTGGTGATCGGGTCCGACTCGGCGCTCTCCACGGCGCGGAGGTCGGCTTCCACTTCGAGGTCCGTGCGCCCCTTCACGTTCGGGCCTTCGACCATGTCCACGATGGTGGCCGAGCCGCGGCCGATCTTCTGCGGCGACTGGGTGTTGTAGAACTCGGCGTCGCCGTCCTTCTCCGGACGGAAGCCCTCGCCGCGCCCGGCTCCCATGCCCTTGCCCGGCTTGTCGCCCGGCTTGTCGGCCTGTCCGCCCATTCCGAGGCCCTGGCATGCCTTGCATCCCGTGCCGTTGCACTCGGGGCAGGTCATCTGGTCGCGGATCTCGTCGAGCTGGGTCAGGGCTTCGTCGAGCATCTCCATCTCGCCGAGCTGGTCGGAGAGCTGCTGGAGGTCCTGCTGAAGCTGCCCGAGCTTGCCCGCCGCGTCCTGCATCTTCCCGTCCTTCATGCACTGGGCGCACTGTCCGAGCTTCTTGGCCAGGTCGTTCATTTGATCCATCTGGGGCGACTGCTGCAGGAGCTTCTCGAGTTGCTGCTGGAGCTTGGAGGCCTGTTCCGCGCTGCCCGACTTCTCGGCCTGTTCCAACTGCTCCTGGAGGTCCTTCTTGGCCTGCTCGTGCGCGTCGGCGAGGTCGTCGAGCGCGTCCTTCATCTCCTCGAGTTGCTTGGTGAGCTCGGCCTTCTGCTGCTCGCTGAGGTTGCCGTTCTGGATGTCCTCCTGGAGTTTCTTCAGCTCCTTCATGGCGTCCTTGAACTTGCCGCGGCTGAGGGCCTTGGCCAGCTTGTCGGCCGGGCCGTCCTCGTCCACCTTCTTGAGCTGGCGCAACTGGTTGCGGATCTGGTCGGCCCCGCCCAGCTTCTCGCGACGCTTCTCGATCTCCTTGGCCAGGTCGTTGAACTCGGCCAGGGCCTTCTTCTTGTCGCTCTTGGTCTTCTCCTTGACGTCCTCCGGCTTCTGTTCCAACAGCCGCTTGAACAGGCGCTCGGCGTCCTTCAGGCCCTTGTCCTTGGCCTTCTGACGCTGCTTTTCGAGCTTCTCGGCCAGGGACTTGCGGGCCTTCTTGACCGCCTCCTCCGAGACCGGGCCGTCGGTCTTGGCCTGGGCCGTCGAGTCGTCCACCAGGGAAGGGACGAACAGAGCCACCAACAGCGCGATCGCGCCGGGCACCAAGGGAAGCAGAAGGCTGCGATCCGGGCGCACGCGGAAGTGCTCGTCCACGTCGAGCCGCTCCGCCCGGCGCACGGCATCCTGAAGCAGCGCGCGACCGGCCTCGGTCTCCAGCTCCTCCGCACTCAGGATCAAGGCGCTGGAGATCCGCTCCTTCAGCCCACAACGGTGGTCGATCTCGAGGGCGGCCTCGATGGGTCCCCGCTGTCGGGCTACGATCCAGATCAAAGCCGCGCCCAGTCCGCCCCCCATCGCCGCGGTTCCCCACAGCCACGGCTCCATGCCCAGCCAGCCGAACTTGCCGAACAAGATGCCGGCCACGGCCACCAGCAACGCGCCGAACCAGAACCAGCCCAGCACGCCCAGGAACCGCTGCAACCCCAGCCGCCACTGCGCGCGACGGACTTGCTTGCTCAGGGTATCCATGATCCTGATCCTCAGGTTCTCAAAGGGACAGAAGGCCCTTTCATGTCCGGCAGCGAAACGAGGTGCCGCCACTGAGAGTAATTATAGCGGTTTGCCCGCTCTACTGCCACGTTTGGGGTGCAAGTACGGTTGCTCGGAGGATGACCCCAGGCCGGGCCGTGTCGGCCCGGACGATTCCCACACGACGAATCTGAGCCTGGCGGGTCGGCACGGCCTGGCTCGGAACCCACCGGCGGGGCCGCGAGAGGAGGCAAGTGCGCGCCGGGGCAAGCCGTTTCTCGGCCACCTTCTACGAAGCGTTGGACGCATGGCGAATCGGCGGGAGTTCCCTTGTTCGGCAGGGACCGCCCGGCCTCCCTATCCCGCATGTCGCGGCCGGACGACTACTCCCGGGGGCGCCGGCCGATATCATGAAGCTTCGCAGGGCGGCCGAGGGGCCTGCCGCCCGGACCGTTGCTCAGCCCCGTGGTGACTGCCATTCTTGCGCTGACCGCCAGGGAACCCCGATGACCGACTTCCGAATCGAACGCGACTCCATGGGCGAGGTCCGCCTGCCAGCCAGGGCGTATTACGGCGCCCAGACCCAACGCGCGGTGGAGAATTTTCCTATCTCCGGCCGGCCGCTCCCGCCCGAACTGATCCACGCCATCGGCCTGGTGAAGTGGGCTGCGGCCGTGGCCAACCGCCATCTGGGCCGGCTGACCGGCTCGGGCAGGTCGCCGCTGGGCGACTCGCAGATCGATCACCTCCTGGCCGCCTGCCACGAGGTGGCTGAGGGCCGGCTCGACGCCGAGTTCCCGATCGACGTGTTCCAGACCGGCTCCGGCACCTCGAGCAACATGAACGCCAATGAAGTGATCGCCAACCGCGCGATCGAGCTGGCCGGCGGCGACCGCTTCGCCCCCGACAAGCCGATCCACCCCAACGACCACGTGAACATGGGGCAGAGCACCAACGACACCTTCCCCACCGCGATCCACGTGGCCACGGCCGGGGCCATCGAGCGGGACCTGCTGCCGGCCTTGGTGAAGTGCCGAGAGGTGCTCGCCGCTAAGGCCGCCGCCTGGCACGACGTGCTGAAGATCGGCAGAACGCACCTGGCCGATGCCACGCCCCTGTCGCTGGGACAGGAGTTCGGCGGCATGGCCCGGCAGCTTGAGCTCTGCGTGGATCGCGCGCGACGGGGCCAGCAGGCCGTGTTCGAATTGCCCGTCGGCGGCACGGCCGTGGGCAGCGGCATCAACACCCATCCGGAGTTCGGCGCCCGCGTGGCCGCCGCCCTGGCCGAGGAGACGGGCCTGGGATTCGTCGAGGCCGCCGACCACTTCGAGGCCAACGCCCAGCGTGACGGGCTGGTGGAGTGCCACGGCCAGCTCCGCGCCGTCGCGGTGACGCTGTTCAGCGTGGCGAACAACGTGCGCTGGCTGGGGTCGGGCCCGCGTTGCGGGTTCTACGAGGTGATCCTTCCCGATTTGCAGCCCGGCAGCTCGATCATGCCCGGCAAGGTCAACCCCGTGCTCTGCGAAAGCCTAATGCAGGTTGCGGCCCGGGTAATGGGAAACGACCAGACGATGGCCATGTGCGGGGCCGCGGGTGGGCAGTTCCAGTTGAACGTCATGATGCCCGTGATGGGCGCGACCGTTCTGGAGAGCGTGCGCCTGTTGTCCAAGGGAGTTTCGGCCTTCGCCGCGATGTGCCTGGAGGCCAACCGCGAGGCCTGCCAGGCGGCGGTGGAGAAGAGCCTCTCACTGGTGACGGGCCTGAACCCGTACATCGGCTACGAGCGGGCCGCGGCGCTGGCCAAGGAGGCCTTCAAGACCGGCAAGACCATCCGCGAGCTGTGCCGGGAGCAGGAGGTCCTGCCCGAGGACCAGCTCACTGAGGCCCTCGACCCGTGGCGGATGACGCGGCCACGGTGACGCGCAATGGCCGTGCACGATCCTGGGCGGGAAACGGGGTGGGGACTCCTTGACCGGCACGGACCGAAGGGTGCTTCGCATAAGAGGGTCCCGCCCCCCTTTTCCGGCTTGCTCCCGCGCGGCAGTGGACAGGGCCGCGACCGGTTGGGAAAATGGGCCTCACTCCGCCGGGCCGAAGAGGGGGATTGGCGCCGCACCGCCAAGATCGCGGACCAGGCAAGCCGGTTGCGGGCCGCACGGAGGAAGGCGATGCCACGGCGCTTTGTCAATGCCCGGCTTGATGTCACCGACTGATCGACCACGCGGGAGACCGAATCATGCTGCTTCTTCGCTCCATTGCCCGGCCGCTGGCTTGCCTCGGCGCCGCGGCGGTGCTGTTCGTCTTCGCTGCCTGCTCTTGTGCCGCCGACAACGACCCGGAGCAGACCCTGGCGAAGGAGATCCTCAAGAAAAGCGGCATCGAGGGCGGGCTGGTCGTCCACGTGGGCTGCGGGGGTGGCGAGCTGACTGCCGCCTTGCGTCAGACCGACGCCTTCCTCGTTCATGGTCTCGACCCCGATCCTGCGCGGGTTGCCGCGGCGCGGGAGCACGTCCGCAAGCAGGGACTCTACGGCCCCGTGTCGATCGACGTCCTCCGGGGCAAGCGCCTGCCCTACGCCGAGAACCTGGTCAAGCTCGTGGTGGTGGAGGACACGGGACTCGTGCCCGCGGCCGAGGTGATCCGCGTGCTCGCTCCCGGCGGCGCGGCCCACGTGAAGCGCGCCGACGGCTGGAAGACGACCGTCCAGGCGTGGCCCAAGGAGATCGACGATTGGACGCACTACTTGCACGACGCTTCGGGCAACGCCGTAGCGCACGACAAGCGGGTCGGTCCGCCGCACCGCGTGCAGTGGATCGCCGGGCCGCGCCACGCACGGCAGCACGACCACCTCGCCAGCCTCAGCGCCCTGGTCGCGGCCAAGGGGCGGCTGTTCTCCATCGTGGACGAGGGGCCGATCGGGGCGATCACCTTGCCGGCCGACTGGAAGCTCGTCGCCCGCGACGCGTTCAGCGGCGTGCTCCTGTGGAAGCGGCCGCTCGGGTCGTGGGAGACGCACTTGCGGCGTTTCCGCTCGGGCCCGGCCACCCTGGCCAGGCGCCTGGTGGCCGCGGGCGACCGCGTGTACGCGACCTTGGACCTGACGGGTCCGCTTCTGGCGCTCGACGCGGCGACGGGCAAGACCGTTAGGACCTACGAAAAGACCGAGGGCACCGACGAGATCTTGCTCGACGGCGGCGTGCTGTATCTGGTAATCGCCAAGCGCGAGTCGCTCGATGGGGCGTCGGGCGAGGGGGTGAAAGGCCCCTGGGCCGCGGCCGAGCCCGAGCACAAGCGCCTCGTGGCCCTGGATGCCCAGACCGGCAAGGTGCTGTGGACCAAGGACGACGCCGACGCGGCGAGCCTCTTGCCCTCGACGCTGGCCGTCCAGGGCGGCCGTCTCTGCTACCAGGACCCGCAGCACGTGATGTGCCTCGACGCGCGCACGGGGCAGGAGGTGTGGCGCCACGTGCGCTCGACCGATCCCAAGCGCCCCGGCTGGTCCGCGCCGACCCTGGTAATCTACCAGGACGTCGTCCTCTGCGCCGACCGCGAGATCGAGACCAAGGAGCCGCTTCCGGGCGCGGGACGATCAAGCCGCGAGTTCTGGACCTTCTATCGCGGCGGGCCGGGCAAGCTTGTGGCGCTGTCGCTCGAAGAGGGAGAGCCCCTGTGGGAGTGCACCTGCGCCGAGTCGTTCCACGCCCCGATCGACGTGTTCGTGGCCGACGGGCTGGTGTGGACAGGTCAGAACCACGCCCGCTGGCTCGGCGGCGAGCTCCACTGGCTGAAGAGCCAGGGCGAGGACTGGTACAAGGAGGAGCCCACCCTGGGCCGCGACCCCAAGACGGGCGAGATCAAGCGCCGCCTGGCCGCGGGCGACGCCTTCACCCCCACGCACCACCACCGCTGCTACCGCAACAAGGCGACCGACGACTTCATCCTGCTGGGCCGCACCGGCGTGGAGTTCATCGACCTGGAAGAGGGCGACCCGCTCCGCCACAACTGGATCCGCGGCACCTGCCAGTACGGCATCGTGCCCAGCCACGGGCTGCTCTACGTGACCCCGCACGCCTGCGCGTGCTACATCCAGAGCAAGCTCAACGGGTTTTGGGCGCTGGCGCCGAAGGTCGGCAGCTCGTCGGCCCGTGCAGAGGGTACCGATCGGCTTGAGCGGGGACCTGCCTACACCGACATCCCTGCTGGCGACACGTCGCCGGCCGACTCCTGGCCCACCTACCGCCACGACGCCGCGCGCAGCGGCGCGACCAGCATGCAGCTCGCGCCGCACCTGACCGCCTCGTGGCAGAGCGACCTCGGCGGCGCCCTCACGGCGCCGGTCATCGCCGACGGGCGTCTGCTGGTCGCCCAGACGGACGCCTTCGCGGTCCACTGCCTGGATGCCGTTAGCGGCGAGAAGCGGTGGTGCCATACGGCGGGGGGGCGCGTGGATTCGCCGCCCACCGTGTGCGGCGATCGGGTGTTGTTCGGCTCGGGCGACGGCTGCGTGACGTGCCTGCGGGCGAGCGACGGCGAGCTCGTCTGGCGGTTCTGCGCGGCGCCCGAGGACCGCCGGATCGTGGCCTGCGGACGCCTGGAGTCGGTTTGGCCCGTGGTCGGCGCCGTGCTGGTGCGCGACGGCGTGGTCTATTGCACGGCCGGGCGGACCTCGTACCTGGACGGCGGCATCACGCTCTGTCGCCTTGCCTTGGGCACCGGCGAACTGCTCTCGCAGACACCGCTCTACAGCCGCGACCCCCAGACCGGGGCGCAGCCGGAAGAGACCGTCGAGGGGTTGGAGATGCCCGGCGTGCTGCCCGACGTGCTCTCCAGCGCGGGCGAGCACGTGTTCCTCCGCGACCGGGTGTTCGATCTCCAGGGGCAGCCGCAGGAAGAGACGGTGCGCCATCTCTACTGCCCGCGGGGCTTCCTCGACGACTCGTGGTGGCATCGCACGTACTGGATGTACGGCACGCGCTTTTACTCAGGGGCGGGCGGATGGCCCAGGGCGGCCAGGGAGTTCCCGTCGGGCCGGATCCTGGTGGTCGGCGACGAGCGGATCTACGGATTCGGCCGCCGCCCGGAGTACTACCGCTGGACCACGGCCAACGAGTACCACCTGTTCGCCACGGACAAGGATCCGAAGCCCGCGCCCAGGCCGAAGGGCAAGCCCACGGCCAAGCCGCGGCGCGGGGGCCAGCGGTGGCAGAGCAGTTGGTCGCAGGTCGTGCCGATGCACGTGCGCGCGATGGTGCTGGCCGGGGACACGTTGTTCGCGGCCGGCCCGCCCGACGTGGCCGAGGAAGGTTCGCCTCAGGTCTTCGCCCTGCAGAATCCGATCGCCGAGGGCCAGCGCGCCGAGGCCCTGGCCGCGTGGCGCGGAGAGCGCGGTGCCCGGCTGTGGGCGGTCGCGGCCGCCAGCGGCAAGAAGCGAGCGGCCTTGGACCTCGAGCATCCGCCCGTCTGGGACGGCATGGCCGCCGCGGAACGCCGCCTGTACGTAGTGACCACCGCCGGGAAGGTGCGGTGCTTCGCGGCGAAGCCGGCCGGCGAGCGGTAACCGGCGATTGGCGGCAGGCGGTATTCCTTCGAAATGCGGTTCGGGCAAGAATCGCGTTCTGACAGGAACAGGTCCCCCGACTCCGTCCTCCACCGACCGAGTGTACCCGGGCGGCTCCTAGCCCTTCGCCTGCTTGTGGTGCCAGTCGCAGCCGTAGTTGCCCACCTTCCACTGCTCGATCTGCCCGTCGCGGCCCTTCTCCTGAGTCCTGGCCACCAGGTCGGCGACCTCCTCGGGCGTCATGGGCTTGAAGGATCGGGCGATGGCCAGGTCCTGGCGCAAGTTCTCACGCGAGCTGATCCCGCAGACCAGCGTGCTGACGGGCAGCGAGAGCACGTAGCGGCGGCAGGCCTCGGCCGGCACGCCCACCTCGGCGATCCGCTTGCCCCGCTGCGCGAAAACGGCCTTCATCCCGATCACGCCGATCTTGCGTTTGACGCACTCAGGCAGCACGTGCTTCTGGAAGCTGCGGTAGTGCGGGTCGAGGATGTTCAAGGGCATCTGCACCGTCTCCCAGTCGAACGGCTGCTTGAGCATCGCCAGGTGGAAGTCGGGGTCCTTGTGCCCGGTGAAGCCGATGTGGCGGACCTTGCCGGCCTTCTTGGCCTCCAGGGCCGCTTTGAGCGCCCCGTCGTCAGCGAAGATCAGCGCGGGATCGTCCTTCCACTGGATGCCGTGGAACTGCCACAGGTCGAGCCGGTCGGTCTTCATCCGCCGCAAGCTGTCGTCGAGGTGCTTCATGGCGCCGCGGTAGTCCCGGGCGCAGACCTTGGTCATCAGGAACACCTTGTCGCGGCGCCCGCCGGTGGAAAGGGCCTTGCCCATGAAATCCTCGCTGCGGCCCTGGTGGTAGTCCCAGCAGTTGTCGAAGAAGGTGAGGCCGTTGTCGATGGCCTCGTGCATGATGGCGATGGCGTCCTTCTCCTCGGCCGTGCCGATGTCCCAGCCGCCCAGGCCGATGATCGTGACCCGCTCGCCGGTCGTGCCCAGCGGTCGGGTAGGGAGTCCGTCGGGGCCGTCCTTCTGCTCGGCCAGCACCGTCGAACCACACTGCGCCGCAGCCAGGGCCGCTGCGGCCTTGAGGAAATCGCGTCGGGTAACGTCGTGCATGGCGGGGTCTCCGCGTAGGAGGGTTGGCGCGCGGATCACGCTAGCCTTACTCGGTCTCGCTTCGCCCTCGATCCCGATAGATGGACTCGCGAAGGCTTTCCAGATCGTCCCTGTCGTCCTCAAGCGCGCCGGCTTGGCGAAGAAGCACGTCCTTGCCGGACCGCGTGCACAGCCATTGCCCGATCGCTTCGCGAGAGGAGAACCGCCACTGATCGACAATCTGTCGTCCGGGGATGCGACGACTGACGGCATGGTCGCGGACCGGCGGCTCCGGAAGCCTGAGAGAGGCGGCGACTTGGTCCAGGGTCATCAGTTCGGGTCGTTTCTCTACCGTGGCCATCGGTCGCGACTCCTGAGACTCTCCGTTGTCGGGGCCGGATCAGCCCTCCTCTATTCTAGCGCGGCCGACAGGAACGCGGAAGCTGCAACCTGAGGTTGCCTCACCCCCCGGCCCGCAGCTCATGCTCGTACAGCCCGATCTCGCCGAGGGGGATCGGCCGGAAGCCGATCGCGTCGAGGGTCGCGGGGTCCGGCAGGAGGGAGCGGATGTCCGCTGGTTCTTGGCCTTCAGCCGCCTGTTTCCTGAGGGAAACGATGAGATTGTCGCGGAGGTCCTGGATGCCCCGGTCGCGCGTGAGAAACCCGCCGCAGCCGACCACGAGGCTCCGCCAGACCGAGTTCACGTCCGGGGCCTCGTGCAGCCTGGCGAGGCCCGGATAGCGCGTGCTGTACGGCGGGCTACCCGCCGTGACCGCCTTGAGCTGCCCGGCCACGCGGTCGCTGGCGAGGAACTGCTCCCAGCGCTTCTCGCCCCAACTCGAGAAGCTCACGGCGTAGTTACAGTCCACGAACAGGTTGTTGTCGAGGATGTTCTCCTTGCCGCCGTGGATCTGCACGCCGCCGAACTTGCTCTCCGAGCAGCGGTAGAATACGTTGCCGTAAACGAGCGTGCCGCTGATTGCGTCGTCCAGACGGATGCCGGCCTGGCCGCACGGTCCGCCGCTGGCGATGTGGTGCCAGTAGTTGTAGCGGAACACGTTGCCGCGGTAGGTAGGATTGCCCCACATGTCCACGCCGCCCTGGTCGTCCGACTCGGTTACCACGTGGTCCACCTCGTTGAGCTCCACGAGGTGATCGTTCCCCTCGATCCGCATGGCGTGGCAAGGCGAGTGGTGGAAGTGGTTGTGGGCGATGCGACCTCCCACGCCCTCCAGGCGCACGGCCGGGGTGTAGGTGCGGTCGATCCGCGAGAAGTCGTGGACGTGGCAGTTCTCCACGAAATGGCCGCCGGGCGCGAGCGTCCTGCGGTCGCCGCCAACGACGATGCTGCCGCCGCGGCCCAGCGTGTGCAGATGGCAACCGAACAGGCCGTGGCGCGCTCCGCCCGCGACGATCACCGCCGTGCCGGCCAGCTTGCGGATCGTGCAGCCCGCCAGGAGGCAATTGGACCCGCCGCGGACGGTCACGCCATCGGCGCGTCCCAATTCCATGGTGACGTGCTCGAGGCGGACGTGCGAGACCTCTTCCATCTGCACGAACGGCTCGGCAAGCATCGACACCTCGAGGAGCGTGTCTTCCGGACTCCGCTTGTCGCCCGGCGCCTCGGGCGGATAGAAATAGAGGATGCCGCTGGACCGGTCGAGGTACATCTCGCCGGGCGCGTCGAGCTCCTCCAGCAGGTTCAGTACATAATACGGTGCGCCGGCACGCACTTCGCCGTAGGCCCCGCGGTCGCCGACGGTGATCCGACGCTTGTCCGTGTCGAGCGCGGCGACCGGGACGTAGTTGTCGGCCCACAGGCGATACCAGTAGCCGCGGAGCCAGGCGTCGGGTGCGGTCTTCCATCGCTGGGGGCGATCGCCCTGGTACTCGAACGTGAAGCCTTTGGACCCCTTCTGGTCCTCCGGAGCCACGCCGGCCACCTCGACGAACCCCTGGTTGGGCCAGCGGGCCGGCTCGAGTGGTCGATCGTTGTAGAAGACCTCAAGCGTCGGCGGCGGCTTGCGCCCGTACCCGCGCGGTGCGAGCTTGCCGAGATCCTCGATGCCCGCCGCGCGCAGATCGGCCTGGACGACCTTGCCTCTGGCCGCCTCGGGCAGTCGGGCGAGGATCTCCTGATCGGTCGCCGGCGCCAGGCGCTCGATCCGCACGCCGCCGTAGAGCCTTGGTGTCTCGCCGGGCATGGCGCGATAGACCAAGGGCGCTTCGGCCGTGCCCGAGTCCTCGGCCGAGAGCGCAAGCGGTTGCGTGCGCCGGTATTCACCGCCGCGAAGCATGACCGTCACGCCGCCGGCCGGCAGGCCGCCCTGCTTCTTGACCTGGCGGATGCGGTCGCGCGCGGCTTCCAGCGTGGCAAGCGGCCTGGCCTGGGTGCCTTCGTCCCCATCGTCGCCGCCCGGGGCCATGTAGAGCATCAGGCCCGGCTGCGGCAGCTTCGCGATCTCCGTGCGCGTGGCTGCCGGGTCGCGCGGTGGCAGCCCCTGACTCGTCCGCTCGAGCTCCCGCGCGCACTGCTCCGCCTCCCAGCGGTGATGCTCAGGCACGCCCGGCATGTTCGCGAGCCGCGTGTAGGCTTCCCTGGCCGCCGCGTCGTTTCTCTCGCGGACGTACGTCGTCGCAATCCGCAGTTGCGCGGCCGACTTGTAGTGGCCGGGGGCATCCTTCGAGGCGACTACTTCCGAGAAGGATGCCCGGGCCGCCCGGCAGTCCTCAGCGGCAAGCGCCGCGTGGCCCATTTCCAGACGCACATCGAGCCGCTGGCGGGGACTCAGCTCGGGCGACTGGAGCAGCTTCTCGTAGAGGTCTCGCGCGGCCGCCAGGTCGCCGGTCTGGCGGAGCGTCCGGGCAAGCTGCATTTGAAGGGCCGGGCGGTCTTGCTTTTCGGTCGCGGCCGAGGCGAGTAGCTGGTCCATCACCCGAGGCGAAAGCACGGGTCCCGCGTCGGGGAGCAACCGGACCAGGGATTCCACGGCAAGGCGGCGCTGACTCGCAGTCGGTCCGCTTTGTTCGAGAATCGCCGAAAGCGCTTGGGCGGCGCCCGCTCGATTGCGGTCTTCCAGGCGCGTTCGCGCAAGGAGCAGCCGGGCCGCGGCGCGGATTGCGGGCGGCGCTTCCTTCGAATCCGCCGCGGGCCGGAGCGCCTCTTCGGCAGTCGTGGCGTCGCCGGCTTTCAGGGCCTCGGCCGCGGCGTCGAAACGTCTGGCTGTATCCTCGGCCACCGCTGTCGCGAAGTGGGCCAGGCGGAGCATCTCGCCGGGCGCCGCCGCGCGATCGAACAGGGCCACCTCGTCCACATCCATGCGGAGCGAGCCCCAGCCGGCACCGGCGAACCCGAGGCGGAATCGCCCTCCGCCGCGCGGCGGCGTGTACTGGCCCGCGTACTCGCCCTCGGCGACCGGCAGTCCATCGACGAACAGCCGCATGGTGCTTCCGTCCCATGTGGCGGCCACCAGATGCCACGCGCCCTCGCACAGGAGGCCGCCGCGAATGCCCGTGGAGTGGGGCGGCCGGCCGATCTCGAATCCCACGGCGCGCTCGGGATACCGAAGCGTGATCCGCCACCCGTCGTGATACCCGCTGCCCGTGGAGAACAGCGTGCCGCCGGTGGGGACGGAGTCGCCCCGGATTGAGCCTGGTCCGTGGACACGGACCCAGGCCGCCACGGTGAAGGCCGAATTGGCGATGGGGAAGGGCTCGGCCGTCAGGTAGGTCCGGTCGAGACGCAGGGCCTGCTTTTCGGGCCAGCGTCCCGCGCAGAGCGGCAGGTCCGCGCCCCCGTTGGGCCGGGTCCCGACGAAGCCCGATCTGAGCGGCGCGGAGCGGCCGGCGCGGTTTCCAAGCGACGGGTGACCGGACTTGCTTGGTTCCAGGGCGTACAGGCGGACAAGTCCCGGGGCCTCGACAAGGGACGAAACGTGCTGCTTCCAGTTCTCCAGGGAGGGCCCGTCGCCTGGTCCCGCGGCCACGGCCGCCGTAACGCACGTTGCCGCGAGAAGGAACGGCGAGATACAGGACTTCTTCTTCATCACGGCCCCCTCGGAATCACCGGCGACGGAAGAGCCGCTCAGACGACCGTGCTGGTCAGCGCCAGGAAGTCGGGGTCGTCGCGGATGGGATCGAAGTCGGGCTCGTCGTCGATCTCGTCGCGGAAGTTCGGATCGATGCGCAGGGCCCTGGCCAGCGATCGGACGGCACGGCGCTTGTGCCCGGCCAGGCTCAGATAGCAGGCCAGGTTGTAGTGCAGGATGGCCTCGGCCGGATCGGCCTCCAGCGCGCTCTCGATGGCCTCGACGGCCAGATCGAGACGCCCGGTCCGCTTGCGACACCAGCCGAGGGCCAGCCAGATGTGGATGTTCCGGGGATCGCCCTCAGCCGCGCGCTCGAGCGGAAAGACGGCCTCGGAGTAACGCTCCAGGGTCCGCAGGGCTTCGCCTTGAAGATAAAGCAGGTGCGAGCCGAACGAGTCGGGATCGCCCAGCTTCTTGAGCGTCTCCAGCGCGGACTGCGCCATGCCCAACTCCAGGTAACCTTCGACCTGGCGTTGGATGTGCTTCAGCCGTATTCGATCCCGCGCCGGCACAGTTCGATCTCCCGATAACGGAGGGCCGCCGGCAGGGCCGCGGACCGCCGCCTCGCCTGCCTACTACTATTCTACCCGCTGCCGGGCTCCGCCCAAAGGCGGAATCCGAGCCGGGCGGCCTAACTGGCGGAAGGGCAAGCCTTAAGAGCCTGGCAATGCAGGAGCCGGCGCCGCGGGATCGAACGGCGGCGGGAGGGGAACGCGAGTGGGGCGTACCGAGCCCCTGCGGCCTAGGAAGGCGTCGCCGCCTCCATCTCCGCGTACGCCTCCGCCAGCGACTTCGCCGGAGTGGCGATCTTCAGCACCGGAGCGAACTCCGCAAATTCCTGGTCGATCTGGGCCAGGAGTTCCGGGATCGAGGGTGATCCGGCAGGGGCCACCTTGTCGTAGCAGCTTGCGAACTGCGCGCATTCGTTCCACGTCGCATCCTTGGCGGTGGGAAGCAGCGCGGAAAGCGCCACCGAAAACTTGCCCGGCACCGCGGCCGCCTGCCCGATCCAGGGCACGATGTCGGTGTGGGCTTCCAGGTAGTCGCCGAACTCGTCCGGCAGGTTCCACTGTCGGGCGATGATGCCTCCGGCCTCCGCGTGGGTCCAGCCAAAGGCCTTCTCCTCCAGGTGCGAGAGCCGGGTATGGCTCTGCTCGCGCTCCTCCAGCAGCTTCATGTAGACCGCCGGCTTCTCCTTGGCCAGGATCGGCACCGCCAGGTCCTGAAGCAGGGCTGCGGAGAAAAGGTCTTCGCAGTCCTTAAGGCCTAGGAGCTTGCCCATCGCCCGCGCGAACAGCCCCCGCCGGAGCGAATCCTGCCACAGGCACTTCAGGTCGAAGGGCCCGCACTTGGGGTTGGGCATCAGGCTGAAGACTGCGCTCCACAGGGCGAAGTTCTTGATCGTGCGGATGCCGACCAGGGTGATCGCCAGCTTGATGCTGGAGATTTCGCGGGAGAACCCGAAGTAGGACGAGTTCACGAAGCGGAGCACCTGTCCGGTCAGTCCCGGGTCGGACTCGATAGGCACCGCGAACTCGCCCGGGCCGTTCTCCGGGTCCTGGGATAGCTCCAGCAGTCGGATCGCGCTTTGAGGAAGAGCCGGGAGCTGAGCCCCAGCCAGAAGCTTCTTCAGATCCGCCGGGGGAGAACTATCGCTCATCGTCGTCTCGCGTTCTTCGGAAGAGTGGAGAAGGTGACCTCGGGCGCGGCGGTCACAGGACAAAGAAGGCCCATGTCGGTCCTCTGCGGCACACCGTACAAAGCTAGGATACGGGGGCGGTTTGGGCAAACATCCGACGCCCCGTTTGCGGCGGGCCGCTACGCGCTCGAGTTGTCCGTGCGGAGCGGCGTTGCGGGAAGGCAACACCCCTCGGGATGCCCGTTGTCCTGCAGCGGCGCAGGCCAACCAGCCGAAATCATCGAGTTGGGTGCAAATCTTGTTTTTCCAACGACTTGCGACCGCCGCCTCCGGCGCAGCCTAAAGCGGCCTGCCAGTTGCGACAGCGCTTGCCGTCTCATTGGACGGATGCCTGACCGGCAGGGGGCTTCGTGCGCTGGATTGTCGGGATTGTGCTGGCCTTGATCGGCCTGGGGTGCGTGCTCGCGGCGATGCCGGGGCCCGGCCCGGACTCCCGCTCCAGGGGGCGCGATTCATGGCGCCGCACGGTGCGCGGCTGGGAGCTACGCACGCAGTGGCCGACCGACGACGTAGCGCCCCCGCCGAGCCTGCACCCGGCCGTGGTCGGCGCGTTTCAAGCGACGCTGTCGCTGCTGGCCCTGGCGGCCTTCGGCCGCGTCGGGTCGCGACCGGAAAGCACTTCCCCCGAGGTTGCCGCGGGAAACCGCCAAGGCGGCAACACCCGTCCGCCGACCGATCGGCCCGCATCTCGACCCTGAAGTCCAAGCTCAGTATGGATCGGCGCTCTCGGGCGGGGCGTGCCGCGGTTGCGGCGGAGCGATCCACCGCCCTGCCATGGCCACGCGGTGTGCGATGGGCGGGTGGCTGTGAAACAAGAGCACCTCGAGCACAGGCGGGTCGGGGTCGTCCTTGTTGAGCCGCGCCAGTTTGCGAAACGCCGAGATGAAGGCCGCGGCATCGCCCGTCCGGTCCAGGGCGTAACGGTCAGACTGCCGCTCGTAGTGCCGGCTGACGGCATTCTGGATCGGCCCCAAGGCCGTCGCGAAGACGGCCAGCACCAACATGATGAACGGGGCGGCATGGACCGGGAGCGCGGCGTAGTCCATGCCCCCTTCCACGTGCACGAGCCACGCGTGGAGGGCCCGGTCGCAGAGCCAGAAGCCGGCCGCGCTGCTGACGATGCCCGTCAGAAGCATCTGGTGGATGTGGCGATGCACGTGGTGGCCGATCTCGTGCGCGAAGACGACCTCGATCTCGTCGGCGGAAAAACCGTCCAGCAGCGTGTCGCCCAATAGCACCCGACGCGTGCGCCCCAGCCCGGCCAGCATGGCGTTGGCCTTGACCGTCTCGGCGCTGAGGCCCAGGCGGTAGACGCCCTCGATGGCCAGGCCCGTCCCCTCGGCCAGGCGGTCGAGCCGGTTCTTGAGGTCGGTCCGATCGAGCTTCTCGATCTTGTAGAACAGCGGAAGGATGACGACGGGCAGGATCTGTCCCAGGACGACGCTCACCAGAAAGAACGCGCCGGCTCCCACGAGCCACCACCAAGGGCCGGTCACGCGAATCATCCAGAACAACCCGACGAACAGCACCACCGAGAACGCCACGGCGAGCGCCAGACGCTTCGCGTACCGCCCAAGCCACCCGGCGAAGGTAAGCCGGCTGAGCTTGAAGCGATGCTCCAGGACGAAGCCGGAGTAGAGCGAGAGCGGGAAGGACACCGCCGCGTGCGCGGACGTGATCACCAGCAGCAGGGCCGCCAGGCGCAGCGGCCACGATCTGGCGAGCAGAGGGTGTCCGCCCAGCCAGTCATCCAGCGGCCGCGCGAGCACGAAGGCCACAAGCGACATGAAGACTAGGTCGATCGCCTTGTCGGCCAGCCCGCAGTAGAGGTCGATGCGGTTGTACTGGCGGGCCTCAGCCAGCTCCTCGGGTGTCAGCTCCGTTGCCTCAATGGGCGCGGCTTCCCGAGTCGCCATGTCGTCGGTTGATTCGCGCATCGATCTGACGGTGGGTCAACAACGGATGTAGGGTCGCCCGAACCGGAAGCGGCGCAGGAGGAGCAATCCGAGGGACCCATCCCTTGCGCTTGGGGCTGCGATTCCGCCGGCCGACCGCATTCGTGGGGCTGACGGCCGGCGAGCCGGCCGAACCGGGACGGCGCGAGCTACTTGCCGATCATCTGCTTGCGGACCTTGTCGAGGTCTACGCCCAGCACTTCCGCGGCCAGCGCGGCCACGGTGTTCTCGTCCGCCTGGACGTGCACGGTCCGGTGCGTGTGCGTGAGCGACCCGTCCTTGGCCAACTCCGCGGCCGGCGAGAGGGACTCGATCTCGTAGAACTTGCCCATCTGCGGCTTGCCCTCGCCCGGCGGGCCGTCGTTGTACGAGTTGGCTACGTCGCCCTCGTACGGCTGCCCCTCCTGCGGCACGCCCCACATGTTGTTCATGTAGGGGACCGTCGTGGGATCGTCGGGCATGGAGAATTGCACCAGGGTCAGCACTCCGCCTTCGAAGTCGATCGACCCCAGCACGTTCCTCGCCCGCCTTTGCGACGTCCCGATCTTCGAGCGGCAGTTGCCGTCGGCCATGAACAGCACGGCCTCGGGGAGGACCTTGAGGCGATCGGGCGGAACCTCGCCGAAGTAGTCCGACTTGACCACCGGGCCAAGCACCTTCTCGCTGCCGGCCTGGTACGGCACCAGCACCACAGTCTGCGGCGAGGCGTTCATCATCCCCAGGATCCAGATCGACACCAGCCCCTTCTCCCGCGTCATGGCCGGGCCCCGGTTGGTGATCGTGTTGGTCGTCTCGTAGCCCACCATCCTCACGCCCTCCGCGGCGATCAGCTCGGCGGCCTTTTCGCCGAACAGCGCGCCGATCGCGTCGGGGCGGACCAGGCGCACCGTGCGCGACACGCCCAGGTCGAGCTTGGCCCCGGAGGCGTTGCTCAGCTCCATGCGCGTTTCCATGCGATAGAAGGGATCGCGATCGCCCGAGGTGATCTTCCACGCTCCCTCGTTGAAGGCGGGCGGAGTGAACCAGTGGTTCAGGTTCTGCGGGTCGCCCGGCGCGAACCACAGGCTATAAGGTCCGCCCTCGGGCGAGAGCCACATCCGCTCCTCGCCGCCGTAGTTGTTGAAGTGCTTGTCCTGTTCGCCCGACTCCAGGAAATCGCAGTTGATGAAACCGAAGCTGGGGCCGCTGATCCCGCCGCAGGTGGAGGTCATGACGCGGCCCTGAAGCTCCGGGCAAATGGCCACGCGCGCCCCCTTGGCTCCGAGCAGCTCGACCACCGCCGTGTGGGTGGCGAGGAAATCCCTCGCCTCTTCGTAGGACATGCTTCCCCCTTTCGATTTCTCATCCCCCAGGGCGGCCCCGGAGAGCATGACCACCGCAATGGCCAGGGCCGCAAGACGCCGCATCCCGTTTCGAGTTCGTGTTGCGTTACACATCGTGCTCCTCCCCGTGACAGAGCCGGCTGTTGCCTGGACGAATCGAGTGACGCGCGGGTCGCCCGATGGGCCCCTGTCCCCACGGGCAGAACGAGGATACCATCCGCGCCGGCCGATGGCCAGAGGCGAGCCGAAGGCTTCCACCGTCCCAAGGGCTTTCGAAGTCTTGAAGAATTCGGAGGTCTGGGCCCGGAGTCTGGCCCGGCACCTCCAACGTTCGAGCTCCGAGTTCCTGCCTCGGCTCACCCCTTGTTCGGCACCGGCAGGCCCATCTGGCGCATCAACATCTGCAGGTCCTCCCACGTGGCCCGCTTGGCCGAGGGCATGCGGAGGAGGTAGGCCGGGTGATAGGTGCAAATGACCTTGATGCCCTGGTAGTCGTGCACCCGGCCGCGGAGCTCGCCCAGCGGGGCCTTCCTGCCCAGCAGGTTCTGCGCGGCGCAGGCGCCCAGGCAGCAGATGAGCTCGGGCTGGACGATGGCGAGCTGCCGGTCGAGGAAAGGGCGGCACCTGGCGGCCTCGGCCGGCAGCGGCTGGCGGTTGCCTGGCGGGCGGCAGCGCAAGATGTTCATGATGTACACGTCGCGGCGGCGGAGCTTCATCCCCTTCTCGATCATGTCGGTCAGAAGCTGCCCCGCCGCGCCGACGAACGGCTCGCCCCGCCGATCCTCGTCCGCGCCCGGGGCCTCGCCGATAAACACCAGCCGGGCGTGCGGATCGCCGGCGCCGAGGACCGTCTGCGTACGGTTTCGAACCAGCTCCTCGCATCGCGTGCAGGCGGCGACCTCGCGCGCGAGGGCGGCCAGGGCCGCGGCCCGATCCTCGGGACCGCCCGAGGCCTGCGCCGCCGTCTCCTTCTGCGAGGCTCCGGAAGGCGCTACGGGATCGGCCGGCGTGCCCGCCGCGGTCGCGTGACGCCGCGGCTTGGGCAGGTGCGTCACCCCGGCGCCCTGGAGGCTTTGCAGTCTTTGACGCGCGGCCCTCCGCGCGGTATTGGTCGACGTGTCCTTGCGCTTGGCCATCGAGGGCTCCTTTCCCGTGGTTGCGTTGAGACTTCCGAAGTCTTGAAGACTCCGGAGGTCCGAATCGAGATCGTGCCGGCACCCGGGACCCAGTATAAGGGTTCACCCGCTGGGGGGAAGCGTGCCGAGTGCATCGTTTGTGTGGGCCCTCGGCACACGCTCGCCGCGGAATCCCCACTTCCCGCGTACCACCCACGCTTGTTCGGCTCGGCGCGGCCGAATTATGATGGTACAAGCGCAGGCGGGGTGGCGAACGACCGGGCGGTGCGGGCCGCCGCCCGGCTCCGCTGGACGCGCACTTCCCACCTCCGACCAGGGCTGAGCATGGGGGTTCCCCAGGTTGTTATCGTCGGCCGTCCCAACGTCGGCAAGTCGAGCCTTTTCAACTGGCTCGCCGGCCGGCGCCTGGCCATCGTCGATCCCACCTCGGGGGTCACCCGCGACCGCGTCACACACCTGCTGGAGCTCAACGGCCGCTTCGTCGAGCTGGTCGACACCGGCGGGATGGGCGTGGAGGACTCCGACAACCTCACCGAGCACATCGAGGAGCAGATCCAACTGGCCATCGACTCGGCCGCGGTGATCCTCTTCGTCGTCGATACGCGAGCCGGGCTGGTGCCGCTTGACCAGGAGGTGGCCCGGCGGCTCCGCTACGTGGACGTGCCGGTGATCTGCGTGGCCAACAAGACCGACCACGAGAACCTCGACGCGCAGGCCGACGAGTTCTACAAGCTGGGGCGCAAGGTGCTCCACTGCAGCGTGCTCCAGAACCGCGGCAAGGGCACGCTGGAAGAGGAGATCGCCGCGCGCCTGCCCCCGCCCGACGCCGAAGACGCCGTCGAGGACCCGGTGATGAAGGTGGCCATCGTGGGCCGCCGCAACGTGGGCAAGAGCACGCTGGTCAACACGCTCGCGCAGGCCGAGCGGATGATCACCAGCGAGGTGCCGGGCACGACGCGCGACAGCGTCGACGTCCGCTTCGAGCTCGACGGCAAGGCCTTCGTGGCCATCGACACGCCCGGCTTCAAGCGGGGCAAGAGCATCGCCACCGACCTCGACTTCTACAGCACGCACCGGGCCCAGCGGAGCATCCGCCGCTGCGACGTGGCCCTCTTGTTCTTCGACGCCACGCAGCGCATCAGCAAGCTCGACAAGCAACTGGCCGACTACATCGTCCAGCAGTTCAGGCCGTGCATTTTCGTCGTGAACAAGTGGGACCTGATGGCCGGCAGCATGCCCACCGAGAAGTGGGTCGCCTACCTCCGCGACAACTTCCGCACCATGCCGTACGCCCCCATCGCGTTCATCACCGGCCAGACGGGCAAGAACGTCAAGGCCATGCTGAACCATGCGCAAATGCTGTTCAAGCAGTCGATGATGCGCGTGGCCACCCCGCGGCTGAACAAACTGATCCAGGCGGCCCTGGAGCACAACCCCCCGCCGCTTCACCGCCACCGGCGTCCCAAGGTCTACTACGCCACGCAGGCGGCCGTGCAGCCGCCCACCATCGTGCTCTTCTGCAACCAGCCGCAGGCGATCTCCAAGCCCTACCAGCGCTACCTGCTGGGCGTGTTGCGCGAGAACCTCAAGTTCGCCGAGGTGCCGATCAAGCTCTACCTGCGTCGGCGCGAGTCGGAGGGGGAAGGGGACGATCGCGACTAGGAGCGAGTAGCGTACCCCCTCCTGCGTGCGGGAGAGGGTGGCCGCGCGGCGGCCGGGTGAGGGCGGCCCGCGTGGCATGCCAATTCTCCTTGCTCCCGGGCTCCTGCCGGGGGGCGCACTGACGCGCGAGGCTCCGCCTCGCCCACACTCAACCTGAAACAGTGCGCTCGCAAGGCCGTGCCAGAATTCGACATGAGGGGTCGGAGCACCAGGCCCCGGTCTCCTGCATACGGCACTGGTTGTCAAGCGGCCGGTGGCACCCGACGGTCCACGGGACCTGCTGGCGCAGGCCGGTGACTGCGCTCGTTCTGGCTCGAAGGGAGCCTCGTACTCAGTCCGCAGGACGGTACTCGTACTCGAAGGCCGCCATGCCCGAGATCGTTCTCGATCATGGGAATTGGATGGCTATCGTCTCTCGATCGAGTACGCCTCCTCCTCGACGTCGCCCGAGGGTCGGCCCTGGAATGTGCATCGATGGAGGATGTGCTGCTCGCGTGTGTTGGGATCAGCGAGCCCACGAAGCCCGAAAGCAGCGACTGAGGCGAATCGTTTCGATACCGACGAACCTCGTCCGCCGAGCCGAGTCGGTTGCCGGGCCGCCGACGAACGCGGGTCCGAGTACCGCTTGGCTGACTACGAGTACGAGCAAGATCCTGGGGAGGCGATCGTCCACCCTGGTTGAGGCTCGGCTGCGGCCGAAGCGATACCCCAAACGATGCGCTGGGCTGACGAATCCCGGCCTGAAGGGCTGACGGACCAGGGCGCCCGGCGCTGGCTCATCACGACTTCTGGCCGCGTCGCTGCGCGGCGCGACGGATCTGCTTCTTCACGTCGCGGAGTCGCTCCGGCCACTCAAAGCGCGGGGCCTTGGCAGGATCGTATCCTTGCAGGTGTCCGTGGAGTCGCGTGGCGGGCTTGGTGTACCGGAGCTCGGTGTCGCCGAACACCTCGCGGCATATCTCCGCGAGGCGAGGATCGTACTCCAGCAGCTCCTCCCGTGTGTTCACATGATTGTGGTCGTGGTCGTCTTCGCGGTTGTTGTCGAACCACGACTGCACGCCCTCGGCGAAGTACTCATGATGGTTGACGCTGGCGTACTTGCCTTTCCAAAGGCCGGCGGCCATGGCTTCCTTGTAGGCCGCTTTGAGCCGACCGTCGAAGGTCGGGTCCACGTTGACCAATCCGCGCAAGTGGATGTTGTGCGCAAGCTCGTGGATGAGGATACACTCGGCTGAATAGGGGTCGCCCGGATAGCCTAGCAGGTTCTCCTCGGCACACGAGCAGAGGGGATCGCGCTCGCTGCCGCCCAACCCCCGGGCACGCGCATCCCAGTAGTCCTTGCCGGTGATCCCCGGGAACATCTTCACCGGCTGGTCGGCGAGCCTCGCGAACTCCGGCTGATCCGTGGTGAACTCGTTGTGCGCAAGGACGCATAGACGCGCCCCGCTTTGGATCATGGCCGCGCGTACGTCAGGGCGCTTCGCCAGCATGAGATCGACGAGGTAGGCGGCCTCCTCAAGCGCGTAGGGGTTCACTTTCGCAGACGCGACGATGGGAAAACCGCCCGCGCTGACGCGTTGAGTGTAGAACGCCGGAATGCCGTCCTTGTCCGGGGGATCGAACCGAAATGCCTGGACGGGCAGCTTGCAGGTCACCGTGGCCTCGCAGTGATCCTTCTGCCCAACGACTGCAAAACGGTGCCCCCGTGTCGTGGTGATGAAGGTCTCCTTGCCGGGCTCAACTCGCCCGTTGGAGACCCGCTCTCGGTCGGACTTGATCCAGTAGACCTCGACCGGCTGATGGCTGCCGTTGATAATCTGGAGCACGGGGCGCGGCGACGCCACCGCGACCGTGACCGTGTTCAGAAGCAGGGCAATCGGGCACACCAGTCCAGTTCGCATCATGAGTCGTCTCGTCTTCGTGCGGAGTTCGGCCTGCTGAGATACGGGAAAGGGCTACCATGATCATGCTTGGCTCGGGCAATGCACATGTCAACCTTGGCCACCCCGTCGCTTCCGCATGTAGCGGTCCCCTCGCTCCATCTTCCAGTCTTCCCATCCGAGGCGGCGGTAGAAGCCCACGGCGCGGAAGCTCTCGTCGGGATCGGTGGTCAGCCATATCTCCCTCCATCCTTCCGACCAGAGCCAGTCCTCGACCAAGGTCAGCAGCCGCGTGCCGATGCCTTGCCCCTCGTATTCCTTGAGGACGGAGATCACCCACATCTCTCCCGTGGACTTGTCGCCCATGGCGAATCCGACCACGCGGCCGTCCGCCACGCAGAGCCAACCGCGATGCGACTGGTCCATGCGCCGGCGCACCGACTCGTGCGTGATGTCCATCGCGGTCAGTTCTGCGCGGCCACGATCGTTGTGCCAGGTAGCCACGCGGACGTCGAAGATCGCCTGCATGTCGTCCGGCGTGATTTCGCGATAGAGCATGGGGGTCGCAAAGCTTCCTTTGCTGGAGTTGCGGCGAAAACGCGCAAGGGATGATCCGTGCCCCTGTCGCCGGCGGGTGATGGTACTGCACAATCGGCGGTAGTTCAATGGCCCAAACGGTGGCCACCGGCGAGAAGAGGAAGCCCTCCCTCCGCCGTGCGTGGCGGGCTAGAATGCAGTATTGTCCTCGAATCCGCAGACCCGCCCAAGCCAAAGCCGCGTGAATGCCTCGCCCCCACCATCGTCCGAGCCGCCCCGCATTGCCGTGATCGGGGCCGGGATCGCCGGGCTGGCCGCGGCGCATCGCGTGACGGAGATTGCGCCGCAATCTCGGCTGGCGGTGTTCGACGGCTCCGGCCGCCCGGGCGGCGTGCTGTGGACCGTCCACGAGCAGGGCTACCAGGTCGAGCAGAGCGCCGACAACTTCATCACCACGCTCCCCTGGGGCCTGGACCTCTGCAAGCGCCTGGGGCTGGGCGAGGAGCTCGAACAGACGAACCCGGCCTATCGCCGGACGTTCGTGGTGCGAAAGGGGCGTTTGCACCGTCTGCCCGACGGCTTCCTCATGATGGCCCCCACGCGGATGTGGCCGCTGGCCGTCACGCCGGTCCTGAGCCCGCTCGGCAAGGCCCGCGCGGCCCTGGAGTATTTCCTTCCCCCACGCTACGGCGACGACGACGAGAGCATGGCCGGCTTCGTGCGCCGCCGGTTGGGACGCGAGACCTACGAGCGCCTGGTCGAGCCGCTGGTCAGCGCCGTGTATGCGGCCGACCTGGAGAAGCTCAGCGTCGAGGCCACGCTCTCCCGCTTCCGCGACATGGAGCGCAAGCACGGCAGCCTGATCCGCGCGATGCGCCGGCAGATGAAGGAGATGCGCGCCCGCGGCCAGAAGAACGAAAGCGGCGCCCGCTACAGCATGTTCGTCACGCTCCGCGACGGGCTTTCCAGCATGGTCGAGGCGATCGCGGGCCGGCTGCCCGAGGGCGCGCTGCGGCTGCGCACGCCGGTCGCGAGGATCGAGCGCGACCCCGGCGGCGCGTGGCGACTGACGCTCGCCGGCCAGTCGGCCGGCGCGGTCGAGACGTACGACGCGGTGATTATGGCCGCGCCTTCGCCTGTGGCAGCCAGGCTCCTGGAGCCGCTCGACCAGCAGTTGGCCGAGCTTCTCGGCGGCATCGAACACTCGGGCACGGCGATCCTCTCCGTGGCCTTCGACGCCGACCAGATCCGCCATCCGCTCGACGGCATGGGTGCCGTGATCCCGGCCATCGAGAACAGCCCCATGCTGGCCGTGAGCTTCTCCAGCCGCAAGTACGCCCACCGCGCTCCGGACGGCAAGGTCCTGCTCCGCGCGTTCGTCGGTGGGGCGAAACACCCCGAGATGCTCGACATGGACGACGCCGAGCTGCGGCGCCGCGTGCTGGGGGAGATGGATCGCCTGTTGGGTATCCGCGGTGAGCCGTGCTTCGAGGTCATCGCGCGCTGGCCCGGCACCATGCCGCAATACCACGTGGGGCACAAGCAGCGCGTGGCGAGAATTCGTGAGCTGGCCGCGGGCCTGCGGGGCCTGGCCCTGGCCGGCAATTCGTACCAGGGCGTGGGCATCCCCGACTGTATTCACACCGGGGAGCAGGCGGCGGAGCGAGTGGTGAGCGCGTGAGTGTCGGGAAGCGCTGGGGGACGTGTGGGGTGGAGTCTCCGTGCTCCCCGCTCCCGCGTGCGGGAGAGGGGCTGGAGGTGAGGGCGGCAAGGGCAACGCGACGGGGCACGCCCGTGGGGCGATCCTTTCGCCCCAGCACGCCCCGAAGGAGAGAGGCAGGCGCTACTCGACGTCGCGGATCTCGGTGAGCGAGTGCGTGACGAGGGCCCCGTCCTCGAAGTAGTACTCGCTGGTATAGCACCGCAGGCACTTGAGCAACTCCAGCCCGGTGCGGACCTGCTGGAGGATCATCTTCGCCTGGGCCTCGTCGCCGTCGATCTCCTCCTCGATGACCTTCTCCGCGGCGAACTCCACCCAAGGCGCGGCCGCGTCCACCAGGGCCGCGAAATCGAAAATCACCACCTGGGCCAGCGGGCGCTCCTCGGCCCCCCCGAGCACGCCGCCGGCTTCCAGGGGCGTTTCTGCCAGCAGGCGGCGCGAATGGCCCTTCCAGCCCGTGATCGCGGCCAGCGACTTGGAAACCGCGGCGTTGGGCAGGATGTTGTCGTCCAGGCCCCACTCCTTAGGCAGTGGATAGTAGTACATCCTGCCGCCCTGGATCTTCTCGGACTGCAGCTCGGGAATGGCGAACTCGGGGAAATCGCCGGGCTCGATCTCGTGAAGCAGCGCGGCGAAGCCGTTGAAGACCTCGCGGTACTCCGACATCGCCTGGACCAGGGCCTTGGCGTCGCTGACGCCCACCAGCACGGCCGGCTCGACCAGGGGCATGGGCTTGTCCATCTCGGGCATTTCCGCGTGCAGCCGGCGCGTCGTGAACCGGGCGTCGAGCACCAGGCCTGCCTGGCCGTCGGCCAGCGCGGGGATGAAGGAGTTGCGCGTCGCCTTGTCGAACCGCTCGACGAGCGGCAGGGCCTTCTCCTTGAACTCCTCGAACTGCTCGCGGTCCACCTCGTCCATCTCCGGCAGGGCGAACTCCTCGAAGTAGCCGTAAGCCGCGCCGGCCCACTTGACCATCGCGTCGTACTGGGCCACGTCCAGTCGGCTGCGCGAGACCACCGCCAGGATGGGGCGGCCCCCAACGTGCCTGAGCATGTCCAGCGGTTTGGAGGCGTCGAGCTCCGGGTGCGCGGTCCAATCGTAGGCGTAGCCCTCCATGCCGCGGTCGGTGAGAAAGGCGAAGGCCATCCGCGGTCCCGGCTCGGGGATGGCGGCCTTCAGGTCCTCGGCCAGGGCCCTGGCGTCCTTGAGCACCTTGCGCTCCATGTCCGCCTCCAGCCCGGCCAGCGGCAGCATCTCGCGGCCCATCTGCAGCATCTCGTCGATGTCGCGGTCGTTGACGACCAACTGCCGGGCGATCTCGGCGCTGTAGTAGTCGATGGACGCGAGCCGGCGGTCGGCGTACTTCTCCAGCGGCCCCAGCTCCTTGCGCGTGGCCAGCGACGGTCCCTCTCCGAGCCGCTTGATGCAATCGTCCGTCGATCCCACGGCCAGGAGCAGGTAGTCGTCGCGGAGCCCGAGGAAGACCGAGACCTTCAGCTTCTTGACCCGGGCCATCACCTTGTCCACCTGCCCCTCTTCGAGCTCGACCTCGCGGACCTCGTCCAGCGGGACCTCGTCCCAGGGGATCATCGCGCCGTCGAGCGTGAAGGCGAGGTACTCCCGGCCGTCGATGCGGGTGCGCTTGAGGCAGTCTTTGAGCTGGTCGTTTTCTGCCAGGAGCAAGCGGAGAATCCCTTCGAGCATCTCGACGTGCGCGCGGACCTGCTCCTCCTTCGTGGTCTTCATGCCGATCACCATGCCCGGCACCTTGATCTTGTCGAGGTTATCGGCCAGTACGCCGAACAGCACGGCCGCCTGGACCGACTCGCTTTCCATGCCCGCCGACTCGCCGGTGACTTCCATCATGGCGGGGCCGAAGCGCATCGCGCCGTTGAGCTGCTGGAAGAGGTCGATCGTGCCGACGAAATCGGCGTCGCCGTAGAGGAAGACCTCGTGCGAGAGCAGGTCCGCGGCCAGATGCAGGGATTGGCGCTGGTTGGGATCCTCCAGGACCTGCATGACCTGGGCGACGGGCGAATCGGGGTCCTCGGCCTCCATCTCGAGCATCCCGAGGCCCATCTGCACGGCCGGCATGCCCTGGATCCTCTTCCACGCCTTGCTGGCGAGGAAGGCCTCCACCTGCTCGCGGTTGCGGAGCATGCTGCTGTAGAAGGCGGCGTCGGCGGGCACCAATCGCAGCGAGGTGTCGAGCTGCTCGAGCTTCTCGGCGGCCGGCGCGGGTGTAAGCCATCCGGCGACCAGGGCGGCGGTCGCCACGATCGAGAGAACCCGTCGCGGGGTTCGGAAACGAATGAGCGTAACCACAGGTCGTCTCCTCTGCCGGGGCAGTTCCGAGGATCTGAAGCGAATGCATTAGCGGCGCGACAGCGGCCGCACGACGTGCCTTGCCGCCGGCGACTCGGGAGAAGCGGGCGTTGCCCAGCGGCGGCGTCATTGTAGCCCCGCCCGGGCGACGCGACAACTAGCCCGCAGCGGCGCAGCGGCGGTCCGGTCGGGGGTTGGCGAAGGCTCCGGTCTTGCACGGCCCGGGCCGAGACGTCCTGCCGGGCACCCGGCCGAGGGGGCACTTGATCGGCTCGGCGCGCAGGGGTATCGTCACTGCCAGCGCTGCGGTCTTCCGGAACACCGCCGCACGAGGAGCTGCACTCTCATCCCCCGGCTCCCGCAGAAAGGAGAGGCCCATGTCTTGCCTCCGCGTCGCGCTCGGAGCGCTCGTGTCGTTTGCTGTTGTCTCGCTGTGCCTGCCCACCGCGACGGCCCAACCGGCGCCGACTGCCGCGCCGAAGGGCCCGCCCGAGTCCTCCCCGCCCGGCGAGACCGAATCGATGGTCGCCGAGGCGCATCGGGTGGACCACCTCGTTGCCGAGGAGCCCGAGCAGGCCGAACGCGAATTGGGCGCGCTCAGGGACATGGTCGAGATGGCGGTCAACCCCGAGACGTGGGACACCTGCGGCGGAGAGGGTTGCGCACGGACCTTCTCGACCGGCGCTGCGCGGATGCTGGTGGTCCGCCATCGTCCGCAGGTCCACGCCGAGGTGCGCCGGCTCCTGGAGGCGATCGGCCGGCTCGTGGCCGACGCGGAGGCCGGCCGGGCCCCGCCCACGGTCCTCGACTGGAGAGGGAGGCGCCCCGGCGTCGAACGGGTCGAGAAGGCCCTGGAGAAGACGCTCTCCTGCGACTTCCGCCAGGTGCCTTTGGACCAGGTCGCCGCGTGGCTGGCTCGTAAGACCGGCGTGCCGATCAAGCTGGATCGCATGGCACTAGAGGACGTGGGGATCGAGGCGGACATGCCGCTGACATTTCGCGCCTCGGAGATATCCTTTCGTTCGGTTCTCCGGCTGATGCTACGCACATGCGACCTGACGTACGAAATCCGCGACGGGGCCTTCCGGATCACCACGCCGGAAGTCGCCGAGAAGCGGTGCATGGCGCGGCTCTACCCCGTACGCGATCTGGTGGCGGGCTGCGATTCGGTAGGGTGCGGCGACCGGAAGGTAACATCCCCCGGCCTGGAGGCGCTCGCTGATCTTGTGCAGACCGTGGCTCACCCCACGAGGCGGGAATGGGACGCCATCAAGCCCGTAGCTCTGCGCAAGGCCCGGCTCCTGGTCCTGTACCACACGCAGGACGCCCACCAGGGAACGGCCGACCTTCTCACCGCGCTGCGCCAACTTGCCAGGGAGTCGGTCGGGGGCAACGTGCCCGAGCCGCGCATGGTGGGTCGGGGCCACCAGAGCAAGGCGGTCGAGGCGATCCACATTGCCCTCGTCACACGGTTCAGCTTCGAGCTCGACGAGATGCCGCTCTCCGTGGTGGCCGAGACGATCCGCCGCAAGGCAGGCATCAACGTCGTGCTCGACCTCCGGGCGCTGGAAGACGTGGGCCTCGGGCCGGACATACCCATCACCAAGCGTCTGAAGGACATCAACCTGCGAAGCTCGCTCAGACTCCTGCTGCGAGAGCTCGACCTGACGTACATCATCCAGGACGAGGTCCTCCTCATCACCACGCCGGAATCGGCCGAGTCGCGGTTGCTCGTGGGCGTTTACCCGGTCCGCGACCTGATCGAGTCCCGCGACCCCGACGGCAAGATCCGTCACGATTTCGAGGAGCTCGAGCAGCTCATCCATTTCGCTCTCGGGCCGACGACCTGGTCCAGCGAGGGCGGGCCCGGATCGCACGGCGCGGCCCCCTTCGAGGACGTCCATGCCCTGGTCGTGCGTCAGACCGAGGAGGGGCACCGGGAGGTCCGCGACCTCTTGGCCGCACTCCGCAAGGCGGCACGCCTCGCCCCGCAAGACCCGGCCGAGCATCCTTACCTGCTCCTCTCGGGCGAGGACGAGCGCCCGGCGTCGAAGGCGATCTGGGCGGCCCTGGACAAGAGGGTCTCGTTCGACTTCTGCAAGAAGCCGCTTGCAAACGTGGTCGCGCACTTCCGCAAGCAGTTCGGCATCGAGATCCAGATCGATCGCCGGGCCCTGGAGGACGTGGGCATTGGGACCGACGTGCCCGTCACGAAGCGACTGAAAGCAGTCACGTTCCGCTCGGCACTCCGCCACCTGCTGCGGGATCTGGATCTGACCTGCGTGATCCAGGACGAGGTGCTGCTGATCACCACACCGGAGACCGCGGAAAGCCGCATCGAGGCGGCGGTCTACCCGATCGGCGACCTCGCCGCTGAGCCGTCGCTGCGCGGCGACGACCCGCACGGCCTTGAAGCGTTGATCGACTTGATCACCGCCGCCGTGAGGCCCACGGCGTGGGACGACGTGGGCGGACCGGGGAGCGTCTTCGGCATCACCGCCGGCCAGGCCCCGGTGCTGGTCGTCGATCAGACGCGGGACGTCCACGAGGAGGTCGCGTCGCTGCTGGCCGTCGTTCGCCAGCTTGTCAGCGACTCCGCGGCGGGCAAGCCTCCGGTGTGCGTGATCGTGGAGTGGGCCGGCGAGCCGGAGGCCACGGGGGCGATCCGCAAGGCCCTCGCGAGAAAGGCCACGAAGGCCACGTTCGATTTCGTCGAGTGCCCCCTGGCCGACGTGCTGGCGGGGATCGAGGACTGGGCGGGGATCAACGTGCTGGTGGATCGCCGAGCCTTGGAGGACGTGGGGATAGGCACCGACGTGCCGGTCACCGGGAAGTGCAAGGACATGCCGCTGCGCGAGTTCCTCCGAAGCATCCTGCGGGACGTCGATCTCACCTGGATCATCCAGGACGAGGTCCTCCTCATCACCACGCCGGAAGTGGCCGAGTCGCGGCTGTTGACCGGCGTCTACCCGGCGCGCGACCTGGCCGAGGTCCGCGGCCCGGATAGCCCGGTGCGATACGACTATGACGGTCTCGCGAAGGTTATCCAGTCGGCCGTGTGGCCGGCGACCTGGGACGAGCTGGGCGGACCGGGCTCGATCGGCACGGCCCCGTTCGAAGGCGTCCATGCCCTGGTAATTTCGCAGACCGAAGAGGGCCACGAGGCCGTTCGCGCGGTGCTCGCCAGGCTCCGCGAGATCAAGCGGCTCGCGGCCGCCGACCCGGCGCTCGCCGCCGAGCGGCCGTACTTCCTTCTCGATCCGGACGACGAGAGCCCGCAGAGCCGCGCCATCCGTGAGGCCCTCAAAAAGAAGGTCTCGCTGGACTTCGTCAACGCGCCGCTGGGCGACGCGATCGACTTCCTCCGCCGCGCGCTCCAGGTCGAGGTGCAGGCCGACCGCCGGGCTCTGGAGGGTCTGGACATCGGCATGGACTCCCGGATGACGTTCCACGTGAAGGACATGCGCGCCGCCGGCGCGCTGCGACTGATGCTGCGCTCCCT
This sequence comes from uncultured Pirellulales bacterium, assembly GCA_964434165.1. Taxonomy (GTDB): domain Bacteria; phylum Planctomycetota; class Planctomycetia; order Pirellulales; family Thermoguttaceae; genus CAYSUS01. Next base: position 88,817 of record CAYSUS010000010.1, read on the forward strand.
GGGACTGGCCTTTGGCATCGAGGACGGGGTGTTGCTGATCACCAGCCCGTCCAAGGTGCAGCGCGCCGGGCCGGTGGCCTTGTTCCCGGTGGGCGACCTGGTGCCCGCGGCCGACACGCCGGGCGCGGACCGGAAGAGCCTGGCGGGGCTTGCGGTGCTGGTCCAGGCGACGGTCGCGCCCGGCTCCTGGCGCGCGGACCAAGGAGAAGGCGAGATCATCTACGTAGGGCTGGGCGGAATACGGGGCCTGGTGGTCAGCGGCCAGCCCGAGCGGGTGCTCGACCAGATCGCCGGGCTGCTGGCCGAGCTCCGCCGCCAGTCGCCCGGCGGGACGCTTACGCTCATGGCCCCGCGGCGGCTCGTCGAGGACACCAGGCCCGAGGCCCCGCCGCCCAGCGCGCTGCAGGAGTACGGCATCCGTGGCGGAGGTATGTTTTGAAGGCGTCGCTCGTTCCCGCGATCCGCCCGAGTTCCTCGTTCCTACGCAGAGCGTGGGAACGAGGCAATAAATCGCTGAATACGCCCTTAAGGAGTCTCCCGATGAGCAAATTCCTGTTATTCACCCTGCTGGGCATGGTGGTCCTCTGCGTTCCCGCCGTTGCCGAGGAGTCGCCCGAGGGTATAGTCCCTTCGCACCAACCACGGTCGGATGGGCGTCAGAGCGACCGGTCCTCGGCCGAGGAAGCCATCGAGAAGGCCCTCGACAGCCCCACCACGTGCGAGTTCATCGAGACGCCGCTATTGGACGTGGTGGAGTATCTCCGCGATTTGCACGGCGTGAACATCGCCATCGACTGGAAAGCCCTGGGCGCCGCCAAGCCGGACCCCACCAGCGCGGCGGTGTCGATTCAGTGCAAGGGAACCAGCCTCCGCTCGGCTCTGGAGTTGATCCTGCGCCCGCTGAAGCTGACCTGGGCCGTTCATCACGAGGCGCTGCTGGTGACCACGCCCGAGGAGGCCCAGGGCATGCTGACCACGCGAGTTTACACGGTGGGCGACCTGGTCGCCGGGATGGGCGCGGACCGCGCCGAGCAGGACATGAAGCGGGAGCTGGAGGACCTCGTCGACGTGATCACCGCGACGGTGGCCGTGAAGACCTGGGACTTCTCTGGCGGCACGGGCTCGATGGCCGCGGCCACGGTGGGCGACGCCCGGGTGCTGATCGTCTCGCAATCCTACCGGGTCCATCACGAGCTCGAGGCGCTGCTCGAGAAGCTCCGCGAGGCGAAGGCCGCTGCGAAGCAGGAGCCTTCCGAACAGCCCGCCCCTGCCCAGGAACAGCCTGGCGAGGCGAAGGGGTGAACACGGGAGGAAGCGGCTCGCTCGTCCCCGTGCTCCGCGAGGGAACGAGATGACCACCACTCATTTCCGCCGCCCTGACCCCCGACCCCTCTCCCGCGAGCGGGAGAGGGGAGATCATTTCAGCTCGCGGATCTTCTCGATCTTTTCCTCGATCTGGCGGGCCTTGGCGTAGTCCTTGTCGATCTTGGCGCCGGCCAAGGCGACCCGCGAGGCCCGATCCGCGGCAACGTAATGCTTTTCCTCGATCGCCTCGTCGAGGAGCTGCAAGCTGTACTGGTAGATGCTCCAGCGGACCTGGCTGTCGGTCTGCTCGCGCCAGCAAGTGATCAGGTCGTCGGATTTCATCGCCAGGGCGTCCACCTTGAAGTGGTCGGCGATGCGGATCACGGCCCAGTTGAACGACTCGGCGTCGCCAAGGTCGACCGCCATATCGTGGGCCACGCTGTACATGAAGTAGCGCAGCGCTGGGTCGTCCTCGGTCTCCTCGGCCAGGTCGTACATCTTCTTGGCCAAGGCAACCTTGCCTTCCTTGTCCCGGGCGGCCGCGAACTCGTCCTGGAAGATCTCGCGGACCTGCTCCTCGGCCTTGGCCAGGGCCGCCTTGTCGGGGACCGGCAGGCGATTGTCCTTCTTCGGCGGCGGCTTCCACTCCGCGGGCTTCTCCTTGTCCGCGTGCATCACCGGGTCGCGCCCGGTGTCGGCCTTGGGCCGGGTTCTGACCGGGCCGGCCAGCTCGACCTCGGGCAGCAGGGCCCGGCCCGCCGAGCCCGCTTCTTCCAGTCGCGTACGGGCTTCCTGCCGGTCGCCCCACTTGTCCACGGCCAGGAACGCGCCGATCCGCAGGTTCGCCGTGTGCCCGTCGCCGGGCATCCGCTTCTGGAAGATGCCGATGGCCAGTTGCCGGGGCATCTCGCTGATGACGTGGAACTCGCGGTTCTTGCCGTCCGCCCGGACCATCAGCCGGTCGTCGCGGTTCTGGACCACGACGCAGAGGTTGTTGCCGATTCGGATTTCGTCGCCCGCTTGAAGCTTGGCCGAAACCTCGCGCACTGCCTTCCAGAATGCCTCGAGCGACTCGACCAGGCGTTGCACGCGCTCCGCCTCGGTCTTCTCGGTGGGCGAGCGGGCCATGTCCAACGCGGCGTCGAGGTGGTTGCGCGCGGTCTCGATCTGCCGATCGGCCAGCGCGGCCCGGGCCGCGGCCAAGAGGCCCGTCGTGCTCGACTTGTCCAGTGGGGTGTCTTCGCCCTGGTTCATCAGGTCGGCCATGGTCCGCGAGCCGATGGGCGGCGGGGTCCCCTTGCGCCAGGACGAGGTCTTCGTGCGGCGGGGCGGGCGCGAGGGGCGTCCGCCCTCGTTGTCGTGGTCGGATCGCGAGGAACTGGTGCGGCTCGAGGTCTCGCGGCGGTCCTTCTTGCCGCCTCCGCCCGCCATCGCCAGCACCAGGATCATGACCAGCACCAGTCCGCCGCCGGAAAGGGCGACGATCGTGCCCGGCTGGGTCCAGGGGTTCTTCGCCGCGGCGGTGCGGGTCCCGTTGGCGGCGGCGTTCTGCGGGCCGGCGGCGCGGCGGGCTGCGGCGCCGGAGGGCGCGTCGCCGGTGACGATGACCGGGGCCTCCACCGCGCCGGAGGGGGCGGCCGCCGCCGGCGTCACGGCGGCGGGCATCGCTGGCGAAACGCCACCGTGGGCTGCAGCCGGGGGCGTCACGGCCGGCGGCGTGACGGGCTCAGCCGGGCTCGGGGTCACGGCCGGCGGGGTGGACGGCTGCGCCAGCATGGCGTCGTACTGGGCCTTGAACGCCGGGTTGAGCAGCAGGTGCCGGGCGGTGGCCAGGTCCTCGAGAACCTCCTCGGCGGCCGCCGGGTCCTGGGAGGCCACGGATCGAACGTACGCCTCGCGCTGGTCAACGGCGCGGCGGATCGTCTCGAAGTCGCTCTCGTAGGGGGCAATTCCAAGTAGCCGGTAGTGGTTGGCCGGGCGCTCGTGCGCTGCGATCCCCAGCCAAAGCTGATAAGCGTCAAACGGCTGCTGCATCACCGCCACTCACAGGTCCAAAGGGGGCGCGGTCTTGGGGGTGGTCAGAGAAACGATCAGACTCCCGAAGTCCTTCGGACCCCGGAAGTCTTCAGTAACGCGGGGCGCGGGCCGGCCGTGTCGATCATCCCGGTTCGTTATAGAAGGTTACACGCGCAGCGACAAGAGAGCGGCCGCGGCGGTCGCGCCCGGGGACGCTCACGCAATCCTCACGCAGGCCAGGGCCGGGCCCCGTGATCCCGGGGTCTGTAGCAGGGCCGGCCGACGGGCACGGACGGAAGTGGGGACCATCGCGAGTCGATCGGGCGATCACGTTTCGTCGGAGCGCGGCTCGGGGGCAGCGGGGCCCTCGACAGCCTCCGGCGCGGGAGGCCCGTCGTCTTTGATCGGGTCGGCCGGGGCCTTGCCCTCCTTGGGCTTCGACGACGCGGGCGCCGCGGCGTCCTTCGCGGGCGGGGGGAAGAGGAGATCAGTGACCGCGGGGAGAAAGACCTCGGCGAACTCGATGGCCGGGCTGTCCTCCAGCGCGGCGCCGGGCGTGGTGCGCGTGATCAGGTAGAGCTTGTTCAGTGGGGTGCGCCCGCCGTACTTCATGCGGGGCATGTCGGGCGCTTCCCAGTTGCCGCTGGCATTCCACGCCCAGAAGACGCGCACTGTGTGCTGGGTGGTCCGGTCCTCCTTGAGGAACTGGGCGGTACGGAACTCGGCCGAGGAATCGCCGAAACGGATCGTGTAAGGCCGGATCTTGTCCTCGATGCGGAAGCCCGAACCCACGTAGCACGCGTCGGGCGTGTGAACGGCCACGTGGCGCGAGGCCCCGCAAATCAGATAGACCGAGACGACGTCCTGCGTGTGCGGGTTACGGTAGGTCCGGGAGAGGTCCTCGTAAGCCCCGGCCGCCTCGCGCTCGCGCGGGTCCATCTCCGTGGTTTCCTGCGTCTCCCAGTCGCCGATATGGTCCGGCACGTTGCGCAGCGCCGCGGCAAAGACCTCGAGCTCCTCGGAGTGGGTCGGCGCCCAGCGATCGGTCCACACGCCCTGCACGATCGTGGTCAGCAGGATCAGGACGACGCCGGCAGCGGCGGGCAGGATCAGCGGCAGGTGGCGATTCATGACAGGCGGCGATTGGCGTTCGTGTTGCCGGGGAAAGGCGATCGGGCTTCGGCCCGCGGTCAGGCCACGGAGCTTTCGGCGTGGGCCGCGTAGGGCCGGTAGTACGAGCGGTACTTGCCCACGCTCACGCCGTTGACGACCGCGCCGAGCAGCGGGATGTTCACCGCGCGGATCCGCTCGCAAGCCTCGAACACCTGGGGCACACGGCTGACGTCGCGCAGCACGGAGAGGAGCACGCCGTCGGCGTAGCGGCCGAACAGCAGGGCGTCGGAGTCGGTGAGCACGGGCCCGGAGTCGATCATGATGAAGTCGAACTCGTCGCGGAGCCGGGTGAACCCGTCGCGGAGCCCGTCGCTGGCCAGCGACTGGATGCTGTCCAGGTCGCAATGCCCGGCGGGAATCATCCACAGCCCGGCCACGCGCGTGGGCCGGATCACGTCGTCCAGCTCGGCCTCGCCGCGGAGGACCTCGCTCAGCCCGGGCGTCACCGGCATCTCGAACAGACGGTGCGCGCTGGGACGGCGCAAGTCGCCGTCGATCAACAGCGTGCGTCGTCCGCTGCGGGCGAGGCTGGCCGCCAGTTGCGAGGCGACCGTGGTCTTGCCCTCCTTCTCCAGGGAGCTGGTCACGAGGGCCACGCGGATGCCTTCGGCGCTGGAGCGATAGAGCAGCGCGGTGCGGATGTTGTCGATCGACTCGGCGAGAATGCCTTGCAGGGGACTGGACGAGCCGTTCAGGCCCAGCCGGGAGCGCTGGCGCCCGGAGATCGAAGGCACGTCGCCGACGACCCGCACGCCCAGCCCGTAGGCCACCTCGGCCGGCGAGTTGACGCGGCGGGACATGAAGTCCAGGCCGGCCACGCCGAGCACGGCCAGGCCGAAGGCCGCGGCCGCGATGAACGCCATCATGCGGTACTTCTTGCGGATGTCGCTGCTCTTGGGCACGCTCGCCGGCTCGAGCAGGGTCACGCGCGGGGCGGCCGCCAGCTCGATCTCCCATTCCTCGAGCTCCTGACCCATCCGCTCGGTGATCCGCTTCAACCGCTCCAGCTCGGAGCGTCGCAGGTCCAGCTCGACCGAGTTGGAGCTGAGCTTCTCGCTCTCGGCCGCGCTCTGTTTGAAGGCCTCCTCGGCCACCTTGAGCTCCTCTTCGAGCACGGACTGCTCGACCTTCCAGGCCTCGATGGTGGCCAGCTGCTTCTCGCGGGGGCTCGTGGGGGCCAGGTGCCAGCCTTCGGCCAGGTGCTCCTTGAGCTTCTCCTCGATGGCCTTTTCCAAACCCGGCCCGATCTCGGCGATCCGCTTGTCGATGCCCTCGCGCATCGTCTGCTGCCGCTCCTTCATGCGATCGATGCTGGGGGCATCGTCATCCTTCGCCCTCAGCTTCTCCTCGAAGATCTGCATGTCCAGCCGGGCGATCTCCTGCTGGGCGTAACCGATCCACGGGTCGCTGGCCAGCGCCTTCTCGAACATCTGGCGCTTCAGCTTCTCGCGCATCTTGGCTTCGTCCACCTTGGGGTTTTCGGACTCCTCGCCGAGCTTCTCCAGCAGGGCCTCGCCGATGCTGATCCGCTGATCGATGCCGCTGATCCGGCCCTTCAGCGAGAGCACGCGGTTGCGGAGACGGTCGGTGGTCTCCAGGGCGTACAGGCCCTTCAGACGCACCTGGTCGGAGTCCGCGGCCCCCAGCTCGTTGGCCAGGTCCTCGTAAAGCGTGGTCTTCTTGCGGATGTCCTCCTGGTTGCGGTGGTAGCTCTGCTCGAGGACGCGCTTGCGGCGGAGCTGGTTCTCGCGATCCACGCCGACCACCTCTTCCATGTAGGCGTCCTTGACGGCGTTCACGAGGGTGACGAGCTGGCTGGGATCGTCCCCCGTCATGGCGATCTGGAGGATCTCGGAGTTGCCCGGAAAACTCACCCGGACGTGCTCCTTCAACCAGGTCAGGCGGTCCTCCTCGTCGCGGAGGTATTCGCACTGGGCCACGTTGGGCTTGCGCAGGGCGGCGTTGAGCACGAAACGGCTGGTCATCAGCGTGGCCACGGCCCGGCGGTCGTTGAGCAGCTCGTCCTCGCCGCCCACCTTGAACATGATCTGGGGCTTCTTCGAAGCGATCCGCAGCCATGCGGTTGCCGTGTAGTTCACCGGCAGGAGAACCCAGGCCGCCGCGGCCGCCGCCATCGCCGCGAGGACCCCCATCCCCAGCGCCCATCCCCAGCGGCGCCTGAGAGCGTAAACCAGGTCGATGGGACGCGGCGTGGTGTTGAGGATCTCGGGCTGCGGAGTCGAGCGGGCGGGCCAGCGATGGCCTTCATGCGAAGCGACCAGGGCCCCGCGCAGATCGCGGGAGTTGTCGCCATTGACGCCTTGGGAGTTGGGATCACTCGATTGTGCCACGGTATGCCTCGCAAAAGGAACGAGCCTGGAATGTACCCGTCTTCACGCCGCCCGGCCTTCGCGCGTCCGGACGCCCGCTCTGCCCCCCGGCACTACGGACCGCAACGTTCAGGCCGTGCCGGACCGTCATGCGCTGGGCTTGCTGCAAATCCTTGCTTTCCCTCACGTTGGAATCGCGGCCCGGCGGCTGCCCTTGGCCGGCGCGCTGTCGGCAGGCAACGCCGCGCTTGGCCGATTGTTGCCAGGGGGCCTCACTTGGCCGGGGCGGCCCGGGCGTACTTCGGCCGGTCGAACGAAGGAATCTCGTCCTCCACTTCCACAAACAGGTTCGATAGGATCGTCACTTCGATCCACAACAGGATAAGGGCCAGCGGGACCATCAACCAGCCGGCCCAGTCATGGAACACCTTCTCGGCCAGCTCCGCGTCGGCCACCACGTACAAGACGCCGGTGACCGTGATGCGGATGACGTTCACGGTCAGGGCAATGGGGATGGCGCTGAGCAGGATCACGAGGTTCTCCCACCACGGCCGGTCGGCCACCAGCACGATGGCCACCGACAGGGCGAGGAAGATCGTCGTCATCCGCAACCCGCTGCACGCATCCACCACGCCCAATTGCAGATCTTCGATGCGAATCACGTTCCTCTCACGATAGGCTCCGAAGCCAAGGGTCTGCAAGCCGTAGGTGCTGACCTTGGTGGCCAGCGTCTGCAAGGGGGAGAGAATCGCCTGCTCCAAGGTCCACGGCAGCGGGAACATGAAAATCAGAAAAGCCGCGGCCGGCCCGGCCCACCGCAGCATACGCCACCCCCCGACCATCACGATCACGCCCAGCACGGCCGGCACGAAGGTCACCATGTCCGGGATGTCGAGGCCGAAGAACGCGCAAAACAGCCGGGCCAGGAGCGACGTCGCGAGGATGCCCAGCCCGTAGTACCTCTGCGCCACGGGGACTGCGGTCAGCGGTTGCTGCCGCATCCACAGCAGCAGGGCCGTGAACAGCGGGATGAGCCAGCCGTGCGAATATTGCGGGCCTTGCCAATAGGCGGCCGCTTCCTGGAGCGAGTTCCAGTAGCCGAAGACCAGGACTGCCAGGAGTACGCCGAGCGCGATCCAGGAGTACGTCGTGTCCGAGTCCTGCCGGGATTCGCTCGCGGGGATCGTTTGCTGCATCAATGGACAACTTCTCCCAGGTAGCACGTGGTGAGAAACCGATGGCTCCCGTTGCTCACGACCCCGCGCTCACTCGTCGGGCTACTGCCCGTCCTTCTCTATCCCCTTGCTCAGGCTAGGGGTTGCTGTTCTGCGCCTGACGGCGTCGGTCAGGCCAAGGCGGATGCGCTGACAAGGTCACGCAGGCAGGGCTGTTCGGGCCCGGTGCGGCTCCGGGGAACAGTGGCGACAAGAGAGTGAGCAACAACGCGCGTGAAAAAAAGCTTCCACCCCCCGCGGCATACGGCCACGACTCCCCCATCGGTCGCCGCGACCAGCCGAAAGCGTCCACCTGGGCCGTCGGCCCGAATCCGGTTATGGGCGAGCGCCGTGGGTGCTTCGTCGGCCAGACCGGCGATGCACCCATAGGACCCACGATAATCAAAGGCGAAAGCGACTGTCAAACAAATTGCACGCGGCCTCCAGGTTTCTTTCCACCCCTTTGGCCGGTTAGTACGGTTCTCTGTTCTGGAGAATCTGGTCGGATCCGCGCGGGCCGGGCAGGACTCGCTTCTGGGGGGGCGAAGGCGACTGCCTGGCTCAGCCGGGGACCTGATTACTGACTTTTCCCCTGATTCTCACCAAGTCGGTGGTGGAGTTTGCCGATTATTCGGACAGTAGCGACTAG
>CAYSUS010000011.1:0-95605 GCA_964434165.1 uncultured Pirellulales bacterium
TCCCGGGCGGCGCGGGCATCAAGATCGTTTCGGTCCCGCCCCCACCGCCCGCCGACTCCCCGGCCCGGAAGCGCGCCGCCCAGGTCGATTCGGTCATCGACGCGCAGATCCACCGCACCCGCCGCCAGGTGAAGGGCGTGGAGATCGCCGCGGGGCTGCTCACCCTGGCCGTGGGCTCGCTGAGCTTCTTGCTCGCCGCGGCCCTCGTCGACCACTGGATGGTCACCGGGGGCCTGGGCTTCTGGGGGCGGTTCTTGCTGATGGCCCTGCTTGTGGGCGCCGCCGGGTGGTACTTCGCCTTGCGGGTGGTGCCGCTGTTGGTCCACCGCATCAATCCCCTGTTCGCCGCCCAGACCATCGAGGCCACCCAGCCCTCGCTGAAGAACAGCGTCGTCAACTTCCTGCTGCTTCGACGCGACCCCCGCGGGCTCAACGAGCTGGTCTATCGCGGCATGCAGCAGCGCGCAGCCGACGATCTGTCGCATGTCCACGTCGAGCTCGTGGTGGACCGCCGCCACGCCATGCGGCTGGGCTACGTGCTGGCCGCCCTGGTGGCCGCGGTCTGCCTGTACCTGGTGCTTTCGCCCAAGGACCCGCTGGTCTCGTTCCAGCGCGTGATCTGGCCCTGGGCCGACATCCCCGCGCCCACGCGCGTGGTGATCGACGACGTCGAGCCGGGCAACACGGCCGTCGCGCGCGGCGACGTGGTCTCGGTCTCGGCCGACGTCCGCGGCCTGGCCGAGGGCGAGGAAGTGACGTTCTACTATTCCACGGCCGACGGGCAGCTCGTCAACCAGGCGATCCCCATGCAGCCGGTTGCCGGCGACGATCGCCGCTACGTCATCCCCCAGGACAGCCTCGTCGCCCGGGAGGACGTGGAGTATTACCTCACGGCGGGCGACTGCACCACGCGGCGGTTCGCGATCGACGTCCAGGTGGCCCCGGCCATCGCGGTGGAGAGGCTCGTCTATGACTACCCGGAATATACGGAGCTGCCCCGCGCGGAGATTGCCGGGCAGGGCGACATCCGCGCGATCCAGGGCACGCGCGTGACCGTCGAGGCCGCCACGAACCTCGACATCGGCCAGGCCGAGATCGACCTCGGCTGCGACGGGCGCGGCAACGTGGACATGGAGGCCGACGGCCGCACCGCCACGGGCCAGTTCACGCTCCGCATGGACCGCGACGACCCCATGCAGCCGGCCTACGACAGCTATCTGCTGCGGTTCCGCGACACCGAGGGCCGCGAGAACCGGCGCCCCACGCGCTACCGCATCGAGGTCATCCCCGACCTGCCGCCCCGCGTCCAGATCGGCCTGGCCACGCAGGAAGAGACGCCCGAGGAGATCCAACTGCCGGTCAACGGGGCGGCCGCGTTCCGCGTCCGGGCCGAGGATCCCGACTTCGGGCTGCGCCGCGTGCGGTTCCACGCCGAGAAGCAGGGACGCACGCTGCCGATCAAGCCCCTTCTGGACCGCCCGCCGGGAAGTCCCGAGCCGCCGCACCGCGGGCCGATCGAGGGTGTGCTCCGCTTCGAGCCGGCGGTGCTGGGACTGGAGCCCGGCGACGTGGTGATCTACTCGGCCATGGCCGAGGACAACAAGCAGCCTGCGCCCCACCGCGTGGAGACCGAGCGGCGGCGGATCATGATCGTCGAGCCGCAAGGCCGCCAGCCTGACTCCAACCCGGACCAGCAGGGCCAGGGCCCGGGACAGCCGGACGGGCAGCCAAAGCCCGACGGGCAGGCAAAGCCCGACGGGCAGGGCGATCCCCAGGCCAAGCCCGACGAGGGCCAGGACCCGAGCGCTGCGCCGCAACAGCCCAGCCCCGAGGAGCAGCCTCAGGAGAAACCCCCGCCGGGCGAAGCCAAGCCCAAGCCGGACGATGCCCAAGCGCAGGGCGAGCCCAAGCCGTCCGACGGCAGCCAAGGCGACCCGCAGGCCGATCCCAACCAGATGCAGCCTGGCGACTCCGGCCAGGGTCAGCCCGGGGCCGAGCCCAAGCCGGGCGAGGACCCCGCGGCCCAGCAGCAGCCCGGCTCCGATCCAGGCCAGAGCGAGCCGCAGGAACGCGTGAATCCCGAGAGCAACCCGGCCGAGGCGTTTGAGAGAATCCTCGAGGACCGCAAGCAGCAACAGCAGGACCGCGGCCAGCAGCAGCCCGAGCCGTCGCCCGACCAGCCGAAGGACAAGCCCCCGCCGGACGCCGGCGCCCAGCAAGACCCGAGCGGCGCCGGACAGGTCCAACCCAAGCCCGGCGCGAGCGGTGCGGAGCCCAACCCGGGCGAGGCCAAACCGCAGCCGGGCGAGCCGCAAGCCAAGCCCGACCAGCCCCAGCCGAAACCCGGCGAGCCGGGATCGGATCAGCCCGCTGGCGCCCAGCCAAAGCCCGAAGCGGGCATGCAGCAGCCGGGCAACCGCGACACCCCGGGCGAGAAGACTCCCGGCAGCGAGACGCCCCAGCCGGGCGACGGGCAGGAGCCGTCCGGCGCGGCGGAGCAGGGATCCAAGCCCGGCGACCAGTCCATGCAGCGCATTGCGGACAACAACCCGGCGGGCGCCGGCGCCAAGCCGGATCAGCAGCCCAAGCCCAAACCGGACGAGGGGGCCCAGTCCAAGGGCCCGGGCGCGCCGGACGAGAAACCCCAGCCGTCCGATCCGTCGCAAAACCCGGCCGGCGCGCAGAAGCCGGGCGGCGACACGGAGCAGGCCCTCGGCGAGCCGGGGGCGGGCAAGCCCTCGCAGTCCGACCAGGGAAGTCCCTCGCCCCAGGAGGACAACCGCCACCGCGACAAGACGCCCGGCGACACCGGCCAGGGCGAACCGCCCAAGGATCAACAGGCCCAGTCGCCCAGCACCAGCCAGACGCAGTCCGACTCGCAGGGCGACACCTCGGGCGACCGCTCGGGCGGCGGCGAGGACGGCGGCGGGCAGCGGGCCCCGAAGCAGGGCACCGGCGCGGCCGGCAGCCAGTCCGAGTCGGACCAGGGGGCCAATGCCGGCCAGACCAAGGGCGAGGGCGAGACCGGCACCAAGCCCGGCGAGCAGGTCGAATCGAAGGAGCCCACGGGCAACCCCGCGCGCAAGCAGGGAGGCCAAGGCAGCCAGTCGCGCCAGCAGCCCGGCGACGGGTCGGGGCAGAAACCCCAGTTGCAGGACCCGACGCCCGGCGAGGACGGCCGGCCGGCCGAGGGCAACGGCCCGGGCGGACAGCCGCAGGGCGAGACCGACCAGGCACCGAACGCCCACGGCGCGGGCAACCCGACCACCGGCGGGCAGCCCGGCCAGCAGCCCGACGTCCCCACCCCGCCCAGCACGCCGCTGGAGGCCGGCGACGATCCGAACCTCCAGTACGCCCGCAACGCCACGGACATGGCCCTGGAGCATCTCCGCGACCAGCTCGAGGAGGGCGACTCGCGCCTGTTGGAGAAGCTCCGCTGGACCCGCGAGGACGCCCAGGCGTTTCTGCGGCGGTGGGAGCAGCTCAAGCGCCAGGCCGCGGAGGGAGGCACGGGCGGCGAGGCCCGGCAGGAGCTCGACGACGCCCTGAAGAACCTGGGCCTGCGCCCCCGCGGCACGTCGCTCGAGGGCGGGCGTCTTGAGTCCGACACGCTCCGCGGCCTTCGCGAATCGCGCTCGATCGCCCCTCCGCCCCAGTGGGCCGAGCAGTTCCGCGCCTTCAAGATGGGCGTGCGCGGCGACCGGGAGTAAGGGGTGCGAAGTTGCCAGTGGCCAGTGGCGAGTGAGGAGTGCAACGAGCACACAGCCACTTCGTCCTCCGCACTGAATTCGAGATAGCGCGGTGACCCTGCCTTCCCACCGCGTCCCTGCCTCCTGCCTCCCGATTCCTGACCCCAGCCACCTCTCGCGCCGCCTTCTCGCGATCTTGCCCGCTCTCTTCCGTCGTGTCGGCGGGACATTAGAATCCGGTTAGGGCTTAGGCCCCGCCACCGGAGAGCATTGCTCTGGCCCCTCGGGCGTGCTACGCTTATCGCCGCCGTCGCGGCCAGCGCTCGAGCCTCGCGAAGCACCTGACTCAATCCCCCAAGCACCGCTTTGGAGAATTGGCCATGTTCCGTCGGAGCTCCGCCTTGCTGACGATCCTCCTGTGCGCTCTGGCTTGCGCGGTCAGCGGCTGTGTGAATGCAAGCCGCGATGGCGACACGATGGTCTTCACGTTCGCCGCCTGGGTGCCGGGGCTTGTCTTCGTGGCGGGAGCGGTCGCCCTGGCCGCAGGCATCGCTCTTCGCAGCAAGGCCACCGGCTGGGCGTGGGTACTGATGATCGGAGGACCGCTCGCCAGCCTCGTGTTTGCCCCCGGTCTCTACTCCGACAAGGCGACGGTCGACAAGGAGCACTTCACGCTCCGCACGGGCTTCTGGTTCGCCCCCACGGTCCACGACGTCTCGTTTTCGGAGCTGTCGCGGATCGAATTGACCGGGGAGTCGCGGATGACCCGTCGCGGAAGACGGACAAGCTACTACCTCTTATGCCATCGGAAGACGGGCGGCTCCGAGAAGGTCCCGGTCGGGGACCTGATGAAACAGGGAGCGGCCGCCGCGATCCTGGGCCAGGCCGAAGAACTGGGCATCTCCGTGATCGACGGATCGTGAGCCAACCCCGTCGCGCGGGACGGCGGTCGCCGCCTCCTACCGCAGTCCACCCCGCATCCGCCGGTGAGGGGCCAGCCCGAGAAGCACGAGGCTGCCCAGGGCGAGAAGCACCATCGCGCTCGGCTCGGGGATCACGAAGGCATCGCGCGTGAGCACGAAGCTGTCCGGGTCCAGGACACCCTGGGTGACCGCCACGCCGTAGATCGTGCCCGCCCAGGCCTCCGTGCTGGAATGGGAGTTGTCGCCGATCCACAGATTGCCGCTGGCCGGGAAGTTGAACGCGGAGGGGGCGACGGAATCGGTCGCCACAAGGTCCCCGTCCACGTATAGGTGGAGCATCTCGTCGGCCAGGGAGTAGACCAGCGCCAGGTGGTGCGTTTCATCCCCGTTCCAAGGGTTGTCGGCGAATGCGTTGTCGCTTTGCGAGCCGGAGAGATTCACGGCCACGGTGTCGTTGTCGTCGCTGACGCCGAAGAAGAAGATGGAGCCTGCGCCCGAGCCGCCGCCCTGGCCCAGCGCCGGGGCCCAGGTGCTCGTGCCGGCGAACGTGGAGAGCATCTCCAGGGTGAACGACCGGTCGTCGAGCGAACCGATGGGAAGCGGGGTCTGGACGCGGTTCTCGTCTCCCGAGACGTTCGGCACGGCGTCCTCGACGAAGTTCAGCCCGCCGCCGCTCACCCAGCCCTGGGCGCCGTTGACCGAGCCCGCCCCGGCCGTGGTGTCGGTGAAGTTGACCAGCTCGCCGTGGTTGCCGTTGCCGCTCAGGTCGGTGACCGTGGTGCCGCTGCCGTCGCCGAAGTCGTAGTGCAGAAGCGTCTGCGGCCCGGTGAGCACGAAGTCGCCGGGCGTGAGCCTCCGGTCGCTGATCGCCACGCCCGAGATCACGCCGTCCCACTGCTCGCCGCCGTCGTGTCCCGTGTTGCCGATGATGAAGTTGGAGGTCGCCGAGGAGAGCGCCCCGCGATTCTCGCCGCCGGCGTAGGCGCCATCGATGTACAGGTCGAATCGGTTGGTGCCGTTGTACGTCAGCGCCACGTGATGCAGCGCGGGGTCGGACTGGTCGCCGGGCAGCGTCCATGGAATCGGGACCGCGGGATTGCCGATTCCGCCGCCGTCGGGCGGGACGCGGACCTCGATGAAGGACAGGCTGTTGTTGATCCCAAGAAAGAAAGTCTCGCTTGCGTCAAACCCCGGCCCCTGATCCGAGCCGATGGCTGGCGTCCAGTTCGAAGGTCCGTCGGCGCTGGCCGTCAGCTCGATCGTGAAGGCGCCGCCGTGGACCGCGCTCTGCGAGAGCGGAGTCTGGACGTAGCTCCGTACCCCGTCGTCCAGGAAGCTCAGGCCGCCGCCGGAGACCCAGCCCTCGCTGACGCCGAACGCCCCGGCTCCGGCCGTGGTGTTGCCGAAGTCCGTCAGCGTGCCGTGGTTGCCCTTGCTGCTCAGGTCGGTGACCGTGGTGCCGCTGCCGTCGCTGAAGTCGTAGTGCAGAAGCACTTCAGCCCGGCCCGCCCCCGCAGGCCCCAGCACCACCGCGGCGAATACCACCGCCCGCAGCTCCGACATCGCCTTGCCCGTCGCAGCCATCATGCCCTCTCCCAAGTGGAAAGCGTCGTGGCCGAACGCTCCCGCCGTGACACCCGGCAAGGACGCCCAGGCCCGCAGCGCCACCGATGATACTCCGAACTCCCTCCATGTCCAGAGGTCGGGCCGTGCGCGAACCCCGCGCAAGAGGGGCACGCTGTTGCGGGGGGCCCGACCCGTGCGGGCGCGCGACAGGCGGAAGGGGCGCGGCCTGGCCGCGCGCTCACGGCCCCGCAGCCCGTGGACGATCGCCAGGAGCGGCAGTCCGTTCAGGGCGAGAAGCACCATCGCGCTCGGCTCGGGGAACGCTCGAAGGCGGAGACGCTCGGTTGGTCCGACCCAGGCATGCTGGGCCCCGTGCTGGGCCACTCCGACCCCCGCCCCAACTCCCTTCACCCGGTCACCCCGCCAGCTTCGCCAGGCACTGCTGCATGTACTCCAGGCTCTCGCGGGCCAGGCGCTCGACGCCAGGGGTGTAGTCGAAGACCTCGACCGAGACCCAGCCGCGGTAGTCGACCTCACCAAGGGCCTCGAAGACTGGAACGAAGTCCAGATCGCCGAAGCCCGGCCCTTGCAGGTTCGGGTCGTTGGCGTGGAAGTGGGCCATCATCGCGTGATGGCGGTGGATCAGGTCGGGGATCGGCGTCGCCTCGGAGGCCATGGCCTTGCAGTCCAAATGCAGTCGCACCTGAGACGAGCCGATCCGCTCGGCGAGGGCCACGGCCTCGGCCGCGGTCTGCATGAAGTCGGTCTCCGCGGGAGCCAGCGGCTCCAGGGCAAGCGTCACATCGTTGTCCTCCAGCACGGGCACGACCTCGCGGAACACCTCGGCGGCGTAGTCCATGCCCTGCTCCGGCGTCACGCCCTCCGGCAGGTTGCGCTGCGGAGGCGAGCCGAAGACCATCACTCGGCCGCCCAGGTCGGCGCAGCATCGGGAGAGGTGGCCCAGGTAGCGCGCGGTCTTGCGGCGGACCTCCTCGTCGGGGCTGGTCAGATGAAAGCCCTCGGTCTTGGCCAGCAGCCAGTGCAGCCCCACGACCTCCAGCCCGGCCTCCTCGGCCCGGCGCCGGACCTCGGCCCGCTTCTCCGGCGAGATGTCGGTAACGTACTGGGCGATCGTGAACGGGGCGATCTCGATGCCCGTGTACCCGCACTCGGCCGCGAACCGAAAGCCCCTGTCCAAGGGCCACTCCTGGAACGTCTCGTTGCAGATGGCGAATTTCATGGGAGGAGATCGGGAATCGGGGATCGGGGGCCGGAAGTCGGAGGATCATCGTAGCAGGATCATCCAGGCTGGCAAGCGCCGCGCCGCGGGGCGGGGACTCAGATTGCCTGTCCAGGCCAGACCCCCCAGCCTCAGTTGTCCGCCGGTAGGCCGTTGCTCTAGAATCCCTGCCCTAGTACAGCAGACTTCCGAAGTCCTCTCGACTTCGGAAGTCTCGGGCCTGGCAAGGAGGCCGACATGACGCCGCGCACAGCGGGGCTCCTGGCACTGGCGGTCTTTGCGCTCGCGCTGCGCGTGGGCTTGGTGGCCGTGTTGTGGACCGACCACGACCGGCCGCTGGGCTACGAGCACGGCCGCATCGCCGAGAACCTGCTGGCCGGGGGGGGGTTCTCCATCGAGTTCCTCGGCTCCGAGGGGCCGACCTCGCAGCAGGCGCCCTTCTATCCGCTGCTGCTGGCCGGGGCGTACTGGCTGTTCGGGGTGGGCTCGGCCGATGCCGTGCTGGCCGTGCAGCTCCTCCAGTGCACCGCCGGCACGGGACTGGTGCTGGCCGTGGTATGGCTCGCCCGCTCGCTCGTGCCGCGCGCGCCGGCGGTCGGCTGGGTCGCGGGGCTGGGCGCGGCCGTGTACCCCACGCATCTGTACAGCGTCACCCATATGCAAGTCGCCCTCTGGGCCGCCCTGTGGCTGACGCTTCTACTTGGCGTGGTCGTATCGCCACGATGGCGCGGGACCACGGCCGGGGCTGTGCTTGGAGGCCTACTCTCGGGCGTGCTCCTCCTGACCGAGCCGATCCTGGCCCTGGCCCTGCCCTTCTGCGCGATCGCCTTCTGGCTGGGCGGCCCGGTGGGGCAGCGGGTGCCACGGGCAACTTGCCCGCCTGCACGTGCCGCCCGGGCACGGGAGGACAAGCCTCCCGTGGCACCCGCGCCGTGGCGGCGCATGTTCCATCCAGTCGCCCTGATGGCTGCCGTGGCCGCGGTGGTGATCGCGCCGTGGATCGCGCGCAACTGGCGCGTCCACGGCGAGCTGGTGTTCGTCAAGTCCACGTTCGGCTATGCGTTCTGGCAGGGGAACAACCCGGCTAGCCACGGCACGGACAAGATCCCCAAGCCCTCGGCCGACGCGATCCGCCGCGACCACGACGGCACCCTGGCCGGCATGGACCGGGCGCTGCACGAAGCCCGGCACGAGACGCTCTACATCGACGACGTGCTGCTCAAGCCCCACGGCTACGCCGAGCTGGCCGGCCTCACCGAGCCGGAGCGGAGCCGCCTCCTGGGACGCCGCGCCGTGCGGTTCGTTCGCGAAAACCCGGGCCGCTATGCCGCGCTCTCGTGGCAGCGGCTCCGCTACTTCCTTCTCTTCGACGAGACGAACCCCAAGGCCGCCAACCGCATCTACCGGGCGGCCACGGCCGTGTGGTTCGTGCTGGCCGCCGTGGGCTTGCTGGCCACGCTGGGCCGGTGGCGGCGGTTCTGGCCCACCTGGGCGGTGTTCTTTGCGGTGACGCTGTTCCACGCCCTGGTGATTACCTCGGTCCGCTTCCGCGTGCCGATCGAGCCGATGAGCTTCGTGTGGATCGCGGCCGCGGTGACGCCGGCGGCCGGGCGCGTGCTCCACGGCCTTGGAACACGCCGCCGCGGCTCCGCGCCGTCCTGCCCGTCGCCCGACGCCCTGCCCCTGCGCTACGACGAGGTCCCCCCGCCCTTTCCCCCCGCGCGCCGGGCGGCGTAGGCCGTTTCGCCAGGCAGCGCCGTGTTGACGCAAGGCAACCTCCGATCCGCAGCGCGCCCGAGGGCAGGCCGCCCGACTTCCTCTGCAACCTCCTTGTAGAAAAGGGCTTGCGCGTCAAGCATGACCGGCGTGCGCCGGCGGCGGCATCCGGTTTGCATTCCGTGTTCGGTCCGTGCGGCGCGCCCGGGAGAGCCTCCGTCCCCTCGGGCTCTCCCGGGTGCCGCCCTCTCGTCACGGGACTGGCTGATCGTTCGCCCCAAGCTGCACCCTGGCATGAACTCCCGCGATCTGGTTGAGCTGGCCGCGCTGGTGGCCGTCCACGGGCCGGTCCTGGTCCGCAGCCCGCACAACGTGCCCGACGCGAGCATCGAGGCCTACTGGGTGGCCGCCAAGTGCCGCCTGGATCGCTGGGCCCGCGACTTGAAGCGGATCTCGCAGCAGGCGATCGATCTCGATCCGCTCCAGCGGCGGCGACAGTGGCCCAGGACGCGGGCGCTGCTCGAGGAGATTCTCACCGGCGAGGTCCTCACCCGGGTGTGGACGGCCGTGATGTGCGCCTACGACCGCCGCCGCGACTCGGTCACCACCGAGCCGATCGTGCGGAGCGTGATGATCGGGCACCTGGAGGCCCGGCACCGCGTGCTCAACCTGCTGGTGCAGGGGGCGTCGATCGACTCGGAGGAGGCCGTCAAGCTCAACCGGCTCAGGCGCCGCGTCGAGCGATGGACCGACATGCTCATCGGGTACCTGTCGGGCCTGGAGAACGTGGCCGAGTTCGCCATCGATCCGGATCGTGCCCACGACTTCGCCGAGGACCTCTCCTACCAGGGCCGGATGGCCGGGGGCCGCCACGCCTGGCCGCTGGTGGCGGCCTCGCTCCGCGCGGCGTTCCGCCAAGGCCCGGATTCCAAGACGGCCAACGCCGATCTGAACCAGCGGATCGCCTCGTCGATCGTCGCCTGCTTCCCCGCCGAGTTGTTCGACGCGACGGGCCTGTTCCGCTCGCTGTGGCTGACGCGCCTGACCCACTTCACCGACGACGCCGAGGGGATGCTCGACTCGCTTCTGGCGGACGACCTCGCCCCCGCGCCGCGAGGGCTCGAAGGCCGGCTGGGGCGCTTCGGGCCGATCCGATAGGCGACTGGGAGGCCGCCGCGAAGGGAAGGCGGCGATAGCCACCGCAAGCACGAAGAATACGAGAACGGCCTGGCCGCTCCTCTCTCCGCGCTTCGTGCCTCTCCGGCGTTCTTCGTGGCCATCTCCCCGGCCTCTCTTCGCGCCTCCCGTGGCTACTTGTCCGCGTCGGGCGGGCCGCCGTCGGGGGTCGTGTACATCGGGCCAGGCCCGAGCCGGTCGTACCAGGTGAACTTCATGATCACCGAGGTCACGGCGAGGATGCCCAGCGAGATCCACATCGTGGTCCACTCGCGGATCACCAGGCAGATGGGGGCGATCATCAACTGGAGCTGCCAGACGATGCCCACCGCCACGTTCCAGGCGTCCCACCAGAAGTCGCGGTTCGCCTCGGTGGACGGGTCCTGCTGCTGGAGCTTCTCGCGCACCGGCTTCCAGAATCCCCAGGGGCGCACGTCGCGGTAGAAGCCAAGTAGCACTTCGTCGCTTTCGGGCGGCGTCATGAGGCACACGCAGATCGACGCCACCAGGCTCACTGGCGCCGTGACGAAGAACGCGTACAGCCCCGGGAACTCCCACAGCTGGGTCTGCCAGACCGCGTTGATTGTGGTAGGTATCTGGATCAGAATCGCCACGGCCACGCCGGAGATCATCCCGGCGAAGTAGCCGTGCCCGTTGAACCGCCACCAGTGCCACTTCAGAACGTTCGGCGCGACGTAGCCGCCGTAGAGGGCGAAGGTGATCCAGGTCGTGATCTGGTGGATCGAGGTAACCGTCATGCCCACGCCGATGGCGATCAGCACCAGCAATATGGAGGCCGCGTAGCTCATCCAGACGTAAAGCCGCTGCGAGGCGTGGGGGTTGACGTACCGCTTGTACACGTCGTTGACCATGTAGGCCGCGCCGGCGTTGACCGTGGAATCGAAGGTGCTCATGAACGCGGCCAGCAGGCCGGCCATGAGGATGCCCACCAGCCCGGCCGGGACGTAGTCGCGGATCACGAAGGGCAGGATCTTCTCGAAGTCGAACTTCTCGCCCGCCCCGAGCATCGCGTTGACCGTGTCGCTGAAATAGACCAGCCCCAGAACGGCGATGCCGGTGATCATCAGGAATCGCGGCACGAGCTGGACGATCGACATCCACCAGTTCTCCAGGGCGGCCTCGCGCGGGTTGCGCGTGGAGAGCACGTGCTGGATGCCGTACCCCGGCGTGGGACCGGCCATGCTCACCAGGATTCCCTTGAGGAACATGATCGTGACGACGAAGCCGAGGAAGGAATAACCGTCGTTGACGATCTTCTGATTCAGGCCTTGGATCAGTCCCGACCAGTCGAGGTCGAGCTTCCACCCCAGCCAGAGGTCGGTCCAGCCCGGCGGGACCGCGGCGCGGAGCTGATCGGCGGTGACGTGCTCCAAAGCGACCCAGGCGATGAACACCGAGGCCACGGTCAACAGCACGAATTGCAGCAGGTCGGTGAGCACGACGCTGTACCATCCGCCCAGGAGCAGGTAGGCCGTGGTGATCAGCAGGATGATAACCGCGTAGGAATCGGCCGAGGTGAGCGGACCGTAGCCGAGGTCCCAGGGGAAGAACACGTCGGCGAACTTGCCGATCCCCTGGTAGGCGTAGCAAAGAAAGCCGATGCTCAGCACCAGGGCATAGACGACCACGCTCAGGTGCGAGAGGTTGCCGGCCAGTCCGGTCCCGAAGCGGGTCCGCATCCACTCGGCCCCGGTCAGCACGTTGGAGCGGCGGATCCACGGCCCCAGATAGACCTGCCGGAAGATGCGGTCGAACAGCGGCCAGATCCAGGGGATGAACGCGGCCTTCAGCCCGTAGGTGAACAGCATGGCCACGAACCACATCGTGCCCGTGATGTCGAACCCGCTGGCCCCGTGCGAGGTGCCGATGACCCACCAGGGCAGGCTCTTGCCGCCGAGGAAGTAGGCCTCCAGGTTGCGCGACGCCCGCTTCGAGAGCCACCAGCCCAGGCCGAGGATCAGGGCGATGTAGCCGACCATGATCGCGATGTCCACGTTGGCGAGCGGAATCGCGTGCTTGGCTGCGGACGTCGCGGCATCGGCGGCCAGTAGCATCATGGCGTCGGCTCCCGCGGGTCAGGTCACAACGGCGGTCACTCGGCCGGAAGACGGGGCCGGGAACCATCCGCGCGAAGCACCCCTCGGGCCGCTGCGGCAAATGGTTCCCGCCTCCTCGTTCATGTCAGTCAGTCGGGCAAGAGAGCAGGTAATCGATCAACTCCTCCAGCGGGCACGTGGCCAGCGCGCAGTAGCGGTCGGCCCCGCCGTAATAGACGAACAGCGTCCCGTCGATCACCACCGCCCCGCACGGGAACACGCAGCCGCGGTAGAAGCCCTCGATCTCGTAATCCATCTCCGGCTGCATGATCCACTGGCGCGTGCGATGGGTGACCCGCGTCGGATCGTCCAGGTCCAGCAGCAGCGCGCCGAGGCGATAGAACTTGTCGGTCCCCACGGCGTGGTAGATCGTCATCCAGCCGTGCTCGGTGCGGATCGGCGGCGTGTTGGCCCCGATCTTGTTCGCCTCCCAGTCGAACCGCTGCCTGGCCAGCAGCCGGCTCTCGCGGAAGCCCAACAGGTCGTCGGCCATCGAGATCCAGATTGCCGGATGCTGGGTCCCGTACCGAGGCCCGACCCACTCCAGCGGCCGATGCAGCATGACGAACCTGCCGCCCACCCGCTCGGGAAACAGGATCACGTCGCGATCGTCCAGGAGCGGATCGGTGAGGCTGCCCGCGCGGATCCACGTCTTGAAGTCCTGCGTGATCGCCAGCCCGGTGAGCGTGGCGTTCTTGCGGAGGAACACGGGGAACTCGGCGGGGCGCTCCGGCGGGAAGTAGCGCTCGCTGTCGGACAGCCAGAACTGGCCGAACGGGTAATGGCGCAAGGCGTAGGTCACGTAGTACCAGGCTCCGAGCTTCACGATCCGCGGGTCCTGGATCGTCGCCGCGTCGAACCCGTCCTGGCTGGGGCTGAGCGCGGGCCCGTCGCCGGCGCGCTCGAACGCGTAGCCGTCCTTGCTCGTGGCCAGGCCGAAGTAGCATTTGTACTCCGGGTGCGACTCGGCAGCGCGGTACAGGAGCTTGACCTCGCCCTGATCCTCGTCGTACCACGCCCCGGGGTTGAACACCGCCAGGTCCTCCCAGGGGTGGTTCGGGTGGGCGGAGAGGATGGGGTTGCCCTGGTAGCGCTTCAGCTTCACGGGGTCCTCGGCGGCGGCGCGAGAAGGGACTGGCCAGCAGAGACCCGCGTAGGTTAGTCTTGAAAGGCAGGGGCCGTCAATGATGTCCCGACACCGCAGGGCGATGGCGCGGTCCCTTCTTGTATCCCCGTTGCTGCACGTTATCCTGGAGCGGCCCGGGCGGGGTAGCTTGGCTGTCCGCTGCGGCGGGGAAACTCGTCCCGGCCGACAGCCATGCCTCCCTCCGACCGCGCGTGTGCATCCACGATCCACTGTCGGAAGGGGGACACCATGAAGTCTTCGTCCACGCTCACGCGGTGCCTTGTGCTGGGGGCTACGGCGATCTTCTGGGGCTCGGCATCGGCCCAGGAAGCCGGCGCCAGGCGTCAGGAGATCGTCAAGAAGTACGACAAAGACCAGGACGGACGCCTCAGTCCGGAGGAATGGCAAGCCCTTCGCAACGACGTCCGCGACGGCAAGCTGGAAGTGCCGCCCCAGGTTCGCGAGCGGATCCTCAGGCCGCGCGGGGCCCGACCGGGCGGCGCGCGGCGCGCGCCTCGCGGCGTGACCGTCGAGCGCGACGTGGAGTACGGCCGTGCCGGCGACCGGCCGCTGACGCTCGACGTCGTGCTGCCCGAGAAGAAGAGCGACGAGCCGCTCCCGGCCATCGCGTTCATTCACGGCGGCGGCTGGCGCGGGGGCAACAAGTCGGGCGGCGTGGGGCGCGTCGCCCCGCTGGTGGCCTCTGGCAACTCCGTCGGCTTCTCCGTCGGATACCGCCTGACCGGCGAGGCGATCTGGCCCGCCCAGATCCACGACTGCAAGGCCGCCATCCGCTGGATCAGGGCCAACGCCAGGAAGTACCACGTCGACCCCGACAGAATCGGCGTGTGGGGCTCCTCGGCCGGCGGCCATCTCGTGTCCATGCTGGGGACCTCCGGCGACGTCGAGAAGCTGGAGGGCGGCAACGGATCGCCCGACCAGTCCAGCTGCGTGGTCGATTTCTGCGGGCCGTCGGACTTCACGGCGGCGAAGAAGATGGAAGGCGGGCGCGAGCCCTCGGCCGTGACGCTTCTTCTGGGCGGGCCGCCCCAGGAGAAGAGGGACGTGGCCCGCGAGGCCTCGCCGGTCACCTACGTGTCGAAGGACGACCCGCCGTTCCTGATCGTCCACGGCACAGGCGACGGCACGGTCCCGCTTCAACAAGCCGAGATCCTCTACGAGGCCCTGACCAAGGCCGGGTGCAAGCCGGTCTTCATCAAGATCGACGGTGGCGGACACGGTATCGGCGGCGCCGCGGTCCAGGAGCGCGTCAACGCGTTTCTGGAGAAGCACCTGCGGGGCCAGGACGTTGAGATCAAGTCCGAGACCATCCCCGCAGAGCGCCCGCCCAGGCCGAAGCCCAAGCGTTGACACGGCTGCAATCCAAGACTTCCGAAGTCTCGCCGACTTCGGAAGTCTGGTCCCAGGAGACCGGGGAGTACCATGCACGGATTCAGGCACCTGCTCTCGATCGGCGTGGCCCTGTCGGGACTGGGCCTCGCGGCGGCCGCCGCGGAAGACGCACCCGACCGCGCCAGGGAGGCCTACGACCGGGGCGTCGCGGCCACCAACCAGGGTAAGCTCGACGAGGCCCTGGAGGCCTTGGACGAGGCGATCCGTCTGGAGCCGGACCTGGCCGACGCCTGGTGCGACCGCGGGCTGGCGCGGGCCCTGTCGGGCAAGTACGAGGCCGCGCTGGCCGACCTGGACAAGGCCCTTGAGCTGAGCCCCCGGGACGTGGACGTGCGGCTCAACCGCGGCCTGGTCTTCTTCCGCCAGGGCGATCTGGACCGCGCGGTGGCCGAGTACGACGAGGCCGTCAAGCTCGCGCCCGACTCCGGCGAGGCCCGGCGCGAGCGAGGCCACGCGCTGCTCCTGCAAGGCGAGTTGGACAAGTCCCTGGAGGACCTCAACGAGGCCGCCAGGCTCAGCCCCAAGGACGCCGCCGTATTCACCTGCCGCGGGCGCGTGTTGTTCAAGAAGGGAGACGTCGACCAGGCCATCGAGGATTATCATCAGTCGCTGCGATTGAATCCCAAGAACCACGAGGTATGGTGCGATCGCGGGTATGCCCGGGCGGTCAAGGGGGAGCTGGACCTGGCGATCCGCGACCTGAACTACGCCGTGCATCTGGCGCCAAAGGACCCGCTGTGCCGCTACGGCCGCGGCTTCGCCCTGCATGCGGCCGGCCGGCTGGACGACGCGCTCGCCGAGTTCAGCGCGGCCATCCGCCTGGAGCCGGAGTACGCCGACGCCTACCGGGAGCGGGCGGAGGTCTATTTCGATCAGGGGAAGCGCAAGGAGGCCCTCGCCGAGTTCGCCAAGGCCGTCAAGATCGATCCGGAGAATTCCGAAACCTACGTCAGCCGCGGCTCGGTCCTCATGGCCGGCAAGGAAGGGGACCTGGAGGGGGCCATCGAGGACTTCAATCGGGCGTTGCGCCTGGATGCGAACAGCGCGGAGGCGTGGCGGGCCCGGGGCTACGCCCGGACCAAGAAGGGCGACGTGGAAAAGGGCCTACGCGACCTGAACTACGCCGTCCATCTGATGCCCCGCAGCGCCACGGCCTGGTTCTGCCGGGGGTTCGCCCACTACGAGAAGGGCGACCTGGAGAAGGCCGTGGCCGATTACACCCAGGCCCTGCGCCTCGATCCGGGGTACGGGGAGGTGTATTACAGCCGGGGCGTGGCCCTCCAGAAGCTGGGCCAGGGCGCTCGCGCGGCGGCCGACTTCGCCCGGGCCAAGGCCCTTTCCGACGACGGCCGCTCCCGCCGTTAGGGCGCTGAAGCCTCCCGATGCGCACCCCGTATTGCGGTGCAATCAAGCTGGCCCACACGCAGGGTGCCCCCATCCGCAGCAGCCAAACTCAACCCCTACTTGGGGTGAGATGCCAATTCACCCACAAGTGGTCATAACGTGGCATTTCCGCTCGGTTTCGCGCGCAGCCCCGTCCCCCCCGAGAAAAGTGCCGGATGTTGGCATGCGGCCTGTTGCCTTTTCCATAGGCGCCAACTATAGATAGAGCCGTCGTCGGGGAACCAGGACGACGCAAGATGGCCGACCGGGAGTCTCTGCCAGACCTGCTGATTCCGGCGGGGCGTCACCGTTTGTCAGCCATTCCTTTCCGCGGATCACCGCGCGACGGGGTGGCGCCGTGGGTTCTCCACTGGGACGGACACGACCTGTCTGGAGGTTCCTCTTTCGGGCAGATATCTCATTGTATCGACATGACGCGACCGGCCCTCCGCGCGGCGGGCCGCTCGCCGGGCATGAGGAGACGACCGATGACGATCGGGAATTCGCGGAACTCGTGTTGGTGCGTTCGCGTGGCACTCGTGACGGGGCTCTTGCTGGCCGCCTGGGGGCACGCTCCGGCACAGGACAGCACGTGGAACCGCGGAGCCGGCAGCGACGACTGGAACGCGCCCGGCAACTGGACGGCCGGCGTGCCCACCGGCACGGCCCGCTTCCAGGGCGCCGGCGCCGGTAACGTCGATCTGCTCGGCGGCAGCTTCTCGGTTACCGGCCTGGAGTTCACGGCCGGCGGCTACACCCTGCAGGACACGGGCTCCCCGGCGGGATCGCTCACCACGAGCAGCGTTTCCCACGCCTCCGGAGCCAACTCCATCAATCTCCTTCTGAGCTCGTCCGGGCTGGCCGGAAGCGTCAGCGGCGGCACCCTCCACGTGACCAACGTCGGCAATACGATCGCCGGCGGCGACTGGAGCGTCACCGGCGGAAGCACGCTCGCGGTGGAGGCCAGCGGATCGACCAGCGGCCTGGGCAGCGCCGACGTGACCCTCGGCGGCGGCACACTTGACCTGATCGGGGCGACGACGCAGGACCCGGGGCTGCTCGGCCAGTACTGGAACTACGACCCGCGTCCGCTGCGCGGCACCGGCGGCATCGATAGCGACGGCATCGCCCCGTTCGACACCTATTCCGGCCTGCTCGATTTCGTCAACAACACGCTGGGCTCCCCCACCGCCGCCCAGCAGCTCAACGTCCCCATCGACTTCCCCTCCGGCGGCGGCGACAACAGCACGGGGGGCAACCCCTTCTCGTCGATCGGCGTCAACCTCGGCAACGACGCGCAGGTCGCCACGTGGTCCGGGCAGTTGAGCGTCAGCGCCGCCGACGCCGGGGTGACCACCTTCCGCACGGCCAGCGACGACGGCACGGTCATCTACATCGACGGCAACCTGGTCGTCCAGAACAACAAGTTCCAGGGGGTCACGTCCCGCAGCGGCACCTACGACCTCACCGAGGGCACGCACGACATCCTGGTCGCCTTCTACGAGGGCGACGGCGGATCGGGTCTCGGGGCCCACTGGACTCCCCTGAGCACCGGCTCCGAGGTCTTCATCGACGGCGCGGACAGCCGCTTCGTCACGCTGGGCGCCGGGGACGCCACCCTGGGCAACTCCGTCCACGTCACGGCCGACTCGACGATCCGCAACGACACGGTCGATCCGACCCTCGGCACGACGACCACGATCACCCTCAACACGCTGAGCGTGGACGCCGGCGCCACGCTCACGAAGACCGGACGAGGCACGATCGTCTTCGACCAGTCCAGCGGCACCAACAGCCTGGCCGCCGGGGCCACCGTCCAGGTCGACGAGGGCGAGCTGGCCGTGGTCGGCTCCAACGATCCTCTCGGCCAGGCCGCGATCGTGCTCGACGGCGGCACGCTCACCGTCGAGGGAGGCACCGCCCTGGTCAACTTGCTCCAGGCCGGCCGCTTCCAGGATGGCAACTTCCAGCAGGACTTCTCGGCCAGCGGCGGCGCCTACACGGACGATCAGAACGGGATCTTCACTGGGCAGCAACTGTTGTCCGGGACGCCGGGGATGGTGCGAACGCAGTCCGGAGACCTCAGCTACTCAAGTACGGGCGCATTCAACGCCTTCTGGGGCACCAGCGGCGACCCGAACGAATGGCAGGCGGTCTGGACCGGCTACTTCGTCGCCCAGACCGACGGCGTTCACGAGTTCCGTATCCAGAGCGGCACCGGCGGTGACATCGACGATGACGGCTCGCTCTGGGTGGACGCGGACCAAAGCAATGCCTTCGATTCGGGGGAAGGTGGAACCACCGGAGGTCAGCGTACACACTCTGTCGCGCTCACCGCGGGCCAGAGCTACGGCGTGGCGTTCGGCTTCAATGAGAACACCGGGGGCGAGAGCTACCGCGTCCAGTTCATGGAACCGAGCGGGAGTTGGACGACGGTCAATCCCACGGCGCAGGCGGGCTACTGGCAGTCCTGGTCCACCGAAGCGCTGGACCTGAGCGACAGCCCCGTCACCCTTACCGCCTCGTCCACCCTGAACGCGGTGACCGACTTCGATGCGAAGTTCGGCCACATCACGTTCCAGGACGGCATCCTGACCGCCCAGGGCGCCCCGCTGGGCATGAGCTTCACCGACGCCACCGCAAGCGGCACCGTGGGCATCGAGACGCAGACCGACGTCACCCTGGGCGGCTACAACGACACGGGCCCCACCACCTTCACCAAGAGCGGGCCCAGCCAGCTCTCGCTGAGCAACGTCACGCCGGGCGACGTCGCCGCCGCCCAGACCACCTTCGTCACCGAGGACGGCACGCTCTACTCGATCGGTGCCGATCCGCTGGGCCAAGGCAACCTCAACCTCGCCGGCGGCACCACGCGTTTGGAAGGCGCGCCGCAGTACACCGAAGGGCTCTTGGCCGGCTCGCACTCCGGCAACCCCTGGACCAGCGGCGACAACCCGGGCAACCTCGGCACGGTCCTCCGGCTTGAAGGCATGCTCCGGGACGGCCTCGAAGGCGACCTGCGGGAGGCCCATTGGACGGCCGCCCGCGCCGACGGCGGCACAGGCCCCGGCGACACCACGCTGATCTACTCCGGCCAGATCTACCTCGCCGGCGAGACCACCTTCGTCGAGATGTGCGATGACAACACCAGGCTGTACATCGACGGCCAGGAAGTCCTCAACGCCGGGGATTGGAACGACGCGGATTACGTGACCTACACGCCGACCGGCGGGGCCGGCTGGTACGACTTCGACGTCCGCTTCTCCAACGGCAGCGGCGGTTACGGCTTCGAGGGCCAGCAGGGCGGCGGCGCGACCAACTGGGATACGGCCGAATACGGATTCGGCATGGCCGCGGGCGTGCCGGCTGATCCGCTCGACGCCACCTCGTACACGTACCTCGTCGAGCCCGCCGGGGGCGGAGCGACGCTCCTCCGTACCACCGAGATCGGCGCGATCATCGCCCACGATACCCACGTCGAACTCACGGGCGACAGCAACCTCGACCTGATCACCGAGCACGACGCCCAGTTGGGCGTCCTCACGCTGACCTCGGGCACCGTAAGCATCACCGGCGCGCCCGGCGGGCTGAGCTTCCACCATACGACCGTCTCTTCCGGCGCCACGGCCGCGGGGCTCGATACGCATACCGACGTGCTTCTCACCCGCACGAGCGGCTTCGACGGGGCCGGCGAGACGATGACCGTCACCAAGACGGGGCTCTCGAGCGTGATCCTCAACCAGCCGGCGGTGAACGCCTCGGGCATCACTTTCGACGTGGTCCAGGGTCGCCTGGGCGTGGAGTCGGACGGGGCTACTGCGGGCATGAGTCACATCGCGCGCGACGGCGCCTTCGTCGACCTGGAGGTCCAGCAGTCGTCGGCCAACTTCCCCGCGGTCACGGTCGATCCGCGCGGCGGCCTGGGCGGGCAGCTTCAGAACGCCGTGTACAACGGCGCCGGCCAGAACGTGCTCCTCGCGGAGGACAGCGTCCTCGCCCCAGTCCACGGTGAACTGCCGAGCATGTACAACCCTGCCGGCTCGGGCGTCATCGGTCCATTCCTGCCCACACGGGCTGAACTGGGCGGCAGCCCGATCCTCTACCTCGGCGTAACCGACGTGGCCTCCACGGCGGCTTACCACGTTGGCGATGACGGAGCCGACTCGATCTTCAAGGGCGCGGCCTTTGGCGACTGGACCGAGGGAGCCACGTTCAACGGCAGCATCACCGACCTCTCGCCGAGCATGGCCGACGGCATCGAAATCATGCTGGCCAAGCAGGACGTCGCGGTCGACAGCACGGCCGTGTTCACCACGAACAACACGGTCCGCGGCGTGGAGATCAAGGGCGAAGGTGAGTGGCAGATCAACACCCCGATGAATCTGGTTGGAACCAACCAGATCACCCGAACCGGCGACTTCGACGACTCGATCGGGCGCAACACGACCAACGACTACATCGTCCGCCTGGAGAGCAACGACAACAACGGCTCGCTGGGCGACGGCCAGATCCTCGACGTCACCAGCGGGCGAATCAGCATCCGCGACGACGAGTCGTTGCACCTCGGCGCCGTCCTCAACGTCAACGCGAACGCCACGCTCAATATCGACGACACTTCCGACGGCAGGCGGCCGAGCGAGGGCACGTTCAACATCAACACCGGCGGTGCCGTGCGATTGAACAACAACAACCGCCTGACCAACGGGGGCACGTTCAACATCGACCCCGACGCCTACGTGATCATCGACGGCAACCTCGACGTCAACACGGCCGACCCCAATGCCGACCCCGGTCTGGACGGCACCTTCGGCACCGCCGACGACGTGGCCGCCGGGTTCGACAACGTGAACATCGTGCTCAGCGCCGACCAAATGTGGGACGGCCTGTACCTCGGCGACGGCCGGCGCCTCACCGCGGTCTGGCAAGAGGGACAGGGGACGAATGGCAGCACGGCCAACTTCCCCGGCATCTACAAGAGCGTCTCCGCCGATCCGACCGACAGCTACGTGATCTTCTCCGACCCGGGCAACGGCGACCTGGACATCAACAGCCCGGTCTACCTCGACGGAGTCGACATCTACGTCAACGACCCGTTGGGGACCCAACTGAGCCTGCCGGCCCGGGGCTGGGACATGACCCGCGCCATGGTGGACATGGACGGCCGCGTAAATTTCGACGGGGATTTGACGCAGTTCGACGACATGGTCGTTCGTAATGGGTACGTCCGGCTGGCGGACGGCGATAGCGACGATATCGTATCGACCGGCGCCTTGGTCATCATGGACGGAGGCCAGGTCGAGTTGCAGGGCAACCGCACGAACCTGATGCCCAAGCTGATCGCCGGCGTTTCGGCCGACACTCTTTTCCCCGGCGGCATTGTCGTGGACAAGGGAGGATATCTGGAACTGCGGTACCAGACCGACGAGAACGCACCACTAGAGATCACCCAGGAGATCATCTTCCGCGACAACGACGTTGTAGGCATGGGGCGCGACTTGTCGATCTTCCAGCCGGACGAGGAAGGCAGCGACAGCGGCAACAACAACATACTCGTTTTCAACAACATCGTCTTGGAGGAGGGCGCCCACGTGGGCATCGACCGCGACGGGCAGGATCGCGAGGAGTTGCGCCTGTCGATCAACCTCACCGGCAACGCGACGATCGAACGCGAGCCCGACGATTTCAGCTTCCAGAACGTGGACGCCACGGGCGGTCCGTTCACGCTCAAGGTCGGCAACCCCGACGACGACCGTTTCGATCTGGACGTGTACGGCACGATCGGCGCCTCCGGCTCGCCGATCATCGAGCTGATCAACGCCCGGATGGACCTGGAAGTCGGTTCGCAGGCGGGCCCCGACGCGGTGATTCGCAGCCGCGGGGCCGAGACCACCAGCGGCGCCGACGACGAGAGAATCCGGGTCTATGCAGGACGCGACGGGACGAATCCCATCACCGGCGGCACGTTCGAGCTCACCGGGGCCGATGGGATGAGGATCCGCGTGGAGGATCGAGGGTCGGGCGACCAGGTCCTCAACGAATTCGGCGGCACCGTCAGGTTCATCGCCGATGGCGATGCGGGGACCTACGACGGGCGGCTGCGGACCCAGCGAGACGGCAGCGACTTGTCGGTCAACGGACGCGTGACCGTGGCGGAGATCCGCCTGACGCCCGATGCTTACGGCCTGTTCCGCGCCAACGACGGGATGGACTTCTGGGCCCTGAGCACCGTGGTCGAAGGGACCGGCTCCACGGCCACGATCAGCGTCGGCGACTCGTCCGACTCGAACGCCCCGGGGCAAGGGCTCGTCTTCAAGGACATCTCGGGCGAAGACCCCGGTAACACCCTTGTCATCCGCGGCGACGAGATCTTCGAGCTCAGCGGCACCTTGGGGATCGACGTGGCGGTCCTCGGCACCGAAAACAGCCGCGCGCGCATCCGCGACGGCTTCGATCTGAACGGCCGCACCCTCACCCTGGGAAACCGCGACAACGAGTTGCACACCGACCCCGGGGGCGGCCGCATCGTCACGGTCAACGACAGCACCGAGAACCAGGACCTGGAGATCTGGCACGGACAGAACGGCGAGACGTGGTCCGGAGCCGGTCTGGAGATCGAGATCGCCCTGCCCGGCGGTCTGCGCGTGGCCGTGGAAGAGGCCCCCACCCCGATCACCAACGACGTGCTGGCCACGTTCATCGTCCCCACTGGTCAGAGCGACATCTATCTCCGCAGCGACCGGTTCAGCGGCGGCTCCGGAGAGACGCCCGGCACGGTCATCCTCGACCGCGTCGTGATCCAGGACGGCGCCACGGCCGACCTGGGGCAGGATGACGGCACGACCCTGAACATCCGCCACCTCCACCTCGGCGACGGGGCGGAGCTGGACACCCACGGCATCGAGTTCGGATACGACTCCATCACCGGCTCGGGCCGCGTGTACGGCGACAACTCCCGGATCATCAATCCGGGCGGTTTGATCGGCCCCGGCCAGAGCGCCGGCACGCTGACCGTGGGCAGCGACCTGGTGCTCAGCGACACGGCGGCCTACGCGTGGGAAACGGCGCTGACGGGCTACGACTCGGTGATCGTCGAGGACGACCTGACGCTCGACCCGGGCTGGATCTTCCGGCCGCTGCCCGGCTGGGCCGCGCTGCCGGAGAACGAGTACGTCCTGTTCACGTACAACGATCAGTACCGGCAAGTCGCGGGGCAGGACGATCCGCCGGGCATCGCGCACTTCGACCCGACTTCCACGCCCGACAACTTCGACTGGTCGGCCGTCCAGCCCCTGATCGACTCCGGGGCCTGGGACATCTCCGGCGTGTCGATCGACATGCTCGGCACCAGCGACAACGGCGGCCGAATCGTGTTGACCGGCCTCGACGCCCGGCTCGGCCGCCTGGTGTGGGACGGCCAGGGCGACGGCCAGTGGCAGCTCGACGACCGCTGGGACGTCGATGCCGCGCCGCCCACGCCCGCCAACGATCATCCCCGGAGCGGCTACGAGGCCCTCATCCGCTCGGCCGGCAACACGATCACCGTGGATACGCCCGATGAGGCGGTGTTCATTCTCAACGTCGAGGACGGCACGCTCAACGTGGCGCCGGGCGGGGACCTCACCGTGGAGCACGCCCTGCGTTTGGCGGCCCCGGGGTCGGTCCACGTGGACGGAGCCCTGAGCGTGCGCCAGCTTCACATGACCGGCGGCATGGTGACCGGCGCCGGCGCCATCGCCAGCGCCAACACGAGCACCGACCCCGGCTCCTACGCCTTCGAGCTGGAGAGCGGCTCCCTCGCGGCCCCCGTCAACGCCCCCACCGCGGCGATCCGCAAGAGCACCGGCGGCACGGTCACGCTGGGCGGCGACGTGCAGATCGGCCGCGTGGACGTGGAAGAGGGCCGTCTCGACACGGGGACCGCGCCGATCACCGTCCACCAGCAGCTCAACGCGGGCGACGACCACTTCACCGTCGCCGGCGGGACGTTCACGGCCAGCGGCAGCGACCTGGGCAATCCGGCCGCCGATCGCACCATCGGCCTTTCCGGCGGCACGGTAACCGTGGCCCAGGGCATCCTTCCGCCGGGCCAGGCGGTGGCCCACTGGGGATTCGACGAGACCTCGGGCGACACGGCCGCGGACTCGGTCGGCGGACACACCGGCTCGCTCCAGAACGGCCCGACCTGGACCGCCGGCCAAATCGGCGGGGCCCTGGACTTCGACGGCAGCGACGACTTCGTGAACGTCGCCAGCCTGGAGGAATACTTCAACGGCAAGGACGCCATCAGCTTCTCGGCCTGGATCAGGTCGGACGCGACCGGGCAGGATCGCGGGTTCTTCGTGGGGGTGGACGTGAGCAACTCCGACATCCGCAACCAGGACCTGTGGGGCATCCGGTACGATGCTGCCGGCGCCAACGGAGGCGGCAACGACGTGTTCAAGATCGGTCTGGACGTCAACGGCACCAAAGCCTACGAATCGGCCTCGGGGCTTCAGACGACCGAGTGGCAGCATGTCGCCATGGTCTGGGAAAGCGGTCAGGGACTGAAGCTCTACGTGGACGGACAGCTCGACGTGCCCACCGACGAGAGCTTCGGCAGCGCCGCGGGCACCCTGGGCAACCAGACCAACTTCATCCTCGGCGACGGGGCCAAGAGCCCCTGGCAGGGTCTGATGGACGAGGTGTGGGTGTATGACCGCGCCCTGGGCGCCGCCGAGGTGGACGCCCTGTACCAGGCCGGGTTGGCCGGGGCCTACAGCGGGGCGATCTCCATGCCCACGACCCATTTCCACGTGACGGGCGATACCACGCTGGACCTGCCCACGGCCAGCACCCAGGCCGAGTTCGGCGACCTGGCCCTGGCCGACGGGGTGACGCTCAACGTCACCGGCGACGCCGATCCGGTCAGCTTCGGCAACGTCGCGGCGGGCGACGGGTCGGCCACGTCCGGTGCCAACCTCGCCGTGCGCGGCGAGCTCGGCATCGGCGACAGCCCGGGCTCCTTCACCGTGGCCGGGGGCGACCTCACGCTCCAGACCACGGCCAGCTACCTGGTGGAGATCGCCGGCAAGGCCGCCGGCACGGAGCACGACCAATTGGTCCTCGACGGCGGCGACCTCCACCTGGAGAACACCGCGAGCCCGGACGACGGCCCCGTGCTCGAGGTGGTCACCGGCGGCGACGGCCGCGGCTGGGGACTGGGCGACGAGATCGTGATCGTCGATCTGCTCGGCCCGGGCGCCGCCACCGACGGCGAGTTCTACGATGTGTTCGGCAATCCGCTCCACGAGGGCGACATCGTCCAGGACTCGGGCAACCCGGCGTGGAGCTGGCGGCTGAGCTACCTGGGCGGGTCGGGCAACGACGTGGTGCTCGGTCTGAATAGCGTGCCCGAGCCCTCCACGGTCGTGCTTCTCGGCCTGGGCGGCCTGGCCCTCTTGGCCCTCGCTCGGCGACGCCGCAAGTAAGCTTCACCCCAGACTTCCTCTTTCCTTCCGATCAAGACTTCCGAGGCCCTCAGGTCTTCGGAAGTCGTGATCTGGTGCCCTGTCACCGTTGGAGACTGGGGATGGCCGATCGAATCGCAGGTGCGAAGCGTAGCAAGTGTGGGATGCTCGGTTGGTCGTTTGCCCCTCGCTGACGCTATCGGGCTTTGAGGCCGCGCGCGATCCGAGATCCACGCGTTGAACGGGCACCAGGCCTGGCCGAGAGGCGACTTGTCTCCGGGGGGTGGGGATGCGGCGGTCCTGTCCCCGGGCCGACGCGAGCCAGAGCCGCGGCCCCCAGCTCAAGGGCAGCTCCGAGAAGAGGTTAGAGTCTCTCCTCGGGACATGAGCGCGTGATGCGCCCATGTTCGTCCGAGCGACCAACGGGAGCGGTCCAATTGAGGGAGCATTCCGCATTCGGTTGCGGTCGCACCGCATTAGGAGCGGAAGTCGCAGCGTCGTCCCCGCGTGGGTGCGGAGACGTTCCCGCGCAGAGCGTGGGAACGAAAGAACCCCCCACACGTCCGCCCGGGGGTGGATGGAACCGGCGGTGCGAAGTATTCTCAAGGATTTGCGTCTTCGCCCGTCTCAACACGCGAGCAGGCCTTCCTGGCGCGCAGACCTTCCGCGAGTCCTGAGCCCTTGACCATGTCCGACCCTGCACCACCGACCGGACCCGACTTCGCGCGGGGCGACGGGCTTCTGCCCGCCATCGCCCAGGATGCCCAGACCGGCGAAGTCCTGATGATGGCCTTCATGAGCCCGGAGAGCTTCGCCGAGACCGTGGCCACGGGCCGCGCGGTGTACTACAGCCGCAGCCGCAAGAAGCTGTGGCGCAAGGGCGAGGAGAGCGGCCACGTGCAGCAGGTGCGGGGGATCTACGTCGATTGCGACCGCGACTGCATCCTGCTGAAGGTCGAACAGGTG
Source organism: uncultured Pirellulales bacterium (assembly GCA_964434165.1). Lineage (GTDB taxonomy): Bacteria > Planctomycetota > Planctomycetia > Pirellulales > Thermoguttaceae > CAYSUS01. Next base: position 26,762 of record CAYSUS010000011.1, read on the forward strand.
GGCGGGGCCGCCTGCCACGAAGGCTACAAGAGCTGCTTCTACCGTCAGGTCACGCCCGAGGGCCTCCGGGTGGTGGCCGAGAAGGTCTTCGACCCGGCAGCGGTGTACAGGAAGAGTTGACGGGCGGGTCGGCCGGGGCGGCTTTCCGGGCCGCCCCGTTTCGGCTACAGTCCGCCTAGAGCGCGACGTTGGCCGGCCCCGCCATGCCCGAACGCCCCAGGATCCCAGAATGGCCAATCTGCTGAAACTCGGAATCCCCGCCGGGAGCCTCCAGGAGGCCACGGCCGAGTTGTTCCGCCGTGCCGGATACAAGATCACGTTCAGCTCGAGGAGCTACTATCCCACGATCGACGACGATGAGGTCGAGTGCCTGCTGATCCGCGCGCAGGAGATGGCCCGCTACGTGGAGGACGGCGTGCTCGACGCGGGCCTGACGGGCCACGACTGGATCGTGGAGACCGGCGCCGACGTGATCGAGGTGGCCGAGCTGGTGTTCTCCAAGGTCAGCCGCCGCCCGGTACGCTGGGTGCTGTGCGTGCCCGAGTCGTCGCCCGTCGAGACGGTCCAGGACCTCCAGGGCAAGCGGATCGCCACCGAGGCCGTGGGCCTGACCACGCGCTACCTGGCCGAGCACGGCGTGACCGCCAAGGTGGAGTTCAGTTGGGGGGCGACCGAGGTGAAGCCGCCCAAACTGGCCGACGCCATCGTGGAGGTCACCGAGACGGGCGGCTCGCTGCGGGCGAACAACCTGCGGATCGTGGACGAGGTGCTCCAGAGCACCACGCGGTTCATCGCCAACAGGGAGTCGTACGGCGACGCGTGGAAGAAGGCCAAGATCGACGACATCGTGCTGATGATCCGCGGAGCCATGGCCGCCGAGGGCAAGGTGGGCCTGATGATGAACGTGCCGCGGCCCAAGCTGCCCGGCGTGCTCTCGCTGCTGCCGGCCTTGCAGCGGCCGACGGTTTCGGACCTGGCCGACAAAGACTGGGTGGACGTGAACACGATCCTCGACGAGTCGGTCGTGCGGCACATCATCCCCCGCCTGAAGACCGCCGGGGCCTGCGGGATCGTGGAGTATCCGCTGAACAAGATCATCGAATGATCAACGTGATCGCCGGGACTTCCGGAGTCTGGCGGACTTCGGCAGTCTCGGCGGGCCGGAGGATCATGCAGCCGTGCCCGAGCAGCCCACGCCGATCGCCGTGGCCGTGGTGCTCCACGCGGGGCGCGTGCTCGTCGGGCGTCGCCCCGAGGGCGCGCCGCTGGCCGGCCTTTGGGAATTCCCCGGGGGCAAGGTCCGCCGGAGCGAGTCGGCACGCCAGGCCGCCGTCCGCGAGTGCCGCGAAGAGACCGGGCTGGAGGTACGGCCGCTGCGGCTTCTGGCGGAGACGCAGCACGACTACGAGCACGGCCGCGTGCGGATCGACTTCTATCTCTGCGAGCCGGTCGATCCCCACACGCCGCCCGAGCGCCCGTTCGGCTGGACCGCGGTGGCCGACCTGGCAGGCATGGATTTCCCCGCCGCCAACCGGGAGGTGATCGCGCGGCTGGTGGCCGAGCCTGGCGGCCCGCGCGGCCGCTGAGGTCGCCGAGGGGGCGGCCCCGTTGGCGGCGCAGGCATCCGCCGACCGGGCCGCTCGCGCCTCCCGCGGCCGTGGGCACCTTGCGCCGCCTGGAGCGGGGGACTTGCCCGGGCGGCCCAATACGCAAAAATACTACTTCCCGAGGTCAACAATCTGCGGCTTCCAGGAGTCAGGCAATGCTGAGCAAGAAGATCCAGGATGCGTTGAACGATCAGATCAACGCGGAGTATTACTCGTCGTACCTCTACCTCGCCATGTCCGCCCACTGCGCCTCGACGAACCTCGACGGGTTCGCCGCCTGGCTCCAGGCGCAGAGCCGCGAGGAGCTGGGGCACGCGATGAAGATCTTCGGGTATGTTCTCGACCGCGGCGGGCGCGTGGAACTGAAGCAGATCGACGGGCCGGCCACGAGCTGGGAATCGCCGCTGGCCGTCTTCGAGGCCACGCTGGAGCACGAGCGTCACATCACGGGCCGGATCAACCGACTGGTCGAGCTGGCCGCCTCCGAGAGCGACCACGCCACGGGCTCCTTCCTCCAGTGGTTCGTCAACGAGCAGGTCGAGGAGGAGGCCACGGCCGACCGGGTCGTCGCGAAGCTCAAGCTGATCCAGAACGCGCCGGGCGGGATCTTCATGATGGATCGCGAGCTGGCGCAGCGGGGCGCGGGGTAGCGGGCGGGACGCACCGGCTTCCCTACGCGCTGAGCCCGAGCTGCTTGGCCTTGGCGAGGTCCTCGGCGGCCTTCGACTTTTCGCCTTTCTGATCGAACGCCATGGCCCGGTTCTGGTAGGCCCGGGCGTAGCGGGGGTCGATGCGCACGGCCTCGGAGAAGTCGGCGATCGCCTGATCGACGTTGCCCTGGACGCGGTGTAGAAGGCCGCGGTTGTAGTAGGCGGCGAGGTAGTCGGGGTCGAGGCGGATCGCCTCGTCGTAATCGGAAACCGCCAGGGTAAGCTGGTGCTTGCGCGTAAAGACGACGCCCCGGTGGCAGTAGGCGTGCGCGTCCTCCGGATCGATCTCGATGGCCTTGGTGTAGTCGTTGATCGCGCTGTCGAGCCGGTCCTCCAGGCCGTGGAGGATGCCGCGATGGTAGTGGGCCTTGGCGGACTTGGGATTCAGGCGGATGGCCTCGTCGAAGTCGGCCAGGGCCTCCTCGCGATGGCCGATCGAGGAGCGGGCGGTTCCGCGTGCGATGTAGGCCTCCACGTTCTTCGGCTCCAGCCGGATGGCCTCGTCGAAATCGGCCAGGGCCTTCTCCGTGTTCCGCTTCTTGGCGTAGGCCAGCCCGCGGTTGACGTAGGCGCGGCCGGACTTGGGGTTCAGGCGGATCGCCTCGGAGTAGTCGTGGACGGCGTCGTCGATGCTCCCCATCTTGAAATGGAGGATGCCGCGGTTGAGGTACCCCTTGGCGTCGCGGTGATTGATGCGGATGACTTCGTTGTAGCCGGCCAGGGCCTTGTCGTAGTCGCCCATGAACTCGTAGGCGTTCGCCCGGTTGCCGTGGGCCTTCAGGTGATTGGGGTCGATCTTGATCGCCCGTTCGTAGTCCGAGATGGCCGAGTCGAAGTCGCGCTTCATGGCGTACACCAGTCCGCGCGAGACGAAGCAGTCGGGGTCCTTGGGATTGCAGCGGATGGCCTCCTTGTAGTCGGCCAGGGCCTTGTCGAGCTGCCCCATCTTGAAGTGGGTGATGCCCCGGTTGTAGTAGGCCTTGTCGTAGTCGGGCTTCAGCTCGATGGCCTTGGTGTAGTCGGCCAGGGCCTGGGAGCGGTCGTTCTTCTTGCCGTGGGCGCACGCCCGGTTGTAGTAGGCGACCGCCTCGCGGGGCCGGAAGCGGAGCACCTCGTTGTAGTTCTCGATGGCCGTGTCGTGCAGCCCCTTGGCCTCGTAGCAGTTGCCCCGGGCGTAGTAGGCCTCCACGTAGTGCGGATTGACCTGGAGGACCTGGGTGAAGACCTGGATGGCCTCGTCGTAGTCCTTCTTCTGCTGAAGCGCCACGCCGCGGCGGAAGATGTCGGATTCGTCGAACATGACGGATGGGGCCTCCTCGTTTCATGCGCCCGCACGGGGGCCTCGGTTAGAGGTTGATCTCCAAGGGCTTGGCGCCGAGGTTGGGGGCCTCGACCGCCTCGGCCTTCTCGCCGTCGTGGTAGAACGAGCAGTTGCGCCCGCCCCGCTTCGCCTGCTGCATGGTCTCCGCCACGCGCGCGAGGACGCCCACGTCGGAATCCGTGGGCTTGACCTCGGTGATCCCCACGCTGACCGTCAGGGCGATCTCCCCGCCGGCGTGGCGGAAGACGATCTTCTCGATCGACTGGCGCAGTTGCTCGGCGTTCTTCGTGCCCGCGCGCGGCCCCACGTCCACCATCATCACGAGGAAGCTCTCGCCCGTGAAACGCCCCACCAGGTCGTGCTGGCCCACCGAGGACTTGACGTGCCCGGCGAGCTGCGCGAGGATGCGGTCGCCGACCATCGCCCCGTGCCGCTCGTTCACCTTGCCGAACAGGTCGATGTCCAATAGCGCGGCCACGAGCTGCCGCGACTGCTGGCGCTGCTGTTTCCACCACTCCAGCAGCGTGACCTCCAGGCCGATCCGGTTGCGCAGGCGCGTGAGCGGATCGTTGTAGAGCTGGCGCTCGATGGTCTCCAGGCGGTCCTCGTACCGGGCGACTGCCAGGAAGGCCGCCTCCTGGTTGTCGCGGAGCCGGTGCCGGGCCACGCGGAGGTTGTGCAGTTCCTCCAGCAGCCGGCCGTTGGCCGCCTCGAGGTCCGACTCGAAATCCATGTGCTGAAGGTTGCTCAGCGTGGTCTCGATCTGGGCCGCCTGCTCCAGGTTGGCCATCTCGATCTCCTCGCCCAGCGCGCGGAGCTCGCCCAACTCGCTGATCCGAGCCGAGAACTTCTCCGAGGCCTCGCTCTGCTGCTGGAGGTAGACCTCGCAGTCCTCCTTCAGGTCGGCCAGGCAGCGGCCGATGGTCTCCGCGTCCGAACGGCCCGCGATCGAGCGGAGCTTCGTGTCGATGTCCGTCGAACGCTTGCCGCTCTTCATCATCGCGATGTTGAGCTTCAGGATCGACGTCTCGACGTACTTCTCGTTGAGATCCCAGTTCTCCGGATCGTCGGGATTGAGCAGCTCCGCCGCGTCGTCGTCGTACGGCATGTCGCACGGCTGGTAGTCCGCTTCGTCTTCGGCCAGGTCGTCGAGCATGTCGTCCAGCGACTGGGCCGAGAGCGTCTCCATCATCTGCTCGAAGCCCGACTCCTCCGACGACTGGGGACGCCGGGTCAGCGCGTCCCAGGCGTCGGCCAGAGTCGGCGGCCCGAAACCCAGGAACACGGCCAGCGCGTATCCCAGGGCCAGGTTGGTCACCGCAATGATGAATGTGAGAATGAAGAACGTCATGATTCGCGTCCAGCCCGCGCGCAGCTCCCCCCGAAAACTTAGGTTGCCCAGGCCGCGGGTGCGCCGGGAGGGCGGAGGGGGTCGGGGGTCGCTTCTCGACCAAGCGCCGGTCAAGCAGGCACGCCGCTTCGCGAGAACCGTCCCCCAACCGGCCGCGCTGGCGAGGTCGGGAGGCCTTGTCGCCTGCCGCTTGAGGCGCGGGAGAGGGCCAGCGCCGCCGCGCTGACGGTGGGAAGGACTGTGCCGCTTGTAACGCCCAGGGGGGCGCGAGTCCTTTCCCGCCGGAGCGCCAGTCAGTCAGGAAGCACTAATCCGAGAAAGGACGACCGCGCCCGACTGCCCCTAATAGCGCCGCCGCGTTTCAGGACGGTCGGCCATGGGGATCGGCGGCGGCAGCCGCGACCCGCGACCCGCGACCAGCCCGGGCACGGCCAGCGACGTCTCGCGGATGTCGGATTCGGACCGGGGAGTCTCCGACGCCAGCTCGTTCAGAAGCGCTGGCGACGCCCCGCGGAGCCGGAAGATCTCGCTCTTGGCCCGGGGATCGCCAGTCGGCCGGACGATGAGGATCACTTCCGCACCCCGGGCCTGGCGCCGCCGGATCTCCTCCAGCGTGGCCTGCTCCTCGGGCGTGAGCCCGGCCCCGCCTTCGTGGGGCGGCGCTACGGCCGAGCCCCCGCGCGGCAGCGTGCCGGCCAGGTCCTCGGCACTGCGGACGTCGGCCCCCGGAGCGAGCGGCTCACGCGGTGGCGTCCCCCCGTGCGGTTCCCCGGACGACCGCGGCATGCGCGACGGCATCGCCGGCAGGTCCTGGTAAACGAACGCCAGACGCGATTCGTCCAGTTGGGCGTGGATCGCGCCGAGGGCGGCGAAAAGCCCCTCCCGGTCGGCCGGGTCGGCCGCGTAGCATACGCCGATCACCAGGCCGTCCGGCGTGAACAGCCCGCCGCCGCTGCGGCCCTCGACCGGCTGATCGTCGATCTGTAGGTTCGGCGCTCCCAAGTACCGGTCGATCGACACAATGCGGCTGCGTCGCACGGTCGGGTCAGCGCCGTGGTTGCAGCCGACGCTGACCACCGGGTCCCCTTTGGCGATGCGGTAGCCGGGCGGCGCGACGCGGGCTACCTCGACCGGGCCGGGGGCGTGGATGCTCACCAGCCCCAGGTCGCGCTGCTCGTCGTAGACGACCAGTCTGCCGGGGATCTTCGTGGCCGGCGTGGGGCCGAACAGATCCACCTCGATCGTGCCGCGCCCCTGGGACTTCCGGAAGATGTGCCCGCACGTGAGGATCAGGGCCTGGCCGCGGCGGGCGTCGATGATCGTCCCCGATCCGCAGGAGTGCCCGTCTGCGTCCTCGATCCGCAGCCGTACGGACCAGGCAACGAAATGCGCGTCGGGTTCCTCGTGCTCTTGCTCTTGCCTGACTTCGGGCGGGGCTGCTTCGGCCGCCCCCGCACGCGGCGGGTCCGCGGCCGACTCCTGCCGGGGCGGCGCGATCAGCGTCCGCGGCGTGCCGAGGTCCACCATGGGGATGGCCAGGCCGTCGCGGGTCCGGGGGCTGCTGCGCGCAGTCGCGGCCCCGGGCCCCTGGCGCGCTTCTGGCGCCATGCGGCAGAGCTGCTCGAGGCGCGCGTAGCTCGTCACGCCCACCTCGCGAGCCACCTCGCGGCCATCGACCAGCATCACGAAGCAGGGGATCGGCTTCACGCGATGCCGGGCGGCCAGCTCCCGATGCGCATCGACGTCGATCTTGCGCACCGGGTAGCCGCGCGCGGCCAATTGATCGACCACCGGGTCCATCTGCCGGCACGGCGCGCACCAGTCCGCGCGGAAGTCCAGCAGGACCGTTTCGCCTCCGCCGGCGATGGCAAGGGCCAGAACGGCCGCCTGCAACGAGACCATGGGTTCCCTCCCTGGCGTCCGACTCGTGGCTTCCGCCGCGCTGGCGCGCCGCTCCAGCCGGGCGAACCGTGACGGGGAGATGGGACCGACCGCGCCGCAGCCGAACGACGCCTCCGTCGCCGGCGGCAGCTTGCCTCGGGGCAGCACCGAGGCCGGAGGAGCCCCGCGGGTAACCTCCCTGTCACCTTTCTTGGGCCGGATCGTATGACGAAAGGGGTGGAGGCCGGCATCCTGCCGGCCCCGGGCGTTGCAGGCCCGGCCCCGATCGTCGGCGGAAAGACGATCCCGAGCGAAATGCCTTCGGTTGCGTGCCCGCCTTTCCGCCGGCTTGACGCCGGCGCCGCGGGCGACTCGTTACGGATGGGTCCAACGAAGTTGCGGCATTCTGCGCGGAATCGTCCCGGAGCACAATGGCAAGTTCCGGGTTTCGCCGCCCCGGACGATTGCGGCCCCAAGGCACACTACCTATACTCGGAAGTTTCAGCGACCCTGACAGCCCGTCTTGGGGGCCCACCCGCGACCGCCTGCTCGTAAGAGACGCACCATGACAACCTCGCGAACCCTGATTTCGGCCGGGCAAGCCCAGCCGCCGTTCTTCGTGGGCGTGGATCTCGGGGGGACCAACGTGAAGGTGGGGGTTGTCGATGACGTGGGCCGGCCCGTCTCGCATCTGAGCGTACCCACCGAGGCGGACAAGGGGCCGGAGGACGCCACGGCCCGCATGGGCCAGGCCGTCAAACAGGCCATCGTCCAGGCCGGCCTGGAGTCCAGGGACATTGCCCGCGTCGGACTGGGCTCGCCAGGCACGATGGATATCCCCGCGGGCATGCTCGTCCGGCCGGTCAATCTTAAGGGTTGGGACGATTTCCCCATCCGCGACCGGCTCAGCCACCACTGCGGCTTTCCGGTCGCCTTCCAGAACGACGCCAACGCCGCGGCGTACGGCGAGTTCTGGGTCGGCTCCGGGCACGCCTTTCAGAGCATGGTCCTCTTCACGCTGGGCACCGGCATCGGCTGCGGCATCATCGTCGGCGATACGATCATCGACGGCCAGAACAGCCACGGGGCGGAATGCGGGCACATGGTGATCGACTGCCGCGAAGACGCCCGCGTCTGCGGCTGCGGCCAGCCCGGCCACCTCGAGGCCTACGCCAGCGCCACGGCCGTGATCAAGCGGACCGAGGAGGCCTTGCGGGCGCACGCCCCGAGCTCGCTGGTCGGGCGGATCACCGCCGGCGAGGAGCTCACGCCCCTGATGATCGCCCAGGAGGCCGAGCAGGGCGATCCGCTCTCGCTGGACATCATCATGGAGACCGGCCGCTACCTGGGCGTCGGCACCGTCAACCTGATGCACACGATCGACCCCAACGGCGTGCTGCTGGGCGGGGCGATGACCTTCGGCGGCAGGGACAGCGACCTGGGGCAGCGATTTCTCGCGCGAATCAAGGAGGAGATCGATCGCCGCGCGTTCGAGGTACTGGCCGAGCGGATCGTCCTCGACTTCGCCTCGCTGGGGGGTGACGCCGGCTTCATCGGCGCCGCCGGGATCGCAAGGCTGGAGCATCAGCGGAGCCCGTAGGTCGCGATCGCGCTGCGTGCTGCTGGTCGCTCGCGCGGCAGTGCCCACACGCGGACCCCGGGCAGATGAATGCCCGTGGAGCTCGCGCCACCGCGGGATGATCTCGTGCGTCGAAGAAGACCTCCGAGGTCTTGAAGACCTCGGAAGTCCCATGCGTTCGGAACCGCGCGTGGGGCAGACTCGACTCGCAACTCCGCCTACCGGGCCTCGCAGGTCATCTCGGCCACCGCCTGCTCCGCCGCCAGCCTGGCGGCCTCTTCCGCGGCCTGGCGGGCCGCGGGCCGGGCCGCCTTCCTGGCGGCCGCGGTGGCGGCCTCCGTGGCCGCCTTGGTGGCCGCCTCGATGACGCTCGAGGGAACCTCATACTCGCGGAGCTCGCGGAGCACCTGGCGCGCGGCCGCAGCCGACCGTTCCGCTTCGGCCGCGGCGTCATCGGCCCGACCGGCCTCGTCGGATGCCGACCGCTTCCCCTCCTCGGCCTCCTGGCGCGCCCCCAGCGCCCGGGCGAGGAGCCGCCTCAATCGGGCGAATCGCCCCGCCGGCTTGCAGGACAGGGATTCCGATTCAGGGGTTTTCGCACTTTGCTCCGCAGGCGGCGTCTCGGTCTTCATTCGGTGCTCCGAAGGCGTGATCTCTGGCAGGCCTCTTCGATTCCGGCCCCGCTGGGCGCGCGCCGCGCGCATCGGGTCCGTCGTGGTTCCGTCCTGGGGGTGGCGCGGCCGGCAGACCCGGTCCGCGGCGCGGCGTTGCAGGAGGGAGGCGGCGTGCAGCCCCGCGTGGCTGCCCAGGCAGGAGCGGCGCCCAAAGGCTCGCGCCGCGCTGGGAGTCCGAATCCACTCTACCTCCCCAACGGGATGGGGTCAACGCCCGAATCCGTTTCCGTCGCCGCGCCCGCCCCAACAGGTGTCTTCATGCCATCCAATGGCCGGTGCCCGGACGGCCGACCCCTTCTCCCGGCGGTCATCCCGAGTTGCCGAACGGTCGGGGAGCGGGCAGGGGTCTCCTCTAGTTTCACGCCTTGACCGAGGATCGCGCGGCGAGCGGAACCAGCCCCCGCCCCCCGGCGCCTGACGGCCGAGGGTCCATGCGAGAGGGCGATGCGGAATGTCCGGCCGCTGCCTCGCGCGAGGGGCGAAGGGCACGCCTTTTCGCGCGGCACGGCGGGGGGCGTATTTCCCCATGCCTGCGTGGCGGGGTCCTGGCGGCGCGGTGTTCAGCGGCGGGATGCGGGGCTAGAATTAGAGGGTTCCCTGGGACATCCCGTAGTGCGCTTGCCGCTTCCATGACCATCGCCGCACCCCGTTATCTCGTGCCGTTCCATCCCAAGCGGGTCCCCCATTTCTTCGCCGACGTGCTGGTCATCGGCGGGGGCCTTGCCGGGCTGCGCGCGGCGCTGGCCGTGGACGGAGGGCTGTCGGTCCTGGTGATCACCAAGGACGGACTGTGGCAGTCGAACAGCGCCTACGCCCAGGGCGGGGTCGCTGGAGTGTTCGCACCGGAGGACCGCTTCGAGGACCACGTCACCGACACGGTCCTTGCCGGCGGCCCGCTGTGCGACTTCGAGGTCGTCGATCGCGTGGTCCGCGAGGGCCCCGACCGCATCCGCGAGCTGATCGCCTGGGGCACGCGCTTCGACCAGGTGGACGGCGTCCTCTGCCTGGGACGCGAGGGAGGACACGGGCGCGAGCGCATCGTGCACGCGCTGGGCGACGCGACGGGCAAGGAGGTGATGCGCGCGGTGATCGCCCGGGCCGGCGAGGCCCCCAACCTCCAGGTCTGGGAGAATACCTGCACGATCGACCTGTTGACCTACCAGGGCTCGTGCCGCGGGGCCCTGGTGTGGAATCCGCAGCACGGCAAGACCCTGGTGTGGGCCAAGCAGACGGTGCTTTGCACGGGCGGGGCCGGCCAGGTCTATCGCGAGACGACCAACCCCGACGTGGCCACGGGCGACGGCATGGCCGCGGCCTACCGGGCCGGGGCCGAGCTCCGCGACATGGAGTTCATGCAGTTCCACCCCACCGTCCTGTACATCGCCGGCTCCAGCCGCAATCTGATGACCGAGGCCCTCCGCGGCGAGGGGGCGCACCTGGTCGATCGGAACGGGTACCGCTTCATGGCCGAGTACGATGCGCGCGGCGAGCTGGCCCCGCGCGACGTGGTCAGCCTGGCCATCGTCGGCCAGATGGAGAAGACCCGCCATCCGAACGTCTATCTCGATCTGACGCATCTCGACGCCGAGCGGGTCCGCAGTCGGTTTCCGGGCATCGCCGCGGTGTGCGCCGAGTTCAACATCGACATCACCCGCGATCGCATCCCTGTGCGCCCGGGCGCCCACTACATGATGGGCGGCGTGTCCGTAAACGCCGAGGGCCAGACCACGCTGCCCGGCCTCTGGGCGGCGGGCGAAGTGACCGCCAGCGGCCTGCACGGGGCCAACCGCCTGGCCTCCAACAGCCTGCTGGAGTCGCTGGTGTACGGGGCCCGGGCGGGGCACGGGGCGTCGCGCGCGGCCTCGGCCATGAACGACTTCTTCGCGGCGCTGCCGCTGGCCAACCCGGGCGTCGAGCCGCACGCGCAGACGCTCGACCTGGCCGACATCCGCAACTCGCTCAAGAGCCTCCTGTGGCGCAACGTCGGCGTGCGTCGCGACGCGGACGGGCTCCGCGAGGCCGAGGAGAACATCGACCGCTGGTGCCGTTACGTCTTCGCCTACCAGTTCTCCAATCCCGACGGCTGGGAGCTTCAGAACATGCTCTCCGTGGCGCGGATGACGATCCACGCCGCGCTACGGCGAGAGGAGTCGCGCGGCAGCCACGTGCGAAGCGACTTCCCCGAACGGGACGACGCGGCGTGGAACCGGCACGTCGTGTTCCGCCGCAACGCCGCGGGGAAGGAGGAGACGCTTCTCTCCCCGCTTCTGAACGGGGTCATGCAGCCCGAACCGGTTGGCCCCGCCTGACCGCCAGCGTCTCCAAGGGGCGCTCCTCCATTCGGTCGCTCCGGTTGCGCACGTTACACCGCCTCGGCGCATCCCTCCTAGATGTGTTCGCACTAACCCTTGTCGGCGGCTCCCGTCGAATTCGCGACACGACCGTCTGCCTGGCGCCGCAGGGGGGGAAGCTGAGCTATGGTTGAGTACGGCCCAGGGGCATCGGATCGACGCAACGCTTCTCCGCACAGGATCGACTGCGCATGGCCCACGGTCTGGATGCCACGTTTCAACAGCTTGCCAGGACGGAGAACGAGGCCGCGCTGGACGTGCTGCTCGCGGCGCTGGACAGCCCGCACGCGCCCAGCCGCGACGGGGCGCTGCGCGCGATCCTGGAGCGGCGCACCCAGGAAGGGCACGACGAGGTCTTTCGCCGGCTGCCGGACCTGGACGAGTCGGGCCGCGCGATCCTCCAGGAGCGCCCCGACCGCCTCGTGCGCGTGGCCACCGAGGTGTTGGCCCGCTGCCAGCCCGACCCGGTCGACGACGGCAAGCTCGGCCGGCGCCGTGCGCCCGCACCGCGGGGGATCGACTTTCCGCTGGCCTGCGAGGCAATCGTGAACTACCGGCTTTACGACGCCTTGCCGGCGGTTCTGGCGGTGCTCGGCGACGGCGACACCCCGGAGTCCGCGCTGGCCGGCCAGACCGCGCTCCGGCTCACCGAGGCCTTCTACGCCGACCTGTCCGAGGCGGCCGAGCAGTCGCGGCAGAAGGACCTCGAGGTGATTCGCCACCGCATCACCCAGGCCCTGCAGGAAGCGACCAGCGGCTTCGAAAGACACCAGTCCAAGGACGTCGTCGAGGCGTTTCTCCTCATCGCCAAGCAGCAGGACGTCGTGCTCCGCCGCATTCTCCGCAAGCCCGACGAGGGTGGTCACGCGCCGATCGTCGAACTGCTCACCGGCAGCACGCGCGGCGGCGTGGTGCGGCTGCTGCTGGGATTCCTGGAAGACCCGCAGATGCCCAAGGCCGCGCTCGAGGTGATCGCCCGGCGCGCGGACCCCAAGTTCGTGCAGAACCTGCTGGAAAACGTGGGAATGCCCGCCTCGCGCTCGATCGCGGAGAGCCTCAAGCGCCTGAAGTCCGTGGCCTGGGCCGAGCCGGGGCACCCGGTGTTCGCCGAGATCGACGGCCGCGCCCAACAGGGCGCCGTGGGGATGCTGATGGCCTCGTCGATCGATCGCGCGCAGGTCCTCCAGGTGCTCCGCTTCCTGCTGGCCGAAGGCAAGCCCGAGGGCCGCCGCGCGGCGGCCGAGGCCCTGGCCAGATTCCCCGGCCCCGAGGCCGACGAGCTCGCCCTTCGCTCGCTCAACGACCGCGACCCCGAGGTCCGGGCGCAATTGATCCTTCAGCTTCGGCCGCGCGGGATCCCGGGCGTGTTGTCGGTCCTCATCCGGCTGGTGGACAGCCCCAGCGAGGTGGTCCGCGACGCCCTGCGGAAGGCGATGCCCGAATTCACCTTCCGCCGGTTCGTCACCAGCTTCGAGAACATGCCCCAGAGCCTGCGCACGACCGCGGGGCACCTGGTCCGCAAGCTGGACCAGGACGCCACGGGTCTGCTGCTCAAAGAGATGGCCAGTCCCTCGCCCGTCCGCCGCCGCAAGGCGGTCACCGCCGCCTATGCGATGGGGGTGATCGCGGAGCTGGAGCCGGCGGTGGTCCGGCTGCTCAACGACGACGACCACATGGTGCGGATCGCCGCGGCCAAGGCCCTGGCCGACTCCAAGTCGCTGCCCTCCTGGGAGGCCCTGCGCGACGCGATGCTCGACCGCAGCGTGGTGGTCCGCGAGGCGGCCGAATCGAGCCTGCTGCAGATCACCACGTCGCTCAGCGAGGATTCGGAGGGCGAGCTGGCGGAATCGGCGGCAACCGCCGGGTGAACCAGGCCGGCGAGAAGTCCTGATCGTTGGATCGGAGGCCGAACCGGCGGCCGACGCCCCGAAGCGAGTGCAAGGAGACTTGCCATGACGATCGAAACGATTGGCAGCGGCCTGCGAGCCCGACTGAGCGTCGAGACGGCGTTCGGGCTGCTGCCGGCCCAGATGTACCCGCGGTCCGCCGGCCCGGACAACGGCGAGCTGTTCTTCTGGCTGGCTGTGGCCGTCCTGGCGATCGGCGTGGTCTGCGCAGGGGCGTTCGCGGCAAGCCGCTGCCTGCACCATCGACGGCGCTACAACCATCCCCGGCTGTTCCGCGATCTGTGCGCCACGCACGAGATCGATCGCAACGGCCGGGCCCTGCTGGGCCGGATCGCCGCCCAGTGCCGGCTCTCTCAGCCTGCCCGGATGTTCGTTGATCCAAGGTGGATCGACTCGGCCGTCCGTTCCGGGGCGGTGCCCACGCGCTCGGAGGATCTCGAGGTCCTCAGGCAGAAGCTCTTCGGACCGCCGCCGGAGAAGAAGCCGGCGAAGCCGAAAAAGGCCAAGCGCTAGCCCGCGCGCGGGCCTCTTCTCCCACCCCCGCGCGATCCTGCGCGACCTGGCCCCGAAATTAGCACCTCCCATCGGGGGGATTGGCATTTCCGCCCTGGGGTCGTCGGCCTCATGGAAGCACGCGCGCCTGCGGCTGTTTGCGCGGGGATGGGCTCTCGCAGGCAGCGAAGGGTTTTCGGCAAAGGCGGGATCTGTGCGCTGGGAAAGGCGACGCAACGACTGGCACGCTGGAGGCAACAAATTATAATGGCGGTTTTGCCTTGCCCGGGTCGGGGGTTCGCCGGCCCTTACCACGCCAAACGGGTTCGACACGCGGAGCAGACTCCATGACTGAGCAGCATGGCCCCCCCATGATCGAAGCCGAGGGGCTGACCAAGTTCTACGGCGGTTTCGCGGCCATCCGCGACGTGACATTCAAAGTCTCCCGGGGTGAGGTCGTGGCCTTCCTGGGGCCGAACGGGGCCGGCAAGAGCACCACGATGAAGCTGCTGACCGGCTACTTGGCCCCCTCGGCCGGCACCGCGCGGATCTCGGGTCACGACATGTCCTACGACCGCCTGGCCGGGTCCGCCCGGCTGGGTTATCTGCCCGAAAACGGCCCACTCTATCCCGACATGTCGCCGCGGGCCCTGTTGGGTTTCTTCGCCGACGCCCGCGGCCTGTCCGGCCCGCGCAAGCGCGAGCGGATCGACGCGGTCATCGACCTGTGTGCCCTGGGCAGCGTGATCGGCAAGCCGATCGGCAAGCTCTCCCGCGGATACCGCCAGCGGGTGGGCATGGCTCACGTGCTCCTGCACGAGCCCGACGTCTTGATCATGGACGAGCCGACCGCCGGCCTCGACCCCAACCAGATTCACGAGGTCCGCGAGACGATCCGCAAGCTGGGTGAGAACAAGACGATCCTCCTCTCGACCCACATCCTGCAAGAGGTCGAGGCCATGGCGCGGCGCGTGCTCTTCATCGACGAGGGCCGCATGGTGTTCGACGGTCCGATCGACCAGCTCACCCGGGACGGCAAGCCCCTGGACGTCCACTTCCGCGAGCTGACCGGCGCCGGCGCCAAGTAGCCTCGCCGGCCTTCCCCCGCCTCCCGATCTTCCAACGCAGTTCGGTGCGAGCCATGAACGCGAACGTACTATTTGCCGTCTTCAAGCGGAACTTCGTCGCCTACTTCTCCAGCCCCACCGGCTACCTGTTCATCTGCGTCTTCATGTGGCTGAGCGTGTGGGCCGCCTTCTGGCCGAACGACTTTTTCAACGCCAACCTGGCGAACCTCGACCAGCTCAACGGCTATTTCCCGCTGATCATGCTGGTGTTCGTCCCCGCCATCACCATGAGCATCTGGGCCGACGAGCGCCGCCAGGGGACCGACGAGCTGCTGTTGACCATCCCGGCCGGCGACCTGGACATCGTGCTGGGCAAGTACCTCGCCGCCGTGGCCATCTACTCCCTGTCGCTCGTGTTCTCGCTGGCTTGCACCTTCACGGTGCTCCAGATGCTGGGCGACCCCGACGTGGGGCTCTTCCTGGGCACCTACTTCGGCTACTGGCTGGTGGGCCTGGCCATGCTCGCGGTGGGCATGGTGGCCTCGTTCCTCACCGGCAACCTCACCGTGGCCTACATCCTGGGGGCCGTGTTCAACGCCCCCATGGTCTTCGCCAACACGGAGGCCCTCACGGTCGCGGTGCGGGCCCTGATCAGCGTCCCGGCCAAGCTCGTGGCGTGGGCCAACATGGTCATCTCCGCCGACGGACTGGCCGTGTTGCGAAAGCAGCTCGAGGACGCCGCCCTCAACGTCCCGCAACGCGTGGCCTGGCAGATCGAGGCCTGGGGCATCGGCGGGCAGTTCGCCGACTTCGGACGGGGCGTGGTGAGCCTGGCGGGCATCGCCTACTTCCTGAGCATCGTGGCCGTGATGCTCTACCTGAGCATCGTGCTCATCGGCCGCCGCCACTGGCGGTCCGGCCAGGTGGGCGGCTCGGCCTACATCTTCTACCCCCTGCTGCACGTCATCAGCCTCCTGGTCTTCGCGCTGGCGTGGTTCCTGCTCCGCGACGCCATGGCGCCCTTCACGCTTCTGCTGCTCTTGGTCGGGGCCTACCTGGCGGTCCAGGTGGCCGTGCTCCTGCTGTGGTCCGTGGTCGGCGGCAAGGTATCGGTGCTGCCCGGCCACTACATCACGCGGACACTGGCCCTGGGCGCCGCCTGCTTCGGCCTGGTGCTGCTTCTGCGCTATCACGACCTGCGCCTGGACGTGACCAGCGAGCAGCTCAACTCCCTGTCGCGCGAGACGGTCAACCTGCTCCGCGACATCGACGTCGATCGTCCCGTGCAGATCGAGGCCTTCATCAGCCCCGAGACCGAGGTCCCCGAGACCTACGTGCAGACGCGGCTGAACCTGCTCAACCGGCTCCGCGAGATGGCGGCCTACGGCGGCGAGAAGATCGAGCTGCGGATCAACGAGACGGAACTGTTCAGCGACCAGGCCGATCGGGCCGGGCAGCGCTACGGCATCGAGCCCCGCCAGGTCCAGAGCGTCGAGCGGGGCGCGCTGAAGCGCGAGCCGTTGTTCCTCGGCGTGGCCTTCACGTGCGGGCTGGAAAAGGTGATCGTGCCGTTCATCGACCGGGGCATCCCCATCGAATACGAGCTGGTCCGCTCCATCGCCACGGTGACCCAGCAGAAGCGCAAGAAGCTCGGCGTGGTGGACACCGACGCCAGCCTGTACGGCAACTTCATGTCCGGCTCGCCCAACTGGCCGATCATCGAGGAGCTGGAGAAGCAGTACGAGGTCAAGCGGGTCGACTTGCAGGGGCCTTTGGACGAGGAGTTCGACGTGCTCCTGGCCGTGCAGCCCTCGACCCTGGGGCCCGAGCAGATGGACCACCTCGTCGCCGCGATCCGCGCGGGCACGCCGGCGGCCATCTTCGAGGACCCCTGCCCGCGGTTCGCCCCCTGGGTGCCGGCCACGAGCCAGCCGCGACGGCCGCCCAACATGAATCCCATGATGATGATGGGCCGTCCGCCCGAGATGCCCAAGGGCAACCTCAACCAGCTCTGGGACACGCTGGGCGTGGAGTTCTTCTCGGACAAGATCGTCTGGCAGGACTACAACCCCTACCCCAAGATCGACCTGTTCACGCAGGAGAAACCGTTCGTGTTCGTGGGCACGGGCTCCGGGGCCAGGGAGCCGTTCAGCGACGAGAGCGAGATCACCAGGAAGCTCCAGAACGCCCTGTTCCCGTTCCCCGGCTCGATTCGCGAGCTCGAGGCCTCGGACCTGGACCACACCGAGCTCGTCCGCACCGGTCCGCGCACGGGCGAGGTCCGCTACGAGGAGCTGCTCACGCCCAACCCCTTCGGCGCCCCGCGCATGAACCCCAACCCGCGGCTACGCTCCACGCGCGAGGAGTACGTCCTGGCCATGAAGATCCGCGGCAAGGCCCAGCCGGACAGCTCCATGGCCGACGACGCCGGGCCGGCGGGGGCTTCCGGGGGCGAGGCGGCCGGCGGCAAGCCGGAGGAAGGCAAGCCGGACGGAGCGGGCGACGGCGACGGGAAGGCCAAAGACGCGGAGAAGCCGAAGGAGGACGGCGAGATCAGCGTGGTGGTCGTGGCCGACATCGACATGCTCACGCCCACGTTCTTCGCGCTGCGCGAGCAGGGCGAGATCGAAGAGCTGGGCATCACGTTCGACTTCGACAACGTGACCTTCGTGCTCAACACGCTGGACGACCTGGCCGGCGACGAGCGGTTCATCGACATCCGCAGCCGGCGTCCCAAGCACCGCACGCTGACGCGGATCGAGCAGGCCACCGAGGAGGCCCGCGAGGAGACCGCCGAGGAGCGCGAGAACGCGTATGAAGCGTTCGAGGAGGCGAAAAAGGAGGAGCAGGCCGCCTTGGACAAGAAGATCGAGGCCCTGCGCAAGCGCGACGACATCCCGGCCCAGGACAAGGTCATCCAGGTGGCGATGGCTCTCCAGGACGGGCAGCGCCGGCTCGACGCCACGATCGACGAGCTCGAGCAGGACCTGGAGAGCAAGATGAACCGCATCGAGACCACGCTGGCGCGGAAGAAGCGGCAGATCCAGGACGCCTACAAGATGTGGGCCGTAGTGCTGCCGCCCATCCCGCCGCTGCTGGTGGCCCTGGGCGTGTTCCTCACCCGACGAGCCCGCGAGCGCGAGGGCGTGGCCCGATCCCGGTTGAAGTAGTCGCCCCGGGGCCTCGCCCAAGCATCCGCGAGGGAACCGCGATCGAAACCCGAAGCGTCAGCGAGGGAAAGAAGAGAAGAAGACAGCCCGACGGGTCCGCAAGGGCCGCGGCTTCCCGCCCGCTTGGCAAACAACCGTATCGCATACTCTTGACCGTTCCCACCATCCAACGTCCGTCGATGCGTCCCGGCCGCCGCTGCGGCGCGGCCGGGCGAGGAGACCGCCGATGAACGACAACACCAAGACCGTCACTTTCGTCGTCGTGGCCGTGGCCGTGCTGCTGATCGCCTGGGTGAGCCGCCCCCGACTGGTGGAGCGCGGACCCGACGAGATGGTCGGCGAGATGCTCGTCTCGGAGTTCGATCCCCTCTCGGCCGCGAGCATCGAGATCCTCAAGTACGACGAGGACGACAACAAGGTCCTGCCCTTCAAGGTGAAGCAGGTCGGAACCACCTGGTCGATCCCCTCGCACGACAACTACCCGGCCGACGCCAAGGATCACCTGGCCGAGGCGGCCGCCGGGCTCTTGGGCCGCAAGATCCTCAGCGTGGCCGGCGAAGACCCCGGCGACCACGCCGAGTTCGGCGTGCTCGACCCCGACGCGAAAGACCCCAAGAAGGGCATGGGCACGCGCGTGACCATGAAGGACAAGGGCGACGACGTGCTTCTGGACCTGATTGTCGGCAAGGAGGTGCCCGACCGCTCCGAGCTGCACTACGTGCGCCGCGCCGGCCAGGACTACGTCTATACCGCGGCCATCGAGACCGACAAGCTCTCCACGAAGTTCGAGGACTGGATCGAGGAGGACCTCCTCAAGCTCAGCACCTGGGACATCAAGAAGGTGGATATTCGCGACCACTCCGTGGACGTCCTGCGCATGGAGCTGCTTCAGCGCGGCGAGATGACGCTGGAATACGACGACGCGGGCGACCCCCGCTGGGAGCTGGTGCGCGACGTGGCCTTCGACGGCGAAGGCTGGAAGCCGATCCCCATGGCCGAGAACGAGGAGCTGAACACCTCGAAGCTCGACGACATGAAATACGCCCTGGACGACCTGAAGATCGTGGACGTCACGCCCAAACCCAAGGGGCTCAGTGCCGACCTGAAGGCCGACGAGTCGTTCGTCAACGACCAGGGCGCGATCGAGGACCTGGCGATCCGCGGTTTCCACGTCGCCCGGGTCGGCGACCGCATCGAGCTGTTCTCCAACGAGGGGGAGGTCCGCGTGCTCATGAAGGACGGGGTCGAGTACGTCCTCCGCTTCGGCGCGGTCACCGGCGGCACCTCGGACACCCCCGAGGAATCGGAGAAGAAGGACGGCGAGGAGCGCGACGACGGGGACGAGGAGGAGCCGGAGGGCGGCGGACTGAACCGCTACCTGTTCGTGACGGCGCAGTTCAACGAGTCGGCGATTCCCGAGCCCGAGTACGAGGACGCGCCCGAGGCCAAGCCCGAGCCGAAGGCCAAGGACGCCAAGCCCGACGCCAAGCCCGCGGAGGGCAAGCCCGAGGAAACGCCCGACGACGCCGAGAAGCTCCAACAGGAGCGCGAGCGGATCGAGAAGGCGAACCAGCGCAAGCGCGAGGAATACGAGGACAAGATCGAGAAGGGCAAGGAGCGGGTCCAGGAGCTCAACCAGCGCTTCGCCGACTGGTACTACATCATCTCCGACGACGTTTATCAGAAGATCGATCTGGCGCGCGACGACATCGTCAAGGAGAAGGAGCCGGAAGAGAAGGAAGGTGAGGACGCGGCGGGCGAGGGCGGCGAGAAGCCGGGCGACACGCCGGCCGATTTCGAGGAGATGAAGGAGAAGCTCCCCCCGCCCAAGGAGCCCCCGGCCGACGCGGCGAAGCCGCAGCCCAAACCGGCCCCGAAGGGCAAGCCGGCCCCCAAGCCCGATGCGAAGGCCGAGAAGCCGGGCCCGAAAGAGGAGCCCAAGCCGGCCCCCAAGCCCAAGGCGGAGCCCGAGCCGGCCGCGAAGAACTGATTGACACGGCGATAGACTTCCGAAGCCTCCAGGACTTCGGAAGTCGGAAGCCCCAGGGCTCCGCACGTCAGTACGGCGATCCGCTGACGACCTTCCAGTCCAGTCGCACCGGCCGCCGGTTGCCCACTTCCACGCTCAGGTTGCCGACGCAGGCCACCTGCCCCGGCCGCCCTCTGGTCGCTGTTCCCCCCCGCCGCCTCATGTCCACGGCTGCTCGCACACGCCGTGGCGATGTCTCGGGCATACCTGGCATGCTGGCGCAAACCTACTGAAACACGTTAGCGCAAACCCCCTGTAGATCCTTGACGCGCGGCGGTGCGACTGCCACGCCGTCGGCCACAGACTTCGGGCGGGAGCCTCGCAGGACGGAGGTTCCGAAACCGTTGGGATTACAGCATTGGAGTCGCTGCCGCGCTGTTGGGGCTCCGAGATCGACGGGGATGGGCGCGTGGAACGGCCTTTGCAACCAATTGCCACGAAAGGTCTCCAGGTGCCCCCTTGACCGGGGTGCATCTCCTCCGAACCCAATCGCAAGGAGGTCAAGCATGACCCGAGTGGTCCAGATTCCGGCTTCTCGTTGGCTTATCCCCGTCTCCGCGATCCTCGCTTGGGCCGTCGCCTCGCCCGCGTGGGCGATCATCGGCGATGGTCCCGGCTATAGCTCGCGCGTCGATTCTACGGTCACGCCGCAGGCGGCCCAGTTTCGTTACGACTTCACCGTCTTCAACACGTCGGAGGTCCTCGAGCTCGCCGTGGCCGAGGCAACCCTTGAGGTGTTCCAGATCGAGCCGGGCGAGATTCCCGTCATCGTCGATTGGGAGCTGCCGATCTTCAGCTTGAGCGACGTGGCCGGGCTCAATCCGAACGACCCGAGCGGTGCCATCGACTCGCCGGACGGCTGGGCCGTCGAGGTCATTCCCCCGGATTCGTCCACGGACATCTACAACAACGTGGACGGCCCCTATGGCCCGTATAGCTGGGACTACGATGCCGCCACGGATCCAGCGGCCCAGGCAGGGGACTATGGGCCGAACCCGGAGGTCTTCAACGACCCGCCATGGATCATCCACTGGTATCTCCAACCGAACGGTCCCGGGGAGCTCCCGGCGGGGATCTTCCCTGGCGATTCGCTGGACGGATTCGGCTTCGTCAGCGACTACTCCGAACAGGCGGCGCCGTATCTGTCGAGCTGGTTCTTCCTCCCTCCCGCTCTCGGCGATCCACCGATCCCCAACGATCCCGTGTTCTCCACGCCCAACAGCCCCGAGCGCCAGCAGGCGCAGCGCGGGGCGATCCCCGAGCCTGCCAGTCTCGCGGCCTGGGCCCTGGTTCTGGGAGTCGCGATCGCCGCCGGGCTCATCCGCAGGAGGCGGCTGGGGCGCTGAACCGCCGCTTGCGGCGTTGCGCGGCGGTATCGAAGGTCCAGGTTCGGCCGGCTCGCCGCCGTGCGTCCAGACCGTCGAGCAGGCAGCCCGTCATGCCGAGCAGGACGAACGGGCTGGGCTCGGGCACGAACTCGATGACCGTCAGGAACATCGTGGTGTCGTTCACGTCGTTGCAGAGGCCGCTGTCGAAGATCATCGCCGCGAAATCCTCGTTGCCGCCGGAGTTTTACGGCTCGTCCGTGTTCCAGTTGGTGTAGAGGGCGGCCAGACCGCGCAACCATTCGAACTGACCTTCCACGTTCCGAGCGTTGAAACCGAGCCGGCTTTGCCCGCCCAGCGACTCGGCCGTCTGGCAGAGGGACCCGTTCTCGCCGGCGTCGCGGACCGCGGGCAGGTGTCCGCCCAGGGCCATGCCGCCCCTCGACCTCCTCGGCCCCAGTCGCGGGGGGCCGACTTGCCCCGCGTCCCGCCGTGCTCCAGAATGGAAAAGGCGCCCCGCGTCGGAGTTGTCCTCATTCCCGGGTCCTCGCATGAAGCTCGTCGCCGCCAAGAAGATCCTCAAAGCCAACGACCAACTGGCCGAAGAGAACCGCCATAAGTTCCACGCCGCCGGCGTGTACGGGGTGAACCTGGTCGGCTCGCCGGGGTGCGGTAAGACCACGCTTCTGGAGGGGCTCTTCCAGCGGACGGCCGGGCGGATTCGGCCCGCCGTGATCGAGGGGGACATCGCCGGCTCGGTCGATGCCGAGAGGATCGACGCCCTGGGTGTGCCCGTGGTCCAGATCAACACCGACGGGGCCTGCCACCTCGACGCCAGCATGATTGCCGCGGCCGTGGGCGATTTGGACCTGGCGGCCCTCGACCTTCTGCTCATCGAGAACGTGGGCAACCTCGTCTGCACGGCCGGATTCGACCTGGGCGAGCACCTCCGCGTGGCCGTGCTCAGCGTGCCGGAGGGCGACGATAAGCTGGTGAAATACCCGGCGATCTTCCGCGGCTCGCAGGCCCTGGTGATCTCAAAGACCGACCTCTTGCCGCACTTCCAGTTCGACGCCGAGCGGGTTGCGGCCGAGATGCGGCGACTGGCCCCGGGGGCCGAGGTCTTCCAGGTCTCCGCGGTGCGCGGCGAGGGGATGGACGCGCTGGCCGAGTGGCTGCTGGCCAGGCGGGCGGGCTTGGCGAGTTGACGGGCATCGGCCGCGCCCAGGCTACGGCCGCCGCGCTGCCGCCGGGCCGAAGTAGCCCAACTCGTTCAGTCGCAGCACGAGGCGCCGGGCCAGGGGGCCGGCTGCGCGGCTGCCGCTGCCACCGTGCTCCAGCACCACGACCACGGCCACGCGCGGGCGGTCCGCCGGGGCGTATCCTGCGAACCAGGCGTGGTCCCCGCGCACGCCGGTCTGGGCGGTGCCGGTCTTTCCGGCCACCTCGACCGCGTCGAGATACACGGTGCCGTGGGCGGTGCCGGAGTGGTCGGCCACGACCCGCTTCAGCCCCCGGCGCACCTGCTCCAGGGCCCACGGCTCCAGGCCGGGAATGGGGCGCGGCGGGGCGTGGCCGAGCGGATCGGCGGCGATGGAACCGCCTGCCCCCGAGTCGGCGGCGGGGCGGTGCTCGGGCAGCCCCAGCCGCGCGCCCACGTGGGGCGTGACGAGCTGCCCGCCGTTGGCCACCGCCGCCATCAGGCGCGCCACCTGCACGGGCGTGACCAGCAGCGCGCCCTGGCCGATGGCGAGCATCTGCGTGTCGCCCTCGCGCCACGGCCGGGCGGAGGTCGCGGGCAGGCTTCGCGGCGTGGGCAGGTGGCCGGCGGACTCGCCCGGCAGGTCGATGCCCGTGGCCTGGCCGAACCCGAAGCTCGCGGCCCAGTGCACCAGGCGCGGCGCCCCGAGTTGCGAGGCGTGGTGGAAGAAATACGTGTTGCAGCTCTGGGCCAGCGCGTCGAGAAGCGTCACGTGCCCGTGCCCCGCGCCGCGCTCGACGAACACCTGGCAGCGGAGGTGCTCCGGGTCGTGCAGGTACCCGCGGCACTCGTACGGGGCGTGCGGGTCGAAGCCCACCGACTGGAGCAGCGCCACGGCGGCCACGGTCTTGAACACCGACCCCGGCGGGATGGCCATCTGCACCGTGCGGTCGAACAGGGGCCGGGCCGGATCGGCCAGGGCCCGCTCCACGCCCCGCGCGTCTCCAGAGGCGAAGGCACCAGGCGCAAACCGCGGTGCCGACGCTGCCGCCAGCAGGGCGCCGTTGCGCACGTCCATCACCAGGGCCGCGCCGCCGGCTTCGGACTGCGCCTCCGGGTCGATGCCGCGCCGGGCCTGGGCCGCATCCAGCAGCGCCTCGGCGGTCGCCTGGAGTGCCGGGTCGACCGTGAGCACCAGGTCGCGGCCCACGCCGGGCTCGCGGCGGCGGTACGTGGAGAGCACGCGTCCGCTGTGATCGATGGTCTCCACGGCCACGCCGCGATGGCCCCGCAGCCAGGCGTCGTAGGTTCTCTCCACGCCGCTTCGCCCCCGGCGGTCGGAAGCCGAAGGCCCCTCTTCCGCCGGCCCGCGCCGCTCGCCCCCGCGTCCGACGTAGCCGATCACATGCGCCGCCAGCGCGCCGCGCGGATAGCTGCGCCGCGAGGTCTCGACGATCTTCACGCCGGGGTACTCCCCGGGGCGCGACTCGATCTCGGCCACGGCGGTCGGCGTGAGCCCCTCGGCGATGACGTGATAGTCGAGCTCCTCGGCTACGACGATGCGGCTGGGAGCCGGCTCTTCCATGGTCGCGCGGAGCGCCTCCAGCGCGAACCGCCGCAGCCCGCTCCAACCGGACTGCGCTTCGGGGGACTCCGCTCCCGGCTCGGGCTCCCCCGCGGTCCGCTCGGGCCGGTCCGCCCGGCGTCGCCGGTTGACCGAGTCGGCGATCCGCTCGACACGGGCCTGGATGGCGGCGGCGCGGGCATCCCAGGCCTTCAAGGAAAGACCGACCAGCCCGGCCAGGCGCCGCTTCCGCGCGGCCCGCTCCGCCCGGACCCAGGCCACCTCCACGGCCAGGCGCGTCGCGTCGCGCCGCGCCCTCGGGGCGAGTCGGGCCCGCGCCGCAAGGCGCAGCCAGCGCGGGGCCGGCGGCTCCTGGAGGTCGCGGTAGTGAACGGCTAGGGCGAATACCTTCTCGTCGCGCGCCAGGACGGTGCCGTCGCGCGCGAGGACGCGGCCGCGCAGGCCGGGCACGACCTTCTGCCGCGAGAGGGCCGCGGCCGCCTCGGCGCGGAACGCCGCGCCCTGCGTCGCTTCCAGGGCCGTCGCGCGCAGGAACACCGCGGCGAGCAGCCCGCCCATCGCGGCGAGAAGCCATCGCACGCGGCGGCGCGAATCGACCGCCGGCGCCGTGGTGCGATCGCGGGCAAGCAGCTCGTGCCAGTCGTGCAGCATGACGTGTCCCGGTCGAGGATCCGCGTGGCCCCCCCGGCGGCCGGGCCGGGGGTTCAGAGGTCCGCCAGCCTGCGTCTTCGGGCGAGGATCGGCTCGCGAAGCCAGCCGACCACCATCAACGCTGGCACGGCGACGCCCGCCGTGTAGAGCCCCACGCCCACGGCCCTGGCCGACAGCGTGGCCAGGCAGAGCGACGACTCGCCCAGCAGCCAGTGGCCGCAGGCCATGGCCAGGCCGAGCGCGGCCACCGCGGCCCCGATGGCGGCGACCTGGACGGGAAACACGTCGGCCGGCGTACGCTGGCGCGCGGCACCCAGGCCGTAGCCCACCACCAGGTAAGCGGCCGCGCCCAGACCGACCGGTCCGGGCGAGATCAGGTCGCCGAACAGGCCGATGGCACCTGCGGCGAGGAAGCCGTGGGGCCCGCCCGCCATCCACAGCCACACGAACGCCGTCAGGGCCAGCAGGTCCGGCGCTACCGGGCCGACGGCGGCCAGGTCGCCCAGGGAGACCTCGATGACCGCGGCCACGTACGCAAGGGGAGCCAGCACGAGCAGACCGGAGGAGTTCACCGCGACCCTCCTCCGCCTTGCCGGCCGGCCACGCGAAGCGGGTTCATCTCGATACGGACCACGGCCACCTCGTCGGGCACCCCGTCGCCCGCCGCCGGCTCGACCCAGATCTCCCAATGGGCCGCGCCGACCGGCCGCTCGACCCGCGCGACGCGCCCGTAGATCAGGGGGCGCGAAAGCACGTCCGCGTCGGAGGCGATGACCAGATCGCCGGCGTCCACCGGCTCGCTGACGGGCACCATGCGAAGCCTTGCCAGCCGCTCGCCGGTTCCCTCCAGGACGCCTTCCGCGCCCAGGCGGGGCCGCTGCCCCGGTTCGAGCGGCGCCGCGAGGCGGACCACGTCGCGGTAGCCCGCCTCGGTCGCGCGGATTACGACGGCGGTGTGCGATCCCACCTCCACTACCCGGCCCCACACCCGCGCGCCCGCGAGCACCCGATCGCCCTGCTCCACGCCGCCGTCGGCTCCGCGGTCGATCACCGCGGGCGACGGCTCGACGACCCAGGCCTCGGGCTCTACGCCCGCCCGGGCGCCGACGCCGAGCAGATCGTGACGCGCCAGGAAGGCCCTGGCCTGGGCGCCGAGTACCCTGGCCGGAATCGCACGGCCGCGGAGCAGGCGCTGCGCGTTGCCCGGGTCGTGGCGGTCCCGGAGCGGCAGCCCGGCCGCGAGCTGCTCCGCCTCGTGGCGCCAATGGCGGCATTCTGCGCGAAGCCGCTCGATCTCCCTCTCGGCCCGGGCCAGTTTCGCGGCGGTGTTGAACTGCCGCCGCACCGAGCCGACCGCGCCGCGCGCCTGGCGGCGCACGAACCCCGCCGCGCCGAGCCCGGGCCGCAGCGCCGTGGCCGCCGCGTCGCGCAAGGGCGCGGTCCAGACGTCGGGGAGCGACGCCAGCGCGAGCGAAGCCGCCAGCGCCACGCCCAGCACAAACGCCGGCGACCCCAGGCGATCCGGCCATCGTCCTTGATCGAAGTGTCGCACTATGGTTCCGGCCCTTCCGTGGGTTCTTCTACACGTCGTCGTCGCTCGACTGGAGCGTGGGCTGCCACTGATCGAGATGCTCCATGCAAATCAGGGCGCCCCGGGCTACGGCCGCCAGCGGCTCGGCGGCCACGCGCACCGGCAGCCCGGTCTGCTCGGCCAGGTAACGGTCCAGGCCCGGCGTCAATGCCACGCCGCCGCACAGGACCATGCCGTGATCGACCAGGTCGGCGGCCAGGTCGGGGCTAAGGCCGTCGAGCGTCCCCTTGACTGCCGCGGCGATCGCCTCCAGCGGCTCGGCCAGGGCCTCGCGGACCTCCTCGCTGGTGATCGTGGCCCGGCGCGGCAGGCCGCTGACCGCGTCGAGACCCCCGATCTCCTCGGTGGACTCCACGTCGCGGGGCCAGGCGCTGCCGATGGCGATCCGCAGGTTCTCGGCGGCCGGCAGCCCGATCTTCAGGCTGTAGTGCCGGTGGAGGTAATCCTTGACGGCCTGGTCCATCTCGTCGCCGCCCGTGCGGATCGAGCGGGCGGCGACCACGTCGGCCAGGCTCATCACGGCCACCTCCGTGGTGCCGCCGCCCACGTCGCAGACCATGCTGGCCACGGGCTCGGCGACGGGCAGCCCGCAGCCGATGGCCGCGGCCTTGGCCTCGGGGATCAGAAACACCTGCCGGGCCCCCGCCCGCTGCGTGCTGTTGAGCACAGCCCGCTTCTCCACCGGGGTGATGCACCCCGGCACGGCCACCAGGACCCGCGGGCGCAGGCGCAGGCCCGGCGGCTGGGCCTTGCGCAGGAAGTAGCGAAGCATGGCCTCGCACAGCTCGAAGTCCGTGATCACCCCGTCGGCCAGCGGCCGGACCACGGCGATCGACTCGGGGGTGCGGCCCTGCATCTGCCGGGCGAGGTGGCCCACCGCGCAGCCCCCGGAGAGGACGCGGCTGGATCGCTGCTCGACAGCCACGACCGAGGGCTCGTTGAGCACGATCCCCTCGCCGGCCACGGTCACCAGCGTGTTCGCCGTACCCAGATCGACGGCCAGATCGCTACTCAGATATCCCCAAAGCCTGTCGAGCATCCTTGCTCATCCCGGTGGGAAAGGTCTCGGGCGGTGCGCAGGCGTCCGGCCTGGACGATCCGCCGCGGGCGGGGCCTCCGTCAGGCCCGCCGTACGCAGGGTGCAGCCGCGATGGGCCCGCGATCGACGGCCGCCTGCCAGGCCAGGGACGCCGCGGGGGCGCCAACGGTGATCGCGGCCATCGGAGGCGGCGGGCTGGGGGCCCCTTCCATCTCCATGTCGAACCGCTTCATCTCGAAGTACATGCAGAGCGTCCCGAGAATCACGGCGATCAACGAAAGGATCAGGAGGACCGTGAACAGGTCCGCCCGGGGCTTCCGATAAGGGCCGCCGGCACTAGTTGGAGGCGATAGGTTGGACATCGGTCAAATCCGCGATTACGAGGTCGCGCTCGTTGATGGCGCCTTGCTGCCTGCCCTGGATGATCCGGCAAACGGCCCGATCGGGTCGCGTCTCCAGGACCTCGACCTGGCCGAGGTACATGCTGCCGTCGGCACGGATCACGCGCATCGTCCCGCCCTTCAGCACGCCGTCGTCCGAGCCGATCGAGATCTCCAAGAGGCCGTTGCCCTGCACCGCCAGGACCTCGCCCTCGACCTTCGAGACCTTGTAGTAGTTGGGGTCGCCGATGAGCCCGAACATCCGCAGCACGTCCTTGGCGTCCACCAGTTCCTTGGTGATTCGGGTCATGTTGTCCTTCAGACGCCGCCGCTCGGCTTCGGCCTGGAGCAGCTCATCGGTCTTCTGCGTGAGCAGGTCCTCCTTCTCGAACTGGTCCTTCTGCGCGTCGCGGATCTCCTGGCGGAGCGAGAGCACCTGGGCCAGCAGCTTCTCGTTCCTGGACTCAACCGTGCCCAACGTCTCGGTCAGCCTGTTCGCCTCCTGCGTGGTTTCCTGGAGCCGCTGCTCGAAATCCGTGTTCTTGCCTTCCAGGTCCGCCACCGCGGTCTCGAGCTTGGAGACGGCGTTGCGATGGGCGATCTTCTCCTGTTCGAGCTCCTGCTCCATCTTCTCCAGCCGGTCGCGGAGCTCCGAGGAGACCGCCCGCGCGTTCTCCAACTGGAACTTCAAGCCCAGTTCCTTGCCCCCCGTGGCCTCCTGAGCGGGAAGCATGACGATTTCACGCCAATTGCGGTGCGTCGCGTAAACCGCCACGGCGAACGACATGAAGACCAGGCTCATCACGAAGATGAGTACCGTGAAGATCTTGCCGACCAGATTCATGAGGTGACCTCTCCTTTGACCAACCGCAAGGGTCCGCCTTGGCGATTCCTAGGACAAAACCGCAGGGCCACCTCCTTTTGGCTCGCCGGCGGCGCGCAATGCCGGGTCCGATCGGACCGTGTGGTTCCTCCAGCAAAACGGCGACGAGGTTCCGCGTGGATCATCGACAGGAGCGAGAATCCATGCCGCCAGTATAACTTCGCGCAAATCCAAGTGTCAATTACAAGACACGCAAGGCGGGGGATTTGGGCGGGGCCGTCGCGCTTGATGCTTGCGTTGGTAGGGCCTATGCGGCTCCTGTCAACGGCACCCGGCAAGCACGCCACGTCCGCCGCGCACGCCCCCTGACGCCTAATCCCTTACCAAGTAACGACTTGCGTTGACGCAGGCCGGGCCGGGGGCCCGACCGCGGCGATCCGCAGCGGGCCGCGTCGGGATCCCTGACAGCCCCTCGCTGACGCGTCGCGCTTCTAGGCTTAGCGCGCTCCTCGCTGACGCGTCGGGTTTTGAGGTCCGCGGTGCACGATGCCCATGACGGCAAGGGCCGCGCAGGCGGCCAGGCACGCGCCCGCCAGCCAGTCGCCATGCGCCAGGTACCAGCTCGACCGGCCATCGCGCGCGACCACGGCCAGCAGGGTCGCCGTGGCGCGTCGAGGCCCCAGGGCCCGAATCCGCCCGTCGCCGTCGATCGAGGCCGAGAAGCCCGTGTTCGCGGCGACGACCATCGGCTTGCGGCACTCCACCGTCCGGAACACGCTGCAAATCAGGTGCAGGTCCAGCTCGGTCGAGCCGTAGAACCACCCGTCGTTGGTCAGGTTCACTAGCACGTCCGGCTCGCGGCCCTCGGCCCGCAATGCCAGCACGGGGCGCCGGATCACGTGAGGCAGCACGCTCTCGTAGCAGATGTTGGGCGCGGCCAAGAGGGGCCCTGCCCTCGCGGCCACGGCTTCGGTCCCGGCCGAGAGCCCCTCGCCGATCGGGGTGATCTGCTGAAGGAACCGAAAGCGCCTGGCAAACGGCACGTACTCGCCGAACAGGACGGGGTGCCTCTTGTCGTACCGCGCGGTGACCTCTCCCTCGCGGCTCACAAACGCCGCCGAGTTGTAGTGCCGCACGCCGTCGCGTCCCAAGTGGTGTGTATCCACTCCAAGAAGCAGCGGTGCGCTGAGCCGCCGCGCCAGCCATGCCATGCCCTCCGGACCCGCCGCCGCGCTGTCTTCGGTCAGCGCGCGGAACTCCTCGGCCGTGCCGTCCCACTGGGGCGGTACGGCCATGTCCTCGTCGTACGTCACCAAAGGGGTGCGGAACATGGTCTCCGGCCAGACCACCAGGTCGAGCGACCCGAACCGGCGGACCGCCTCGTCCGATAGCTGAACGTACTGCTGCCAGATCTGCTTCAGCCGCGCCTCGTCGTACTTCACTTCGGTATCGATGCAGCCCTGCACCAGGGCGATCCGAGACACCGGCGAGTCGGCCCGTTCGGCCGGGCTTGCCGCGAGCCGCCACTGGCCGTAGGCCAGCACCGACGCCAGCATCGCCGCGGCGGGCAGCAGCGGCCACAGGCTCCAGCGGCGCCCCTCCAGGGGAAGCATCTGCCCCAGGCACGCGCCCACGAACATCACCACGAACCCCACCCCGTAAGCCCCGGCCAGGTCGCTGATCTGGATCAGCTCCAGCCAGCGGTACTGCGTGTGCCCCAGGCTGGCCATGGTGAAGCCCGTCACCAGGTGCCCCCGGGCGAGTTCCAGCCCGGTCCACACCACCGGGGCAGCGACGATTGTCGGGACATGGAGCCGATGGACGGCCACTCGGCTCAGGCCCACGAACACCGGCAGGTAGAACGCCAGGTACAGGGCCAGGGCGAGCCAGCCGAAGAACGTGGCCCAATAGGGAAAGGTCAGCCAGTACAGGGCCGCCAGCCAGAACGCCAGCCCCACCAGCCACAAGGCCAGATAGGGGCGCCGGCCCGGCAGCTTCTCATGGCGGATCAGGAGCACCCAGCAGGCCGGCGCGAGCCAAGCCAGGTGCGCCAGCGACAGGTACCACGGGCCGGGCAGGGGCGGCCGGCCATCGGTCGAAGGGCCGGTATCCACGTTGGGCGCAAGAGGTCCCAGCCACCCGAAAAACTGCGGGGGGAGCGGGAGCGCCCCCAGGAGCAACAGCGCCCCGAGGGCCGCCAGGACGAAGGTCCGGCTGGATACGGTTTCCAGGGCCTCGCGCTTCAGGTGACGCACATGGATGACCATCACCCCAGGGTACGCGGAACCGCCCTGCGCGGCCAGATCAATCCCCTGGAAGGCGGCGACCGGTCGCCGCACGGCAAGTCAATCCCGCGAGGCCAGGAACAACTGGAGCACGTACCAGAACAGAAGCGCCACCGAGGCGAACAGCGCCAGCGAGGCCGCCACGTGCTGGCCGATCCGGTAGTGGTGCAGCACGTTCGACGTGTCGTAGAGGATCCAGCCGCAGGCCAGGGCGATCATCGCCCACGTGAAGAGCACGCCGAGCTGGAAACCGAACACGATCGCCACGACGATCAGCCCCAGCGCCGCGAAGGACCCGAAGATCAGCACCGAGCGCATGAACGAAAAGTCAGCCCGCGTGGCGAACACGACCACCGTCATCACGCCGAACAGGACGAGCGTGGCCAGGGCCGCCATGAGGATGATCTCGTCGCCGCCGACCATCCTGGCGATGTACAACAGGGGCACGAAGATCACGGCTTCGGCCACCACGTACAGGGCCAGCCCCGCGTACTGCTTCTGGAGCGACACGGCCGACGTGGCCCAACTGTTGGCGATCCAACTGACGGCGATGAACGCCCCGAGCACGATCAGCCAACTGATCTGCGAGCCGAACATCAATCCCACCAGGTTCTCGATGCCCGGCAGGTTCAGAAGCACGGCCTCCAGCGCCACGAAGGCGGCGATGGCCCCGGCCAGGTGGGCGTAGGTCTTGGTGATGAACTCCGCCCTCTCGTTGACCGTCGCCTGCGCGGCGAACGTCGAATACGGTGCCGCGTACGGGTTGTCGCTGTAGCTCATACAAGGCTCCTTAGATGGAACGGACGGTCCCCGCGACCGTTGGGAAATTAGCACATGAAGGGAGGGCGGTCAATCTCCCCCGTAGGGGTATTCGCTGCTTTCCGCGACGCGTGTTGCCAGGAACGGCCGTCGGTGCCGGGGTGGGGCGTCAACGGGGTTATTCGGCGGAGCGACGGGGTTCTTGCCGGGGCCGAGCGGAGCCATCCATTGCCTGGTGGGAAGTGTCCAGTTCTATCGGTCGGTGGGGATGGCGCGATTCCGCGAGCCGCCGGCGCGGATGGAATCGAAAAAAGACTCGCGCCGCTAACTGGGCATTCATAAGGCACTTGCGAACGGAGCCGCCTGACGCGGCCTTTGCGGTCGCCCCTTGCCCGGCGATTCCCCGTTGACGAACCGATGGTCCCGATCAGCATCGATCTATAGAGTTCCTCCGGGCTCCCTGGGCCGCTGGTGCGTCGTTCGCCGGTGCAGGGCCCTGGGGAATTGCAACGGCGTTGAAAGGGGCAGTCCTCAGGGTTCCTCGCGAACACACTAGCGGCCCTTTTGCATGTCGATCGGTTTCCTGTGAAATCCCATCCCTCCCCAGTTCCCATGAGGTGCACTCGATGAAGCGTTGGATGGTTATGGCAGTGGTGGCTTCGGTCGTGGCCCTGATCGCTGGGCTCCCCACCAGCGGCTTTGCCGCCGACAATCAGGTTCCCCAGGATACGTTGGCCCTGATGGGCCTTTCGGGCCTCCAGCAGCAGCCGGACGCGGCCGGCATGGAAGTCCGCGGCAAGGGCTTCGCCTTTGTCGGCGGCTTCTCGCGGTCCTACGCCTGGCCGCAGAACTCGGCCTTCGCCCTGTTCGGCGCCGGTAGCCGGCGTCCGAACGCCGTGGCCGTGGGGGCGTCGCTCACCGTGTCGAACGGCTTTTTCGGCACCAACGGCTCGCTGGGCGGCGCGTTCGCCTACGGGCGCTAAGAGGGCGACACGCTCGATCGCCCCGAGTATCCGCGGCGATCGACCTGCAAGTTGAACACTGCTGCGCACAGGCCCCGGCCGCGGGGCCTGTCGCACTTCTTGCCGGCCGGCTTCCTTGCCCGCCGACTCCGCCGGGACTCTGCCGCTCACCAGGTGAGCCCCGCGCCCAGGGTGAAGCCCGCCAGGCCCATGCGCAGGCCCCGGGCTTCGGCCGTGGCCTGGGCAAGCCCCGGCCCCGCGAACGAGGTCGTCTGCGCCCCGGCCCCCAGCCACGCGTCCGAATCCCAGTACTGGTACTCGCCGGCGATCCTCAAGAAGGCCCGCGCCCGGACGCACTCCAGCGGGTGCTCCCACTGGACGCCGAGCTGCACCTCGCCGATGTAGAGCGTCCCGTTGGTGCCGGCCAGGGCGTAGTGCCCTCCCGCGCCGGCGCCCACGCCGTCGTCGGCCGCGGCCATGGTCTGGGCGCTGGCCGTGGCGTCGCCCCAGAGCACCGACCCGCGCAGGGCCCAGTACAGGCTCAGGTTGGGGAAGTGCCTGCCCAGGCCGTGCGTGCCGGTCCAGGAGAAGGTGATGCCCGAGCCGTCGGTCTGTCGCGCGGACATGGCCGAGCCGAACAGGGCGGTCGGCGTCACCGCGCCCGAAGCGAACACGCTCCGGCTGCTCTCCAGCGACGCGTACCGCGCGCCGAAGCCGAGCTGCGTCTGGCATCCGAGAACGCACCAGTCGCGGGTGACCTCCAGATCGACCGTGTAGGCCTTCAGCCGGCTCTGGGCGGTGAAGCCGAACACGTCGTCGGGCAGGATCACCGGGTCGAAGGCCCGCTCCGCGTCGTTCATGTACCAGAACCGCCCCGCAATGCCCCAGCAGCCGTGCCTGGCCCCCAGCCATACCCGCGGGGCGAAGTACATGTCGTCCACGTCCGCGGTGGTGGACTGTACGGTGGTCGGAGCACCCCCGGTCAGGTCGAACAGCTCGACCGACACCGGATGGCCGTTCAGATTGGGCACGAGGAAGGTCGTCTCGGCCCCGCCCACCAGCCCCCACCCCGGGGCGAGTCGGCCCGGGCTGAAGATGCGATCCTCAAATCCGTCGGCGCTGGCCAGGACGACTTCTTCGTCATAGGCCGCGAGCGTCACTGAACGGGAAAAGGGGCGCAGCTCCCGCGCATCGGCAACATCGACCAGGGGCGGCGGGGCCCACGAAATCCCCTTGCCAGAGTCCGCGGCCGCGGCCGGTCCTGACGGCCAGGCAAACGCGCACGCGGCAACGGCCAAACACGACAGAATCCATCGGGTATGCATCGCTGATGCGCTCCGTGTCTTCGAAGAGTTGAGGACTGCCCCGCGCGGCAAGCACGTAACACCAAGGAGACCCGAACAACCGAAACGGGGAACGACCGAGACATCGGGAGGGCCTTGGCTGACGGCTTCGCACTTCGGGTCTCGTGCTTCGGATGTCCCTCGGCCGCTCCCCGTCAACCATCGTCGCGGCCACGGCGGGGATGGAAGGAATGTGCTCCGGGCATCACGAGGCGAACAAGCGCCAGGCTTTCCACGTTCGGAAGGCTCGGCAGGGGCGGGCACACGGTTGTCGGGGACGATCCGTTTGTGCCGCCGTCTCTGCATGCAGGGATGGGCAAGAGCTTGACCGCGCCCCGCGCGGCACTTCAAGGGCCTTGCGCCGCGGCGTCGATACACACTTCGCGCCGCGCCGCCGCAGGCGGACCCTGCGCCGGCGGCGCCACACCGAGTCCCTCACAACCAGACCCCACGATCCGCCCTCTCTGTCATGGAAGCTCAACCTCGGCCGATCCCCCGACCGCTGGCGGCCGGGGCGCGTCGCTTCGCGGCCGCCGCGGCGTGCCTGGTGCTTTCATGGGTCGCGTGCGCCGCGGCCGATCGAGGCACGGCGGGCGAGACCACGTGGTGCGAGCCGCGCCTGTTGCCTCCCGGCAACGCGCTGCCCGAGGACGGAGCCCGGCCGGCGGAGGGCGACTGGGCCTCGCCCATGTTCCTGCGTTTCCCGTCCGTGCCGCCCGACTCCTGGACCTTCTTCGATCGGCCCGTCAACGAGATCCACGTGCTCACCCCGTCGCCCGAGGTTCCGCCCAGCACGGTGCTCCTGGCCGCGGTGGACGAAGAGCCGCTCCTGGCTCCCGTGCCGGAGGCCCCGGACGCGGGCGGACCGGTCGCAGAGGCGAAAACCCTGGGGCGCGAGCCCGAGGACTACAGCCTGGAGTTCCTCCGCCGCGAGACGGTGCTGCTGAAGCCGGGCCAGTGGCAGTTCGACGCCGGCATCGCCTACACGCTGACCGACACCGAGGTCCCCGTGTTCCTCGCCGCCGACTCGGTGGTCCGCGGCCGCATCCGCCAGCGCCTGCTCGTGGCGCCGTTTGAATTTCGCTTCGGGCTGGCGGAGCGCATGCAGGCCTTCCTCCGCGTGCCGGTGGGCTGGTCGAACACCGAGCTGTCGTACCTGGGCGACGACGACTTCAGCAACACGGGCGGCATCGGCGACCTCCGCGGCGGTCTTTCGCTGCTGTTGTGGCGCGGTGGGCATCACGGTCCCGACGTGGTGGGCACATTCGCCTTCACCGCGCCGACCGGCAACGCCGACTTCCCCCTGCTCTCCACCTCGCCCGGCTCCCGGCTCGGCGAGGGTTTCTGGGCCCTGTCCGGCACCCTGCTGTTCATCCACACCTACGACCCCTTGACCCTGTTCTACGGGTTCGGATTCAACGAGCGGTTCGACGAGCGATTCAGCGGGTTCGTCGTCGATCCGGGCGGACAGTACCTCTACCAGGCCGGGCTGGGGTTCGCCGTGAACTCCCGGGTGACGCTCAGCGCGGCCTTCACGGGACTGTACATCGCCGAGGACCACATCGACCGGGTTCGCGTGGAGGGGAGCATCCTCGAGCCGATGCAACTTCGCTTCGCGGCCACCGTCGCCCGGCCCGGCCGGATCATCGAGCCGTACGTGGAGCTGGGCATCACGCGCGACGCCCCCTCGGCCAACGTGGGCATCATCTGGACGTTCTGAACCCCCTCCGGCTGCCGCGCACGCCAACCGCCGGCCCTGGGCATCACCTCCTTTCACCAAGCGGGAGACGCTCGTGGAAGCCCGTTTCGCACTTGCCCGAGTCCTCCTTGAGGTCGCCAAGGGCCTGGCCGCCGCGGCGATCTTCGCGATCGCCGCCGCCGCGCTGAAGGCCGAGCCGCCCCGGGCCCCGGTCCGCGACCCGGACCGCGTCTTCCAGCGGCGCGTTGCGAGCTGGAAGGAGCTTCGCCAGCGCAACCTCGTCATGCAGAAGCGCGACTTCTCCTGCGGCGCCGCGGCCCTGGCCACGGTCGTCAGGTATTACTGGGGCGATGACGCCACCGAGAAGCAGTTTCTCGACGCGCTGGACAGGATGCTCACGCCCGAGGAGGCCAAGGACCGGGTGGAGAACGGGCTGGCATTGACCGATCTCCGCCGCGTGGCCGTCAAGAGCGGGTACCTGGCCACGATCGGCAAGCTCACGTTCGCCAGGCTCACCGAGTCGAAGGCCCCGGTCATCGTGGGCATCAGCCCCGAGGGGTACGACCATTTCGCGGTCTATCGCGGCTGGGACGGCTACTGGGTCTATCTGGCCGACCCGATCCGCGGCAACGTCCGCGTGCCGGCCGCCGAGTTCGTGCGCCAGTGGCAGAAAGGCGCGGTGCTCGTGGTGGCCAAGAAGGGCGTCAAGCCGCCCGAGGCGTCGCCGCTGGGCGTGACCGCCGAGGAGATCTGCGTGGGCCGGACCACGGACGAGCTGATCCGCAAGACGCCGCTGGTGCCGGCGGCGCCGCTGCCGCGCCCGTGGCGGCCGTGACCGAAAGGTCCGCTCCCCCCAGGTCGCGGTTTCGTTGGCCTCCGGCCTTTCACTTCACCTCCCGCACCACGCGAAACCCGACCGTCTCGTACGGTTGCAGCCGCGGGATGTGGTAGCGGACCGTGGAGGTCACGCCGTGCGGCCCGCAGTCCCAGGCCCCTCCCCGCGCCACGTGCATGGAGCCGCTCTCCGGGCCCGGCGGGTCGTCGGTCGGAGAGACCGCGTAGTAGCCGCCGTACCAGTCGTTGCAGTACTCGGCCACGTTGCCGTGCATGTCGTAGAGGCCGAACGGGTTGGGCCGGAAGCGGCCCGCCCGCGCGGTCCGGGCATACCCGTCGGAGGCCGCGATTCCGATCTTCGTCTCCGGCCATTCCTGGCGGAACGCCGCGTCGACCAGGTTGGCGTACGTGGCCAGCTCGTCCTCGTCGTCGCCGAAGTGATACCGCGTTGTCGTTCCGGCGCGGCACGCGTACTCCCACTCGGCCTCGGTCGGCAGCCGGTAGCGGATGCCTTCCTTCTGGCTGAGCCACTTGCAGAAGGCCACCGCGTCGTTCCACGTGACCGCGACCACCGGGTGATTCGCCGTCTGTTCGTGCCCCGGATTACTCCAGGTGTATTCCGGCTTGCGCTCGAACCGGCTCGCACCGATGCAATGGAGCGACCCCTGGCCGCTCGACTCGGCCTCCGTCTTGTAGCCGGTCCTGTGGACGAACAGCCGGAACTGTCCCACCGACACCTCGCGGGCCTTCAAGTAGAAGGGCCGGGTGATCCGCACCTTGTGCGCGGGCGACTGGTTTCCGCTCCGGTCGCGGCCCATGGTGAACTCGCCGGGCGGAATCAGGACCAGCCGCATCTGGGCCGTGTTGTGGATCTCGACCGGCACGCCGAGCTTGGAGGCCCAGTGCTGCTGATGCCGCTTCGCCTCCCGGGCGTCGAACGGAGCCACTGCCAGGTCGGTGGGGCCGGCCCCGATGCCATGCTCCCCAGGCCGCCGATCCGTCTTCTCCGTAACCGTCTTGGCCGCCGACCTCGCGAGATCGGGAATCTCGGCCCCTGCCTCGACGAGCTGCCCGACCCGCTTGTCGACCTTCATCCGCGGCAGGCCGGCGAGCTGGGGTGAGGCCTCGCGGTACCACGCGGCGGCGCGGCGCTTCATCGCCTGTTGCGCGTCGCCCTGCCAGGTCTCCGCGAGCTCCCACCATGCGTCGCCCAGGGCGACCTGATCGTCGGTCGTCGATGCCCCCCGGATGTCTCGCACGGCCAGGGCCTGGAGCTTCGCGTCACCCCCGAGGGCCAGCATGGAAAGGCCGCGGTCCCAGTCGCCTCGCACGAAACACAGGTACTTCCCCGCGGCGAGATTGGCCGCCGGATCGACGAGGTTCTTCTCGAGCTCCGCCAGGGCGGCCTCGTACTCGCGGAGTGCCTCTTGCCGCCTCTGCAGATTCTCTCTCACCGCGGAGAGTTCCTCGACCTGCGATCGTCTCCGCAGCTTGAGCGCGCACCGGGAAGCGAGCTCGCAGATCGCGATTGCCGTCTCGAACTCGCCGGCCTTTGCCAGTTGATCCATCAGCGGCAGGGCCACGTCAACCACGGCGGCTTGCTGTTTCGCCGAATCCGCGCGGCGCCCGGCCTCCAGCAGGCTCTCGCCCTTGATCGCCACGGCTTCCACTTCGAAGTGCCGGGCTAGTCCGTCCGCAGCACGGACCGCCG
The DNA here is from genome assembly GCA_964434165.1 of uncultured Pirellulales bacterium. Classification (GTDB taxonomy): domain Bacteria; phylum Planctomycetota; class Planctomycetia; order Pirellulales; family Thermoguttaceae; genus CAYSUS01. The sequence continues at coordinate 65,089 of CAYSUS010000011.1, forward strand.
CGGAGGCATCGCCGGCCTGGGCCGCCACGTCCCGGGCGATGCGGAGGAGGACATACTGGTCGGCGGTCCCGCTGGCCAGTTTGCCCGCCATCTCGATCATGTCCTCGGCGATGGCCGACTTCTGATCGTCCGTGGCGGCCTTGGCAAAGCGGTCGGCGTAGAGCTCCCGGGCGGCCTTCTTGCCGGGCTCCTGGGACTCGTCGTCCGGCACCGGCGCCCTTGGCTGGGCCGGCGCCAAGCTCGCGGCGAGCAGCGCCACGAGGGCGAAGAAGACCGGCGTGGGAGCGCGACGCATGGGGTGCGCGCGACGAGGCGAGCGGAACATGGCTGCCCTCCGAAGAGAAGGTTGAGGACCGGGCGACGATTCCCTCCAAGAGGATATCGATCCCCCGCCGCGCGGGCAATGGCCGCCACTCGGCGCCGCTCGCGGTGAACTGCGACCGTGAGGGAGCGGCCCGTCGTCGCAACCCGATCGGTCGGGCGGATCCTGCCGCCCGAGCCGCGACGGGGTGGGAGCCTCGTGCCGCTGGCGTCTGTGGCGGTGCTCTGCTAGGTTGGTCACGACCGCTCCCTCCAGGGCGCGGTGCGGCCTTCGCGCGAGCCCCGTTGGGATCCTGTCATGCCCGCTTCCCCCTCGGCCGACCGGCTCCGTCGCGATGCCCTGGCCATCTGGCAGGCCGGGGTGGACGCCGTCCGCTCCGAGAAGCTCGTCCACGACGCGCTCCGCGTGGATGGCCCGCAGCTCGCAGTGGGCGAGGAGGGCTTCCCGCTGGCGGCCGTGCGGCGGATCGCCGTGGTGGGGGCGGGCAAGGCCGGCGCCGGCATGGCCGCCGCGGTCGAGGAGATCCTCGGCCCGCGACTCCTCGACGGGAAGCACGTGACCGGCTGGGTCAACGTGCCCGAGGACTGCCTGCGCGACCTTTCCAGGATCCACCTCCACGGCGCCCGGCCCGCCGGAGTGAACGAGCCCACCGAAGCCGGCGCGGCCGGCTCGCGCGAGATCCTCCGCATCGTCGGCTCGCTGGGGCCGGACGACCTTTGCCTGTGCCTGATCTCCGGGGGCGGCTCGGCGCTGCTGCCCGCCCCGGTGGAAGAGATCACACTGGCCGACAAGCTGGCGGTCACGCGGCACCTAAGCGCGGCGGGGGCCAACATCGAACAACTCAACGCGGTGCGCAAGCAGCTCAGCCGCGTCAAGGGCGGAGGACTCGCCCGGGCCTGCCGCGCAGGGACGCTCGTGGCCCTGATCATCTCCGACGTGCTGGGCGATCCGCTGGACGTGATCGCATCAGGACCCACCGTCGAAGACCCCTCCACACCACAGCAAGCCCTGGCCGTGCTCGAGGAGTTTCGTGCGCGCCAGGCCGGCATCTCGGCCCGCGTGTTCGATTATCTCAGCCGCAAGCAGGATACGGAGCCCGAGCCGGCCACCTGCCGGGTGAGGAACCTGATCATCGGCAACAACGCCCGGGCGGTGGACGCCGCCGGCGAGGAGGCGGTGCGCCTGGGGTATTCCCCGGCGATGCAGAGCGCGACGGAGCCGGAGGGCCTGGCCGAGGAGGTCGGCGTCCACCTGGCGCGGATGGCCCTCCGCATGCGAGGCAGGGGTGAAGCGGGGGACAGGGGTAAAGAGGGGGACAGGCGCCATTTGCCGCAGAGCGGCCCGGAGGGTGCTTCGCAAAAGTGGAGCCAGCCCCCGGGGCCGGACTGCCTGATCACCGGGGGCGAGCCGGTGGTGCGCCTGGCGGAGAAGTCCAAGCGGGGTCTCGGAGGCCGGAACCAGCAGCTCGTGCTGGCGGCCCTGGAACACCTGGAAAGCGACGGCGGCGACGGCATCGCCATCCTCTCCGGCGGCACGGACGGCGAGGACGGGCCCACCGACGCCGCCGGGGCTGTGCTCGACGCCTACGTGCTGGCCGCCGCCAGAGACCGAGGCCTCGATCCGGCCGACTTCCTCGCCCGCAACGACGCCTACCGTTTCTTCGAGCCGCTTGGCGCCCTGATCAAGACCGGGCCCACGCACACCAATGTCTGCGACGTGCGCGTGGCCGTGGTGGCTCGGAGGCCGGGGGCGTAGCGCCAGGGGCTCCGGCGGGCGGTGCGCGCTCCCAAGTGGTGCCGGTTTCTGGGCCGATTCCCGCGCCGCTTGGTAGGCTGCCTTCCGAAAACACCGTTTACCCCACACCCTCGGCGCAGGGCGACGGAATTATACACTTCGCGCATGGGGTTTATGCGCGTCGCTCAGAGCCCTTATTTACCCCAAATTCACAGAAACTGGCCATTGTTCTGCGCGCTGCTGAATTATAATCGGCCGCGTGTCGGGCATCGCTCGGAGAGCACAGGCCGGACAAGCCATTGCCTTCTACCGGGAGATCGTCATGCGTGCCATACCCCTGCGTGCGCTCGGTTGGGCGGCGGCGATCGCCGCGCTCACGCCGCTAGCCGCGTCGGCGCAGCGTTTCGGGACCGATGCCGTCGTCCATGCCGGCGCCAATGCGCAGAACGAGATCTCGCTGACGCTGCTGCCCGGCACGCAGCCGGGCATGCCCCAGGCGCTGCTGGCCGCATACAACGACGGCAGTCCCGGCGCGGGCTTGGGCGTCAGCCTTAGTGCGGACGGGGGAGCGAACTGGACCAGCACGCAGTTGCCTTTCCCTGCGCCGTCGCCTGCCGGGCCGATTCCCGGGGCCGTGTTCGATACGGCCTTCGACCCTTCCGCAACAGCCGACACGCAGGGCAACCTCTTCGTCGGCCATATCGCCGCGGATACGACGGCCGGTTTCGGCGGCGACAACGGGATGTACGTGTGGCGCTCCTCCAACGGCGGCCAGAGCTGGACGCAGGCGGTCGTGTCGGAGGCCGCGGCCGCCTCGGGAAGCCCGGACGCGAGCTACCGCTTCAACGACCGCTGCCAGATCGCCGCCGACCGGTTCGCGGCCAGCCCGCACAAGGACAACGTGTATGCGGCCTGGATCAAGGATCGGGGTCTCGGCGTAGGCGCCAACAGCGACGTCTACTTCGCCTACTCGACCGACGGCGGCGCGACCTTCACGGAACTGGCGGGCACGCTGAACAACACCACGACGCATCCGCTGGGCAACATGCCCATCCCGCGCGTGGCGGCCAACGGCGACGTTTACGTCTCGTGGCTGGATTACGACGTCACCAACCATCCCAACCCCGCCAGCCCCGGCTACACCGCCAGCGGCGGCCGGGGCACGGTGTACCTGACCAGATCGACCGACGGCGGCGTCACCTTCGCCCCCGAGTGGTCGGTCACCGCGATCGATCTGCCGTATCAGACCGGCGCCTCCCACCCGGTCGCCACAAATCCCTTCAGCGTGTCGGACGTAAGCGGAACCGCGTTTACGCTGGCCAAGGGGGCCCCCGTGCTGGCCACGTCCACGCTCAACCCCTCGGACCTGTACCTGGTGTACGCGGCCGATCCCGACCGGGTGTACGCCCCGGACGGCACGGTGCAGAGCGACGGCCCGGAGGAGGCCGACATCTTCTTCACCCGATCCGCCGACTCGGGCGTCACCTGGAGCGCTCCGCACCAGTTCGCCCGGCCGAACGACCAGGTCATGCCCTGGATGGACGTCAAGCCCGACGGGACCATCGACCTGGCCTGGTACGACCGGCGCCATGATCCGGCGGATCACCACTGGGACGTGTACGTCACGCGGAGCACCGATGGCGGGCTGACCTTCCTTCCCGAACTGGCGCTGAACGACCAAAGCTTCTGGACGCCCGGCGCGCAGAACGCGGGCTGCGACTGGATGGGCGAGTATCTCGGCCTGGCCGTGGACTCGGGCTACGGCTACGTGGCGTGGACGTTCTCCCCGCCGGACCCACTGGGCGACATCTACTTCGACAAGTTCGCCAATGCGTCGCTCACGATCATCCCCGAGCCCTCCAGCCTGTTGCTCGCGCTGGTGGGCGCGTGCTCCCTGTTGGGGCTGCGCCGGTGGCGGAGGCGCTGACCGCGGGCTTTGTCGCGATTCTCCGCACTTGGGGCGGGCTGCAAAGGCCTCGGCCGCCCTTCGAGCCTGCCCAGGTTCCGACGAGCATGCCGGTCGGCGCGGCACAAAAAAGCCTGGAACCGGCGCCGTCGATCGGCTAGGCTCGACTCCCGCAGCCCGGTGCGGCCCGGGTGGCCGCACCGCGCCAACCGCCTGATCGGAGCGCTGCCGTGATGTATGTAGCCTGCAACCACGTGGGGATTCTTCGGCTGGTCGCGGCGGCCGCCGCTGGTCGATCGATTTCCGACTCTTCTTGGGGTAAGGGGCGATCGGGGGTCGCGACCTGGAAGAACTGAACTCCGCTGTCCAAAACGGGCGCGGGCCGAGCAGCGCGAGTGGCATCACCTCATGCATAAGTAACACGTCAAAAAGAGCTTATCGCTTGAGGTCGCACTCGCGGCCTGCCGCGGGCGACCTGGCGGGGATTGCATTAACACCCCCACTTTAGGAGGGGATGTCGGGGGCACAGCAAAGGCACACAGGCGCCGCGGTCTTCGCAGACCGCGCGACCCCTGTTTCTACTGTTTGGGCCGGGTGCATTCCAACCGAGGCACGCCTCCTATGACCACCCAGACCAGGAGTCGCTTTCTCGACCTGCGCGCGCTGGCGGCCCTGCAGCACATGCGCTTCACGACGCGCCATTTCATCGAGGGGGCTTACAGCGGGCGGCACCGCTCGCGCCAGCAGGGCGGGGCCGGCGAGTTCGTCGATTACCGCGAGTACTCCGGCGCCGAAGACCTCCGCCGCCTCGACTGGAAGGTCCTCGCCCGCAGCGGCAAGGCCTTTGTCCGGCTCCACCAGGAAGAGACCAACCTGCTTTGCACGCTGGCCATCGACGCCTCGGGCTCGATGGCCTTCGGGGCCCGCGGGCCGAGCGACCTCCACGGGTCCAAGCTGGAATACGCCCAGTACCTGGTTACCGCCCTAAGCCACGTGATCAGCCAGGGACAGGACCAGGTCGGGCTGGCCGTGCTGGACGAGGGCCTGCGCGAGCTGCTCCCGCCCGGCGGGACACCCACGCACGTGAGCTTGCTGCAGGAGACCGTCGAGCACGTGCAGACGCGTCCCGCGCGCAGCATGGCCGCCGGGCTGCGCGCCCTGTTCGAGCGGAGTCCGCGGCGCGGCGTGCTGCTGTTGATGACCGACTTCCTGGCCGAGGACCTGGCCGAGGCGTTCTCCGCGCTCCGCTTGTTCCGGCACCGCGGCTGGGAGGTGATCGCCCTGCACCTGGTCCACCCCGACGAGGAGCGCCTGCCCGACGGCGCGGCGTTTCGCTTCGAGGGGATGGAGGCGGACGGGCAGATCGCCTGCTCTCCGGCCGAGATCCGCACGGCCTACCGCGCGCGGTTCGAGGCGCACCTGGCCACGGTCCGCCAGTTCGCCCTGGCTGGAGGGTGCGACTACCGCCGGGTCTCGACCGCCGTCTCGTACCTGGAGACGCTTGGAGGTTTCCTCGTCGAGCGGGCGGGATGAGGCAAAGGGAGAACGATGAATGATGAATGACGAATAATGATGAATGGCGAATCGGGGACTTCGTTACCAGATGGGGAGCTGAGCATGAAAGTTGCGAGAAGCCTGGGGTTCGTTTCCATCGTGTCGCGACGCCGCCGGGCGGTCTGCGCTCTGCTGGTTGCCGCGGCGCTCGGCGCGATGCCGGCGACGCGCGGCGTCGCTGCGAAGCCGGACAAGCCGGTCCTGGCCAAGATCCCCGCCGCGATGCGGGCATTCGTCGATCGCGGCGACATCTCCGGGGCGGTGACCGTCGTCGGCCGGGCCGACGGCATCCTCTGCTACGACGCGGTGGGCCTCCGCGACCTGAAGTCCGATACGCCGATGACCGAGGACACTCTCTTCCGAATCGCCTCGATGACCAAGCCGATCACCTCGCTGGGCATCATGATCCTGGCCGAAGAGGGCAAGCTTTCCATCGACGACGCCGTAGAGAAACACCTACCGGAGTTCAAGGGGCAGATGCTCGTCGAAGAGCGCTCCCGCGACCGCCTCGTGCTGGTGCGTCCGCCGCGCAAGATCACGCTCCGCGACCTCTTGACGCACACCTCGGGCCTGCCGGGCGGCTTTCCGCCCGGACTGAGGGACCTGTACAAGACCCGCGACCACAGCCTGGCCGAGGGGATCATGGCCGTCTCGCAGCAGCCGCTGAACTTCGAGCCCGGTGCCAAGTGGTCTTACTGCAATGCCGGCATGGACACGCTGGGCCGGATTATCGAAGTCGCCGGCGGCGAGCGCTACGAGACGTTCCTGAAGAAGCGGATCTTCGACCCGCTGGGCATGAAGGACACGGTGTTCTATCCAAACCAGGCCCAGGCCGCCCGGGCCGCCAAGACCTACGGCATCAAGGACGGCAAGCTCGTCGAGGCCCCGGTGACGATCATCGGGCCCACGGACGAGGCCGTGTATCCGATCCCCGCCGGCGGGCTGTACTCCACGGGAGCGGACCTGGCGCGGCTCTACCGCATGATGCTCAACCGGGGCCAACTCGACGGCGCGCGGATCGTCTGCGAAGAAACGGTGGCCGAGATGACCAAGGTCCAGACGGGCGAGCTGGAGTGCGGCTTCGTTGCCGGCATGAGCTTCGGGCTGGGCTGGGGCGTGGTCCGGGAGCCCCAGGGCGTGACCTCCATGCTCTCGCCGGGCACGTACGGCCACGGTGGGGCCTTCGGCACGCAGGGCTGGATGGACCCGAAGCAGGACCTGTTCGTCGTGCTCCTCATCCAGCGCGTGGGCCTGAAGAACGGTGATGCCTCGGACATGCGCCGCGCGCTTCAGAAGCTGGCCGTGGAGGCGATTGGGGGGTGAGGGGGAGAGGGACGATTTCAGATCATGAATCGGAAGACACGTGATCGGCGGCTTGCGCCCGAGGTGATTGGGAGGGACGGCCAGGTTCGGGGACTCATCGAGCAGGAGAAGCCTGAGATCCGGGGACTGCTGCATGGCGGGCCGCGCGGTCCGACCCCTCCTGGGTACCCCCGCATCGCGTCGCGGGTGACGTTCGTTAGAATGGGATGCTAGCAGCGGACGGCTGGTGGCCGGCAGGGCTCAGCAGACTTTTGAAGTCTGGGAGACTTCGGAAGTTTTGGCAAGAAGTCTCTGGCACAGTCCAAGCCCGCTCGCGCATGGACAGCCCCCTCTTTGAGGAGCCAAGGATGACTGCCCCTCCTTTCGTGCATCTCCATTGCCATAGCCACTTCAGCCTCCTGGACGGGGCTGGTGACGTGGGTCGGCTGGTGGATCGAGCCAAGGCCCTGCGCATGAACGCCCTGGCCCTGACCGACCACGGCAACCTTTACGGTGCGCTGGAGTTCTACCAGAAGGCCAAGGCCATCGGCATCAACCCGATCATCGGGTACGAGGCCTACGTGGCCCCCGGCTCTCGCTTCCAGAAGGACGCGGGCGGGATGAAGGAGGCCAGTTTCCACCTCACGCTGTTGGCGCAGAACCGCACGGGCTTCCAGAACCTGCTCCAGCTCGCCTCGTCGGCCTTTCTGGAGGGCTTCTACTACCGCCCTCGGATCGACAAGGAGATCCTTCGGGATCACAGCGAGGGGCTGATCTGCCTGAGCGGCTGCGTGTCCAGCGAGCTGAACCGCGCGCTGCTCTCAGCCAGCGAGCCCGACGTCGAGCGGGCCATGCAGGTCGCCGCGTGGTTCCACGGCGTGTTCGGCGACCGCTACTTCATCGAGGTGCAGAACAACGGCCTGGAAATCCAGCAGATCGCCCTGAAAGGCTCCGTGGAGGTCGCCCGGCGCATGGGCATCCCCCTGGTCGCCACCAGCGACGTGCACTATGTGGATCGCGACGACGCCGTGGGGCAGGACATCCTGCTGTGCATCAACACGGGCAAGTTCCGCACCGACTCCAACCGCATGCGGATGGAGACCAACGAGTTCTATCTCCGCGGCCCCGAGGAGATGTACGCGGCGTTCTCCGACCTGGAGGACGCGGTCCGGCGCAGCCAGGAGATCGCCGACCGCGTGGAGATCGACCTGGAGCTGGGCAAGCGGAACTTCCCGGTGTTCACCCCGCCCGACGGAAAGACCTCCCAGGACTACCTCCGCGAGCTGGTCGAGGAGGGTTTGCGGGGCCGCTACGCCGATCGGCTCGACCGGCTGAAGGACGGGCAGTTCGCCCCGGAGGTCGTCGAGCGCATCGACCGCGAGCTGGGGGTGATCAACAAGCTGGGGTTCCCCAACTACTTCCTCATCGTCTGGGACTTCGTCAATTTCGCACGGAGCCGCGGCATCGAGGCCACGGCGCGCGGTTCGGGCGTGGGATCGCTGGTGGCCTACGCCCTGCACATGAGCCACGTCTGCCCGCTGGACTACGACCTGCTGTTCGAGCGGTTTCTCGACGTCAACCGGCTGGAGGCGCCGGACATCGACATCGACTTCGACCAGCAGCGCCGCGGCGAGGTGATCCAGTACGTGAAGGAGAAGTACGGGCACGAGAACGTGGCCCAGATTGGCACGTTCGGCACGCTGGCCGCCCGGGCGGCGATCCGCGACGTGGGCCGCGCGCTGGGCATGCCCATCCCGCAGGTCGATGCCGTGGTGGCCAAGGTGCCCGAGAAGCTGGGCATCACGCTCGACAAGGCCCTGCAGGAAAGCGAGGAGCTGAAGAAGGAGTACGACACCAACCACGAGGTCCGCGAGCTGCTGGACCTGGCGCGCAAGATCGAGGGCCTCGCCCGCAACGTGGGCACCCACGCCGCCGCCGTGGTGATCGCCGACAAGCCGCTGACCACCTACGTGCCTCTGCAGCACGTGCAGGGCAAGGAGGAGGTGATCACCCAGTGGGCGATGGGCGACGTGGAGCGGGCCGGCCTGCTGAAGATGGACTTCCTCGGTCTGCGCAACCTGACGATCCTCGCCAAGGTGGTCCAGCTCATCGAGCAGAGCCAGGGCAATCGGGTCGATCCGTACGGCTTCCCCCTCGACGACGAGGAGACCTTCGCCCTGCTCTGCCGCGGCGAGACCAAGGGCATCTTCCAGCTCGAAAGCGGCGGCATCCGCGACCTCTTGCAGCGGATGAAGCCCGACCACTTCCGCGACATCATCGCCACCAACGCCCTCTACCGCCCGGGGCCGCTGGAGGGCGGCATGGTGGACGACTACATCCAGGTCAAGCACGGGCGCAAGAAGGCCGAGTACAAGCATCCCGTGATGCGCGAGATCCTGGCAGAGACCCACGGCGTGATGGTCTATCAGGAGCAGGTGATGCGGATCCTCAACCGCCTCGGCGGGATCGAGCTCTCCGACGCCTACAAGTGCATCAAGGCGATCAGCAAGAAGAAGCTGCCGATCATCGCCAGGTTCCGCGAGGAGTTCATCGACGGAGCCCACGCCAAGGGCCTCTCCAAGAAGGAGGCCGAGGAGCTTTTCGCGCTGATCGAGAAGTTCGCCGGGTACGGCTTCAACAAGTCGCACTCGACCGCCTACGCCCTGATCGCCTACATGACGGCCTACCTGAAGGCCCACTACCCGGTCGAGTTCATGGCGGCCCTGCTCTCCAGTGACATCCCGGGGCGGAACTTCAAGAAGAAGGACTCGCTCGTGGAGCACCTGGAGGACTGCCAGCGGATGCAGGTGGAAGTGCTCCCACCGAGCGTGAACCGCTCGCACGCCGAGTTCACGGTTGAGGGCGGCAAGATCTGTTTCGGCCTGGCGGCGATCAAGGGGTGCGGCGGCTCGGCCGGGGCGGCGATCGCGCGCGAGCGCGCCCGCGGCGGTCCTTTCCGAAGCCTGTTCGACTTCTGCGAGCGCCTCGATCCCAGCGCGGTCAACCGCACGGCCATCGAATCGCTGGTCAAGGCCGGGGCGCTGGACGGGCTGGGCGGCCACCGCGCGCAGTGGATGGCCGTGCTGGACAAGGCCATGCAGTCCGGGGCGTCGGCGGCCTCCGACCGGCGCGCGGGGCAGAAAGGACTTTTCGATGACGGCCCCGACGACGAGCCGGAAGCGGAGACGTCACTCGATCTCCCCGCGCTGCCCGAATGGAACGAGCGCGAGAAGCTCGGCAAGGAAAAGGAGGTGCTGGGCTTCTACCTGTCCAGCCATCCCCTGGCCGAGCACGAGGCAACGCTCCGCACCTACTGCACGCATACCTCGGCCAAGGCCGCCTCGCTGCCACACCGCACCGAGGTCCTGTTGGGCGGGATGCTCGCGGCCGTCAAACTCGCGCACACCAAGAACCCACAGCCGGGCAAGCCCAGTCGCTACGCCATGTTCGACCTGGAGGACATCGAAGGGATCATGCGGTGCATCCTCTGGCCGGAGCAGTTCGCCCAGTACGGCGAGATGGTCCAGCCGGACGCCATCCTCGGCGTGCTCGGCGCGGTCGATAAGCGCCCCGGCAGCGAGGAGGCCAACCTCATCGTCAACGAGCTGATCCCCATCGATCAACTCCCCGGCCGCTACACGCGCGGGGTGCGAATTCGTCTGCTGGAGGGCAAGCACGGCGTCGAGGGCCTGGAGAAGCTGTACGAGATCCTCCGCGGCTACCCCGGCACGTGCGAGCTCCACCTGGTGCTGTGGCTGGACGACGGATCCCGCGTACCCTGCAAGTGCGACAAGCTCCGGGTGGCCATTACGCCCGAGATGCGCAGCCGCGTGGACGGCCTGCTCGGGCCGGGCAATCTGGCGGTCGTCGCGGCTTCACCCTCCAGGGGGCGATCCAACGGCCGCTCTAACGGGCGATCCAAGCCGCACAGTCGGGGGTAGGGGCGCCGCAGCGCGTCGCCTCGGGGTTTCGGAACCTCCGCAGTAACCGGGCGGTGCCGCGGGGACACTCTTCCCCCGGCGGCTACGCGCCAGGGCGCCCCGGGGCCCTACCCAGGCCTTACGCTGGTTCCCCCGAAGTAGTGTTGCCTGACCCGCCTTGGTTCGCGATGTATGGTTCCTGAGGACGGGGTCCCCAGCCGAATCGCCGCGTCGGTGTCTTCCCAACGACCGTCTTCGCAATTAAACCGGAAAGGGAGAGGACACGTCGCGCGATCTGCGCCGCCGGCCGCGATGCCTCGCCCGCTGCCCTGGACGCCCTTGCTGGATTCAACCCCGAACGAGTGCCGACGAGAACCGACCATGACCCGCCTCCCCGTTTTCACACTCCTGCGACGATATGCGTGGGCCGCGTGTTTGGCTCCCGCGATGCTCGCTTCGGCCCTCTCGCCTTCCGCCCTGGCCCAGATCGACGACAACGACTATCGCGCGGTCGGCGGCGTGTCGATCAACGCCGACGGCCTGCTGGATAGTGCCCGGCCGGAGGCCTCCGGCGCGCTGAGCCGCCTCCGCCGCGAGGCCCTTCGCGCCGTGCCCGGGGAGATGGCGCGGAAGACGGACCTTCGTAAGGTCTCGCTTCGCCGTCTCGAAGCGGCGGTCGACGCGCGGCTAAAGTCCGGCAAGCCGCTGCCCGAGGAGATCAGGCATCTGGCCGGTCTGCAGCAGGTTCGCTACGTGTTCGTCGATCCCGAGCAGCAGGACATCGTCCTGGCGGGGCCGGCCGAAGGCTGGACCGTCGATGCCCGGGGGTTCGTCATCGGCAGGACCTCGGGGCGCCCGGTGCTGCTTCTGGACGATCTCCTCGTGGCGCTTCGTGCGGCGTCCGGCCCCCGGCCGCCCAGCATCTCCTGTTCGATCGACCCGACCTCCGAGGGCCTGTTGCGCCTGCGCGAGCACGTGGCCCGGCTCCGTACGATCGGCAATCCCCGGGCCACGGCCGCCGGGATCGAAAACGCCCTGGGTCCGCAGTCCATTACGGTCGAAGGGGTGCCGGCCGATTCGCATTTCGCCCGCGTGCTGGTAGCCGCCGACTATCGCATGAAGCGCCTGGCCATGGACTTCGACCCGTCGCCGGTCCGCGGTTTGCCGAGCTTCCTCGGCATGGTCGGCGCCGGTCCGCGGGGGATGAGCAACATGCTGCCGCGCTGGTGGCTGGAGCCGCGTTACGAGGCCATCGTGCGCGACGAGGCGGGGTTGGCCTGGGAGTTGCAGGGCGCGAGCGTTCAGGCCTTGACCGAGGAGGACTATCTGTCCGCGCAGGGGCAGGTGGAGCACACCGGCAAGTCCAACCTGATTGCCAAGCGCTGGGCCGACGCGATGACTGCCCGCTTCCCCGACCTGGCGGTGGCCGATCCCGTTTTCGGCCAGCTCCAGAACTGCATGGACCTGGCCGTGGCGGCCACGCTGATCGTGCGCGAGAGGCTGCCCGAGAAGGCCGGCTGCAACCTGCCCACGCTGCTCGACCGCGACGCCCTCCCGGTGCATCACTACCACGCTCCCAAGCAGGTGGCGTCGAAGGCCTCGTTGGCGCGCAAGAAGCGGAACTGGATCATTGCCGTGTCCGGCGGGGTGATGATCGCGCCGGAGGCGCACCTGAAGGACCTGCGCACCGACGCGAAGCTCTCCTCCCGCCGCGCCGAGGCCCTCGACACGGCGGCTCCCTGGTGGTGGGATTAGGTCGGCCAAGGCATTCCGAGCCGGGCCACATCTCTCTCTGAGCCGGGCCGTGGCGGCCCGGAAGACACCCCGCACGGTTCTCCGGCCGAACGCGGCCCGGACCCGGATTGGCGGCCACAGCTCGCCGAGGCGCTCGCCCGGGCCCCGACCCCTTCCAACTGGGGCTTTCTTGAAAATCTCGTTCCGCCGATGCATAAAGCCTCTCGTCTGTTCCGTGAATAGGATCGGAAACGAGTGCGAGGCCGGTGCGAGAACGCCTGGAGAGCATCTACCGCGAGCATCGTCAGGGATTGTTCTCCCTGGCGCTGTCGATCACCCGGCGTCGCGACGCGGCGGAGGACGCGGTCCACGATGCGTTCGCCCGGCTCTTCCGCTCCCGCGCGGTGCTCCAAGGCGACGCGGTGGCCTACGTCTTCGCCTGCGTGCGCAACGCGGCCGTGGACGTGGCGCGGCGGCGGCCGCCTGAGGCGGCCCTGAGCGAGTCGCTGTTTGAGGCCGACTGCCGCACGCCGGCCGACGCGGCGGAGTCGGGCGAACAGACCGATCGGCTCCGCCAGGCCCTCGGCGCCCTGCCTGGGCCGCAGCGCGAGACGGTGGTAATGCGTACGTACGCCGGCCTGACCTTTCAGCAGATCGCCGAGGCTCTGGGTGAGCCGCTGCCCACCGTGGCCAGCCGGTACCGCCGGGCATTGGAGCGAATACGCCGGTTTCTGGGAGAAGGCGATTGACGCCCGACGACCTTGAGCAACTCGAATGCCGCCTCAAGCGGATCCCGCTCCGCCGGCCTCCCGCCGACCTGGACGAGCGGATGGCGTCCTTGTTCGCGCCGCGGCCCGTTCGGGCCTCGCGGAGGTGGACGGTGGCGGCGGTGGCCGCGGTGGCCGCGGCGGCCTGTCTCGCCCTCGCGCTAGGGCCGCGGCTTTGGTCAGGACGGGACGAGGCCCGAGCGCCTGGCGAGGCGCAGCCGCCGCCCGCGGCGGCTCGGGACCGCGGCCCGGCCCATAGCGAGCCGCGCGCCGACCCACCGCCCGCTCCGCCCGTGCGGATCGACCGGGTGTGGGCGGCCGACGCGTCGCGCGGGGTGGTGTTTTCGGCCGAGGCCGAGCCCGTCGAGCGATTCGAGCGACGGATCGTGCGGCAGGTGGTCGTGATCGACGAGGACCGCCAGCGGCGTATCGAGTGGCACATCCCCACCAAGCAAACGGTCGACCTGCCGTTGGAGTACAACTGATCCATGACAGCGCGGGTTCCTGCTGAATCGACGAGCCGTGCCAGTCGGCTCGCGTACCGCTTGCGACTCGGCGCCCTCGGGGCGGCGGGCAAGACGCTGCGGATGGCGCGGCGTCCCGCGCTGGTGGGCGTGGTCCTTGCGATCGCCGGCCTGCCCGCGGCCCTGGCGGAGGGCCCGACCGCGGAGGTTACGGGCGATGGGAAGCCACAGGCCGGCTCCGACTGGGTCCATCGCGACCCGGACTCGACGCCCACCAAGCGCGTGCCCAAGCTGGGCACGGCCACGACCCAGGCGACCGCCGAGGAGCGGGCCGCGGCCGGTCTGCCCCAGGGCATCGGCCTCGTGATCCGCCACGTGGTCGAGGGCTCGCCGGCCGCGGGAGCCGGCCTCGAGGCGGGCGACGTACTTCACAAGCTCAACGATCAGATCCTCGTCAATGACCCGCAGTTCCGGGTGGTTCTGCGCACGTTCGCCCCGGGCGAGGAAGTGCAGTTCACATTGATCCGGGAGGGCAGGCCCCGAACCGTCACGGTCCGCTTGGGCGAGGCTCGCGTGCCGGTCAGCGAGGTGCCGGCGCGGGAGATGCTCCGCTGGCTGTTGATGCCGCCCGACGCGCCGGCCCGCTCGCTCGTGCCCGCGGAGTATGCCGCCCGATATGAAGACGATCAGCACACGCTGCTCCTGGCCAGCGACGCGCAGGGGAAGTGGCTGCTGGTGCGCGACAAGCGAGGCAACGTGCTGTTCAAGGGGGCGGTGGACAGCCAGGCCCAGCGCCGGGCCCTGCCCGAGTCGATCCGGGCCAAGCTCGAGGTCCTGGAATCGCCGCCCGAGGCCCCGCCGAAAGCGCCTGGGGCGGGAGGCGAGAAGCCCGGATCGACGCGACAGCCCAGGCAGAAGACGCCGGGCGAGACGTGATCCAACACCGGAAACGCAAGGGACTTGGCCGGCCGCGCTGGCAGCGGACGGCCGAAGGACGAGCAAGAGGAGAAACCATCATGATCCGTTGTTCTGGTCGAGTAACAACGCAGGGCATGGCCTTCGCGCTGATGGCTGCGGCGCTCGGGCTCGCCGTCTCCGCCTCGCGCGAGGCCGCGGCCCAGGAGTTGATCCGCACGCGGGCCGTGGGCGGCATTTCGATCGATCCCGAGGGCATGTTGGACAACGCCCGCGTGGGCGACCTGAAGGCGCTCAGTCGGCTCCACAAGCAGTCGATGGGCAATCCGTCGCCTGACCTCTCCACCGCCACCGAGCTGCGCAAGGTCTCCCTGCGCAAGCTTCAGGCCGCCATCGAGCGATGCGCGCGCCAGAACAAGCCGCTGCCCGAGGAAATCCGCTTTCTGGCCGGGCTTCAGCGAATCGAGTACGTATTCGTGGACCTCGAGAACCACGACGTCGTCCTCGCCGGCCCTGCCGAGGGCTGGAAGGCCGACGAGCGGGGCTTCGTGGTGGGCCGCACCACGGGCAGGCCGGTGCTCCTGCTGGACGACCTGCTGGTCGCGCTACGCGCCGCTCGCCAGCCCGAACAGGGCATCCGTTGCTCGATCGACCCGACGGCCGAGGGGCTCGTGCGGCTCCGTGCCCACGTGGCCGGATTGAACACGATCGGGAATCGGAAGCGCACGGCCGCCGGCATCGAAAAGGCACTGGGGCCGCAGCGGATCACGGTCGAGGGTGTGCCTGGCAGCAGCCACTTCGCTCGGGTGCTGGTGGCGGCCGACTACCGCATGAAGCGGATCGCCATGGCCCTCGATCCCTCGCCGGTCCGAGCGCTGCCGAGCTTCTTGTCGATGGTGGGCGCCGGGCCGCGGGGTATGGGCAGCATGCTGCCGCGGTGGTGGCTCGAGCCGAGCTACGAGGCGATCGTCCGCGACGAGGACGGCACGGCCTGGGAACTCCGCGGCGCGTCGGTCCGGACGTTGACCGAGCACGATCATCTGGCCGCGTCGGGCCAGGTCCAGCGAACCGGCCAGGCCGACGCCACTGCGCAGAAATGGGCCGACGCGATGACCGCCGCCTACCCGCAACTGGCGGTGGCCGATCCGGTCTTCGGCCAGCTTCAGAACTGCATGGACCTGTCGCTCGTGGCGACCCTGATCGTGCGCCAGGGCCTGGCCGAGAGGGCCGGGTGCGGACTGACCACGCTGCTCGATCCCGACGCGGTGGCCGTCGAAGCGCTGCATGCGCCCAGACAGGTAGCCAGTCTGGCCAGTCTGGCGCGAAAGGGCAGCAACTGGGTGATCACGGCCTCGGGCGGGGTGCTGATCACTCCTCGCAAGGCGCTCCAGCGGGTCCGGGTGGAGGCCGAATTGAAGGCCCGTCGGATCGAGGCGGCCGTGGGCCGGCACGACGACTGGTGGTGGAACTAAGCGCCTTGCGCCGGATCATCCTATCGCCTTTTTTTTCAAGAGGTTACGCAGCGGGAGCCGCCGGCGGCGCCGGGCGGGATTTGCAGGGGTCTGGGGAGTCAAAATCCGCCGCAACTCCTTGCTTTGCGCAGCTTGCCCAATTATGATCGAAACCAGTGGACGCCGCTGTTGGCGCTTGTTTCACAGTGTTCTGGCGGCCTGAGCTTCGTCGCATTCCCGTCCATCTCACGCTCCCACCCGCGGGTCCGTTGCGGGACGAGGGTGGGAGCGTACCGGAACCATTCGCCCTAGACACGGAGATTCTGCTCATGCGCTGGCAAGTCGTTGCTTTGCGGACGCTCATCCCGGCGGCGGCCCTGGCCCTGGCCTTGGCGATGCCCTCGCAAGTCTTTGCCCAGGCCGGCGCGGCCGGCGTCGTCGTCGATGCCGAGGGCGTGCTGAAGACGGTCTACTACGACGCCAGCGGGCAGTTGATGCGCCAGCGGCTTGTCGAAGCCAAGGCTACGCTCCGCCCGGAGGTGACGCGCCTGAGCAAGTGCCGCAAGATCTCCCTCAATCGCCTGGAGCAGGCGATGGTCGATCGCAACGGGGTTCCCACTGAGGAGATGCGGAATCTGGCTGGCCTGCTGCGGATCGAGTACGTCTTCTATTACCCCGAGTCGAAGGATATCGTGATCGCCGGTCCGGCCGAGGGCTGGGTCCACGATCCCTCCGGCCGTCTGGTGGGCATCCAAAGCGGCCGCCCCATCTGCCAGCTTCAAGATCTGGTCGTGGCGTTGCGGGCGTTCGCGCCGGACAAGCAAGGGACCCCGCTGATCGGCTGCTCGATCGACCCGACCCAAGAGGGTCTGGCCGCCATGCAGCGGTTCCTCCGCGCCCAGGGCTCGTTTGCCACGCCCAACATGACCGGGCAGATCGTCCAGGGCCTGCGGACCAGCCTGGGGCTCCAGGAGGTCTCCATCAACGGGGTGCCGGCCGACACCCACTTCGCCCAGGTGATGGTGGAAGCCGACTACCGGATGAAGCTCATCGGGATCGGGCTGGAGCAGCCGCCCGTGCGGATGGTCAGCTTCATCGACAAGGCCAGCCCCGCGCAGGTCTCGCGAAACGCCCTGTTCCGCTGGTTCTTCACGCCCGAGTACAACTGCGTCCGCGTGAGCGAGGACGGTCTGGCGATGCGTCTGGAGGGCGACGGGGTCAAGCTGGTGGGCGAGGACGAGCTGGTTTCCAGCGAGGGCGGGCGCCGCGCCGCCGGCACTTCGAACAAGGCTAGCCAGGCCTTCACCAGCAGTTTCACCAAGAGCTACTCCGAGCTGGCCGAGCGGTCGCCGGTCTTCGCCGAACTGCGGAACCTCATCGACATGGTCGTGGCCGCGGCGTTCATCCAGAAGCAGGGCTACTACGGCAAGGCCGGCTGGTCGATGAGCTTCTTCGGCGATGAATCGAGGTTCTCCGTCGAAACCTACACCGCGCCGAAGAAGGTGGCCTCGGCCGTGGCGGCCGTGTGGAAGGGCAACCGCCTGATGACGCCCATCGGGGGCGGCGTGCAGATCCAGCCGACCCTGGCCCTCCAGCCGAAGCACCTGTTGGACGACGATAGGGGCCAGGTGGCCAGGACTCGCCAGGAAATCAAGGTCGAGCTGGCCGAGGGCCAGTGGTGGTGGGACTGACGCGGCGTCCCTCCCATCGAGCGAGCAAATCGGGCCGGCCTCTTGCACGGGGCCGGCCCAGTTGATTTCTTGGGGGTGGACTGCCCGGGGCCGCTTCCCCTGGATGCGGCTCTCGGCTTCGCTTCCTCCCGATTCGCCCCCCAACGCCTCCTGAGGGTCCCCACCATGCTCCGATTGACCGCCGCGCTGGCCGCATTGGCCTTTCTCCTTCTCCCCGCGTCCCACGCCCCGGCCGAAGAGGCTCCCAAACCGTCGCCCCTGGCCTGCTCGATCGATTTCGAAGGCGGATCGGGCATCGTGGAGTCGATCGACCAACAGGCCCGGATGATCCAACTCCGCCCCTCCGAGCACAAGGACCGCGGCTGGGACTGCTGGTGGTTCGTCAAGGTCAGCGGCATCCGGCCCGGCGAGACGATCGGCATCGACATGGGCGGGCGCATGGGCAACTGGTCCAAGCCCGAGCGCGCGGCCTTCAGCCTCGACGGCAAGACCTGGCGCCGGACGGCCCCGGGCACGCAGGAGGGCAAGCGGATCGCCTACCGGCAGAAGATCGACGCCGAGGAGGCCTTCTTCGCCTGGGGCCCGCCGTTCCTTCCGGGAGACGCGAAGCGGCTGGTCGATCGCGCGGCCGGGGACTGCCGCTGGGCCGAAGCCTTCGAGCTCTGCCGCAGCCGGGAGGGCCGTTCCGTGCCCGCGCTCCGCGTCGTGCAGCCCGGCGCGAGCGACGCGGAGCGCTTCGGCGTGTGGATCAACGCCCGGCAGCACGCCTGGGAGAGCGGCTCGAGCTGGGTCGCCCAGGGCCTGATCGACTGGCTTATCTCCGAAGACCCCCGCGCGCAGGCGCTCCGCAAGCGCGCCGCGGTGACCGTGGTGCCGATCATGGACGTGGACAACGTCGCCCGGGGAGCTGGCGGCAAGATGCAGAAGCCCCATGACCACAACCGCGACTGGTGCGACGATCCTCACTGGCCCGAGGTCCGCGCGGCGATTGCCGCCATCCGCCAGATGGACGCAGCCGGGCGGTTCGATCTCTACCTCGACCTGCACAACCCGGGCAAGAACGACAAGCGGCCGTTCTTCTACCTGCCGGGTGCGGAGCTGATGGGCAAGCTGCGCAAGGTCAACATGGAGCGGATGATCGACGCGGTCCGCGCCGAGATGGCCGAGCCCATGAAGCTGGCGGACCGGATGAAGCAGTCGGGTCCGGGCTACGATCCCAACTGGCGGAAGATCAGCGGATCGTGGGTGGCGGCCAACACCCAGCCTCACGTCGTGGGCCTGTGCCTGGAGACCCCCTGGGACACGCCGCACAGCACGATCGGGGGCTACCGGACCGTGGGCCGGCAGCTCGGCCTAGCCGTGGAGCGCTACCTGCGGCAGAACCCGCGAAAGAGGCCCGACGAGGCGCGCTAGGATCTCGGACCCCGACCTGCCCCTCCTCCCTCAATCTCCGACGTCGACCAGCATCCGCTCGATGACCTGCTCGGACGTCACCGAGTCGCCCACGGCCCGGTGGTTGACGATGATGCGGTGGCGCAGCACGGGCAGGGCCACCGCGCGCACGTCCTCGGCGATCGGCGCGGTGCGCCCCATTAAGAGCGCTCGGGCCTTGGCGGCCAGCACGAGGTTCTGCGAGCCCCGGGGACCCGCACCCCAGGCCACGTAGTCCTTGACGAACGACACCGCCTGCGGGGCGTTGGGCCGGCTGGCCGTGCAAAGGCGGACCGCCGAGGCGGCCACGTTCTTGGCCACCGGCACGGCCAGCACCAGCTCGTGCAACAGGAGGAACTCCTCGCGCGAGAGGGCCGCGTCCGGCAGCTTCGGCACGCCCGACGTCGTCTTCATGACGATCTCCTCCTCCTGCTCGGGCGTGGGGTACCCGATGCGGATCTCCATCATGAACCGGTCGAGCTGGGCCTCGGGCAGCGGATAGGTTCCCTCCTGCTCGATCGGGTTCTGCGTCGCGGCCACCAGGAACGGGCGCTCCAGCGGATAGGTCTCCCCGCCCACCGTCACGTGCTGCTCGGCCATGGCCTCCAGGAGCGCTGATTGCGTCTTGGGCGCCGCGCGGTTGATCTCGTCGGCCAGCACCAGGTTGGCGAACACCGGACCGGGCCGGAACACCATCGTGGGACCCTTGGAGTCTTCACCCCGACCGAGCAGCTCGTAGCCGGTCACGTCGGCGGGCATCAGGTCGGGCGTGAACTGGATGCGGGAGAACTTCCAGTCGAAGGCCGCGGCCAGGGCCTTGACCAGAAGCGTCTTGGCCAGGCCCGGCACGCCGACCAGCAGGGCGTGCGACCCGGTCAGCGCGCAAACCAGGAGCTGGTCGATCGTCTCGTCCTGGCCCACCACCACCTCGTGGAGGCTCGCGCGGATCGTTCGGACGCGATCGGCGAAGTGCTCGACGCGGGACTCGGCCTCGGCGACCGACGGCGTTGCTGAACTCTCGGACATGCGGTTCCTCACGAGCGATTTCGTCACCTGCGTTTCTCAAGCCGGGGCAGTCCCCCGCCTGCCTCCACGCGGTGGCTATCATACCGCGCCACGAAGGGGGACGCATGCGGGTTTCGCGGGACCTCCGGTTGGCCGCCCGGATATACTCGTCGAGAAGCCCTGCCCGCGGGCGGCCGCGGAGGGGCAGCGTGGCTCACGACAACCGGCTTGAGGTCATCGAGGCTACCGACATGTGGAATCCCGCCCGACCGAGTGCTCCCTGGCTGCGCGCCCTCGCCGTCCTGTGGCTGGCCCTGCC
Source organism: uncultured Pirellulales bacterium (assembly GCA_964434165.1). GTDB lineage: Bacteria > Planctomycetota > Planctomycetia > Pirellulales > Thermoguttaceae > CAYSUS01. The sequence goes on from CAYSUS010000011.1 coordinate 85,604, forward strand.
AGCCGCCCCGTGCGCCGGAGCTGGGCCGCCTGACGGAGAGGACTGGCCGCATTACCGCGGACCGAACCGCAGCGGGATCGTGGAGAGCCCGTCCGGCTGGCGCGGCGATACCTGGCCGGTCGGCGAGCCGCTCTGGTCGGTCGAGATCGGCCAGGGCTCCACGTCGCCGACCGTGGTGGGCGGGAGGGTGTACGTCATGGGCTGGCGCGACGGCCGCGACCGCCTCGTGTGTCTCGATCTGGCACGCGGAAGTGTCCTCTGGGAGGTCTCCTATCCGTGCCCCCGGTACGGCCGGCACGCCACCGGGGACCAGGGGCTCTACTCGGGCGTGACCTCGACACCGGAATTCGACCCGGCCACGGGTCTGGTTTACACGCTCAGCATCGACGGCCACCTGAACTGCTGGAGCACCAGGGACCGCGGCCGCAACGTCTGGGGCCTGAACCTCTACGACCGATATGGCATGACGCGCCGGCCTAAGATCGGCCGCTCGGGCCGGCGCGACTACGGCTACACAAGCTCGCCGCTCGTCCACGGCGAGACGCTCGTCGTGGAGGTCGGGTCGCCGCAAGGCTGCCTCATGGGTTTCGACAAGCGGACCGGCCGGCGGCTTTGGGTCTCGGAGTGCCGCGACCCGGCGGGACACACGGCCGGTCCCGTGCCCATCACGCTCCAAGGCGTGCCCTGCGCCACCGTGCTCACGCTGCATCATCTGCTCGTGGTGCGTCTCGACGCGGGACACGAGGGCGAGACGGTCGGCACGGTCGAATGGGAGACCGAGTTCGCCAACAACATCGCCAGCCCGGCCGTCCACGGAAACAGCGTCCTCGTGACGTCCGGGTACAACCAGACGGCCATCGCCCGGTTTCGAGCCTCGCTCCGCGGTCTGGAGGAGCTATGGCGAAAGCCCTACTGCTCCAAGGTCGCCACGCCCGTCGTGGCCGAAGGTCGCGTCTGGTGGGCCTGGCGCAAGGTCCACTGCCTCGACTTCGAGTCCGGTGAGTTGCTCGGGACAGGCGGGCGCCACACGGGCGACGCAGGCTCGTGCATCCTCACGGGCGACGGGAGGCTGATCGTCTGGGCCCATCGCGGCGACCTGCTTCTGGTGGAAGCCCGCGGCTCTCGTGGGGAGATCGGGAAGGAACTGGCGCACCGGTCCTATCGCCGGCGCGACGACGTGTGGCCGCACGCGGTGCTGGCCGGCTCGCGGCTTCTGCTCAAGGATCGATGGGGGCGGATCGATTGCCTGCCGCTCGGGCAGGCAGCCGAGGCCGTCGCGCTCGACCGCGAGGTTCCGACCATGAAACCCGACGGAACCGCGCAAGACGAACCGAGGGGGACGGAGAGCCACGATCCGGTTCCTGTCCCGTCCGCCCCCGGCAAGGGCCTGCTGCTGGGCTGGAAACGCGGGTTCGAAAGCGACCGGTTGTTCGGTCCGCGCGGCGCCCCGGAAGCGGGCTGGCGCCTCCAGGCCCGCGGCGACGGCAAGCTGGACGAGACGGGCAGGATTCATGTGGAGCGCGGGGCCATGGTCCTTCGCGGCCCGGAAGAGGCCGTGCTGAAGGGCTGCCGCCAACGGGGCGAGCTGGCCATCGAGATCGCCTTCGCGCCGACCGAAGCCCGCCAGACCGGGCCGGCGCGAATCTTCAGCTTCTCCGAGGATCCGCACCACCGCAACTTCACGCTGGGCCAGGAGGAAGACCGGCTCGTGTTCCGGCTGCGAACCACCCGCACCGGCGAGAACGGCATGAATCCCCAAACCGTGTTCGGTCGCGTGCGCCAAGGAAGAACGCATCATCTCGTCCTGACATACCGCCCGGGCCGATTGGCGGCGTATCTCGACGGGAAGCGAGTCTGCGACTCGACGGACGTCGAGGGCGATCTCTCGAACTGGACGCCGCAGCATCTGCTCGTCGGCGACGAATGGCGCGACAGCCGGCACTGGCGAGGCACGGTCGAGTGGCTGGCGCTCTACTGCCGGTGGATGGACGAGCAGGAGGCCGAGAAACGGTGGCAGGCGTTCCGCAAGCACGCGGCGGGCGCTTCAGAGCCCCGTTAGAAATGCACGCTCTTCAGCTCGGGGTGGTCGCCGGCATAGACCATCTCGATTAGACGCAGCCCGAGTTGATAGTAGCCGGCGCCCATCGGACTGAGATGGACGGCCTTGGCGCGAATGAAGTTCATCTGGCCTTCCCAGCGGAAGCCGAGGAACACCTCGTCCGGGGCCTTCGGCTCGCTGAGCACGACCGAAAGCCCCGCCGTGGCGATCTCCTTGGTCACGGCCGGGTAGGTTTGCGCCACCTTCGGGCGCCCCTTTTCGACCGGCACGACCAGGACCACCACGGAAAGGTTGACGCGGTTCTCCAGTCGCGGGCCCTCGAGCAGGGCCTGGAGCTCCGAGCAGTTGTTGTTCACCAGCTTGAGGATGAACGTCTGGACCCCCAGGTCCTTGCGCGACGAGAACAGCTTCACCTCGGCACCTCTCCTGCTCGACCACGTGGGCGACTGGCTTCTTCTGGACAACTCTAGATCACCTGAAGACTTCCGAAGTCTCCCAGACGTCGGAAGTCGGGGCGTGATCGTGCCGGCGACGACGCCCCCCAAATAGAAGCGATTTGGAGGGTTGGGGGGAATTGGGAATCGATGCCTGTGGTAGCGATTTTCTCGATTCTGCCGAATGCCCGGCCGATAAGGTCCTATGGAGCAATGCCCGAGGGGCCGCACCGATGGCTTGTGGCCATCCCTGTTCACGCGGAAGGGCCTCTCGGATGCGCGGAATCAGCTCATGCTCGGGCCGATGGTCGGCTCCTGGGAGGCCTCGGATGTTCAATCGCTGGATGCTCGCCGGCCTGTTGGCTGCGGTGGCTGCGGGGACGGGGTGCCATGGGATGGGCAGGGCCGGGCTGCTCTGCCCGGGCGGCCCAGGATGCGATCCTACCTATTGCCCCGCGCCGTGCACCACGGCCTGCGGACCGGCTTGCGGCCCCGCCTGCCCCACGGGGTGCGAAGTGGCCTGCGAGGACCCGTGTGGCGCGGAGTGCTGTCCCCCGTGCCCGCCTTGCCATCCCACCGGGCCGCTGACTTGGATCTTCGGGCTTCTCTCGTGGCGGCCGTGCTGGGACGCCGGCTGCGGCGAGTGGTATTGGGGCGACTGGTGCAGCCATCCGCCGCATTGCTGCGATCCTTGCGACCGCTGCGGGAACTGGATCGGCTCGAGCCCCGGGACCGGCTACAGCAGCGCCTATCCGGCCGTCGGCTACGGCGGCACGGCCCCGTACGTGGTCGAAGGGTACCCAGGGATGACAGCTCCGGGGACCACGCAGGACGGCTGCTCCGACTGCGGATCGGGCCAGGTTGTGACCCCCGATGCTCCGGCCAGGCCGGTGCCCGCGGCCGAAGGCGTGACCCCCGCCAACTACCGTCCCATGCGCGCGCGGCCGCATCCGCGATACCGCGCGCCCGTCCAGCGTTGACCTAAACGCAAACACACCCCCGCGAGCCGCTCCGCTGGAGCAGAATCGCGAGCGGCCACGCCAGACAAATCATGCCTCACCCTTGCCCACGGACTTGCAGCCGTGGGCTTTTTCTATGGGCCGGGTGAGCCAGCGCGACTCCGCGTGACTCGGAGCCGGGCTGTTCGCGGGGGCCCGCTCGGATCTGGCCAGGCGCTTCCGGCGCATCGAGGCCGTGCTTATGATGGGAGCCGTCGGCCGCAGCCGGCTTCGCTCCCCCTTCTCGCTTGCAACGGAGAATCCACTCCATGACGAAAACCCCCAGGCTCCGCAGCACGCTTTCGCGCCGGGCGTTTTTCGTGCGGTCGGGCGGCGCGGCCGCCGGCGCGGCCGCGGCGGCTCTGGCTGGGCAGGCCCTGGCCGCTCCCAAGCACACGCTGGTCTATGCGAAGGACGGCTCCGGCGTGTTCGGCTACAAGGACACGCCCGTACAGCCGTGGTCGGGATTCCACGTCCACGACCCCGATCGGCCAGCCCCCAGGAAGGTCGAGCCGGGGCTGCCGGGCCGTGAGGACCAGGCGGGCACGCCGCCTTCGGACGCCGTGGTGCTCTTCGACGGCGGCCATCTCGACGCCTGGAAGCCCGCGGATTGGAAAATCGAGGACGGCGCGGCGGTGGCCATGGCCAAGCCGCTGGTGAGCAAGGAGTCGTTCGGCGATTGCCAGATCCACCTGGAGTGGGCCACGCCCAACCCGCCTGAAGGCTCGCTGATGAACCGCGGCAACAACGGCGTGTACATCATGGGCCTCTACGAGGTGCAGATCTTCGAATCGTACGCCGAGAAGATCTACCCGGATGGCCAGGCCGCCGCCGTCTATGGCCAGACGCCGCCGCTGGTGAACGCCTGCCGCAAGCCGGGCCAGTGGCAGTTGTTCGACATCGTGTTTCTCGCCCCCCGGTTCGAGGGCGACGAGTTGAAGGGCCCTGCCCGGCTGACCGTGCTTCACAACGGCATCCTGGTCCATCACAACCAGGAGGTCCACGGCCGGACCATGCACTCGAAGCTGCCGGACTACGACAACCGGGCCACCGAAGGCCCGCTGGTGCTCGGCGCGCACCGCAACCCGGTCCGCTTCCGCAACATCTGGGTCCGGCGGCTGTAGCCCCGGGGGCTGGAACCGTTCTCAACCGATTTCTCACCCCCGGTCGTTCCCGGCGGGAGGGCAGCGTTTTCCCGACGCAAGGGCATAACCCCTTGCGGCAGGCCGCCGAGTGCGGGCAAAGCGGGGGTGTCCTGTCGCGCGAAAACGCCGCCGGCCCCCCAGGGCCGGAACCTACGGACAGACGTAATCGTCCAGGAGCACCAGGCGCGGCCGGCCGGTCTGGCAGTCGTACATCGCCGTGGTCTTCACCGTGATGCAGTAAGGGCCGGCGCACTGGCCGAACAGGCTCCGCCACAGCGTGGGCACTTCCACCCGGGCTTGCGCGCGCACGGCATGGGGCCGCCGCGAGCCCGCGCCGAGGAGCGTCCAAGACTGCCCGTTGTTGCCGGCGGACGAGGCGGCGGGGCAGGGGAGATTCGGAATCCCGCCCGGCAAGCGCGGGTCCGTGGCCACGCCGACGATCAGGTCAGGCGGATCGTTGCAGCCAGGGTAGGTCAGCGCCGTGCCGCGGCAGTCGGTCTCTTGGGTATTGAAGTAGCGCCCGAACACGATCGGGCCGGGATTGGGGCTGCCGGCCGGACCCGTCTCGAACTGCACCTCGATCCCGACGCCGTCTTCGCCGATGCCGTCCCCGTCGTCGCCCGAGTTTCCGCTGGAGACATCCGTCACGTCGATCCCGAATCGCATCCGATCGCAGGGCTCGAACCCTCCATCAACGACGATCGGGTTCTGCGGGTCGGTGTTGTCGATGTCGGGAAAGAAATCGATCTGGAGCCGGTGAGCGTTGAGCAGCGTAAACCGGATCTGCCCCGTGGAGGCGTCGGGCGTGTCGACGTCGGTGAACCCGACGATATCTGGCTGCCTTTCGCTGCCCGAGTTGTTCTTCACGAACCAGCGATTCGCGTCGTTGCCCGCATCCGAGAGCTGGGGAACCGAGTTGAACGAGCCGCTGCCCCCGTTGGCTCGCAGATCAAGGATCACCCGGCGGATGCGGAGGTCGCTCGGCGTGTCCGCCAGCCGGACGAAGGCGATGCCCCAGGCGTTGTCCTTCGGCTCCTGGTTACCCTGGACCGGCCCCCCGAGACTGCCGCCGCCCTGGCCAGTGGCATCGAACAGCAGCAGGCCGGACCCGGCACAGCTCGGCGCCACGCCCGCGTCGAAGGTCACCGGGGCCGCGGGGTTGTCGTCCACGATGGCCCCGAAGAGGAGGTTGCCCAGCGGCGGGGCCCCCGGCGTGATGCAGCAGTCGGCGTTCTGGTTGGGGCCTCCTCCGGATGTCGCGAAGTTGGTCCCCAGCACGATCGGCAGACCGCGGACCCGGTTCACACAGGCGTACGCCACCCCGACCTTGCGCGCGGGAAACGTATCGGTACCGTCCGGGCTTTCCGCCCACTCCTTCACCGCGGCCAGGGCCGAGGCCTCCAGGCCGTTCTCCAGCTCCACGCGCGCCAGCCACAGGTTGGCCGCGTCCAGGATCAGGGCGAACATCACCAGCAGGACGGGCACCACGATCACCATCCACAGGACGGCGATGCCGCGGCGGCTCCCGGCTTGGGAAGACGAACGAGAACGGGTCGCGCGGTTGGGCATGGGATGCTTCGTCGTTGGGGGTTACCGCAAGTGGCAAACGCCAAGCAAGCCCCGGGCCGCTCGTCGGCACGCGGCGCCTGCCCCTCTGCACTCCGACTGAACGGCCCGAAGCGCGCTTCGCACAAAAAGGTCCCGACCCTCTCTCCCGGAACCACGCAAGCCGCTTCAGTCCAGCTCGTAGCGCATCACCACCGTGTTCTGCGCCACCTGGCCGCAGACCTGCACGTCGCTGCCGAAGCCGGCCAGGCAGTTGGGCATCAACTCGTTGAGCTCCACGCAGACGGTCAGGCGCACGTACTTGTCGAGGATCGGGCAGCCCGGCAACGCGTCGGCCGGGCCGCAGTCGCACGTCCCCGAGTTGGGGTTGTACTCCAATACCTGCACCGGGCCGACCACGACCTCGCCGCCGGCACCGCGGTCCAGGTTGTGCTCCAGGCGCACCCGGTACAGCTCGATACAGGAGCTCTCCAGTTGCGCTTCGATCGCGCTGATGATCTCGGGCGGGACGGGATCGCCGGTCTCGGTGTCGGGCAGGCCCGGCACTTGCGAAGCCGCCACGCCGCCCGCCCGGGCGCCCAGGGCCACCTGTTGCTTGTTCGCGAAATACAGCCCGAACGACACAATGCCCAGCCCGACCAGCAGCAGGACCGGCAGGACGATCACCGTCTCCAGGACCGCGCTTCCGCGCCGGCGCCGCGGGAGGCCGGCGCGCTCGCTGTGAAGCACGCGCTTCCCCATCGCCTGGGATCGAATTTGCATACGGAGACCTCGGCAGTCAGTCGAAACGCACGCCATGCCGCACCTGGGGGAGCATTTTGTGTGCCAAGCGGCGGACCGTGCCCGTGGCGGTCTCGCCGGGCGTGGGGTGGGGCGGGCTCTGGTTCGTGTCGTGACGGGTTTGACGCCAGAAACGCGCTGACAACCCCAAGGCACCGCGCGGAGGTCACCGGGCCTCGCCTGGCGGGCGACGCGGCGGTCCCGAGCGCCCAAGCCGAGACAGGAAAAGGGCTTGAGCCGACCCAGCCGGAGCGCCCGCGGCTCCGGGTGCGGACGGCGAACCGGTCCGCCCCGGTACCCCCCCGCGAGTCGCCAATGTAACGATTGCCTGTCATCGCCCGGACCAACGCGCTAACAGAGGTTGACGTTTTGCCACGCGGCGCTGCCGCTGTGCACCGTGCCGTGGGGCCGGATGACGCCCCGGCAGCGCACGCCACAGAGCCTCTTACGCCGCGGAACGCCGCGGACCGGCGCAAAACCAGCGATCGCGACCGTTGGCCCCGCGCTCCGGCCCTGCCGGGGACCGCGTTTGGCACGCCACGTGCTCCCTCCTGTTGACGTCCGTTTTGCGGTCCACTCCCTTCCTCAGACCCCGATCTCCCGCGTTTCGCATGGCACCTTGCAGAAACCCCAGGATGACGCGGCGGCGGGATCGGAGGTCAGGCTCCACCACGCTCCAGATCATCTTCGTCCTGCCCATCCTCCTTATCACGCTGATCGCCACGATCCAGATCGGGTTCCTGATCACCTTGAAGCAGGCGGTCAGCCACGCGGCCTCCGTGGCCACGCGCGAGGCCGGCAAGGGCGCGGATCTGGACGGCGTGGTCTGCGTGGTCAACTCGGTCCTCCGGCCGCACACCCTCGCGGTGGGCGAATGCGTGGGCGTGATCCTCGAGGACGGCGACACGGTGGAACAGGCGGGCAGCGCCCCGTGCGCCCCGCCCGACAGCCCCACACTCGCGGCAGGCCAGGTCCGCGTCTCCGTGTGCGTCGATCTTTCGAAGCAGCCCTTCGCCGGCTCGCTCAACCGCATGGGCATCTGCACGCTGGCCAAGGCGATACGATACAGCTCCGTGGTGGAGAAGGAGTAGCGGGACTCCCTCTCGTGCCGCACAGGCAAAGGGGTCGGGTGTTGGCCGATGGGCCGGCACTCGGCCCTCTTGCCATTTCTGGGGGGATAACCCACAACACTCCCGCTCACACATGTCCTTCGTCGTTGGCCGCCCGCTGCGGCGCTCGCCCCTCTGGATAGCGGGTATCGCGGCGCACGGGGGCCCGCGTTTTGCAGAGGAGCCGGCGGGGCCGCGGGACCCCGATGTCTTTGTGGGAAAAACCTTTGCGCCGCCGGCGTCGCCGGCGCGGCCGGGCTGGAGGGCCGCGTGTTGGTCAACCGAAGCGAGTTTTTCCAGCCGGCATCCCCCTGGAAGGGTACTCATGCCGCGAGATCGCAGCAAGGTGTTGCCTTGCAAGGGGTTTGGTCGATCGCACTTCCGGGTCCGGGGGCTCATGCTTTCTGACCACGCAACGCGAGGGCTTCTCCGGGCCGACCGCTGCCGCCCGGCCCGCTTCGGCCAGGCGGAAACGTTCCCAAGTTCCCAATAGCCGCATTCTGCCGCGCTGCCGCGGGGGTTCAAGCCGTGAGAATCGGGCCGTCTTTCCATCGTCCCCAGGCCCCCGCCTGAGGGCAAAGTGGAGTGGTCCACCGGTCGGGCCAGCTCTCGGCCAGTCGGCCGCCGCCTCACCGCCCTTTCTCGGGGTTCGTCTGTTCGCTGATGTGGTTATCAAGGGTCGATGGACCAGGACACGAGAAGGTCTTTTTTCCGAAGACCGCCGCTACAGGGCTGGTTGCCCGGCGCAGGAGACAACCGGCCGGGCGCTACTCGTTGAGGGCACGAGAGAGAAGTGAGGCGTGAAGACCAGCGCAAAAGCAACCGGGCGGCCAGGCCAAAGCAAGGTCAAGCCGCCCGGAATTGATCCTTACGGGACGAGAGGGGGTAGACCGTCCAAGGGCTCGTCGAGCACGTCCCCCATCTCCAAGAACGAGACGTTTGTGAAGTCGCGATCCTCAATTAGCTGCTTCACGTCGTCAGTGCAGTATATCCAAGCAGGTGTTTCCTCTACCCGGAAGATCCCACGAATGGGGGGAACAAATACGCCCTCTCCTGGAATACGTGGTTGCATCCGCTTGACCAACTCCATGCGTTGTTGATCCCACGATGTCTCCTCGTGCTGAACGCCGGACACGTTGTAGGCCACCGTTCCATCTTCCCGATGCTCCTCGCTGACGGTGGAGCGATCTCGGTCGAGTCGCGTCCATGCCGTCACCCAGAGATCCCACAGGTTCGGACCCGAGTACGGAAGCTTGATCATCGCCTTCTTGGAGCGACGCTTCGCAGGCTCGGAATTCTCCTGCATCTGGACGGACCGAAGCTCATAGCCTTCGACATGTGCGTCGGCCAGTGCCTGACCTACACGGTCGGTCACGACAATGTCCGTGTCGAGCCCTGGCCATGTGAAATCACCCACGACATCGGAATCCGGTTCCCATTCAATTACCAGCGGCCGTCTTCGCTGCTTGTATTCACCTTCCTGCCACGTCCCTCCGCTACGGCTAGCACGAGCGAAGTGGTAGTCGAACGGCTCTGATAGTCTCCACAGTTTCATGGCCGGTATCCCTCCAGGCCGAACTGTTTCACGAGTTCGTTTCTGATACGGAGCACATCATCAACAGTCGGCTTACCACCAACGTCAAGCAGTCGTCGCTTGAACGCCTCATTGTAGGCTCCACCTCCCGCTCCCTGATGAATCTGCTTGTGTAGATTCTCGGGGATACTCCAGCGGTTCGGCGCTCCAGCACGTCCGCGAACAAGTGGGTTGTTAGCGACGTCATCCGGCAAGCTCTTCAGTATTTCGGGGATTCAGGGATTTTAGTGGCGGACAGGTGTTTGAAGTAGGCGATGGAAGGGGTTGCCGGAAATGGGGACGTGCGTTTTCAGAACAAAGGAGAGTTGTTGTTGTGA
>CAYSUS010000012.1:0-67152 GCA_964434165.1 uncultured Pirellulales bacterium
ATGAAACCCCACAACCCTCCATAGGTTCCGCTAACTCTGAATCAGAACACTAGCGAATCGCACGAACTTCACGATCACCGGCGTCGACATCGAGCCCGGCTGCCAGCCGCTGTTCGAGAGGAACGTCCGCGAAGCCGGTCTACAGGATCGCGTGCGATTCGTGGTCGGCGACGCCCAGAAGCTGCCGTTTCCCGACGACTCCGCCGACATGATCGTAAGCCGCGGAACGCTGGTCTTCATCCCCGATCTGGCTAAGGCGTTGCGCGAAGCCAACCGCGTGCTCAAACCCACGGGCGTGGCATTCATGGGCGGTCGCTATCTCTACACGCCGCGCGAGCATCGAATGTCGACCGAGCGGCTGCGGGAGATCGTCGCCGAATCGGGCGTCGCCGGCGCCGAGGTGATCGACGCCCGTGGGCAGTGGGTGAAGATTATCGGCCCGCAGGCGCCCGCCGCCGCGCGGGAGTTCCAAGGCGGGCCCGAGATGCTCGCGCGCCGCCTGGTGGCCGACTACTACATCACCGAGGGCCGCTGCCTCCTGATCCATCGCGGCGACGGAGGCCTGGAGCAGGCGCTGCAGCAGGGCATCCTGCAGATCACCAAGCTGCACGTTACCGCGATCTATCCGAACGAAGAGGCGGTTTCTGCCGCCGCCGAGAGGATTCGCCAGGCGGGGCAGGACGACCGGATCACCTGCCGCGTGGGCGACATCCACGCCCTGCCGTTCGAGGACGGATCGTTTGATTTGGTCGCCGGCGTGGGGCCCGTACTGATCTGGGGCGACCGGCCCAAGGCCATGCGCGAGATCCACCGCGTGTTGGCCGAAGGGGGCGTGGGCTATGTCGGCGGACGCTACCTGTACATGCCGGATTTCCGCAAGGTCTCCAGCGAGGCGCTGCGTCACAGCGCCGCTGAGACGGGCATCCCGTCCATTCGAGTGATCGACGACATGGGCCAATGGGTGGAGATCCGGAAGGGTATCAAGGACCGGGGCTTCTGCGATTGAGGGCACCCCGCCTCGGTGACGCCGTGCGGACACCGTACCGGCCGATTACTTGCTCCGCGAATCGAGGGCATAGAACAGCCGCTTCCCGCCCAGCCCGCGAGAGCCACCCTGCCGCTAACCAAAACGGCGCTCTCCAGAAGAGACTTCGAGAGTCTGGGGGGAGACGCCCGGGGTGCGGGACCAACTGCCCGGTGTGGGGCGGGACGCGGCGTCTGCGGCCCGCAAACTGAGAGCGCGGACGGGTGCCCGCGTCGATCCGAAGCTCTTTTCCCACAACGCCTTAACGCAAAACGCCGAGGGCTCGCGCTCTCGGCGTCGTCCGCTAACTGGCGGGTACTCAGGTTCGGACTTTTTGAAGTAGCTCCCTGCTCCCAACGCGATCCGAACCGCTCGCTCTGACCGGTAAACGCAAGGCTCTGTAGCTTGATCGGTTAGCGGATTTCGTCTCGCCTGTCGATCCGAAACGGGTGAAAACCGGCCGGCGGCGTCCCCGGCTGGGGCTTGTTAACCGGGGAGGGGATTCGTATTTCGATGGACAATCGTGGTTCACTCCTATGCAGGAAAGGCGAGTACGTTCCGCGCCGAGGAGATATATCACCTGGAGGCGTTTGACAGTCGGTTTCCGACCAAAACCGCAACGAAGTCGACAAACCCCGCCAAGGGGGCTTGCATGGCTCCGGCCGAGGTGACCGAAGCAGTTCGCAGGCCTCGACAGAAAGGCGCCCGTGACGGGTAGTCCTTGTGCAGTTGGCGAAAACCAAAAGGGGCGTCAAGATTGACTGTCACGCGCACTCAATCTGATGGCGCAATCGCGGTCGAAACGCTATTGACAGTCCGCGCACCGCCCTTTTAGAAGCACTTCGGTGACGCCAGACAAGACCTCCGGCCGCCTGCCTTTCGGAGCGGTGAACCTGACTTCCACCCCGGGCAGACAAGTTGCCTTGCCGCAATCGATGCAAACGAAGTGGGGATGGTCTTCTGGATGCTGGGAATGCTCCCCGACAGCACTGAACCGCCAGACACGATCGCCCAGGTCGAGTCGTTTGGCCAACCCTGCCTCTGCCAAGTCGACCAGGCAGCGGTAGATCGTGGAGCGATCGAAGCCAAGGGGAGTAAGCTGATCGGCAACCTCCACATGACTCAACGGCTTGTTGTTGGCCGTGAGGCACTGAAGAACTGCCAAGCGGCTTGGCGTGCATCGCAGGCCTACCGAGTGGAGCAGTTCGCGCGCGGCGGCTACCGACCAGGTCGCTTCCGACTCGAGCGGTGCCTTGGGTGTGTTGCCGGGATCGCTGCTTCTTTTCGCGCTCATGCCAGAACCTCTTACACACAAGTCTAGCGCATCTGCATCTCATATGCAACTGCAACAATAGTTTTCTGCATGGCCAAGCGGGGCGTTCTGCAAGGGTGGCGGTATTCCGAAACTCCCGGGAGGCCGAGCCACCTCGGGCAGCGGTACTGCTCAACCCCCTGCCAAGCGGGGCTTGGGAGCCTCGAAAGGCGGCGGCCGCAGCGAACCACCAGAACCGGCAAGCGGAATCCAGTGTTGAAGGCGAATTGCACATGCGATATGATTGCAAATAATCGAAACTGCCCCAACGACCTTATCATTGGAAGTGCCGCTGTGCCCATCGAGCCGACGACGATGCCCCCGGCCGAGTGCTCGGACCGCTTCACGTGTCCCCTCAACGCCGCAATCGAGGAGATCGTGGCTGAATTCGAGGACGTCACCGACTGGGACGACCGCTATCAAGTGCTCCTGGAGATGGGTGAGACCATGCCCGAACTGAAGGAGCACTTGAAGACGGACGCAAACCAAGTCGACGGATGCCTCAGTCGTGCCTGGCTGATCGCCCGGCGCGACCCTGGAGAGCCTCCCGTCTTCCGGTTCCTCGCCGACAGCGACTCCCAAATCGTCCGCGGGCTTCTTGCCATCCTTCTGCGGATCCTCTCCGGCCGGACGGCGGATGAGATTCTCGCTTGCGATGTCCACTGCGTTTTCGCACGGATTCAGCTCGATCGTCATCTCAGCGCGAGCCGCCGCAATGGGTTGTCGGCCGCCATTCGGCGAATCCAGTCTTTGGCCAGAAGCTACGAGACGGGCGTTGAGCCATGAAGGAGTCCGTCGGGAGGAGTCCCAGCCAAGCCGAGGGTATAGGATGCCCACATACGAATACGTGTGCGAAGCGACCGGCCATCGACTCGAGGTCCGTCATGGGTTTTCGGAGTGCGTTGAGACCTGGGGGGAGCTCTGCAAGCTCGCCGGCGCGGACCCGGGCCTTACGCCGCTCGATATCCCCGTGTCCCGGGTCTTTTCGGGCGGGTTGATGATTCGCACCGCGAAGCGGGGTGCGCAGCCGCAGCAGGCCGCTTCGCTGGCCGGCGCTCACCGCCACGGTCCCGATTGCAGTTGTTGCTCTCCCCCGTGGCTTCGCTCGCGAGATACGGACGCCGATCCGGGAAGCTGAACCTCATTGCTGGCTTCGCCTTCTCTCCACCATGACTGTAGCGTGCGTGCCCACCAATCTGATCACCGGCTATCTCGGTGTTGGAAAGACGACAGCAATCGTCAACCTCCTTCGGCGCCGGCCTGACGGTAGCCGTTGGGCGGTTCTGGTCAACGAGTTCGGCGAAGTCTCGATCGATCAGGTTCCACTCGCCGAGGCGTCGGGCGACGGCGTGGTGATTCGCGAAGTGGCCGGCGGCTGTCTCTGTTGCAGCGCGGGCTTGCCGATGGACGCGGCCGTTGCCCAAATCCTGCGCCAAGCCCGTCCGGAGCGCCTCCTCATCGAGACGACCGGCCTGGGCCATCCTTGGCGGATGCTCGACGTGTTGAGAAAGAAACCCCTGGGCGACGCGATCGAGTTGCGCGCCACGGTCTGCCTGGTTGATCCTCGGCGGCTGGAGGATCGGCAAGCTGCCTCGCCGACGTTCCTGGATCAGGTTAATTTGGCGGACGTGCTGGTTGCCAACAAGGCGGATCTGGCCGACGCCGAAACCATGCAACGATTCGACCGGTGGTCGACGTCGCTATTCCCTCCCAAGCAGCTTGTCGCTGTCGTGAAGCACGGAGGAATCGAACCGGAGTGGTTGGATGCTCTCCCAGACCCGCGCCGAGCGCCGTTGTTTCCCGAATGGCACTCTCACGGCGATTCCGCGGCGCACACGCATCAGCCGGTCCAGATCACATCGCCCGTGAGGGCCCCGGTTTCCCCGCGCCGACCGTACCGTCAGCAGAGCGGTTCTTCCGAGCACGACGCTTGCGGTTGGATCTTCTCCCCCGATGACGTGTTCGACGAAGATCGGCTGATGGAGCTTCTGTTGGACTCCTTCGATGTGGAGCGATTGAAGGGTGTCTTCCGCATCGGTAGCGAGTGGGTTCTGATCAACCGCAGTGCCCGGGAGATGGAAGCCGCGTTTGTCGCCTACCGCCGCGACAGTCGTTTGGAGGTGATCGCCGGGGAGGCGCAGATCGACTGGGATGAACTGGAGGCGGGGCTGCTCGCTTGCCTTACGCCGGAAACGGGTTGTCCAGGTGAAGGAGCAACCGGATGACGACCGCGACAGCAGGTTTTCGCTGCAGTCCGGCCTTGCGCCGATTCCTGATCGAGATCCCGCGCATTCACGAATGCACGGTGGTGCGCGTCGAGTTGAAGGACGCCGGCTCCAAATCCGCTGCGCATACCGTCCTGACACTCTCATCACCGAATCGGCGTGAACGCCGCTGGCGTCTCTCGCGTCCGTCGCACGAGGTCAGCACTGAAGATCTTGCACCCATCCGACGGTCCTTGGTTTGCCGGTCATGGTTTTCTGCCTGGTTGGGACGCGCATTCCAGTTGGGGGGGTGGTGGCTCGGTTTCACCAGTTTCTTCGCGATGGGCAGCACCTGCCCGTGTTGCGGTCAGGCTGGCTGCCCCATGGGAATCGGCGCGGCAGGCACGCTTGGGGCAGTGGCCGCGCTGGCTTTCTCCAAGCTCAAGTCCCTTGGCCGACGCCGCGGAAGCGCGCGCGCCGAGCCGTTCGCAGGGCAGCACGCCGTAGAAGGCAAACCGGGCTTGCCGTGTTGACTTCGATATGCACATGCATATTATTTGCAGGTGCGCGGAGTTGAACCTACCCGGCAGGGCGTGCGGAGAGCATCGATGACAGCCAGCCAGCGGCATACCGACGTGATCGTGGTTGGAGCCGGAGCAGCCGGAATCGGTGTCGCGGTTGCCTTGAAACACGCGGGCGTGGGTGAATTCGTGGTTCTCGACAGGAGCGAGGTCGGCGCCTCGTTTCGTCGCTGGCCGCGGGAGATGCGGTTCATCAGTCCGTCGTTTCCCAGCAACAGCATAGGAATGCTCGACCTCAACGCCGTGGCGGTTGGCACGTCGCCGGCCTACACGCTCGGCCGGGAGCACCCCAACGGGGCGGAGTACGCCCGCTACTTGCAGGGGGTGTCCAAGTTCTTCGAATTGCCCGTCCGTTGCGGAATCGACGTGCATGCTGTTGAGCCCGCCGATGGGGCAGGATTCCGCTTGCGAACGAGTGATGGTCAGTGGAAGTGCCGCTTCGTCGTGTGGGCCGGCGGTGAGTTTCAGTATCCGCGTCGCGCCGCATTTCCCGGAGCCGAATCTGGGGTGCACAACGCCGAGGTGTCCTCCTGGGCCCAGTGGCCCGAGGAGGAGGCCGTCATCATCGGCGGGTATGAGAGCGGCATTGATGCGGCTACCCATCTGGTCCAATCCGGCCGACGCGCCGTCGTTCTCGAACGGCAGCCGGTATGGGATTCCGAGGAGTCCGATCCGAGCGTCGTCCTCTCGCCGTTTACTCGCGAGCGGCTCGATGCGGCCCTGGAGACCGGGCGACTGCAATTGCAGGGCGGCGTCGAGGTGGAAAAGATCGAGCGTGTGGGTTCGCGGTATTCCGTGCTTGCCGTCGACGGAAAGCGCTGGGCTACTGCCGCGCCGCCGATCTTGGCCGTGGGCTTCGAGGGCAGCCACCGGATGCTCGGGGATCTCTTCGAATCGCGAACCGACGGCTTTCCGCACTTAACCGAGTGCGACGAATCGACCCGTGTCCCGGGGTTGTTTCTCGCGGGCCCTGCGGTGCGGCATGAACACCACGTCTTCTGTTTCATCTACAAGTTCCGCCAACGATTTGCCGTTGTCGCCCAGGCGATCGGCAGCCGGCTGGGCGTGGATACCTCCGAGATCGAACAATATCGTTCGTGGGGTATGTTCCTCGATGATCTTTCCTGCTGTGGGCAGGAATGTGTTTGCTGATGTTAGCAAAAGGTAGTCGCATGAAGAAGTTGGACGTAGAGCGTTATCGGCGCCAGCTCTTGGGGCTGCGCGCTCGCCTTCGCGGCGACACGCAGAGCCTCGCGCAGCGCGCCTTGGATACTGCCGACAGCAGTCGAATGCCGATTCACATGGCCGATCGCGGAACGGACGAAGCAGCGCGCGAGTGTGACCTCATGCTTTCGCAGCAGGAAGCGGGCACCCTGGATCGCATCGAGGCGGCGCTGGAGCGGATCGAGGATGGCGTGTTCGGTATTTGCCTGGCAACCGGAAAGCCCATTCCCAAAGCCCGTCTCGATGCGGTTCCGTACACCGAGTTCTGTGTCGAGTACGCAGCACAGCTGGAAGGCGACGGCGGGTTGCCATGATTGCCGTACCCTCGGACGCTGGCCAAAACGCCGACATCAACCAACTCCTGACAACACCAACTCCTACAACGAGGAACCATTCATGGCTCTCACGGAATCGCATCTGTTCGCAACCAATGTACTGCACGACGCACGAGTCTGCTTCCTGGCGGGAAAATGCGCCGGTTGCGACAACAACGAGATTGATGCCGCCGAGGTGGAGTACTGCATCGCCAGTGGATTCGTGCGCGTTCAGCGCCGGGGCGATGGCCGCACCTGGATCACGCATATCAACAACGTTGCCATATCGTACGAGCCAGGCCCGCCAGACGGGCCGGCGGCCTGACCCGACCGTTGAAGGAGGGCGAAGCCCTGTAGCCCGCGGCCCCTGGCGAACCGGGAGTTCTGAACCGGGATAGACCTTATGAGACACCCGGCCATCGAGCAACCACGGACAAAGAGCGTCGTGGTCATCGGAAAAGAGAGTGTGGGCAAGTCGCAGCTGCTTTCCTCCGTGACAGGCCGCGCAGCCGGGCAGTCCAACTTCCGAGGCTCCACCGTATCGGTCGAATGCTACCAAACAACCAACGCGGTGTTCTTCGACACGCCCGGTATCCTTCGTCGCTCGGATACCGAGACAACGCGACTGGCGTTGGCGACGCTCAACGAACAGGACACCGTGCTGCTGGTGGTTCAGGCCACGCACCTCGATGATGACCTGAGCGAGATGCTCCCTTTAGTGATCGGCAAGCAGGGGGCGATCGTGGTCACCTATTGGGACAAGGTCCAGCGCGGTGAAGCCGCGATGGAAGCCATCGAGCGGCTCAGCGCAGAATTGGGCGTTGGGTTGATCACGGTCGATGCGCGGCATGTAACCGCTCGTCAACGGGAGCAGATCCTGGCCGAGTTGAATTCCCCGCGGCGTTTCCTCGAAACCGTACCGACATTCCGGGCGGGATGGCGGATCGAACCGCGGCCAGGTCTCTTGGAGCACCGAAGCGTCGGCCCGCTGTTGGCCGTGATGCTGTTGTTGCTGCCCGCTTTGGGAACGGTTTTCGGTGCGAATCGAATGGCCGATCTCCTGCACCCGGTGGTCTCCGGTTGGCTCGAACCGATGATCGCCGCGATTGATACGACGTGGCCTGCCTGGGCACGGTTGGTGCTGACAGCGTCTCAAGGTGAGTTTGGCTACGGACTGCTGAACATGGGGCCCTTTCTCCTGGTTTGGGCATTGCCGACGGTGTTGCTGTTCTCCTTGATCCTGGCCGCCTACAAGGCCAGCGGTCTAATCGAACGAATCAACGTCGCTCTGCATCCGCTGGTTCGTCCCTTCGGACTCAGCGGACGCGATGTTGTGCGCGTGATGATGGGCTTTGGCTGCAACGTGCCGGCGGTCATTGGCACACGATCTTGTTCCACTTGCTCGCGGGGATCCGCCATCGCGGCAATCTCATTCGGCGCGGCCTGCAGTTACCAGTTGCCCGCCACGCTGGCCGTACTGGCCGCCGCAGCGACTGCGACCAACACGAGTGCGGTTCTGCTGACAACCATCTTCCTGGGCTATCTGCTCATCACGACACTCGTCTATTTGCGACTGACGTCCAGCTCCGAAGCCCGCAATTCTCTAAACGTGTTGATGACTCCCCGGCGACCCTTCATGCAGTGGCCTTCATTGAGTGCGCTTGGGCGTGAAGCCGCGGGGACGATCCGGCAATTCCTGTTTCGCGCTTTGCCGATCTTCGCCGTCATTTGTATCGTCGCTTCGCTCCTGGCGCGGTTGAGGGTGCTCGATGTGGTTTCGCAAGCCCTGGCGCCAGTGATGCGCGTCTTCGATCTTCCCGCCCAAGTTGCCTTGCCCGTCGTGTTGGCGTCGATTCGCAAGGACGGCATCTTCCTGTTGGCAGCCGACGATGGCTTGGCGTTTCCCCTGACAGCAGCCCAGGCCCTGACGGCCGTCTACTTGGCCGGAGTGCTGATGCCATGCCTGGTGACCGTTCTGACGATCGCGCGGGAGACCCACTGGAAGTCCATGTTCAAACTCGTTGCGCGGCAGGCGGCGTTTGCGGCCCTGTTCGCGCTGGCACTGGCCTGGGGAGGGAGGTGCCTGTTGTGATCTTCGCGCGCAGAAATCGAACAGAACGAAACGCGCCCCATTGTCGATCCAGTGCGGGCAGGTTGGACAATCATCCGGAGGTTGTTGATCCACACACGACGGATCGCCCTTGCGTGGAATGCGGACCGATCGAATATGCGGTGGGCTTGCTGAGTCAACAGGCGTGGTGCTGGGGACGCGACATTCTGCGACCTGAAGGCAATTGGCTGCTGGAGATCGGCTTTGACCGCATCGAGCCGCCCGCCGATCGCAAGGAGTGTTCCAGCGTTTATTCCCTCAAGCTGCCGCGTGGACGATGCGTTGTTCTGCGTGGGTTCGGTGTGTTCTACGGAGATCTTCAGTGCGGTGGCGTCTTCCTGCCCCGATACGAGTTCCGGCCGAGATACACGACGCACGCGGCGCTGGAGTGCCCACCCTGGTCCGATGCGGACTTGCCGAAACTGAGCGCCCCGACCGACTCGCAACGAACCGCTTGCACGTCATTGACGTTGGGCCTGATCGATTGGATACGGAGCTACGAGGTGACGATCGCCAAACGATTGGGAATCGAGTACCGCCGCTCGACGCTGCTTCAGTGGGATGACGGCAAGCGACCCATCACACCGGCCGAGGAGATGGCGTCGGCCTGGAGAGCGTTGTCGTTATTGGTTGCCGCCAAGTTCGACGCTTATTGCAGGGACCAACCATGAGCGCCGATGATGCTATCCCAACCTCATATGAGCCATGGCGACACTGGGCGGCGTCGCCGCGCTCGCAGCACGCGGGTGGATGATAGGCGGTGGATCTCCCGCGTGTTAGAATCATGGGATGACCATTCAGCAGATCATCCGGCCGGAGGATCGAGTCGAGCACATAGCCCGACACTCGGTTAAACCCGAGGAGTCTGAGGAAGCCCGCTTTGGTCAGCCGTTCGTGTAGAAGGCCCGATCGGGATCGATGAGCCCTCCCCAGCGCCAGCCCGACACGGCGGACGTCGGCGAACTTCTCCACCGGCTGGCCGCCGAGGAGGAGCGGTTCCTGCAGCGGGAGTTCCTCGCGCCTTCGGTGCGCGGGAGCGTGGCCGAGGTGCGCATCGGCGGCGTGGTCTGCCGCGTCCGCATCGAGCCGCGGGACTTCACCGGTTGGGGGGTGTTCCGGCCCGTGTCGATGACCCGGGCGCGGCTGGTGCGCGAGGCCGGCCTGGCGGATCGCCGCCGCTGGCTGGACCTTTTTCCCCGCGTCGGGCTGATCGTCTGCCGGCGGCACGGAAGCAACTGGCACGGCGCGGCGGCCCATCGGGGCGACGCGCGCTTCAGGATCGAGGGCCTGGTGCCGATCGAGATGGCCGAGGAGGTGCAGCCCTTCGACGTGGTGGCGGCCCGATTCGACGGCTCGTCGTTCTGGTTCGACGATCTCGACCCCGGCGGCGACCCGGCCGCGGCCGCGTACCTGCGCGGGGCCCTTCAGGAGCAGACCGCGCCGGAGGATCTCGCCCGGCCGGGGCTGACCCCCGAGCAACGGGCCGCCTACGAACTGGGTTGGTGGGAGCGGATCGGACCCTCGGGCGCGGAAGCGGGCGACGGGCCCGAGGGCGCGGGTGCTGGCCGGTGCGGGGGGCGTGCGCGGCCCGAACCGCGCCCCATGGAAGCGGAGGATCCGGTGCGCCGGCGCCTTCGGCAGAGCCTGTCCCACGCCGGGGCCCAATTGATCGGTTACCTCGAACGTCCGGACAGCTACCGTGTCACGTACCGTATCGGCGGCGAGGAGTTCACCTCGGCGGTGGACAAGCGCGACCTGACGGTCCAGGTGGCCGGGGTCTGCCTGGCGGGGGAGGACCAGAAGTTCGATCTGGGCAGCCTCGTCGGCGTGCTCCGCGAGGGCGGGCCGGACGACCTGTTCCGCGTGGGGGACGACGGCGGGATGAATGAGGACGACTATTGGCGGGTTCATCCGCGGCGCAACCCGTGAGGGAGCGGTGCTGGGCGCTGGTGGGGCAGCGCCGCGGGGCGTTCTGGCTTGCCCGGCGGAGGCGCCCGGCCACGGGCGAGCCGACCCGCGTGGAGTTCGACGCCGCCTGGACCCTGGCCCGCGAGGAGTCGCGCGGCGACGTGGTCGGTTTCTGCCACACGCATCCCTGCGGCCTGGTCGGGCTCAGCCCGGTGGACGTGCGCACGATGCGAGCCTGGGTCGGCGCGCTGGGCAAGCCGCTGTTGTGCCTGATCGAGACGCCCGAGGGGCTTTCGGCCTTCCGCTTCGACCGCGACCGCTCGCGGGGAGCGCAGCTTGCGGCGTGCGTGCGCTTCCCGCGCGGCGTGGTGGTGGTCTTCGATCCGCCGAAGGGGTCGGCCGCCAAGGGATGACGAAGAGACACCTATTCCGTTTGCTGGCCGATGAGCGGTGCCACTTCGCGGATTGACAAGGGAGCTTTCCCTCTCCGTTGCCCCCGCGGTCTCCAGTTCCCACGGGGCGCCGGGCTCCTGGCAACGCCGAAGTGGTTTTTGACTCGTTCCCGAAGAGCCGAACGATGACGCGGGTGTTCCTGCACGAAAGGCTTTACCGCGGGGCCGACCGCATGGCCGAGCTGGCCCGGCCGCTGGTGACCGTCTGCGGCGCCGGGGCGATCGGCTCGCATCTCTGCGAGAACCTCGTCCGGCAGGGTTTCCGGCGGCTGCGCGCGATCGACCGCGACCGCGTCGAGGAGCACAACGTGAGCACGCAGGCTCACGGTCGGGCCGACGTGGGCGCGAGCAAGGTCCAGGCCCTGCGCAACCGGGTCTTCCGCGGGGTGGAGGTCGAGATCGACGCCGTGGCCAAGGAGTTGACCGATCGCAGCGCCCGGCAGCTCCTCAAGGGCTCGGACGTCGTCGTCGAGAGCTTCGACAACTCGGCCTCGCGTCGTTTGGTGCAGCAGCAGTGCCGCGCGGCGGGCATGCCATGCCTTCACGTGGGGATGTACGCCGACTACTGCGAGGTGGTGTGGGACGAGGAGTACCGCGTGCCCGACGACGTCGGCGGCGACGTGTGCGAGTATCCGCTGGCGCGCAACCTCGTTCTGTTGGCCGTGGTGATCGCCTCGGAGACGCTCGTCCGCTTCGTGCTCGCCGGCCAGCGCGAGAGCCGTTGTGCGACGCTGCGCGACTTCGCGGTGGGCGGGCTCGAGGCCGGCCGGGGCGATTGACTTGCCGGAGCGGGTGAGCGCCGCGCCGCTTGTCTCAGTCTGCCGGGTCGAGGCCGAGTGCTCCGGGCGTTTCTCCTCGGCGCGGCTCACTTCAGGATAAGTACCTTGGTGTCCAGCCCGGCCTGCTCGACGACGCGGAGGAAGCGTCTGCGCAGCCTCGCGTTCAAGCGGAGCAGATGGCGCGCTCGCCGGGTGCTGCGACGGTCGGTCAGTTGCCGGATCAGCTCTCGCTGTTCGCGGATTCGACCTGCCAGCTCGTGCGCCTCGCGTTGCGTCAAGCCGTGCCGGGAGAGGCGGTGGCACTTGCTGCGGATCTCCTGGCCGACGATCCGGAAGGCGGTCAGCACGTCTGCCTGACTGCACCGAAACGCCCGTCTCCACATACAACGTACCTCAAGCGGCGAATCGGTCGGTTCGGAGGCCTGCGCCGTGGGGCCGTCGCCGCGGACCTTGGGGCGGGGGCCCTGTCGGCGGTCAAGCGACCCGGCCCGGTGCAAGGCGGACCGACCGAAGCACTCTCGGATCTGATCGGCGACGACGTCCCGATCGGCCTGCCTCGGACGCTTGGGGCGAGCCGCCCACGATGGCCGGACGACCGTCCAGGTGGCGCCGTTCCCGCTCCTCGACCGGGGCGTAGCAGGCGTCCCTGTCGCAGTGGAGGATCATCGGCCCCGTCCCCGGCCGCTTGGGCGTCGGGACGGCATGGGCGCGTCGCCGTGAGGCGGGCGCATCATGACTTTGCCACAGGGACGGCCGGAACGCAACCTCCCCGGCCGGGGCAGGTCAGCAGCGCACGGGGCAGAGCGGTTGCCCGTCGCTCCATTCGGACTGCGGCCTGGCGGTCTTCGCGATCGCCAGGAAGTCGTCGTGGCGGGCCCGGAACGCGTCCACCACGAGCGGGTCGAATTGCTTCCCGCTTTCGGCCTCGATCATGCTTCGCGCGACGGACGGATCGAACGCCGGCTTGTACACGCGCGGCGAGGTCAGGGCGTCGTACACGTCGGCCACGGCGACGATCCGGGCGGCCAGCGGGATCTCGTCGCCCGACAGGCCGTCGGGATAGCCCAGCCCGTCGTAGCGCTCGTGGTGATGGCGCGCGATGTCCTCGGCCATGGCGAGGAAGCTCCCGCAGGTGGCCTGCGCGGCGGCCTCGCGGATGGCCTCGGCGCCGATGGTCGTGTGCCGCTTCATGACCGCGAACTCCTCGCGGTCGAGCTGGCCGGGCTTCAGGAGCACGGCGTCGGGAATGCCCACCTTGCCGATGTCGTGCAGGGGGCTGGTGCGATGGAGGGTATCGACGAACGCGTCGTCGATGCGGGCCGCGTACGGCCCGCTCTGGCGAAGCTGCTCGGCGAGAATGCGGCAGTACTGCTGCATGCGGTGGAGGTGCTCGCCCGTCTCGGGATCGCGGGATTCGGCAAGCTTCGCCAGCGCGAAGATGGCGATCTCGCGCGTGGCGACCAGGTCCGAGCTCCGCTCCTGGACGAGGCGCTCCAGGTCGCTGTTGAAGCTCCGGATCTGCTCGTTGGCCGTCCAGAGCTGCTTGAGCGAGTCGCGAAGCCGGAAGTGCACGTGCACCTTGGCCAGGAGCTCCTCGTGGTCGAAGGGCTTGACCACGTAGCCGTCGGCGCCGAACTGGTAACCGCGCACGCGCTCTTCGGCCGAGGCCTTGCCGCTGACGAGGATCACCTGGGTGAACGGCCCCATCGGGCCGGACTTGATCCGGCGGCACACCTCGTACCCGTCCAGGCCGGGCATCATGATGTCCAGGAGCACGAGGTCCGGGCTGAACCGCGGCAGAAGCTCCAGGCACTCCTCGCCGCTTCTGGCCAGGGCCAGCTCGTACTCCTCCGCCAGCAGCTCCTCGAGGATCTCGCGATTGAGGTCGTTGTCGTCAACGATCAGCACTCGGTTCTTCATCTCCCACTCCGCCTCGGACTTCTTCGTCTTGCTCCCTCCTCGCGTGCCGCCCAAGGTGCCTGCCCCCCAACCCGGCGCAACAGTCTCTCTGGAAAAAGAATAGCACGTGTTCGGGCGGTTGCTTACGCCAATCGGGGGCTTCCTGTCTGCGGGATGCGCGTACGGCCCAACCGGCGGGTCCGGTACAGCCCGGCAAGGGTCGCCCCGGACGGGGTCGCGACGAACTCCGGCGTCTGCTCGCCAGGTCCCGAGATCGCGGTTCTTTCCGTGTGAGCTATGGTTCCCTGGTCGTGGAGACAGGCAGTGCGCGGCGCGGTGCGCGGGCTGCTTGCGGCGGCTCTTTGCTCTCCGCGGCCGTGTCCCCGCATCCGACGACTCGAGGCCGAGCATGTCGAACCTGGACGACAAGCAGATCATTGCCGATTTCGTCATCGAATCCCGCGAGCGCCTCGCCGACGTGGAGAACCAGATCCTCGCCATCGAGACTGGCGGCGCCGAGAGCGATCCGGAGCTGGTCAACGAGGTGTTCCGCGCCGTGCATTCCATCAAGGGCGCCGCGGGTTTTCTCGGCTTCACCACGCTCAGCCAGTTGGCGCACCACCTGGAGAGCGTGCTGAACCAGGTCCGCAACCGCAAGCTCGTGCTCGACGCGGGCTCGACCGACGTGCTGCTCCGCGGGGCCGACACGCTGCGGCGCATGCTCGACGACGTGCAGCAGTCGAACGAGCTGGACGTCACCGATCAGATCGACCTGCTTCAGCAGATCGTTTCGGGCTTGCTGGAGGAGGGGGCACCGCCCGCGACGGAAGGCGCGTCCTCGACGCCGGCGACGGTGCGGCAGGCGCCCGCGGATCCGCTTCCCAGCGAAGAGCCCTCGGGCGAAGCGGCGCCCGCCACGCCCGCCGAGTCGCCGCCGTCCCCCCCGGGGGCGCGCGACGTGAGGCCGGGCGGTGGGGCCACGGAGGCGCGGTCCGCGACGGGGCGGGCGCCGGAGTCCGGCGCGCAGGCCGACGCGCACATCCGCGTCTCCGTCGCGGTGCTCGACCGACTGATGAACCTGGCCGGCGAGCTCGTCCTGGCGCGCAACCAGCTCCTGCAAAGCCTCTCCGCCGCCGACCGCGGGCAGCTCGAGTCCGTGGCGGCGCGGGTGAACCAGGTCACCAGCGAGCTGCAGGAAACGATCATGCAGACGC
The DNA here is from genome assembly GCA_964434165.1 of uncultured Pirellulales bacterium. Taxonomy (GTDB): domain Bacteria; phylum Planctomycetota; class Planctomycetia; order Pirellulales; family Thermoguttaceae; genus CAYSUS01. The sequence goes on from CAYSUS010000012.1 coordinate 15,022, forward strand.
GGCTTCAGGAGGTCGGCACGGTATTCAACAAGTTCCCGCGGGTCGTGCGCGATTTGAGCAACGTGCTTCAGAAGCAATGCCAGTTGACGGTCGAGGGGCAGGACGTCGAGCTCGACAAGTCGATCATCGAAGCGATCAGCGATCCGCTGACGCACCTGGTGCGCAACGCGGTGGACCACGGGATCGAGCCGCCCGAGACGCGGGTGCGCGCGGGCAAGCCTCCGGCGGGAACGGTCTCCCTGAAAGCTTTTCACCAGGCGGGGAAGGTCAACATCTCGATCAGCGACGACGGGCGCGGCATCGACGTGGCGCGGCTCCGGGAGAAGGCGTTGGCGCGGGGCGCCATCACGGCCGAGCAGGCCCGCGACATGAGCGACCGCGACGTGTTGAACCTGATCTTCCGGCCCGGGTTCTCCACGGCCGAGAACGTCACCCAGGTGAGCGGGCGCGGCGTGGGAATGGACGTGGTGAAGACCAATATCGAGCGCCTCGGCGGAAACGTGTTCGTCGAGACCCAGCAGGGGGCCGGGACCACGTTTCACGTGAAGCTCCCCCTGACGCTGGCCATCGTCCCGGCGCTCATCGTGCGAAGCGGCGATCGGCGGTTCGCCGTGCCCCAGGCGAGCATCGGCGAGCTGGTCCGAGTGAAAGCCGCCGAGGCGGCCGACCGTATCCAGTGGATCCAGGGGGCCGAAGTGCTGCGCCTCCGCGGCAGCCTGCTGCCGCTGGTCGATCTGGGCCGCGTGCTGGGGCTCCGCCCCTCGCCGTCCCCGGCCGAGGGGAGCCAGGCCGCGACGGACCGGGGACGCAAGGTATGGAACATCATCGTCGTCGAGACGGGCCAGCTGCGCTATGGCCTGATCGTGGACGGGCTGCACGATTCGGAGGAGATCGTGGTCAAACCGCTGGGGCGTCATCTGAAGGACTGCCCCTGCCTGGCCGGGGCGACGATCCTGGGGGACGGGGGCGCGGCGCTGATCCTCGACGTGCCGGCGGTGGCCGCCTTCTGCCATCTGGAGGTCCCCGAGCAGGACGAGGCCGTGCGTCGCGAGGACGCGGCGGGGGGCGCGGGGCGCGAGACCCAGACGGTGCTGCTCTTCCGCAACGATCCCGCCGAGCAGTTCGCCGTGCCCATGCAGTGGATCGCGCGATTGGAGCGGGTGCGCTCCGATCAGATCGACTCGGTCGGAGGCCAGCCGGTCCTGCAATACCGCGGCCAGTCGCTGCCCCTGGTGAACCTGGAGAGCCACATCCAGGCGCGGCCCCGTCCGGAGGCCGCGCAGGTCCACGTCCTCGTGTTCCGCGTCGAGGGGCGCGAGCGGGGGCTGGTGGTGCATCAGGTCATGGACATGCTGGAGATCGGCACCGAGGTCGATACCCGGATGTTCCGCGAGCCGGGCGTGATGGGCTCGGTGATCGTGGACGGCAAGACGACCCGGCTGCTGGACCTCTTCGAGCTGTCCCGCGCGGCCGATCCCCAGGGGAGCGCCGCGCCGCAGTCCGCCGCGCAGGACGGCGGCGAAGCCCCGCGGATCCTCCTGGCCGAGGATTCGACGTTCTTCCGGGAGCAGCTCACGCGGTTCCTGGAGGAGGCGGGCTACGCGGTGGTCGCCTGTCCCGACGGCCTGGCCGCCTGGGAGACCCTGGTCGATTCGGAGGCGGCCTTCGATCTGGTGGTGACCGATCTGGAGATGCCGAATCTGGACGGGCTGTCGCTGGCGCAGCGGATCCGCGAGCACCAGCGATTTGCCGCGACGCCGATCGTCGCCGTCACGTCGCTGGCCGGGGAGGAGGACCAGCAGCGCGGCCTGGAGGCGGGGATCAACGAATACCACGTGAAACTGGACCGGGAGCGTCTGTTGGCGAGCATCGCGGCGTGGCTTCGCCGCGGGGAAGACCGCCCGGCCGAGCGTCCATCGGAGGCCGCGGGCCTCGGGAGGGGAGCATGACCGCTGCCGCGAAGCCGGCCGTCGCGGAAGGCGGCGGCGTCTTGCAGTGCGCCACGTTCTATCTGGGCGACGCGCTCTGGGGCGTGCCCATCGACCAGATCGACGAGATCAACCGCTACGTGGAATTCACGCCGGTTCCGCACGCCCCGGCGTGGGTCCGCGGAGTGATCAACCTGCGCGGCGACGTGGTCACCGTGATCGACCTGCGCTCCGTGCTCGGCCTGGAGCCGATCGAGGTCGCGGCCTCCACGCGGAACGTCATTGTCTCCTCGGCGGGCGAGCACATCGGTCTGCTCGTGGACCGCATCGCCGACGTGGTGAGCGCCCGATCGGACCAGGTCACGGCGCCGCCGGCCAACGTCGGCGCGACGGACGGGCGTTTCCTGCGGGGGGTGTATCCGATGGAGCACGACCTGCTCCTGATCCTGGACGTGGAGACCGTGCTGGCGGGAGGCACCGCCGCTTGATCCGGAAAAGGCTTTCGCAATCACGTGGGCCTGCCCGACGACCGGGACAGGCGCGACGCAAAGGAGAGAACCATGAAACTTCTCGGGTCCTTTAGGCTCAAGACCAAGCTCCTCGGCGGGTTCCTGCTGGTGTCGGCCATCACGGCCGTGGTCGGGGCCATCGGCTACTTCAGCGTGGGGAAGCTGGCCGCGCAGGCGAAGGACGTCGGCGAGGTCCGTCTTGCCTCGGTGCGGAGCCTGATGCACATCAAGTCGGCGGGAGAGCAGCTCAAGAGCTGCCAGCGCACGATGCTGGTTCTCGGTCTCGATCCGGCCGTCCGCGCCCGGCAGTTCGATCGGGTCGCGGAGATCCGCGAGAGCTACGGCAAGGCCTGGGAGCTGTACGAATCGCTGCCGCACGGCCCGGAGGAGAAGGCGGCCTGGGACGAGTTCGCCGCCGAATGGAAGGCCTGGCGCGACGTGAACAACCGGTTCTTCCAGCTCGCCCGGGACTTCGAGAAGCTCGACATCGCCAATCCGTACGCCCTGGAGCGGGACCTGGAGCGTTTTCGGGGGGACCACCATAAGCTGACCCAGCGGATGCTGGCGATGATCCAAACCAAGGAGGCGTTCGAGGGGGGCGAAGACCACCAGGCCTGCAGCTTCGGCCGGTGGATCGACGGCCTGCGCACGAAGAACCCGGACCTGGCGGCGGCCGCGAAGGCCTCCCAGGAGCCCCATCACAAGTTCCATGCGGCGGTGGCCAGGGCGAAGGCCGCGTTCGCCCAGGGCGACGCGACGAAGGGGCAGGCGATCGTTCTCGGCGAGATGGTCTCGGCCGCCGAGGCGGTGTTCGTCCAGCTCGAGCGGATCCGCGACCTCGCCAAGGCGGCGCGGGAGCTGGAGCAGAAGGCCCAGCACGAGGCCGTGGACGTCGTGCGCGCGCATCAGATCCAGGCCAACGACCTTCTCGACAAGCTGATCGCGATGAACAACGAGCTGGCCGACCAGGCCGTTGCCAGGGGGCAGACCCTGGCGGGCCAGGCGAAGCTGCTGGCGGCCGGGGCGAGCGTCGGCGGCGTGATCCTCGCGGTGGCCCTGGGGTTCTACCTTTCCTCGTCGATCACCGGTCCCATCCTGCGGGGCGTCGCGTTCGCCAAGAACATGGCGCAGGGGGACATGACGCAGACCCTCCAGATCGACCAGCAGGACGAGATCGGCGACCTGGCGCGGGCGCTGAACGGGATGGCCGCGAGCCTGCGCACGATGTTCGGCGACGTGGCGGAGAACGCGACGTCGCTGACGCAGTCCTCCTCGTCGCTGACCTCGACGGCGACGCAACTGGCGGCCGGGGCCGAGCAGACCACGGCCCAATCGGCGACGATCGCAGCGGCCGCCGAGGAGATGTCCACCAACATGACGAACGTCGCGGCCTCGTCCGAGGAGATGTCCTCCAACGTGCGCGTGGTGGCCTCGGCGGTGGAGGAGCTCACGGCCAGCATCAGCGAGGTGGCCAAGAGCGCCGAGCAGGCGGCCAGCGTCGCCCGCAACGCCGCCCAACTGGCCGACGGCAGCAACGTGCGGATCGGCGAGCTGGGCAACGCCGCCGACGAGATCGGCAAGGTGATCGAGGTGATCCAGGACATCGCCGAGCAGACGAACCTCCTGGCGCTGAACGCCACGATCGAGGCCGCCCGGGCCGGCGAGGCCGGCAAGGGCTTCGCCGTCGTGGCCACGGAGGTCAAGGAGCTCGCGCGACAGACCGCCACCGCCACCGAGGACATCCGCAAGCGGATCGAGGGGATCCAGGGCTCGACGGGCGAGGCCGTGCGCTCGATCGGCGAGATCGGCGAGGTGATCCAGCGGGTCAACGAGGTCTCGCGGACGATCGCCTCGGCGGTGGAGGAACAGAGCATCACCACCAAGGAGATCGCGCAGAACATGGCCCAGACGTCCTCGGCCGCCGCGATGGTGAGCCAGGGCGTGGCCGAATCGGCCTCGGCCAGCCAGGAGATCACGCGGAACCTGTCGGGCGTGGACGTCGCCGCCAAGCAGGCGGCGCATAGCGCCAGCGAGACCCAGACCGCCAGCCAGGCGCTCTCGCAACTGGCCGACCGGCTGCAATCACTCGTGGGAGGGTTCCGGATCTGACCTGGGAAGGTTCGCACCACGCCCGATCCTCCGTGCCGGGCGGAGATCGGGGTCGAGCGGACAGCGGGTCACCGCGTGTGCCGCCGTTCGACACGCAAACCACAGGGAAGGGAGTGCAGGCGATGCGCGAGGGCGACGGGGACAAGGCCCCGGCGAGCGGCTTGCCGTCCGCCAGCCGCGGCGAGCCGGCCGCGCCGACGCTGGGCCGGAGCGCGCCGCGTTCCGCCGCCACGGAGTCGCCGCTTCGCGTGCTGGTCGTGGACGATACCGTCACCTACCGTCAACTCGTGGGAAAGCTGGTGGGGCGGCTCCCGCAGGCGGAGCCGATCGGTGCCGCGCCGAACGGCCGGATCGCGCTGGAGAAGATCGAGCTCCTCGGGCCGGACCTGGTCCTTCTGGACCTGGAGATGCCCGAGATGGACGGCCTGGAGCTGCTCCGCCGCCTGCGGTCGGCCGACGTGGACGTGGGGGTGATCATCCTCAGCGGCGCGACGGACGCCGGCGCGCACGCGACCGTGGAGGCGCTCAGCCTGGGGGCCTTCGACTTCATCCCCAAGCCGGTCGGCGGCTCGCTCGAGGAGAACGCCAGCCGGCTGGAGGCGGAGCTTCGTCCCAAGCTGGAGGCCTTCCGGCGGTCGCGGCAGATCCGCCGGATCCTCCGCGGACCGCCCGAGCCCCGCCCGGCCCGCGGGCCGTCGCCCGCCCCCGCGACCGATCCTCAAGCGGCTCGGCCGCCCCGGGTCGGCGCCCAGGCCGCCCTGCCCGCCGAGGTCGTCGCCCTGGGGATCTCGACGGGTGGACCGCAGGCCCTCACCCTGATGCTCCCCGAGCTGCCGCCAACGCTGCCGGCTCCGCTGCTGGTCGTCCAGCACATGCCGGCGATGTTCACGCACTCGATGGCCGAAGATCTCGATCGGCGCTGCCGGCTCCGCGTGCGCGAGGGCGCCGAAGGCCTTCCGGTCGAGCCGGGCACGATCTACATCGCGCCGGGCGGAAGGCAGATGAAGGTCGCGCGCCGCGATGGCGCCGTCGCCATCCGCATCACGGACGATCCCCCGGAGAAGAGCTGCCGGCCGTCGGTCGATTACCTGTTCCGCTCCGTCGCGGACGTGTACGGTGGCCGCGCGCTCGGCGTGATCATGACCGGGATGGGCAACGACGGGGCCGAGGGATGCCACGTGCTCAAGCGCCGCGGGGGCGCGGTCGTCTGCCAGGACCAGGCCTCTTGCGTGGTCTTCGGCATGCCCCGCGAGCCGATCGAGCTGGGACTGGCCGACGCGGTGGTGCCGCTCGACCGGATCGCCTCCGAGATCGTCCGCCGAACGCAGGGAGGTGCGGCGCGATGAAGGCCCGTCCGGAGGACATCCCGGCCATGGCGCGGCTCGTTCGCCAACTCTGCGGCGTGGTGCTCGACGAGTCGAAGGGATACCTCATCGAGAGCCGGCTTTCGGAACTGGCGGAGCAGGCGGGGGCCCGCGACTTCACCGACTTCAGCCGCAAGGTCCTCGCCGACCCCGCCCTGCCATCGCGCGTCGTGGACGCGATCACGACGCAGGAGACGCTGTTCTTCCGCGACAGTTCGCCGTTCGACGCGCTGGCCCACCGCGTTCTCCCGGAGCTGATCGACGCCAAGGCCGGTTCGCTGTTCCCGCGGCGCATCCGCGTCTGGTCGGCCGCCTGCAGCACGGGGCAGGAGCCGTACAGCATCGCCATGGTGCTCAGCGAGACCATCCCGGACATCCGGCAGTGGGACGTGAGCATCCTGGCCACCGACATCTCGGACGCCGCGATCCGGCACGCCAGCGCAGGACGGTATGCCGGCCACGAGATCCATCGCGGCATGAGGCCTCCCATGCTGGCCAGGTACTTCGTCGAAGAGGGCCACGCGTGGCGCGTGCGGGATGAGATCCGGGCGATGGTCTCCTTTCGGCGGCTCAACCTGCTGGAGCCCTTCGCGACGCTCGGGCCGTTCGACGCGATCTTCTGCCGCAACGTGGCGATCTACTTCGCGCCCGAAGCGCGCCGGAGCCTGTTCCTCCGCCTCGCCGACCGGCTGACCGTCGAAGGCGCGCTGTTCGTCGGATCGTCCGAGTCGCTGGCCGACCTGGGCCCCCAGTTCGTGCCCTTGCACCACTGCCGGGCCGTCTTCTACCGGCCCAAGAAACACGCCGCCACGGCGCTGACGTAAGCAGGAGTCCGCTCATGGACCGTTCCTTCCACAATCGCGTGTTGCTGATCGACGAAGACCGCCCGACCCACGGCCGCGTCCGCGAGATCCTGCTGGGAGCCGGCCGCGGCGGACGACGCGGGTCGCTGCCCGGCATGCCGCAGGGCGGGGGCGCGACCGAGGTCGCCGAGCTGGAGGCCGTCGCCGAGGGCTGGGAGGGCTGGGAGCGCGTCCGCCAGGCGCTCTCCGACTGCCGTCCCTTCGCGTTGGCCCTCGTCGCGCTGGAGTCCTCCGCCGGCTGGGACGGCCTGGAGACGATCCGGAGGCTCCGCGACGTGGACCCGGGCCTGCCCGTGCTCCTGACGGGCCGCCGCGACGCCGCCGATCCCGAGCGGATCGCCGCCCAGCTCGGCGGCGCGGACCGGTTCCTCCTCGTTCACAAGCCGTTCGATCCGTTCCTCCTCAGCCAGGCCGTGCTCTGGCAGTTGAAGTACCTCCGCGTGTGCGAGGAGCTTCAGCAGGCCACGCTCGACGTGGAGAACGCCGAACAGGCGATCCAGCGCATGCACGCCGAGGCGGAGTCGGGCGACTGGCTCCGCGACAAGCTGATGAAGAGCCTCAGGCACGACCTCCGCTCGCCGATGCACGCGATCCTGGGGTTCTCGGACCTGATGATGAAGGAGCCGCTGAGCCCCGACAAACTCCGCCGCCTCCAGTACGTACACAACGCCGGCGAGTCCCTGCTCCACCTGGTGGACGAGGTGCTGGACTTCTCCGAGCTCAACGCTGGACGCATGAAGCTCAGCGTCACGCGGCTGGACCTCTCGACGGTGGTCCGCGACGTGCTCGAATCGTCCGCGGCCGTGGCTGAGGCGAAGGCCCTGTCCATCGAGTCACGCGTGGACCCCGCGATTCCCGACCATCTGGAGGGAGACGAGTCGCGGATTCGCAAGGTCCTCGGCCATCTCGTGGACAACGCGGTGAAATACTCCGAGCACGGCCCGATCCGGATCGATTGCGCGCTGGTGGCCATGGACGATCGCACCGCCACGATTCGCCTGGCGGTCGCCGACCGCGGACCCGGGATCGACGAGCCGCGCAAGGCCGGCCTGTTCGAAGCCGGGGGAGGACGGGACGAGCACGCGTCCCCGTCGCCAGGGCTGGGCCTCGGGCTGGTCATCTGCAAGAAGCTCGTCCAACTGCTGGGCGGGCGGATCGGGGTGGACACCACGCCGGGCGGCGGGAGCACGTTCTGGTTCACGGTCGTCCTGCCCAAGCGCCGGAACGCCCTGGCCGACTCCGGCACCCCCCGGCGTCCGTCGCCTTCGGCGCGCCTGGCCGCTGAGGGGTCTTCCACGCCGCGGGCTTCGGCGGACTCCGCGGGCCAACCTTCGCTGGCCGGTGCGGCGCCCGCGCCGGCCGAACCATCCGCGGCGCCCGCGCCCGCCGACCCGGGCGGGGCGATCCCCGACGCCTTGCGGTCCGGCCTGGCGGCGCTGCGCGCGGCGTGGCAGGACGGTGACCTGGACCGCCTGGAGCGCGACGCCCGGCAGCTTCGGCAGCTTGCGGGGCGTTCGGGCTGGCGCCCGATCGCCGATCAGTCCCTGCGCATCCTGATGGCCTGTCGTGGCGGCAACGCGCAGCGCGTGCGCGCCGCCCTGGACGGGATGGCCCAGATCCTGGAACAGGAGATGGACATTCCTTCCGTCCCTGCCCCTCAAGCCACCGCTTCGCGGTGAAAGGAACGACCCATGCGATTTCTGATCGTGGACGACGAGCCCGCGGACCGGCAACTGCTGGTGGACATGCTTTCTCCCCTGGCGGAATGCGACGCCGTGGACGGCGGCGACGACGCGCTGGACGCCGTGCGCATGGCGCTGGAGGAGTCCTCGCCCTACGACGTCGTGTTCCTCGATATCATGATGCCCCAGGTCGACGGCCACGCGGTCCTCGACGCCATCCGCCGGCTGGAGGTGGAACGGGGCGTCGGCGGCTCCGACGGGGTCAAGGTCGTCATGACGACCGCCCTGAAGGACTCGCAACACTGCATCCGCTCCTTCCGCGAGGGTTGCGAATCCTACGTCACCAAGCCGGTGGACGAGGTGACCCTGCTGCGGGAAGTGGAGTCCCTGGTCGGACCCCTCCGTCCCTGCCGGACGCCCGGCGCCGACGCCCCCGCCGATCCATCCGATCGGGGGCTCGAGGCGTCCGGGGCAGAGGGCGCCGCCTCGTCGGGCTCGCGCTTCCTGATCGTGGACGACGAGGAGATCTGCCGGGCGTTGCTTCTGGAGATGCTCGAGCCCCTCGGGGCCTGCGACCTGGCCTGCGACGGGGAGGAGGCCGCAAAGCGCTTCCGCGACGCGCTGCAGGCCGGCCGACCGTACGACCTGGTCTGCCTGGACATCATGATGCCGGGCTTGAACGGGCACGAGGTTCTGGAGCGGTTCCGCGCTGTGGAGAACGATTGCGGCCGCTTCGGATCCGACCGCACCCCCGTGATCATGACCACGGCCCTGGCCGACTCGAAACACTGCATCCAGGCGTTCCGCACCGGCTGCGAGGCCTACGTGGTCAAGCCGTTCGGCGAGTCCGATCTGTACAAAGCCATGCGCGGCCTGGGTCTGGAAACGGTGCCGATCTGAATGGCCGTGCATGATCCTGGGAGGGAAGGAGGAGCCTGACCCCTTCTCGCGGAATCACGCAAGGCGATTTGGAGTCGCCTGCAACGGCCGCCGGTCGCCGAGGCCGGAAGGAGAGCCGCCATGGTCCGCTTGCTGCTCGTCGAACCTTCCCCGCACGTCGCCGCGCAGGCGCTGCGCTGCCTGGCGGAACGGGAAGGCTACGAACTGCTTTCGGCCGAAAGCGCGCACGAGGCGCTGGAGACCGACGCTTGCGGCTCGTGCGACCTGGCGATCGTCGGCCCCGCCACAGGCGGCGCCGGCCCGGAGACCTGCGCGCAACTGAAGTCCGACATCCGACTGCGGGGCGTCGGGGTGCTCCTCGCCACGGCCGACGCGAGCGATCCGGTCGTGGATGCCGCCCTGGCGGCCGGCGCTGCCGACGTCCTCCCGTGGCCCGTGCCGCCGTCGCTGCTGCATGCCCGCGTCCGCGCAGCCCTCGACGCGGCCAGGTCGGCCCAGGCCCTGGAGGAAGCGGACCGCCGGCTCGGCGAGGAGCTGACCCGTCATGAGGCGGCGCTCCGCCAGAGCGAGGAGCGCTACCGACGCTACATCGACAACTCGCCGCTGGCCGTGTTCGTCGCCGACGCGCAGGGACGGTACATCGAGGTCAACGCGGCCGCCTGTCGGTGGACGGGCTACGAGCAATCGGAACTGCTGGCAATGGGCATCCCGGACCTCCTGGAGGATCCGGAGAACGACGGAAGCGCCGACTACCGGGCCCGCCTGGCCGAGACCGGCAGGGCCACGGGGCAGGAGTTCGCCTTCCGCCGCAAGGACGGCTCGCGCCTGTGGATGACCGTGGACGCCGTGGCCGTCGAGGACGGCCGCTCGCTGGCCTTTTGCGTGGACGTCACGGCGCGCCGCCGCGCGGAGGAGGCCTTGCGGGCGAGCGAGGGACGGCTCAAAGCGCTTAGCGACGCCGCCGTGGACGCCATCGTCATGATCGACCCGGCCGGGAGGGTCGTGTACTGGAACCCGGCCGCCGAGAAGATGTTCCGGTACCGGGCCGAGGAGGTGATGGGTCAGCCGGTGCATCGGTTGATCGCTCCGAGCCGCTACCACCAGATGGCCGCTCAGGGCTTGGAGCCTTTCTCGCAGACCGGCGCGGGGGCCGCCATCGGAAGGCTGCTGGAATTCGAGGCCCGCCGCAAGGACGGGATCGAGCTGCCCGTCGAGCTGTCCCTGGCCCCGGTCCCGCTCGGCGACCGCTACGGGGCGGTGGCGGTGATCCGCGACGTCACGCGGCGCAAGCGGGCCGAGATGCAGCTCCAGCAATACACCGTCGCGCTGGAGTCGGCCAACGAGGCCCTGCGCGAATTCTACGAGGCCGCGCAGTCCGCCAATCAGGCCAAGAGCCAGTTCCTGGCCAACATGTCGCACGAGCTGCGCACGCCCCTGCACGGCATCCTCAGCTTCTCGGCCTTCGGCATCAAGAAGATCGAGAAGGCCGGCCGCGACGACCTGCTGCGGTACTTCCACCACATCGAGAACAGCGGCAAAACGCTGCTCGCCCTCGTCAACGACCTGCTCGATCTGGCCAAGCTGGAGAGCGGCAAAATGCAGTTCGCCATGGGCGAGGTCGATCTGGACGAGCTTCTCCGGTCGACGGCCGCGGAATTCACGGCGATGCTCGCCCAGCGGAGGATCGACCTGGACTACCATCTTTCCGAAGAAAGCTGCGTCGCCGTCGCCGACTCGGACAAGCTCCGCCAGGTGATCCGAAACCTCCTCAGCAACGCGATCAAGTTTTCGGACCAAGGCAGCACCATCGATCTGATCCTCTCGCGGAGCGCAGAGGGACTCTCCCTGTCCGTGGCCGACCGCGGAGTCGGGATTCCCCCGGAAGAGCTCGAAACGATCTTCGACGAGTTCGTCCAGTCCAGCAAGACGCGGACCGCGGCGGGCGGGACGGGGCTGGGCCTGGCCATCTCTCGGCAGATCGTCGGTGCCCATCGTGGGCACATCTGGGCGGAGAACCGCCCCGGCGGCGGGACCGTTGTCACGCTCCGCATCCCCTTCGATGGCCGGACGACCCCGCTGCCCGACGGCCACGGTGCATCGAGGGCTCCCGCTTCCGCCCAGGGAGCCCGCGGGCCCGTCGATGGGCCCCGCGCCGCTTCGGCCCAGGGCGAATCGCACCCGCCGGGTCCCGAACCCTCCCGAGCGGAAGGCCCGCCTCCGGGCGACCGCGCCGCGGCATCCGCCGGGCAACCGGCGTCCCTCGGGGTCGCGTCCGCGGAAGCCGCCCTCTGCGAACGCGTCAAAGAGCTGGCTTGTATGCACCGCATCCGCGACGAGTTGGAGAAGGGCCTCACGGAGGACGAGCTCTGCCAGAGCATCGTCGAGCACCTCGCCCGCGGCATGCAGTTCCCCGCCACGGCGCTGGCGCGGATCGAGCTGGGCGACCGGCGATTCGTCAGCGACGGCGCTCGGCAGCCGCGAACCGAGGGATTGCACGCGGACATCGGCGCGGCGGGCCACGTGTTCGGCCGGCTCTCCGTGTTCTACGCCGAGGAGAAGCCCTTCCTGATCCCGTACGAGCAGGACCTGGTCGAGGCCGCGGCCGCGGCCGTGGGGCACGACCTCAATCGGCGGCGGGTCGAGGAGGCGGGGAAGAAGGTCCGGGAGGAGCTGGCCGAGTCGCTCGCCTTCACGCAGAGCCTGCTGGCCGCCCTGCCGGTGCCCGTCTTCACCAAGGACCTCCAGCGGCGGTATGTCACCTGCAATCCGGCGTTTACCGATCTGCTCGGACTGACGCCCGAGCAGTTGCGCGGCAAGACGGTCGAGGAGGTGTGGCCCAGCGAGCACGCCGAGGTCTACCGCGAGAGGGACCTCGCCGTGCTGGAAAGCGGCCAACGGCAGAAGTACGAGTTCAAGATCCGCGACCGCCACGGCGAGGACCGGGAGGTCCTGTTCGTCAAGGACCTCTTCCGGAACGCCGCCGGACAGATCCAGGGCATCATCGGGGCGTACGTCGATATCACCGAGCGCAAGCGGGCCGAGCAACGGCTGCTGGAGCAGCAGAGGACCCTGAGGAGCATCCTCGACGGCATCCCCGACGTGGTGGCGCTCCAGAAGCCCGACCACACGATCGTCGCGTACAACAGGGCGGGCTACGACCTCGTCGGCAAGACGCCGAGCGAAGTGGAGGGACGAAAGTGCTACGAGCTGCTCGGCCGCCCCGAGCCGTGCGCCACGTGCACTTCAGCCAGGGCGGTGGAGACCAGGCGGACCGTATCCATGGAGCGGTTCGTCCCGGAGTTGGGCAGGTGGATTCTGATCCACGCCATCCCGATCCTGGACGATGCCGGCCAGGTGGAGCTGATCGTCGAGCAGCTTCAGGACATCACCGATCGGAAGCGGGCTGAAGAGGAGTTGCGCGGCACGGCCTCCGCCCTGGAGTGCGCCAACAACGCCCTGGAGGAGTACAGCCGCCTCGCCGAGTCGGCCAACCACGCCAAGAGCGAGTTCCTGGCCAACATGAGCCACGAGCTTCGCACGCCGCTGACCGCGATTCTCGGCTACGCCGACATCCTCGCCGAGAGGGCACGCGATCCGGAGCACCAGGAGCCGATCGACGTCATCCGGCGAAACGGCGATCACCTGCTGGCCCTGGTCAACGACATCCTCGACCTCTCGAAGATCGAGGCCGGCGCCCTCCGCGTGGAGAGGACCGAGTGCGCGCCGATGGTGGTCCTGAGGGAAGTGATGTCGCTGATGCGGATGCGGGCCGACGCCAAGGATCTCGCCCTGCGGCTCTCCTTCGACGGCCCCTGCCCGCAGACCATACGGACCGACCCCATCCGGCTCCGGCAGATCCTGGTCAACCTCGTCGGGAACGCGGTCAAGTTCACCGACCGCGGGCAGGTGCGCGTGGTGGCGGGTTTGGCCGACCGGGAGACCTCGGCCCCGAAGTTCGTCTGCGAGGTGATCGACACCGGAATCGGCATGACGCAAGCCCAGGTCTCGGAGCTCTTCCAGCCGTTCCACCAGGTGGACCCCTCCGCGCCGCGCCGACGCGGGGGCGCCGGTCTGGGCCTGACCATCAGCAGGCGCCTGGCGCGACTTCTGGGCGGGGACATCTCCGTCACCAGCGCGGCGGGGAAAGGCAGCACGTTCCGCCTGGTCATCGATCCCGGACCGCTAACGCACGTGAAGCTGATCGACCCCGGCCCCGACGGCTGCTCATGCACGCTTCTCTCGCTTCCCCCGCCCGGTGATCGCCCGAGATCGGCGCTGCCCGGCTGCCGCGTCCTCCTGGCCGAGGACGGCCCGGACATCCAGCGGCTGATCGTCATCCTCCTCGAGAAGGCGGGGGCCAAGGTCACGGTCGTGGAAAACGGCCAGGAGGCCATCGACGCGATACAGGACCGAAACGGCAGGCAGCGCGCCGGCCCGTCGGGCAGCTTCGACGTGATCCTTATGGATATGCAGATGCCGGTGCTGGACGGCTACGAGGCCGCGCGACGGTTGCGAGAGTCGGGCTACGAAGGCCCGATCGTGGCCTTAACCGCACACGCCATGCCCGAGGACCGCAAGAAGTGCCTCGACGCGGGCTGCGACGACTACCTCGCCAAGCCGATCGACCGGCAGAGCCTGTTGGCCGCGGTCGCGCGCTGGTCCGCGCGCGCGTCCGCCGCCATCAGCCCCGCGCATGGTGCAGACGTCCCCTTGGCGGCTCGATCGGAGTGAGCCGCCAAGGGCCGGCGCATGCCATCTCGTCGGACCATCGCCCTGCAGCCGGGATCCACCCCGCATCGATGGAACCCAGTTCGCCGCCGCAACCGCGACGAAGCGGTCCGCCGACGGCCCGGAAACGGGGACGGGTCCAGTTATTGACAAGTTGGGTCATATCTGCATGCTGGGGACATGCCTGGAACAGCACGAGCGGCGCCGGGCGGGATGGTCTGCCACGTCATCCATCGTGGCGTGGGGGGCAGACGTTGCGTCAAACTGGACCTGTCCCCGTTTCCTCCGCCTCCTCCCTGCCGGCGTGGCATGTCACGGCACGGGGACCTCGTTCGTGGTTCTGTGCTGCGGCGGCGAATGAAGCCTGTCGTTGTGTCGTGTGTCCTTCCGCACCCAGGCGGACGGCATACGGAGAATGCCTGCTAGTGGCATGAATGATGCCTGTCCTTTCGTTTGTTTGTGCAGACTCTCCGACGCAGCGCGGCGCTGCGCGGGTGCCTGGAGACGGGTGAAGAGACGGAGTGGGCACGCCGTCCCCCGAGGGCGGTCACGGCTCCACGACCAGGATCGAATACAGCTCCAGTCGCGGCACGGTGACGGTCGCGCGACCGCCGGCCCAAGCGGTTTCGAGCGGCTTGTTTTCCGGCTGGAGGGTGATCGACGCCGGCGCCTTGGGCAGCCGGATGGCCACCGTGAGCGGACCGAGCGGCTTGATGTGCTTGATGCCGCCGTCCGGTGCGTTGGCGTGCGGTCCTGACGTGTTCACGAGGTGAATCGACAGCTTCCCCTCGAGCACCCGCGGGCTGACGTCCACGTCCTTGGCGCCGGTGACCCGCGCGATGGGCTCGGGCAGCACCTGCCCCAGGGCATCCGGGAAGCGGTCGTCAACGGCGTCGATCGAAACGATGTTGTTGGGCGCTTTGGCCAACTCGGCCTCGAAGAGCTTGGCGGGGCCCGGACCGATGAGCAGCAGTCGGCCGCCGTCGGAAGCGTACGCGGCCAGCTCGTCGCGGAACGCGGGCTCGAGGTAGTCCCAGCCCGGCACCACGATGACGGGCCACCTGGCCATGCTGCCCTTGAGGTGATGCTCGCTGAGGATCTGCACGCCGTACTGGTTCTGGAGCATGGCGGCGAGGGCCTGGCGCAGGACCGCCACGCCGGGGCTTCCCGCCCAATGGAACAGGCGCGGCGAGGCGCGGTAGTGGCCGGCCGTGGAGTACAGCAGCGCGATCTGCGGCACGGCCGTGGACCGATGGCAGAAGGCCTGGCGCGCGCGGCAGAACCGGGCGACCTGGGCCATCACGTCCATCTCGGCCGGGTCGCGCACGGCCCCGTCGCGATCCTGCTTGAAATACGCCTGATACCCGCCGCCCAGCGCAAGCACCACGGAGGCTTCCTGCATGAGCTGCACGGCCGGCTTCTGCTTGCGGGTCTTGCGGCTGAACGACCACGACATCAAATCCCAGGGCACGCCCTGATCTTCGAGGCAGCGTGCGGCGAACCGCGCGGAGTTCACGCTGTTGTCGGGCGAGAAGTCGCCGGAGAGCCCGGCCACCCCGGCCGACACGGGCTCGGGCATATGGTCGCTGAACGCCCAGTTGCTGATCACCTGGAAATCGGGATGCGACTCCTTGAGCGAATCCACGTAGTGGCGCACGTAGCGGCGGAAGCCGTCGCGATGGAAGTCCATCCACGCGTGCCAGTGGGGATCGCCCGGCTTGCGCGGCGCGGCCTCGGCGCCGGTCTTCTCGCGGAACTTGCGCACGGCCGTCGCGCCGTAGTCGGGCACGGTGCCCCAGCAATCGCCATCGACCCACACGCCGTCCACCCCGTACTCCCCGGCCAGCTCGCGAAGCTGCGGGATCATCAGCTCATCGACATACGGTCCGAACACCGAGGTGGCGCGCTTGTGGGGTTTGCCGTTGGCCCCCAGCGCGGCCCACTCGGGATGCAGCTCCACGGCGCGATCGTCCCACACGCCCGAGTAGTGCATGAACAGGGCGATGCCGCGCCGGCGCGTCACGTCGCGCCAGACCCGCAGGGGATCGCCCGCGAAGCCGGGCGCGGGGTTGCCGACCTTCGTGGGATAGCTCGAATAGCCGCGATGCCCCTTGCAGTCGATCTGGATGTAGTCGGGCTTGACCTTGTCGATCACCTGCTCGACCATCTCGCGCGTGGTTCGCTGCCCCACGCGATCGCAGTCGGGGCCGGCGTGGAAGTCGAAGTGGATGCCGAGGAACGCGTCGGCGCGACGCATGCGCGGCGGGGCGTCGGCCGCAACGGCCGGGCGCGCACAGCGCCCGTCCAGCACGAGACCCAGCGCGGCGGTCGAGAGCAAGGCCGCGGCGAGCGGCGGGGGCAGGCGGGGTTTCATTGGGAAGGGCTCCTGGCGGGAAGGCGGGCAGTGCCCTACTGTAGCGGCGGATCGGGGCGGTTGTCCAGCGGCGCGCGTGCCCGCGCGGCATTCCCCGGGATGCGCCGACCACCCCCCCCCTTCAGGCACTTGACTTCTCGTCGCCTTCTGCATAGGGTCGGCTCTGCGGGGAATCCCCCCCATCGCACGCTCCGTGACACGATGGTGCCATCCACCGGGAAACTGGAAGGGAGAGAGGAAATGAATCGCCTCATGGGCTTGGCAACAGCCGGGGCCGTGCTCACGCTCGCCGTGGCCGCGCACGGAGCCGTGATCACCGGGACGTACTCCGTTTCCAACAAGCATTCCAATAACGGCAGCCTTTCCTACCTGAGCGCCGACGGCGTGCTGGTCGATGGACCGATCACCACGGGTGCCGGAGAGCCATACTTCTGGACGTTCACCACGGTATCCACGGTCGCCTCGATCGACGTCATCCAGAACGTCGGCTCAGGCGACTACCTCTCCGCGGCCGGGATTGCCGACCGAAGGAACGTCTTCACGGCGGCGCCCGGCGCGTCGTCGTATCAGGACTGGGAGTGGGGGACCGGCGGCACCCACAATCCCCTTTACGTCGTTGACCGCGGGGTGACCACCGATCAGACGGCGGAGGTCTACCGACCCACGGACGGCAAGAGCGTGACCACTTTTCACTACGGCGGCAACCCGTGGACGACCTGGACGAAGACGCCCACGGGCGACCCGGACGGCTCTTTCTACATCGACCGCGCGCCGATCGCGGTCAACGAAGGGGGCGGCAGCGACGACTACCTCCGCATGCTCGACAACGGGAGCGGAGACGTGGTGGCCTCAAGCAGCACCGGCACGTCCGATTTCGCGAAGTGGATCGAGACGGCGCTCCTTGCGGAGATTCCGGACTACACGACGATCCAGGACGCCCATGGCTGGTATCTGGCCGACCTCACCGCGGACAGCGACGATCCTGTGCTGCTCGACGGCTCGGGCGGTCTGACCGACCACATGAAGTGGATGATTGGCAGTCTCGGCAACGGCTTCTACCTGATCGTCAACCAGGCGACGGGCGACGGCGTCGAGATGTGGCAGACGAACGTGGGCACCTGGAATCCCAACACGACCGACCAGTTGCAGTGGGAGCTGACGGCGGTTCCGGAGCCGGGATCGCTGGTGCTGCTGGCCCTGGGACTCCTGGGCGTCGCGCTGGCTGCGCGCCGCCGTTGAGCCGGCTCGGCGCGACCGACCGGGCGGGCCTACCTGCGGTAGCTGAACTTGGGTTCAAAGGGACCGCACTCGACCGGCGGAAGCTCGTCCACCGGCAGATGCTCCATGCCGAAGCCCTCGCGCAAGTAGTCGTTGATCTTGCGCGTGGTCAGCTCGGGGCGCCACGCGCCGCGTCGCATGGTGCGGACTTCGGCGAAGAACCTCGCGTAGAGCTCCTGGTCGGTTCCCTGGTAGCCGAGCCGGCGCATGTAGCTCTCGATGCTCCGGTCCGGGTCCGGATAATCGACCTTCTTGAACTCCGCGCCCTTTTCGCCCGTGGCTGCAACCCACTCCTGGAAGCTCAGTTCCTTTTCCTCTCCCCTGGGGCCGAGTCGGAAGGGCTTTCCCTCGGCGGTGGTGAACCAGGTGTTTCCCTCGAACTCCAGTCCCTTGAGGTCCTCCACGACGGCCAGCGTGTTGGGATAGACCTGGCACTGGAACTGGTTGTCGTAGATGCGGACGTGGTCGAAGCCGCCCTCGCTGTTGGCCAGGAGCTTCAGGGCGGCCTGGTGGTCGTTCATCCGTATGCCGTGGACGATGTTGCCAAAGATCCTGACGTTGCGCGTCTTGCCCCGGTGGCTGCCCCGGCCCTGCGTGACGGGCTTGCCGGTCTCCCTGTCGCGCTGTCTCTCGGTCGCCTGCAATTGAATGCCGTACGCGTTGGCGACCTCGGGATGACGCTGCCGGATGAGCAGGTTGTGGGCGATGTTGCCGCCGTCCCAGTCCGCAAGCGGCAGATACCAGGCCAGGTGCCGGTCGGTGGGCCGGGAGCGGCCGACGTCGGTGAGGACGTTGTTCACCAGGTTGACGTTCACGTTGCGATAGGGGCCCGGGTAGTTGCCGCTGATCCCGGGGCCCAACTCCCCATCGACGAACAGATTGTCCTCCAGCAGCAGGTTGCCGATGGACCGGGGATAGTCGGCGCGGAACTTGTTGCCGATCGACGCGCTGCGGAGCCACATGTTCCGCACCAGCGCCGTGTTCCAGCACTTGGAGTAGTAGAGGTTGTGGCTGAGCGGAATGGCCCAGCCGATCTGCGGCTCCTGCCCCCGCTGGTTGTACCACCCGCAGTGGTCCACGATGTTCTCCTCCAACAGCAGGCTCCCGCGCGAGTTCCAGAAGCCCATGGTGTGGCCGCGGAGCGGATAGTGATCCACGACCACGTTGCGGCGGACCACGAAGTTCTTCATATCCGCGCCGAAGTTCGTCCCGGAGATGGGGCAGAAGCGAAGGTAGCAGTCCTCCACGAGGATGTTCTCCATGGGCTTGCCGCGCGTGTCGGCGTTTCCCCAGAGGATGCCGGAGGTGTGCTTGCCGCGCTGTTCCTTGATGTAGTCGTGACCGTTCTCTGCGTGGACCCGGTCGATGTCGAGTTTCCAGTCCGGGTGCTCGGGGTCTTTCCAACTGTTGTAGAACTCGATGCCGACGATGGCCACGTGCTGCGTGCCGTGATGCGGGCCGCCCAAGCGGAAGCCGGCTCCCTTGCCCGTGATCTGCGGACGCGGCTGGGCGAGCGGACCGTAGGCCCCGATCAGGCGCGGCTCGTCGGCCGACTTGCCCGGCGGCAGAGACTGTTCGGTGATCGGCCCGCGCCATGTGTCCCCGCGCCGGAGCAGGATCCAGTCCGGCATTCCCGGTCGTTGCTTCGCAAGAGCCGTGTTGATGGCGCGGAAGGGCTTGATGCTTCCGGCAGGTTTGAACGGATCGGGCCCGATCGCGGCGTTGTCCGGCCGGTACATCTCGGCGCTTGCGTCGTCGCCGTCGGCCGCAACGTACAGGATGCGGGTATCGGGTGTTGCGCGGAAGGTGGACCATCCTTCGCAATCGACGGGCCGGAAACTCTCAGGCCAGTCCACGTCGCCGACCTTGACCGGCGCGACCTTGCCTTCGAGCGGGACGGCCATCCCGGGGCCGTGGTCGTCCTCGGCGCGGGCTCCGACGAGGAAGAAGACGCTGACGAGCAGACTTGCGACAACGGTTCGGATCAGCATGGAGTTCCTTTCGGTCATGGGGAATCGGTGCGGGTTCGTCGCTGCAACCAAGGGGTCTGGCGGCGCCGAGTCAGGGCGAGCGCTAAGGGATCGGGCGTCTCTTCTCGACTGGTGCTTCGGCTGCATGGAGGGCGCATTCGATAGAAGTCTCCCGACCCCGTGGGCGGCCGCCCTGCGCGCAGTACGGCGTGCCACTGTGTCCCCTCGCCGCGCGGCTTGGGCCCAGGCGGACTCGGCAGCACTCGGCAGTTCGTCCTGCGGGGCTGCCACGCCCATGCTAACCTCGTGGCCGGCCGGTCTCAATCGACCGCGGTCGGTGATAGAATCGAGGGTGTCGGGCGCCTCTCTCTCAAAGGCTTTCGGCAGCGTGCAGGCTCGATTCGACAGCAGGCTCGATTTGACAGCAGGCTCGATTCGGCAAGGGACTCGCGACCCCGCCGGGCACCCCCACATCCCATGTCTCCCGTGAAGTCCGCATCACGCAAGAGGACGCCGCCGGAGTTGGCCGTGATCGATCGCGACGCGTGCACGGGCTGCGGCGCGTGCGTCGAGGTCTGCCCCGTCGATTGCATTCGCCGCGTCGATCCGGAGCCCGCGTGCCCCGGGCTTCAGGCGTGGTGCGAGATCGACGCAGACCGCTGCATCGGCTGCAAGCTGTGCATCCGCCTTCCGCGGCCCAAGGGGAGCCCGCTGCCGGTGCTTATCTGCCCGTGGGACGCGATCCGCATGGTGCCCAGCGCCGGCGATTCGCGATAGTCGCGGCGGTCGGCCAGCCGGGGGAAGCCAATGCCGCACACCATGGCCGGTTTGCGCAGCAGCCGACCGCTGGGGATAATGGATGCTTGGGCCGCGGAGCACCGGATCATTCACCCCCCCCAAGCCCTGGGCTCCACGACAGGAAGAGCGATTCCGCGCAAGCCGCTATCGCACGGATACTTGCACAACATGCCCCTATTCCGGGGTATGCGGCTGGAAGAGAGTCCATCCCGCTGTCCACAACTCCCGCGAGAGGCCGCCGACCGCTTGCCCTAAGATGCCGTGATCGATAGTCTTACGGCATTACTCCTGCCATCCGCCGGGCTGACGGACCTTGCGGCGGCGTCCCTCCTCAGGGTTGCCGCCCGATTGCACCCTTGAAAGTGGGGAGGCATCGAAGTGCCTTCGCCCTAGTGTTCACTCAACGCTTGGATATGGGATGACGCATGGCATCAAAGCCCGAAGCGTCAGGGTGGGGCAAGCCACCAACCCCGCATCCCTCGCCCGCGCTTCGCACCGTCGATTCGTCCGGCCAGCCCAGTTCCCGAACGTGACAGAGTCCTAGCCTTACGCGCGCCCCAGGGATTGCCGTGTCGCCCGATTCCTTCCGCTGCTATCTGGTTGAGCGTGACGAGTCGGGCAAGGTCAGCGCGCGCATGGCCGAGCGCCGCGGGGATGAGTTGCCCGAGGGGGAGGTCACCCTGCGCGTCGCCTACTCCTCGCTGAACTACAAGGACGCCTTGGGGGCGACCGGCCACCCGGGCATCAACCGCAAGTTCCCTCACATCCCGGGGGTCGATGCGGCCGGTGTCGTGGTGGAAAGCGGCGTGTACGAGCTGGTCGAGGGCGACGAGGTGATCGTCACCGGCTTCGACATGGGGGCCAATCGCTGGGGCGGCTGGGGTGGGCTGGTGCGCGTGCCCCAGTCGTGGGTCGTGCCCCTGCCTGAGGGGCTCACCTTGCGCGAGAGCATGATGCTGGGCACTGCCGGCCTGACCGCGGCGATGTGCGTCGATGCCCTGGTGTCCCACGGCGTCGAGCCCCGCTCCGGCGAGGTCGTGGTCACCGGCGCCAGCGGCGGCGTGGGCGGTTTCGCCGTGGCCATCCTGGCGAAGCTCGGCTACCGCGTCGCCGCGGTGACAGGCAAGCTTGAGGCCCACGATTACCTCAGGTCGCTGGGGGCCGCGGCGATTCTCGGCCGCGAGGACCTGGACGACCGCAGCGACAAGCCTCTCCTCTCGCGCCGCTGGGCCGGCGGCGTGGACACGGTCGGGAGTAGCGCCCTGGGCACGATGCTCCGCGCCACGCAGCACGGCGGGTGCGTGGCCGCCTGCGGCATGGCCGCGGGGACCGATCTGCCGATCACCGTCTATCCGTTCATCCTCCGCGGGGTGACGCTCTCGGGCGTCGATGCCGCCTGGTGCAAAGACGAGCTCCGCCACCGCTGCTGGCAGCGCCTGGCCGGGCCGTGGAAGCCCGACGGCCTCGAGGCGATGTGCCGCTTCGTCTCCCTGGAGCACCTGCCGCAGAAGATCGAAGAGATGCTTGCCGGGCGCGTCGTGGGCCGATATGGGGTGGAGGTGAGCGGTGAGTAGATGAGCGGTGAGGTGCGGTTCGACTCCCTGCTTCCGTACTTCGTACTCCCATCCTGCGCGCGCAATCAGCCCCCCCCAATCCCTGCCCCCTGCCCTAGCCGGAAGCCGCCATGTACGAACTGTTTGAGCACACGGCCGACGTGGGGATTCGCGTCCAGGCGGAGACGCTCGAGACGCTGCTGGCCGAGGCGGCCGCGGGGCTGTTCTCGGTGATCGTGGCGAACCTGGACGCGGTGCGTCCCGTCCAGGGAATGGCCTTTCGTGTCGAGGCGAGCGAGCGCAGCGACCTGTTGCACGACTGGCTGGAGGAGCTGCTGTATGTCTTCTCCACGCGGCACCTCGTATTCTGCCAGTTCGAGGTGGTCCTGACCGGCGAGGGGCTGACGGCCTCGGTCCGCGGCGAGCCCGTCGATCTGGCGCGTCACCAGCTCGATTCGGAGGTCAAGGCCGTGACCTACCACGGCCTGAAGGTCGAGAAGCACCCCGAAGGGTGGCTGGCCGAGGTGATCCTCGACTTGTAGAAAAACAGAGGGAGACCGAGGAAGGAGGGGTCATGGCGAAGCAGGGATACGGCGGGCCGCTGGAGCAGATCGCCCCGTGCGTGTGGCGGATCCCGGTCGGCTACAAGGAAGGCATGCACGTCGAGGGCCGCATCTACGCCGACGAGCGGCTCGTCGAGCAGATCCGCGCCGACCAGGCCCCGGAGCAGGTGGCCAACGTGGCCTTTCTGCCCGGCATCCAAACGGCCAGCCTGGCCATGCCTGACATCCACTGGGGATACGGCTTCTGCATCGGCGGTGTGTGCGCGACCGATCCCGAGGAGGACGGGGTGATCTCGCCGGGTGGGGTCGGTTACGACATCAACTGCGGCGTGCGCCTGGTGCGCACGAACCTCCGGCAGGAGGACGTGCAGCCGAAGATCGAGGGCTTGATGCAGACGCTCTTCAAGCGAGTCCCGGCCGGGGTGGGCGAGGACGGGCCCTATCACTTCAGCGGCAAGCGGCTGGACAAGCTGCTAACCGAAGGCTGCCGCTTTCTTGAGAAAGAGGGCCTGGCCACGGCAGGCGACGTCGAGCACACCGAGGCCGGCGGCTGTCTGCCTGAGGCCGATCCCCGCGCGCTCACGGAGCGGGCCAAGCAGCGCGGGACCAATCAGTGCGGCACGCTTGGGTCCGGCAACCATTTCCTCGAGGTCCAGATCGTGGACGAGGTGGTGGACGAAGACGCCGCCGCGGCGATGGGCATCGGCGAAGGGGCGATCTGCGTGATGATCCATTCCGGCTCGCGCGGGCTGGGCTACCAGGTCTGCGACGACGCCCTGAAGGCCCTGCGCAAGGTACCCGCCAAGTACGGCATCGCGCTGCCCGACCGGCAGCTCGTCTGCGCGCCGGTCAACAGCTCGGAGGGTCAGCACTACCTGGCCGGGATGCGTGCGGCCGCCAACTACGCCTGGGGCAACCGGCAGTTGCTGATGTGGCAGACGCGCGAGACCTTCGCCGACTTCTTCGGCCGCGACTGGCAGTCGCTGGGCATGAGCCTGGTGTACGACGTGGCCCACAACATCGCCAAGATGGAGAAGCACGAGGTCGAGGGCAAGACCAAGACCGTGTGCGTCCACCGCAAGGGGGCCACGCGGGCGTTCCCGGCCGGGCATCCCGAGGTGCCCGATCGCTACCGCCGCATTGGCCAGCCCGTCATCATCCCCGGCGACATGGGCCGCTCGAGCTGGGTCCTCGCGGGGCAGCCGGGCAGCATGGAGCAGACCTTCGGCTCCTCGTGCCACGGGGCGGGGCGCGTGCTCAGCCGCACGGCCGCCATCCAGAAGGCCAAGGGCCGGCGCATCGAGCAGGAGCTTGCCGACCAGGGCGTGGTCGCGAAGTGCCGGCACTGGAAGGGGCTCGCGGAGGAGCAGCCCGACGCGTATAAAGACGTGAGCCTCGTCGTGGACGTGGTCGATCGGGCGGGCCTGGCCAGGAAGGTCGCCCGGCTGCGGCCCATCGGCGTGGTCAAGGGGTGAACCGAACCCACAACGCGCAAGCCGCCCACAGGAGATGCCCCGATGTTGCAGAAGCTCGGATCGCGGCTCTTGCCCTTGCTGGTCGTCTCGCTCATGGCGGCAGGTTGCTCCTCGCAGCCGGAGTCGAAGGAATCGGACGACGGCGACTTGACTTCGAAGTCGAACATCACCTCGATGAAGAAGCTCGGAGTCACTAGCGAGGCCTTCGCCGAGGGGGCCACGATCCCCGCGAAGCACACGGCCGACGGCGAGGACCTCTCGCCGCCGATCTCCTGGAGCGACCCGCCCGAGGGAACCAAGGAATTCGCCTTGATCTGCGACGACCCGGACGCCCCCACGGCCGAGCCCTGGGTCCATTGGGTGATCTACAAGATCCCGGGCGAGGCGACCGGGCTGCCGGAGAACATCCTGCCCGAGGAGCGCCCCCTCCAGCCGGCCGGCGTGGTCCAGGGCCGCAACTCGTGGGACGAGGGCGAGAACATCGGCTATCGCGGCCCGGCCCCGCCAAAGGGCAGGCCGCACCGATACTTCTTCCGCGTGTACGCCCTCGATACGGAGCTCCCCGGCAAGGCCGGCATGACCAAGAAGGGACTGCTGGACGAGATGAAGGGGCACGTCCTGGCCGAAGGCCAGTTGATGGGGAAGTACGAGAGGTAGTTGGAGCTCGGGGGACAGGGGACAGGAGTCAGGGATCGGGAGCCATATAGCTGGCGGGCTTGCCCGCCGCTTCCTTGCGACCCGTCAGGGACTACGGATCAGGAGGCTGGCATGGCCATGCAACTGACGAGCACGGCGTTCGCCGCGGGCGCGCGGATCCCGGATCGTTACACGGGCGAGGGGGCCGACGTGTCTCCGCCGCTCTCCTGGTCGGGCGTGCCGGAAGGGACGAAACAGTTGGCCTTGATTTGCGAGGACCCCGACGCGCCCACGCCGGAGCCGTGGGTCCATTGGCTGGTTTTCGGGCTCCCCCCCACGGCCAAGGGCCTGCCGGAAGGCGTGGAGAAGAAGCGCCATCCCTTCGAGCCGGTGGGCGCCAGGCAGGGCAGGAACTCCTGGCCGTCGGGCCAGACGGTGGGCTACCGCGGCCCCATGCCCCCGCCCGGCCACGGCACGCACCGCTACGTCTTCCGGCTCTATGCCCTGGATACCGAGCTGGACCTCGAGCCCGGCCGCGACAAGGAGGCCCTGCTAAGGGCCATGCAGGGGCACGTGCTGGCCGAGGGCGAGCTGATGGGCACCTTCTCGCGGTAGGCATTCTGCTTGCCGGCGCGTGCGCCCGATCGCTTCGACATCATGCCCGACCGCCGCAGCCATCGCGGACCGCACCCGGAGGACGCCGAGCTGTTCTCGCCTGGGGCCCTGCCCGCCCTGCGCGCGGCAACCGGTGACTTGGTGTGGCTCGCCTCGCGGGGCTACGCAGCCGTCTCGTCGCTGAAGCTGGTGGGCGACCGCTACCATCTCGCCGCGCGGCAGCGCACGGCCGTGGGCCGATGCGCGTGCTCCGAGGCCGGGCGGCGCCGCCGCGGCGAGCACGAGCTGCCGGCCGGGGCTGTGCGCGGCCTGCCCGTGTGGCTCGACGGCTACAACGTGCTCACCACGGTCGAGGCGGCCATGTCCGGCGGTGTGATCCTCCATGCCCGCGACGGGACCTTCCGAGACATGGCCAGCATGCACGGCAGCTACCGCAAGGTCGAGGAGACGCGGCCCGCGGCCGAGGCCATCGGCCGCGCCCTGGCCGGCCTGGGCACGTGCGAGGCGGTCTGGTACCTCGACCGGCCGGTCTCCAACAGTGGCCGCTTGAAAGGAATCCTCGATTCCATCGCCTCCGCGCACGGCTGGCCGTGGCGCGTGGGACTGGTGGCCGACCCCGACCCGGTACTCCGGGAGAGCGAGCAGGTCGTGGCCACGGCCGACAGCGCGATTCTCGACCACTGCCGGTCGTGGCTGAATCTCGCGCGGCTCGTGGTCGAGCGTTATGCGCCCGAGGCCCGGGTGGTGGAATTGTGAGCGGTGCGTGGTGCGTGGGTGGGCAGGGCGCGGGAGTCGTCCGGGGGCGAGACCCTGTTCTCCCCTCTCCCGCAAGCGGGAGAGGGGCCGGGGGTGAGGGCGGCCCGGTGCACTCCGTCTCCAGCCACCCTCTCCCGCAAGCGGGAGAGGGGCCGGGGGTGCAAGCCCCGGCGTGCCTGATAGAATGCGCGGTCGGACAGGGCGGCATCCCTCCGGCGTGAGGCGCCGCGGGCGCGGCTGTTCAGGTGCCGACAGAACAGGAGGACCGTTTCATGGGGGCCGATCAGATCGCCGTGTTCCGCCCGGTCATCGCCGAGGTGTACGACGCGCCGAGCGACGACTGGTGCGCCACGTTCGAGATCCCCGGGACCGAGCTCTGGGTGCAGGTCATGCGGCACGTGCTCAATGCATCGTACCCGCACCAGGACGATCCGCGCCAGCGGTTCGCCCCTCTCGCCACGCTCTTTCCGGACCTCGACGTGACGGACTGGGAGGCGGGCACCTTTGCCACGTTCGCGCACGGGCAGGGCACGGCGGACGAGATCGCCATGGCCGTCGATGCCATGTTCTGCATCCTCCTTGGCAACGCCGAGGCGGACTACGAGGTGGACGCGAAGGTCGAGGAGCTTTGAGCCGCGGTGGAGACGGGACGCGGCACGATGCCGGCTGGCGGCGCGCCCCGCTCCCCGGCGGCTGCAGTTCCACGACGGAGCGCGCTCCACCCGATCGTGGGGAGACCCCCGGGGCGCCTCGCCGCACCGTGGTGCTCGCCTGCGCGCTCCGTTACACTGGCAGGGCTTCATGGCGCCTCTGATTCTCCCCCTTTCTACCCTGGAGCCGGGCGGATGTCCCTCGACCACGACCAGCAGTCTGACGATCTCGATACCGAAGCTCATCCGGAGGAGAGCCGCGAGCCGGCCCGCAAGCCCGCCAAGAAGGAGATCACCCGGGTTGTCCTCGTGCCGTACCCCAAGATCATCTACATGTACCCCACGTTTCTGGCGGCCCTGGCCTGCGCGGTCTTCCTGACGATCCGCGGCGAGCCGCCTGAGGCCGGCATTCCTCGCTACGTGGTCACGGCCACGTGGGTCTTCCTCGCGGTGTTTGGGCTGAACCTGATCGTGCTCACGCTGGACTTCGCCCGGGGCTCGGCCCTGCTGCTGCTGTTCGCCGTGGTCAGCGTGGTGCTTGGCGTGGTGCTCTGGAGCACGTGGAACCCGGAGCTGATCCCCATGGCGCGGGACGTGTTCAAAGAGCTTCATCCCGTGGCCGACTCCACGTTCTTCTGGGTCGTGACGGGCATCTTCGCCCTCGTCTTCCTGGTCGCCAAGATCCACGTGCAGTTCGACTACTGGGAGTTCCGCCGCAACGAGCTTCTGCACCATCACGGACTGCTCAGCGACCTCCGCCAGTATCCGACGGCCGGCGTGAACATCGAGAAGGAGATCACTGACGTCTTCGAGTACCTCCTGGCCGGCTCGGGCAGACTGGTGATCCGCGTGCCGGGCCAGCCGCGGGCCTTCGTGCTCGACAACGTGCCCTTTATCAGCCGCAAGGAGAAGAAGATCATCGAGCTCCGCAGCGCCATCAAGGTGAAGGCCTACGAGCGGGGCGACCACTAGTCCGTAAGCGCATAAGAGAAGGCCACTTACGAAATCCGGTCGCAAGTGGCCTTGAGTGGAGGCGGCGGGGATCGAACCCGCGTCCCGCGACGTTTCCGGATAAGCTTCTACGTGCGTAGTCGGTTTACTTAAGGTTTCGCCTCTTCGACCCCCAACCGACAGGGTGCCGCGTCGGCTAGCCGGCAGCAGAATTTAGTCCCGGGCGTGGCCAGCAGCGACCCGGGACGATCCGGAATTGTGACCGGCAGTCGGGCCTCTCCGGCGAAGGCCCTCAGCCGGAGCTACCTGTTCTTAGGCAGCCAGGACGAGGTTATCCTCGGCAAATAATTTTGTGGTCAGCTTTTTACGTGGCCCACTGACCAACCACGGCACGCCACTTACCCTTCCAACCGCCCGGTCGAATCCAGTTCGCCCCCAAGTCGTCGCCATCCAGGCAGGCGCTCCGCTCCCCGGGTTCCCGGGGCACCTGAGAACCCGGGCTGGGCACCTCCTGGTGAGGGGGTGCCGAGGCCGTACCTGGCAGAAACACTCTTTCATCAATTGTAGGCCCCCGCCTGGAGGAGGTCTAGCGGGGGTTCATCTCCAGGCACCGGCGCGTTGCCTGCCGCGAGTTGCCAGGCGATCACCAGGGGCCCCAGCAACAGGACCCAGAACGCGAAAACGTAAAGCCGGCCACGATGGAGCCAGTCCACTAGCCACCGGAGGGCGACCAACCCGACGGCGAAGCTCAGCAGGGATCCCAGGGCCAGCTGCCAGAGGGGGGCCTGTCGGGCGGGGCTGTGAATCAGTTGGAGGATCTCGATCAGCCCGGCTCCGCCGATGGCCGGGATCGCCAGCAAGAACGAAAAGGCCGCGGCCTCGCCTCGTTTCAGCCCGGCGGCCAGCCCCGCCACGATCGTGGCCCCGCTCCGCGAGATGCCCGGCAGGATCGCCAGCGCCTGGGCCAGCCCGATTGTCATGGCCTGACGATACGTCATGTCGCGGCATCGAAGCGTGCCGACGGGCAGACGCAGGGTCCACAGCAGGCCCACCCCGGTAACGAGGAACATGCAGCCGGCCAGGAGCGGGTTTTCCAGAAGGCCGGGAAGGAGCACCTTGAGCCCCACGCCGACGGCTGCCGCGGGCAAGGTCCCCGCGATCACTAGCCCTACCACCCGGCGATCCGAAGTGAGCAGCAGGCACACCCTATCCCACGCGAAGACGACCACGGCCAGCAGCGTGCCCAGGTGGAGCACGATGTTCAGCGTGAGCTTCTCGTGGATGGGGCAGCCGAACTGGTCGCACAGGGCCGCGCCGACCACCACGTGGCCCGACGAGCTGACGGGCAGGAACTCGGCGACGCCCTGCACCACGGCCAGCAGGAGGATTTCGAGCAGGAGCATGGCCAGCGAGGTCAGCAGGGCAGGGTGGCGCGGACGAGGGCGCGCGGGATCGGTTCCGCGTGAAGCCGGCTTTCGAGGAGCCGGCGATCCTCCCAGCGGCGCTTCAGCGCTCCGCGTCCGGGCCCGCGGGGGTCTCCAAGTATAGCTCGCGGGCGGCCGGTCGATACCCCCGCCAATGCGTGCCAGGCGGCCGGCACCCAGCGCGGGCGCCCTGTTCCCGAAGCCGTACGGTCGGGGGGCATTTTCGGTGGCTCGTGCGGTTCGGAGTGCAGAGGCCGATTGTCCGGCACGATCCGATCCAGGGAGTCTGGGCCCGCGCGGCGGCCTCGCGGCCCGCGCTCGGTGAGGGTGAGCCAAACCCCCTTTGCAAAGCCTGGCGATTGGCGATAATACGGGTTTGCCCAGATTCCGGCAGCGGCACCTGGTGCAGGACGATCGTGGCGCGAGCTTCTACGGAGGATCCCATGTTCAAGAATCTCAATCCCCAGGCGCTTGGGGTCACGGGCCACCAGAGCGAGATCATCGAGCTGGCACTGACCTACGGCTTTCGGGGCATCGACCTGGAGATCGTGGATTTCCTGATCCGGGTCAAGCGGCGGGGGATGGATTACGCGACGCGTTTGATCCGCAGCGCTGGGATCTGCCTTGGGACGTTTCCCCTGCCTTGCGATTGGGACGGCGACGACGAGGCGTTCCGGAAGGGATTGGCCACCTTGCCCGAGTACGCGCAGGCGGCGGCGGAGGCGGGCTGCACGCGGTGCGTGACCACCATCGCGCCGGCAAGCGACGATCTGCCGTACCACGAGAACTTCGAGCGGCAACGCGCGCGACTGCGGGAGCTGGGCGCCGTCCTCGCTCCGACCGGCGTCAAGTTGGGCGTGCGTTTTCGCGCGGCTGCGGCGCTGCGCAAGGGGAAGGCGTTTCAGTTCATCCATGACCTCGACGCAACCATGCTTCTGTTGAACATGTCCGAGGCCAAGAACGTGGGCCTCGCTCTGGACTTATGGGACCTGGTCGTCTCCGGCGGCTCGCTGGAGAGCGTGCGGGCGTTGCCGGTCGAGCAGATCGTCGCGGTGCTGGTCGCGGAGCTGCCGGCCGACGCCAATCCTGCCGAGGCAGACGAGGAGCAGCGTCACCTTCCCGCGCCGGCAGGTCGCATCGACGTGGCGTCGTACCTGCGGCTGCTGCAAGAGCAGGGGTACGATGGGCCGGTTAGCCCGATGCCCCACCGGGCGATCTTCGGCAAGCCTCGCCGCGACGCCCTGGTGCGTCGGGCGGGCGACGCCCTGGACGCGGTGTGGCGCGAAGCGGGGCTTACCAGCGATTATCGACCGGTGGCCGCCGAACAGCCCGCCGCGGCCGAAGGCTGATCGCCGGATCGGCGGCGTGCCGGGGGTCGCAAAGACCTGCCGGGTCGCGCGGGGCCGGGCGCCGGCGCCCGGCCGATCCGGCCGCGTGGCCGGAGGGGCTCGCCCTGATGATCTACTGGGACGGCGGACTGCGGCTTTCTCCGGCCGGCCTGGCCATCGACTTCTCGCGGCGGCAGGCCTGCGCCTTCGTCTCCCACGCCCACGCCGATCACATGGCGCGGCACGGCACGGCGCTCTGCACGCCCGAGACCGCCGCGCTATACGAGGCGCGGCTCGGACGGCGGCCCGTGGTGCGGATGCGTTATGGCGAGCCGATCGAGTGGGGCGGGCTGCGCCTGACGACGCTGCCGGCAGGACACTGTCTGGGTTCCGCCATGCTGCTGGCCGAGGACGGCCGCCGGTCGCTTCTGTACACCGGCGATTTCAGTCTCCATACGCCGGCGACCGCGGCCCCGGCCCAATGGACCCGCGCGGACGAGCTGGTCATGGAGTGCACGTACGGTCATCCCACGTTCCGCCTGCCGCCGCGTCAGGAGGCCGTGCGGGAGCTACGGCGTCTTGTTCGTTTGGCCCTCGATTCGGGGCGGACGCCGATCGTGGTCGCCTACGCGCTAGGCAAGGCCCAGGAGATCACGCGTCTCTTGACGAACGAGGGCATTCCCGTGGCCCAGCATCGCGAGATTCAGAAGATCAGCCGGGCGTATGAAGCGCTGGGCGTGAGTCTGGGGCCGTACGCGCCGCTGGGCGACCGCGTCCCCGAGGGCTGGGCCGCGATCGTGCCGCCGCGCACGCCGCGCATGGAGGGCATCGACGAAGTGCGAATCGCCGCGACCGGCTGGGCGGTCGATGCGCGGGTCCGAGAGAGGCTCAACGCGGACCACGCCGTGCCGCTTTCGGACCATGCGGATTATGACCAGTTGCTGGAGGCGGTCGGCCGCGTGCGGCCGAAGCACGTGTACTGCACGCACGGACCGGAGTCGTTCGTGGATCGACTGCGCGAGGCCGGCTACGACGCGTCCTGTCTGGGCCCGCCCGCGAGGAGCCGGATCGCATAGGAGCGCGGCACCGTCCAGCACGTTCGCACCAATGGGCGGCGCCTTAAGGGGCGCGCTCGATTGCAGCGCGGCGCGATGTGTCTTTCAGGCGTTCAAGCTGCTGCTCGATGTCGCCGAGGGTGTCGTGGAGCTCGACCCGGAGGGGTGAGAGCCTCAAGGTGCGTCGATACCATGCGGCGGCCGTCTCCAGCTCGAAGGCGCCGGTTCCCTCCGATCGGTGAAGGTGCCCGTGCGCGATCGATTCCGCGTAATCGGCGCTCAGCGGGTCGAGCTCTGCGGCCCGATGGGCCGAGGCCAGGGCCCCTTCAAGGACTTCGCGATGCGGTGCGGTCATCGGCGCCGCCTCGCGGACTCCCTCTCGCTCAAGGCCAGCTCCGCGGGAGGGCCGCCTGCGTTGGGCGGCGAGCACGTGGCGCAACGGCTCGACGAGCCGGTCGGCTTGGATGTGTCGCCAGGCGTCGCACGCGACGAGCACGGCCAGGCCGACGACCACGCCGCTCGTCCACAAACAACGCCGACGGCCGCGGCGCGCCGGCGACGCCCCGACCGCGTCGGCTCGCCGCGGCGGCGCCATGGCCAGCAACAGGCCCAGGACCACCGCGGCGAGGAACGCGTTGGCGGGCACGTGGAGGTTCCAGTCGAACAGGCCGTGCAGACCCGCGGCCGAAAGGGCGCCGAGAAGACCGGCCCGCAGCGCCCGACCGGAGGGAGTCCTCGTCCGTTTCCAGCCGATTCGCGTGCGGCGCCACGCGAGGAAGATTGCAAGGCCGGCGAGGACGACGCCCGGGAGGCCCGTCTCGGCGAGCCATTGCGCCAGGGCGTTGTGCGCAAACGCCCAGTGGCCCTCGATGGGCTGGAGGTAGCGGGCGACCGGCCGGAACGTGCCCAGCCCGGTCCCCGTTACCGGGGCCTGCGCGAACGCGGTCCCGCATGCCCGGACCATCGCCATGCGGCCCGAGAGCGAAGCGTCGAGGGCGCCGAGTCGCGACTGGAGCGATCCAGGCAGGCGCCCGGGCGGCGAAGCGGCGAAATCGACGAAGAGGAGGATGCTGATGGCGAGGAGGCACGCCCCGGCCGCCGCAAGGGTCAGCGCGGCCCAGACCCGGCGGCTTGCAGGTCGGTCGGCACGCGACCAGCCCAGAACCAGCAGGCCGATCGCCAGGGAGGCGGCTCCTGCGCGTGAGTGTGAAAGTGTCAGGACGAGAGCCACGCAGCCCAGCGCGGCCGCGAGGACGGCCGCGCTGCTGAACGCCACAGCGACGCGGCCCCTCGCGCGAACTGCCAAGACCAGTCCCAGAGCCACCGGGAGCGTCAGGCCGAGACACCCGGCGAAGTGATTGCTGACCAGATAGGGGCCGACCGGATCTCCGATGTGGAACCAGTCGCAGGCGTAGCGGATAGCGCCCACGCGGACTTCGTCGGTGTAGCCGAACCCCTGGCTGTGCACGGGCCACAGCGCGCTGTTCTTCCAGTAGATGGACGGCCCGTGCATATCCCACAGGCCCCCGAGCACGACTCCTTCGCCCGCCCGGGGAAACCGGCACCCCAGCGCGAGCACGAGCAGTCCCGCGGCCGCGACGGACCAGGCCAGGAGGGCGCGGCTGGCCCGCTGTCGCGCCAGGTCGGCGACCATGGCGACCACGAGGAGCAGGACGACTCCCTGGCGGAGGCCGCTGGCGGTCGAACCGGGCTCGACCGAGAAACAGCCCCATTTCGCGTCGCCTGCGGCGGCCAGGGACGAGAGGGTGCCGCGCACCGCGGCCGGGACCGGCAAGAGCTGAAGCAACACGAGGCCGATCAGCAGGGCAGTCAGCAGGAGGAATCGGCGGTCGCGGGGCGCGGACAGGGCCCACACCGCGGCGGCCAGGGCGACGCCGATCTGCAACGAGGCATACGCCCAGACGGGCGTGGAACCGCAGGCCAGGGGGGCGAGAAGGACCCCCGCGGCCAACAGCAGCGTGGATACACACCGCAGAAGGCCGGCCATGACGTCACTTCAAGGCGGTCTGCAACTGGCGGAAAGCGTCTCGCTCGAGGGGATGCAGGTGCTCGGCCTTCAACCCCGCCTCCAGTGCCCGCTTCAAGGCTTCACGCGCCGGGCCCGTCTGCCCCGCCCGGTGATGGACGATGGCCTGATGGAAGTGCATCTCGGCCGAGGGCGATTCGGCCATGGCGATCTCCAGGTCCGCAAGCGCGGCTTCCGTCTGCCCCTGGGCGGAATGGATCATGGCGCGCGTATCCAGCAAGACGGCGGTGGGGCCGGCGTGGCTGATCGCCTCGTTCACGAGCTCCACGGCCTCGGGCAGATTGCGCTTCCGCACGGCAAGGAGCATGGCCAGGTTGTTCATGGCCAGGGTGCTGGACTTGTGCTTCTGGAGGATCTCGCGATAGATCTCCTCGGCTTGCGCGTATCGCTGCTGGAAGCTCGCCAGGTCGGCCATCACCAGCAGAAGCGGCGCGGCGCGATCGTGTTTCTCGGCGGCGGACGCGAGCAGTGACTCGACGCGCTGGAGCCGGGCAGGGTCGTTCATGCTGGCTCGAAGCAACGCGGTGAGCGACTCGGCCAGCACGATCGGAGACCCGTTTTCCCAGTGCTTCTCGGCGGCCTGGAGGGCTTCGTCGAGGCGGCCGTGCCGCGTGAGGAAGGGAACGAGGATCAGGTCGCCTTGGGGCCGCTGAGCGGCGAACTCGCGGAGTATGTCCTCGGCGACGACGAGGAACCGGTCGGCGACGGCGTCGTCCCCCGCCGCCCTGGCCTTCTGCGTGAACGATTCTGCCTGAACGGCCGCGAGTCCGAGCCGGGCGAGCCGTTCCGGCGAGTCGTCGTTGGACTTCTCCGGATAGCCGCGGATCAGTTCCAGGGCATCGTCGTATCGTTTGCGCTGAAAGGCGGCCTCGGCCTTCAGCGCGACGGTGGAGAGCTGATCGGGGGCAAGCTGATCGAGCTTCTTGAGCCAGAGGAGGGCCTCGGCCGTCTCCTTGCGACTGAGCAAGACCCGCACGTAAGCCGCCACGTAGCGCGGCTGATCGCCCTCGGCCGCCAGCACGCGCTGCATCTGCTGGCGGTAGGCAGTCCAGTTGCCCGATCCCAGGTAGAGTTTGGCCAGGATGAACCGTTCCTGGCTGGTCACCGTGCGATCGTCGGCGACCAGTTCCTCGAGGGTCTCCGCCGCTTCGCGGCGGTGCTTGCGCGTCGGGTGCGACGCCAACACGAGGGCCTTGAGACGGCGATCCCTGACCGAAGGCGCTTGGGCGGCCTCGAGGTTCGCATCGACCAGCTCGAGGGCCCTCTGCACGTTGGCGTATCCGCCGCGAACCAGCAGCATGGTGGCCAGGCTGCGCCGGGCCCAGGCGGCGTCTTCCTGCGCGCCCGTTTCGCCCTGGGAGACGAGTCCTTCCAGGAGGGCCTCGCTCTGGTCGGCCTTGCCGGCACGGAGGAAGAACCGCACGGCCTGACGGAGCGCGGTCATGTCCTTCGGATCGCGCCGGAGGGCCTCGCGGTAGCGCTGTTCGGCCTCCTCCGTCCTGCCCAGAAGCTCGCAGCACTGCGCCAGCGCGAGCGGGGCCTCGTCGGAAGGCAGCTTCTCCTCGGCCGAGGCCAGGGTCTCTTCGGCCTTGTCGGACTGATCGGTGCGGGCGTAGAAACGGACCAGCGCTAGCCACGGCAGCGGCTCCGCCGGGGCCTGTTCGACCGCCTTGCGCAGGGCCGCCTCCGCCTCCGCCAGCGTGGTCTGGGCGTCGGCCGTTCTCCCCTCGGACCGGGCCCGCAATCCAACCACGCTGAGCACCTGGGCGAGCCAGATCCGATCCTGGTAGTCGTCGGAGTCGGCCGCCGTCTGCCGGGCGATCTCCAGGGCCCGCTGGAATTCGTCGAGGCGAAGGGAGACGTCGGTCGCAACGCGCCCCAGGTCCTTCGTGAAGTCCACGCGCTGCTCTTCCAGCCGGCGGATGAATCGATCGGCTTCGACGTATCGCCCGCGACGATGGAGAAGGGCCACGGCGCGACGGATCGCCGCGGGACTGCGCTCGCCGAGATCGATGGCCCGCGAGTACTGCTCGATGGCCTGATCCACGTCCCCCCGCATGCTGTGGATTCGGGCGGCGAGGAGCGCCAGGCGCGACCACTCGGGCCGCCGGATCTGAAGGTCGGTCAGGATCTCCAGGGCCTCGTCCAGGAGCCGCGTGTCGCCCTGGCGGGCCAGGAGGGTCAGATACACGGCGCGCCCGTACTGCCAGAGCGGACCCCGCCCGGCGATACGCTGGATCTCGTCGAGAAGCTCATCGATGCCCGAGTGATCGTCGGCCCTGACCGCCAGGTCGAAAAGCACGAGTCGCACGGCCAGGTTGTTGGGCTTCTGCTCGCAGACTTCCAGGTACAACTCGCGGGCCGCGTCGTGATCGCCGATCTGCATGAACGCCGCAGCCAGGCCCGCCCGCAAAGACGCCAGCTCGTCCTCGGCGAGGTTCTCCGTTCCGGACAAGAGCTGGCGCAGCGCGTCCTTCGCTTCGGCGCCGTGGCGGCCGATGAGGTACCGCGCCCGGGCGAGGCGCACGGCCGCCGTGGGCCCGAAGCGCGACTCGGCCTCGTCCAGCAGCTCGCCCGCCCGCTTCCAGTCCTGGCGCCGCTGGGCAAGGACGGACAGGGCGATCCGCGGGTCGACCTCGTCGGGGAGCCTCTCGACGGCCTGCGACAACACGCGCTCGGCGTCCTCCGCGCGGTTCTGCGCGATCAGCGCCTCGGCACGCACGACGGGCACCGCCCCCGCGCCCGGCAGGGCCTCGGCCGCGCGGCGAATCGTCTCGTCCACCTGCTCCCAGTCTTGCCGGTCCTCAGCGCGGTGGACCAGGAGTCGCGCCAGGTCGATCCATCCGCTCGGCGGGGCATCCTCGAACGTCATCAGGGCCCGGTACTCGGTAACGGCCTCGTCCAGCCGGCCTGCGGCGAGCAGGGCGGACGCCAATTGCGATCGCACCAGCACGGAACGGGGGGCGAACTTTTTGGCCTGGCGATAGGCGGCCAGCTCCATCTCGGGACTGCCGATCTCCCGGTAGCACCGCCCCAGCCAGCAGTTGGCGTTGATCACCAGAGACGGGATCGAGGACAGCTCGGCGCGCACCAGCGAGAAGCCCTGGGCGGCTTGAAGCCAGCGGCCTCGGCGGAAATCGATCCTCGCCCTCAGGTAACCTACCAGGGACTCGGCGTAGCTGGCCTCGCGAAGCCGGTCGAGCAGCGCGGCGGCCTCGTCTAAACGGCCTTGATCGATGAGCAGGTCGGCGAGCCTCCAGGTTAACGTGGCCTCACCCGGCACCGACTTGATCGCCTCGCGCAGAAGCTCGACGGCCGCGTCGCGCCGGCCCTCCGACAAGGCGGTCTCGACGAGGACCGAGTAGAAGACGGGCTGCTTGGGCGCCAGCTCGACGCCCTTTTCGGCGTAGCGAGCTGCCTTGTCGAACTGCGTCGCGGCCAGCGCACACGTGGCGGCGGTGAGCAGGGCCTCCAGGTCGTCCGGCGCGTGCCCCAGCGCGGCCTCCGCGAGCGGCAGCGCGGCTTCGTACCTTTCCGTGTCGCGGAAGTAGCGGGCGGCGGCCAGGCTGGCCGGGCCGGACTCGGGGTTCGCCTCCAGCATCCGCTCGATCCAGGGATCGGCCTCGGCTCGGCGCTTCTGCTGGGTCTGGAGAAGCCGGGCGAGCTGAGCGTACGCATCGACCTGCCTGGGCTCGTTGTCGATCGACTCCCGCAACGACGCCTCGGCCGCGTCCAGGTCGCCCATCGCCTGCTGGCAGGTCGCCAGAATCGCCAGCAGCTCCGGGTCTCCCGGCGACTGCTTGAGAAGGTAGTCCTCCAGATGCGTGCGCGCGTCGGAATGCCGCCCCAGTCGGATGATCACGTCCACGAGCTTCCTGCGGACGTCCATGCGGTCGGGCTCGCCGCGGAGCACCCCTTCCAGCAGCGCGAACGCGCGGTGGTTCGCCCCACGGTCGGCGAGCATCATGCCGAGCTCGGCCTGGGCCTCCACGTCATCCGGAACGAAGCGGAGATACCACTCCAGCCGGTGCAGCGCCACGCCGGTCTCCCCGCTCTCTCGGGCCTCCCTCGCTTCGCGAAGGAAGGCGTCGGCGTTGGCGCGGATCTGGTACCCGTGCAGCAAGTGAACCGCAACCCCGAGGATCGCGACGGAGATGGCGAGGATCGCCAGCAGGCGGAGGTTGATTCGCCTCATAGCGTGTGGGGAGAGCTCGACGGGTACGGGGGGAGGAACGAGGTCACGCGTCAGGCTTGGATGGGATGCCGCGGTAGCCCGAGGTGGAAAGACCGCGATCTGGCAGTCGCGACGACCGTCCGCTTCCGAAGGAAGGGAGCGTGTCCCCCGGGACTACCCCTCGCTGGGAAAGCACCTACGCCTTAGAGGAAGTATAGACAGCCAGGACGCACGAGGGCAACGGTCGTCCCATAGGATCCCCCGTTTTTGGGTCCGCAAGCCGGCATCCCTGCTCTTTGCTGCCGACTGCGCGACCTATTCTCACGTGGGGGCGACCGACTTGGCGGCGACAGCGGCGACCGCGCTGCCCCCCCGCACGACCGGGCGGCGGACCGCCGGCACGGCCGATCTGGTGGAGTGGGCGGAAACGCACCTGGCAGAGGGACCCCCGAGGCGGCCGCCCTGCGCGGTCCATCGGGAACAGGCCGACCCGATCGCCCGACAACGCGCACGCAGTCCGGGAAGTCTTCGGGATTCCTCTCAAGTCCGCCGTTTGACAGGCCCCGGTGGCGACCTAGCTTACAGTAGGTTTTCTCGTCTAATCCGTGCGCCGGCCGGCGGCCCTCGATGCTTGGGGACTCCGGCCCGCGCCAGACCGCTTATCTCAAGCTCCGTTCGAAGCCATCGCTCCGGGCGCCGCGCCGTCTGCGTGCAGGCAGGCGAGGGATGCTTCCATCCACCGCGCAAGCGTGAGAAGGCAGGGCTGCGCGCCGGCCCTGGCGCTTCCTGTCCTCCCGACGGCCCGCGCGCTCGGAATGGACCAGGGTGAACGAACTATGTATCTGGAAGAGCTCAATGCGGAGATCTCCCGCGAGACCACCGATGCGATTGAGTACAAGATCGCGTCCGACCGCGAGGAGCGTACTTCGGCGTTTCGATTGGTTTATGAATCGTACTTGAGGGCCGGCTTGGGCGAGCCCCATGCCGCCGGGATGCGCGTCACGCGGTATCATCTCCTGCCGACGACGGACGTGTTCATCGCCCGGCTGCGAGGCGAGACCATCTTCACGATGACCCTGGTGATCGCCGGCGAGCTGGGTCTGCCGATGGAAGCGGTGTATCCCGACGAGGTGCGTGAGCTGCGCGGCCGCGGAGTGCTTGCCGCGGAGATCTCGTGCCTTGCCGACCGCCGCGCGGGCATGCGGGGTTTCTTTCCCGTGTTCCTTCGGCTGAGCCGGCTGATGGGGCAGTACGCGTGGAAGCGGGGCGTGCGCTGCCTGGTTGCTGCGGTGCATCCGCGCCACGCTCGCTTCTATCGTCGCGTGCTGAAGTTTCGGCCCATCGGCAGGGAAAAGGCTTATCCCTCCGTGCGGAATAGTCCGGCAATTGCCCTGGGGCTGGACCTGGCGGCCCTGGAGGAGAACCATCCGCAGATGTACGAGCAGTTCTACGGATCGTGGCTGCCGGACGAGGCACTGCGGCCCCGACCCCTTTCGCCTGGGGAAGCGGCCTACTTCCGTCGAATGATCGACGCGGAGTTCTCCCTGGCGCCGCTCGGCGATTCGGGGCACGCCGGCCCCGCTGCTTTCGCCGACGTCTCTGCGACGAGCGGCGGATGACCCGCGGTGGAGCCATAAATCGCCTTGCGCGATTCCGGGGAGAGCCCCACGGCTCCGCCGGTGGTCGGGCGCTCTCCCCCTCACGCTTGCGTCGCATGTTGGGGTGCCCTTCGGCTGGCCTGTTCCGGGAGGTTTCGGAGCTGGCGAGATGCCGCCAGGGCGCGGCGCCGGTCCTTGGCGCCTCAGCGCAGCAAGTTGCGCGGATTGCCCGACCCGCACATCGCGATTCGTGATAAGGCGCTTTTCTCGGATTTGCGTGCTTTTCCTGCGGCGCCACTTGAAGCGGCGATTCGTTCCCGGTAAGGTGCAGGGGCTGGATGGATCGTGTGGGGCGGTCATCGCCCGCTTCTTCTTTCAAGGAGGAACCGAACGGGAGACAGTTGCTGCTACTCTTGCGCCCGGGGGGGGTGTATGAGCCGCATGATTCAACTGGCGATTGCACACCACAACCGCCTCTTTCGAGAGTGCCTGGTCCGGGTTCTGGGCGATCCGTCCGCGATCGCCACCCGGAGCGTCGATCACACGCTGCCCGACTGGCTGGAGCTTGTACCCCAGGAGCCGGCCGACGTGTTTCTCGTGGACCTCTGCCTGCCGGATCACCGCGCGGTGGACCTGGTGCGCTGCGTCCGGCAGCACCTTTCGGGTGCCAAGGTCGTGCTGGTGGCCTGCGGCAACACCGAGGCGAATCTCTACGAGTGCCTGGCGCTTGGCGTGGACGGATGCGTTCGCGAGGAGTCCTCGCTGGAAGGGCTTCGCGAGGCGATTGAGAAAGTGTCTGCCGGCGAGCTCTACTGCTCGCCTGAGATGGTTTACACCATGTTCCAGCGGCTGGCCCAGTCGTCGCGCCACGCGCTATGGAAGGACCGGGTCGATTCGGTCGATCTGACGCCGCGCGAGCTGGAGATCGTGCACCTGATCGCGGAGCGGCTGAGCAACAAGGAGATCGCGAGGAAGCTCTCCCTTTCTCTGCATACGGTCAAGAACCACGTTCACAACATCGTGGACAAGCTGCAAGTCTCCGACCGACACGAGGCGGTGGAGTATGCGCGCCGGCGCCGCTGGCTGCGCCCGCGGGATCGCCAGCTCACCGGCGAGGCCCGGTGAGCGGTCGTCCGGTCTTGCGTTATGCCTCTCTCTTGCGAAGTCCGTCCTCGCGGACGGTTCTGCTCCCCCAGGGCTCGTTCGCCGCTCGCCGCGTCGCCCGTCCCTGAAGGGACGCGCTGGCCCGGGGTGCTTTTCTCGGGTTCGCGGCGCGCGGGAGATCGTTCCCCAGCGAGGGAATCATCTCACTTCAGCTAGCACGGGATCTAGACCTCAGGCAGGGGCGATCTAGATCCTTCTCAGAATCCACCGGCCAGGAGCGATCGCCGGGAGCCAGCGCCCGTGGCGTGCGGGGATTCCGGCTTGGCAGCATCGCGCCGGCACGCTAAGCTCCGCCTCCTTTTCGCACGTTTCCGTGCCCTCGTCGCCGGTTGGCGGACCGGCGAACCGCGCTTTGCGCCTGGCTCCCGGATTCACGGGGATTCATCGGGCGGTTCATTTCTGATAGACCGTTCGCCCCAACCTTTTTGAATCGCATTGTCTATTGTGGGTCGGCGTGCGATGGGCGAAAACGGACCGCAGCACGTTCGGAGTCCTTCTGCAACTGCCGAGGAGAAGCACGTGACGACGAAGATCCGAATGGTCCTGGCCCTCGACTCGCCGATGCAACGCGAGGCGTTTCGAAAACTGCTGGCCGACGAGCCGGACATCGAACTGGTTGCGGAAGTCGAAGACGCTGTGGACCTTCTGCTGACTGTCGATCTGACGGGCGTGAACGTGGTTCTGCACGGCTGGCCCGAGGAGTCCGGCGAGCTGCCCGGCATTTGCACGCACATCCTCACCGAGTACCCGGATCTCCTGCTGATCGGGATTCCCGCGGACGCGGATCGGGCGTACGCGTGCCGCCAGATGATCGCCACGACGCCGCTGGCCGCGAAGACCTTGCACGAGATGCTCGCGGAGATCCGACGGTCGGCGTCCCCCGTTCCGTGAGAGCCCGCCGGAGCCCGCGAGGGGGAGAAGCCCCCGGCCAACTCCGGTACTCGAAAGCTTGCATCCCCACGACGCGACACCACGGATCCTGAGACCTGAGGGAAACAGAATGCGCGAGACGATTGCCACAGTGGTTCTGGGCAGCGCGAGGCTTTATCGCGAGGCGATCGCGTGCCGCCTGGCCGCCGAGCCGACCGTTTGCCTGCTCGGTTCGAGCGCGGAGGTGGGGGAGTTCCTGGCGGCGAGAAGCCGGGGCGTCCCGGACGTCGTGCTGGTCCATTGCCCGGCGGGAGGGCCGAGCCCTCCGTACGCCGTGGCGGAAGTCGCTGACGCGCTGCCCGAAGCGAGGATTGTCGTGCTTTCACCCCCGCGCGAGGATGGCGAGGTGATGCGGAGCATTGAGGCCGGTGCGGTGGCATGGCTGGGCGACGACACCGCTTATGAAATCCTCATCAAGACGATCACGGCGGTGCGTCACGGCCGCGCCCCATGCCCGTCGCGGCTTGTGCGCTGCCTTTTCCGTCGGATGGCGGAGTTCTCGCCTCCGCCGCCCGATCCGGCGTCGCGGCCCGAAGCCGCGTTGACCGCCAGGGAGCGCGAGGTGGCCCGCCTCGTGGCGAGGGG
The DNA here is from genome assembly GCA_964434165.1 of uncultured Pirellulales bacterium. GTDB lineage: Bacteria > Planctomycetota > Planctomycetia > Pirellulales > Thermoguttaceae > CAYSUS01. Next base: position 57,029 of record CAYSUS010000012.1, read on the forward strand.
GCTTGCGAACAAGCAGATCGCGCGTCGGCTGAGCTTGTCGCTGCCGACGATCAAGTCCTACCTCCACTCGTTGATGAAGAAGCTGGCGGTTCGGCGGCGGCGCGACCTGCTGCACTGGCCGTTCGGCGAACAAACCCTAGGCCGGAACTAGGGATTGGAGGCATTTCTCGTGGGTTCGGCAGATGGACTGGACCTTGGACTTCACTTCTCACGATGTTTATTGGGGAATACCGACATGAACGCCCTCGCATCTCCTCTGGAGCGGCCACGTCCCATGCGGGTCGCGACACCGCTTAACATAGCGGTCGGTGCGGACCTGGTGTCTCATCGGCGAGGACGCGATTCTGTCGAGCACTCCGCCCGCTCTGACGCTGCCTCCGATGACACGCTCTACGGGATCGCCGATCGCCGCGAAGATCTCCTGGCCTCGTTCCGCCTGGTCTATGACGCCTACGTCCGTTCCGGACTGACGGCTCCCAATCCGTTCCGGCTGCGGCTGACGCCTTACCACCTTCTGCCCACGACCGAGGTGTTCACGGCGCGCCGCGCAGGCAGCATCGTCTGCACGATGACGTTGGTTCGCGACGGTCGGCTTGGGCTTCCCATGGAGTCGCTGTTTCCGGAACAGGTCGCCTGGCGGCGCGCCGAAGGGATCACGGTGGCCGAGGTCTCTTGCCTGGCCGACAGCCATCACGACCTGAAGGCCTCGTTCCCGGTCGTGTTCCGCCTGATGGTCCTCCTGGCGCAGTGCGCGAGGACCCGAGGGGTGGACGAGTTGCTGATCACGGTGCATCCGCATCACGCGGGGTTCTACGAGCGGTTCTGTGCCTTCCGGCCGATCGGCGAGGCCCGCGTGTATCCGGCGGTCCGCGACAAGCCGGCCGTGCCGCTCGCCGTGGACATGGCCAATCTCCGCGAGAACAACCCGCGGGTTCACGGGAGGTTCTTCGGGAAGCCCTACTCCTCCGAGTCCCTTCGCTACCGGGCTCTGCCCGACGCCGTGCGCGGCGAAATGCGGTTGTTGCTGGAAGCGATCCAGGAGCTGGAGCGCGCCGGGAGCGGGGCGCACGGCCCCTTCCCCGCGGACCTGCCCGAAGTTGACGAGGAAGTGGCCTTCGCAGCGTGAGGGCCGCCCGGGCGCGGGGCGCGTTGCGACGCTGCGGGCGGCGTCGAGACGGCGGGTTCTTCCGCCTGTTCCCGCCCCGGCGAGTGGCTCTCGCCCAAGCCGGGCACCGGCAAGGTAGGGTTGAGTACGATGTGGTCGATCGCCCTGGAGACTCTGATCGCCGACCGCGGGAAGCTTTTCGCGGCGCTGGTGGGCGTCGTGTTCTCCGTGGTCCTGGTCAACGTGCAAGGCGGCCTCTTCCTGGGGCTGGTGGGCAGGGCCGGCTTGCTCGTGGATCACGGCGAGGCGGCGATTTGGGTCGGTCACAAGAAGATGCACAACGTCGACTTTCCGCGTGACGTGCCGCGGCGGTGGATTCAGCGGGTCCGGGGAACGCCCGGGGTCCGCCGGGCCGAGCCGTACCTGGTGGGTTGGGCGGACATGACCCTGCCCAGCGGCGGCTGGGAGAGCGTCGTGGTGGTGGGCGTCGAGCCGTCGAGCCTGCTGGGAAACGTCTGGAACCTCACGCACGGCCGCGCCGACTCGATCCTGCAGACGGACGGGATCATCGTCGATGAGACCGAACTGGCCAAGCTGGAGCACCCGCAGATCGGCGATCTCCGCGAGATCGGAGGGCGCCGCGCCCGCGTGGTCGGAATGAGCCAGGGGATCATGGGCTTCCTCGTCGCGCCCTACGTGTTCACCACCTACGACAGGGCCGCGGCCTATCTCCGCAAGGACCCGGAGCTCTGTTCGTACTTCCTCGTCCAGCTCGAGCCAGGGGTGGATCCGCTGGCCGTGTGCGAGGCCATCCGCCGACGCGTGCCCGACGTCGAAGCCTACCCCAAGGAGGAGTACAGCCGCATCTCGGTGGACTTCTGGATGACGCGGACGGGCATGGGGATCAGTTTCGGCGCGGCCACGCTGCTGGGACTGCTCGTGGGACTGGTCATGGTAGGGCAGACGCTCTATGCGATGGTGCTCGACCGCCTCGAGGAGTTCGGCACGCTCAAGGCGCTCGGCGCCAACGAAGGACAGATCTACTCGATGCTGCTCGTGCAGGCGTTCACGATGACCGTGGTCGGCTCCGCGATCGGGCTGGGGCTCGTGGCGTTCATCCAGGACGCGTGCAGCTCGCCGAAGGCGCCGATCGTGATCCCCGCATGGCTCTCGCTGGGAAGCTGCTGCCTGGTCCTGGCGATCTGCCTGATCGCCTCCCTGCTGCCGTACATGCGCGTCCGCAAGGTTGACCCGCTGACCGTGCTTCAGTCATGACCCGCACTCCGTCCACGATCGTTCGCCCCGACTGCGCCGTCCGCGTCCAGGGCGTGCGCAAGGCGTATCGCCGCGGCTCCACGCTCACGACGGTCCTCGACGGCGTCGATCTGGAGGTGCGCCGCGGCCAGTGCGTGTATCTGGCGGGGCCCTCGGGCAGCGGCAAGACCACGCTGCTTTCGATCCTCGGCTGCATCCTCTCCGCCGACGAGGGTGGCGTGGAGATCGCCGGGCGCGACGTTCTCGACATGACGCCCGCCGAGCGAACAGTCCTGCGACGCGACTCGATCGGCTTCGTATTCCAGCGGTTCCACCTGATTCGCGGCCTGAGCGCCTTGAAGAACGTGTGCGTGCCGCTGGTCCTTCGCGGTGCGTCGCATCGCAGCGCGCGGAAGCGCGCGGCGGAGCTGCTCGACGCCGTGGGGCTGGCCGACAAGGGGTCGTCGCCGCCCCACCGGCTGAGCGCCGGGCAGTGCCAGCGCGTGGCACTGGCGCGGGCGCTGGTGGGCGATCCGGAGCTGATTCTGGCCGACGAGCCCACGGCCTCGCTCGACGCGGTCAACGGCGTCGAGGCGATGAAGCTCCTTCGGCGCCTGACCACGGAGCGAGGAAAGACCCTGGTCGTCGTCACGCACGACCAGCGGATCTTCCGCTTCGCCGACCAGGTGCTGTGGCTGGAGAACGGCCGCGTCGTCGATACCCGGCATTCGGCCTACGCGGCGCAGGCCCATTCGCAAGTGAACTGACGGGAGTGCCCGATCATGACCAAGTTTTTCGCTTTGGTGGCCGGTATCGCCCTGGTGGTCGTGCTGGGCTTCGTGATCGACGCCCAGTCGCGCGTGCCGGTCGTGCGCCAGGAGATCCCGGCCGGCGAGTACGGGATCTACGCGGCCGGTCGCATCGAGGGAACCAGCCCGGAGATCGAGCTGCGACCTCAGCTCGCGGGGCGCGTCGAGGAGGTGCTCGTGGAGGAAGGGCAGTTCGTGACCCGGGGACAGCCCCTCCTGCGCCTGGACGCGCAGGAGTACACGCACGAAGTGGCCCTGGCTGAGGCCCAGCTCGCGCTCGCCCAGGCGCAACTGGAGCGGCTGGTGAACGGAGCCCGACCGCAAGAGATCTCCGAGGCCGAGGCCCTTCACCGGGCGAAGGCGGCGGAGCTCGACCTGGCCCATCGTGCCCTGGAGCGCACGAGCAAGCTTCACGCCACGCAGTCCACGACGCAGCAGCGTCTGGACGAGGATCGCATCCGCGTCGAGACCCTGTCGTCCGAGCTGGCCGCCGCCAGGGCCCGCGTGGACCTGCTCAAGGCCGGCGCCCGGCAGGACGAGGTCCGCATCGAGCAGGCCCGCGTGCGCTCGGCCCGGGCGCGGCTCGACCTGGCGCGGCTGCAAAACGATCGGGCCGAGCTTCGCGCCCCGTGCGACGGACAGATACTCGAGGTCGATGCGGCCATCGGCGAGCTGACGGGGCCCGACGCGCAGCAGCCCGTGGTCGTGTTGGCCGATACCAGCAGCACGCACGTCCGCGCGTTCGTCGAGGAGCTCGACGCGCCCCGGGTGGAAGTCGGCATGTCGGCCTCCGTCGTGACCGACGGGATGCCTGGGTGCGAGTTCCGCGGGCGCGTCTATCGCGTCAGCCCCCGCATGCAGCGCAAGGAGCTGTGGAGCGACCGGCCCTCGGAGCGCTTCGACACCAAGACCCGCGAGGTGTGGATCGCCCTGGAGGAGGAAGAGGAACCGCTCGTCGTGGGGCTTCGCGTGGACGTGCTGATCGATCCCCGCTCCGGCCCGTCGGCCGAGCCCGAGGGCCCCAGGGACGAAGCCGGGCGGAGCCCTCCCGACCCCGCGCCGGAGAGCGCCTCATGAGCTCGGGCGACGTGCAGGAATCGCCGCAGGCGCTGCCCTCCGAGGCGCGGGACGACATCCTTCGCGCCGCGGTACTGGCGCCCACGCCCGACAACAACCAGCCGTGGCAATTCGCCTGGCAGGAGAACCGGCTGCTGGTGTTTCTCGATCCGGGCCGGGCCTTGCCGTCGGACGTCCACAGCATGTTCGACCTGATGGGGATTGGCGCCGCCGTGGAGAACGCCGGCATCGCCGCACGGTGGCACGGCCATCGCGGGGAGGTGACGTGCGAGCTTCCGTCCGCGGCGGAGGCGTCGTCCGCGGGGCCGCGGCTGGCAGCGTCCGTGCGGTTCGAGCCCGGCGCCGAGCGCGACCCGCTCCGCGACGCCCTGGAGACCCGCTGCACGAACCGGAAGCTCTACTCGTCGAAACCTCTTGAGGAGGAGGTGCTCGCGGAGTTGGCCCGGTCGGTCGCGGGTTTCGGCAGCGTGCAGTTGGAGTGGATCGCGGATCGCAAGGGGATCCGCGCCTTTGCCAAGGTGGTCGCGGCCAGCGACCGCTTCCGATTCGGCTACGAGCCGTTTCACAAGGAGATCTTCCGGCAGTTGCGCTTTTCCGCACGCGAGGCGGAACAGACGCGTGACGGGCTCGACGTGCGCACGCTGGAGCTTCCCCCCAGCGCCGCGCTGATGCTTCGGGTGCTACGTCCCTGGAACCGCATGCGCTGGCTCCAGCGCCTAGGGTTGGGGGGGCTGCTGACGATCCCCTCCCGGCTCTCGGTGTGGAAGAGCGGGGCCGTGGGCGTGCTTTCCGTGGCCGAGGCGGAGGCGGCCCAGTATCTGGAGGGCGGACGTGCGCTGGAGCGCATTTGGCTTGCGGCCCAGCGCAACGGCATTGCGCTTCAGCCCCTGGGCAGCCTGGCCATCTTCCTCGCCCAACTGCTGCAACTCGACGGCCGCAATCTCACCCCCAGCCACCAGGCCCTTGCCGCCCGGCTTGCCCAACGCCTGACGGAACTGGTACCATCAATGGAAGGGCGGACGCTTCTGATGCTCTTCCGTTTGGGCCGTGCGGCCGACCCCCGCGTGCGTTCCCTGCGACGTCCGGTCGAGCACGTGATCCGGCAGGCGTAGCAGGCGCGCGCTCCATCTGTGGCCGAGTCCATCGTGGCAGCGGGGAATCGACCGGATGCAACCGTCCGACGAGACGACGTGCAGCGGCGCAGCCGACTGGTCCTACGCCGAGGCTTTCGCGCGCAACCTGGGCCTCATCGGGCCCGAGGAGCAGGAGCGGCTCCGCACCAGCCGGGTGGCCATCGTGGGGATGGGCGGCGTCGGGGGGATTCATCTCGTCACGCTCACGCGCCTGGGCGTCGGGCGGTTCACGATCGCCGACTTCGACACGTTCGAAACGGCCAACTTCAACCGCCAGTTCGGGGCGACGACCCGGGCGCTGGGCCGCAACAAGGCGGACGTGATGGCCGAGGAGGCCCGCGCGATCAACCCCGAACTGGATCTGACCGTCCTCCGCGAGCCGATCGGTCCGGACAATGTGGCCGCGTTTCTCGACGGGGCCGACCTGCTCATCGACGGGATCGACTTCTTCAGCATCGGCGCCCGACGGCTCGTGTTTCGCGAGTCCGCGGCGCGCGGCCTGTGGGCGATCACGGCCGGGCCCGTGGGCATGGGCACGGCGTGGCTTTCCTTCGATCCGCAGGGGATGGGCTTCGACCAGTACTTCGACCTCCGCGAAGGCATGGACCGGCTCGACCAGATCATCGCCTTTGCCGTGGGTCTTTCGCCCCGATCGGTGCACCTGAAGTACCTCGATCTTTCGCGCGTCGATCTTTCCTCCGGTGCGGCGCCTTCGGTGGGGCTCGCCTGCCAGCTCTCGGCCGGCGTGGCGGCCGCGGAGTCGGTGAAGATCCTGCTGGGCCGCGGCGGACTGCGCCCGGCGCCGTGTTACTCCCAGTTCGACGCGTACCGCGGCATCCTGCGGACAGGCCGTCTGTTCGGCGGGAACCGGCATCCCATGCAGCGCCTGAAGCGGTCGATCCTCCGGCGGCGGATGATTCAGCTCGGCTACCGACCCGAGTCGGATGAAGAGCGGCAGGAGCCTTGAACGTCTGCCGGGCGCTGCTTGCCGGGCCGCGTGCGATGCACGCGCGAAGCCAGACCCGCACCCGAAAGCCATGAATCGAGCCTGAGGGGGCGCGGCCGCCCCGGACGCGGAGCTTCGCCCCGGGGAGCGACCGGGGAATTTCTTCCCCGCCTCCGAAGGCCAATTCCTTGACACCCCGGAGGCAAATGCTAGAAAGAAGTTGCTCTTCAAGGACGGACTCTTCTGCCGATGGTTGGGCTTCGACGGGTCTGGCCTGCTCGTCTTCGGACGTGCGTCGGGCCGGCGACACTGCTTTGTCTCGCAACTCCGAGGAGGTTCGACATGGTCCGATCCGCGATCCGTTGCGGCTGCGTCCTGCTGGCAGCTTCGCTTCTGGGCGACCTCACCCTGGCACCGGGCGTCGCGGCGAACGTGCGAGTCGCCGGACAGCCCCCACTGAACAGCCCCGGCCTCGGGGATCTTCAGGCCGCTCTGGACGGCCTGACCGGGGCTGCGGACCCGGCCCCCGCAAATCGGATCGGGATCGCCGCCTCGGTGATCTCCGACGCGGTCTTCCCCGTCCCCACGTACTTCACCGCGACCTACCTGTTCCAGGAGGCCGCCTTCCAGGACACGAACGTGCTGGGGATCTATGAGGCGGGAAACCCCGACAACCGCGTGCCCGTCTTCTCCGGAGAGACGCCCTCGGGCACGACGGTCACGGTGCGATTCACCCCGGACGGCGACGTGCTGGTCGATGGCGTCAAGGTCAATACCGCGGGTTTCCTCGGCGCGGAGTACGGGTTCTACCTTGAGGTGTCGGAGGCGGACGACGACCCGGAGCTCGACTACGTCCTTTTTTCCGAGGACCATCTGAACGTGGAGGGCGTCGCTCAGAGCCTGATCCTCGGCGGCGCCGGGCAGCAGTTCTCGGTTTCCGGCGGGCATTCCCGCCAGGTCTTCCGCCCGGACGACATGATCCTGGCATTTGAGGACCTCGACCGCTCGCCCTTGCAGCGCTCGTGGCCGAGCGACGACGACTTCGAAGACCTCGTCGTCTTCGTGCGCACGCAGGACGTGCTTCAGGGGCCCGAGCCTTGTGGCGTGCTGATCTGGTCCCTGCTGCTGGCCGGGGCGGCGATCGCGGGCTACTGCCGGCGCAGCCGGCCTGTGCCGCGTTAGAGGCCTCGGTCGGGTCGCGATGCGCGCATGTCCGAGAGAGCGCCCGGCAGGAGCGGCCCAAATCATCGGGCGTTCGCTACTCGCTTGCGGTCGCGGCGCCTTCAGGGCATGGTCACGGTGTTCTCGCCCAACTGCCTGACGAAAGCGGACAGCTCGATGAGCGCCGGGCCCCAGAGGATGAGGAGCACCGCCGGCAGCAGGCAGAGGACCACGGGGAAAAGGACCTTCCACTGGGCGCTTCCCGCGCGCATCTCGGCGTTCTGCCTGCTCGCCATCCGCATGCGGTCCGAGTAGTCCATGATGGATGCCGCCACGTTGGTTCCCAGCCTTTGATTCTGGACGATCAGGGCGGCGAGCGTGAGCACCTCGGGCGCGTCGATCCTGGCGGCGAACTGCTCGAAGGCGAAAGGCAACGTGTTCATCTGCGCCTGCTGCCGCACGATCAGGAGCTCGGCCGCCAGATCGGGATGCGTGGAGAACATCTCCCGCCCCACGTGCTCGAGGGATTCCTCCAGCGGCAGGCCCCCGTGGAGGCACATGCTGACCATGTCCAGCGCGTCGGGCAGGGAGCGGCGTATCCGATTGACGCGCGCCCTCCCCTGCAAGGCGACGACCACCCGAGGCAACCCCCAGCACAGCACGGCCACAATCAGTCCGCCGATGAGCACGCGGAGGACGACCTGCTCTCGCCCCGGACCGATCGCGACGACGATCGCCCCGGTGGCGATCATCGCCAGGATCACCAGGGCGTTGCGCAGGGCGAGGAACTCCAGACGCGACCTGGGCCGGTAGTAGCCGGCCCTGCGCAGATCGCGGTCCAGCTCGCCGTTATCCAAAGGAACGGCCGGGATCTGCGCGGCGAGGCTCTGCACGACGTCGCCCCGCACCGACACGCCGTTGCCGCGAACCGCGTGGTCCTTGAGGGCGGGAGTCAGGCGCTGGGCCACGGTCGACCGCTGGGGACGCAGCACGAGACGGGCCAGGAGCCACACCACGCAGATGGTGAATCCGAAGACCGCGACGGTTACCAGGTCGATCATGTCCAATCCTCCCGACGAGCGGACGGCATCAGTACTCGGGTCGCAGGATCCAAAACGCCCATGCGCTTCCCAGCACGAGCAGGCCCACCGAAGCCAGCAGCATCAGTCGTCCGACCGGCCTGTCGAGCATGGTCCGCACGTACTCTGGCTGCACGGTGACGATGAACAGCACGGCGAACGCCCCGATCAGGGCGATGAGGATGGCACCACCGCGCGCCGCGGCCGTGGACGCCAGGAACTGCCGGTAGGAGCTGAGCCGCTCGCGAAACAGGGCCGCCAGCCGGTCCAGCGTGGTGGGCAGGTCGCCGCCCGTCCTCCGGTAGATCATCAAGGCGGAGGCGAGGATTCGCATCTCGGACAGCCGGTTCCGCCGCGTCAGCGTGCGCATGGCCATTTCAAGCGAGAGCCCCATTTCCATCTGCCCGGCGGCCCGGCGGAACTCGCCCCGGAGCGGCTCCGCGGCGGTGCTGCCGACCAGGGCCATCGCCTGGTCGAGCGACTCCCCGGCTCGCACGGCTCGCGCGAGCGTCTCGGTGACTTCAGGGAGCTGGATGAGGATCGCCCGCCGCCGCCGTGCCCTGCGGAAGGCGAAGAACCCGACGGTTACGGCCATCCCCACCAGAAGCCCGATGATCGCGAACAGGGGGTCTTCGCGCCACAGGAAGATCGCGCCGCCCACCAGCAGCCCCACGGCCAGCGACAGCAGCAGCCCTGCGTCGGCCGTGATCTGCGTTCCGCTTTCCAAGACCATCTGCCTGAACCAGCGCATGCGCGACTGGTCCGCGTTGCGGGCGGCGGCCAGCTCGGCGTCGATGGGAATCTCCGGCCTGGCGCCCGAATCCCCGCTCGCGAACCGCTCGTGCACGGCGGCCGCACGGCGGTGGAGGAGATCGCGGATCAGCAGGCAGACCGCCGCGAAGACCAGCGCGAGCCCCACGAAGAGCAGGATCGAAATCAGCGAGATGTTCATGGCGGATCACCCATGCCGACGCCGAGACGCGCCGACGAATCAAGACCTGTGCACGGGGTGTGGAATCGCGGAAGCCGGGCCGTCGTGCCGTCGCTCCACCTGCTCGCGGTCCTCCTCGGAGCGTCCTCCGGCCGACGACTCGTCGCCGACGCGCCGGGGGCGGAACATCTCCTCGGGCAGGCGAATGCCCGCCGCGCGAATCCGGCCCAGACACGCAGGCTGATAGCCTGTCACGAAGTACTCGCCCCGGGCGACGCCGTCCGGGCCGACGTCCACCTGCTCGAATCCGAAGACCGGCTCGATGCGGTACCGGTCGTTCTCCACGCCGGCGATCTCCGACACCTGCATGACGCGGCGAATGCCGCCCTTCAGGCGGGCCACGTGAACGATCAACTTGATGCCCGCCGCGATGTACTGCCGGACGACGGAGACGGGCAGCTCGAACCCGGTCAGCGCCACCATCATCTCCAGCCGCGCCAAGGCGTCGTAGGCGCTGTTGGAGTGCACCGTGGTGAGCGATCCCTCGTGGCCGGTGTTCATCGCCTGGAGCATGTCCCAGACCTCGGCCCCGCGAACCTCGCCCACGATGATGCGATCGGGCCGCATGC
>CAYSUS010000012.1:67162-94848 GCA_964434165.1 uncultured Pirellulales bacterium
GCGGAGGCTGTTGCGGACGAGGTCGCGCTGGGTGATCTCGCCGGCCCCCTCCGTGTTGGCGGGCCGCGTCTCCATGCGGACCCAGTGACGGTTCAGGAGGCGCAGCTCGGCGGAGTCCTCGATGGTCACCACGCGCTCGTCCGCGGGGATGAAGCTGCTGCAGGCGTTCAGAAGCGTGGTCTTGCCGGCGCCGGAGCCGCCGGAGAACACGATGCCCAACTTGGCCTCGACCGCCGCGGCGATGAACTCCGCGATCTCCGCGAAGACCGTGCCGTTCTTCTGGAGGTCTTCGATCTGAAGGGCCTGCGCCCCGAACCGGCGAATCGACAGCGTCGGCCCGTCCAAAGCCAGCGGCGGGATGACGGCGTTCACGCGGCAGCCGTCGGGGAGTCGGGCATCGACCATGGGGCTCGACTCGTCCACGCGGCGACCGAGACGAGACGCGATCCGCTGGATGATCCGCAACAGGTGCTGCTCGTCCGCGAAGACCACGTCGGTCAACTCCAGCCGGCCATGACGCTCCACGTACACCGTGTCCGGGCCGTTGACCAGCACGTCGCTGATGGCCGGGTCGTCCATCAGCCGTTCCAGCGGGCCGAGCCCGAACAGCTCGGCCATCAGCTCCTCGTGGAGCCGCTCCCGCTCCAACCGGCTGAGCACCTCCTTGCGCGAAGCGCACAACTCCAGCGACACCTCGCGAACGTGGTGCGAGAAGTACTTCGGGTCGATCTCCGCCACGCGCGACAGGTCGAGCGACTCGACGAGGTGCTGGTGGATGGCGACCTTCAGAAGCTGAAAGCGCTTCTCGAAGTCGTCGTCGGGACCGCGGGCCTCTTCCCGGGTCGGGCCGGGCTTTCGCTTCATACCGATCATCGTCGTTTCTCCCGTGCGCACGAGGCGTCGTGTCGTCCCCAGGCGCCTTGCGAAGCGGGCAGCGGTCCGCGCGCGGCGCCAGGCCCCAGCTACGCGCCGTTGACCGCCTTGGCCAGATGCGCGAACCGGCGGCTGATCGTCGCGCCGGAGGATATCTCCTTCAGCAGGAGACCCTCGTTCGCGGCCCGGTTGACCCTCCGCGGGTCGTCGGGGATGAACTGGTCGGCCTTCACCCCCAGGCCCGACTCGAGCTGCTTCTGGCTGAGCTGTCCGCCCTGGCCCCAACGGTTCACGACCACGCGGACCTTCTCCCGTTCGACGCCCTGTTCCAGGGCGGTCTCGATCACCCACCGCGCCCGCAACACCGACGGGACGTCGGCCCGGACCACCAGCGTCACCGCGTCGGAGAGCCGCATGGCCTCGAGCGCTTCGTCGCTCGGCCGGCTCTCCAGGGCCAGGACCGTGGCCGCGAAAACGCCGCGGCTGAGCACCCCGATGCGACGCACCGCCTCCACGCTGAGCCCGGAGTTGCCCGAGTGGTCCGACGGGTTGAGCAGCAACTGGAGGCCGCTGCGGTGCTCGGTCACGCACCCCTTCAGCGCGACGGCGTCGAGGGACTGCCATCGCTGACAGACCTCCTGGGTGGATCGCCCCGCCGAGACGTTCAACAACAGCGCCAGGTCACTGGAATCGCGGGCCAGCTCGACCAGCGCCACCCCCTTGGGGTGCGATTTGAGGAGCGCTCCCGCCAGGTTGGCCGCCACCGTGGAGCCCCCGCTCCCCGGCGTCGGGGCCATGACCGAGATCACGGTTCCGCGATGCGCTGCCTTGCCGTTGGACATGGTAAGCCTCTCGAGCATTGCGTCCAATTCGTTGCGAAGATCCGCGGCATCGAGGTAGTAGGCGACGCCGGCGGATCGTGCGGCCGCTACCGCGGTGTCGTCGATCTCCGGTCCGACCGCCACGACGGGGGCCTGCGTCAGGGAGAGCGCCTCGCGAAGCCGTCCCCAGTCGAAACACGGTGGCCCCTCCGCTCCGGGGCTTGCCCCCAGGCGCTCGTTGACACCCACGGGACTCGCGCTGCCGACGGTGCTCACGAGCACCAGACCCGCCTCGCCGCAGGAGAGGCGAACGGCCAGGTCGTCCCAGGCGACGCAGTCGCCCGCCGCGCAATCCAAGCCGGCCCCCAGAAGCACCTGGCGAAGCGCTCGAACGTCGCATCCGGGATGATGGGCTACCACGACTCGCATGAACACACTCCCAACCGCCGCCTGCGGCGCTACGCGGGGCAAACGAAGCCCACGACACCTTGGTCTATCGAGTCAGTACCAGCTTGCCGATCCACGGGTTGAGCTCTCCATCCGATCGCAGCACCGCGGTGGCGGTTTGCACCAGGCAAGGCTGCACGACGATCGCCAGGCAGGAGTCCGAGCCCGAAACGAAATAGCAGTCTACCACCGCACCGGCCGCGAAGTCCACGATCTGGAGGTCCGCTTGCCCTGAGTTTGTCGCCGCGGCCGACGCGGCAACCGCCAGGGGCCAGACGAACGGGCGTCCTCGCCTCTGGAGCAGCGCCTCCTGAATCCACACCAAAGGCAGGGAATCCCTCGGTCCTGGGGAAGGAACGGCATGCCCTCGCATGAATCCACCCCCCAGCCCTGCTAGATCTTCCGCGTCCAGGCCGTGATGCACGCGATCGCGAAACTCGACGCCATCGAGCGTCTCCGCGCCCAACGCTATCTGCCGCACCATGTCCTCGCACGTCTCCTCCTCGCCGGTCGGTCCGGGCCGGCGCATCAGCAGCACCATCTCGCGGATGCCGTCCGGGACACCGTGGACCTCCTTGGTACGTGCGTCGTGCGAGAAATGGTCGGTCAGGGCCGCGCCACCGCGCCTCCGGCCGACGGGCGACCAGGGGTTGCCGTCCTCGATGGACACGGCCAGCGGGATCACCGGGACGCGCACGTGCCCGGCCGGTCGGAACCCGACGACGTGCTGGTCCACCATGGCCGTCGCGGAGGTCGTCAAGCTCGACGGGCACCATCCGGTCTGCCGACCGAGCCAGGCCGTCAAGGCGCACCCGAGATCGTGAGGGCACGCGGCCTCGACCCGCAACGCGTTCATCCGTCGCGGCTCCTCGCAGGCAGTCGGCGCGTGCAGCCGGCCGCCGTTCTCGATCCAGCCGAAACGCAACTGGCCGACGCACGCCTTCGCGCCCCCCGCGCGGCAGCTCGGGCCGTTCCGGCCGTGGGCCCGAGGCCCCCGTTCGGCAAGGACCATCCGGGCCCCGCCTACCGCGTTCCGCTCGGCAAACTGCCGGGCCGCGCGGCGAGCCATCTCCAGGCGAGTCCCGACGTCCGGCACATTGGTTCCTTCGCACCATCCATAGAGCGGCGCGCGATCCATCAGGTGGGCCGCGCCGGCCAGTGCCACCGCGTCGCACGCCCGCTGCGCCTGAACCCGCAATTGCCCCATCCAGGCGATGCATAGCACGAGCCCCGCCGCTGACATCCCCAGCCCCGCCGCCAAGAGGAGCATGATCGACGTGGTCGAACCGCGCCGCGGGCGCGGCCTGCGCTGCGTTGGGCCTCGGCGGCAAGGCTCAGGAGTGGCCATAGAGCGTCTTCCGGGGTCTCTTTCGCCGCGCCATCCGTGCATGAGCAAGCAGCCGGCGTTCCGTGCCGGCGCTGGCAGGCATCGCCGCCGCGGGTTGTGGGGGCCGAACGCCTGCGTCGCGGGCAGCGGTGGCTACGTGCCGGGCTTCGGCGGGGCGGGCGTGGGCTGGCCCGCGCGCGGGCCTTCGCCCGTGGGCCGACTCCCGTCGACCGACAGCGGCTGTGGGGTCACCGAGCCGGTGGGCACGCGCTTGGGCTTGCCGCAGTTCTTGCAGCCGCCGGAACCCCGGGCGGCGCGGGTGCCCCGGAGGCCGGCCGAGGGATTCCCGTAGCCCGGCTCCCCGTACGCCGCCGACACCGCCTGCGATCCGGTGGCCATGGCCATCGAGTCGCCGTAGAACGTGTTCACCTGGGGACTGGTGCGCCGCCAGATCACCGTCTGGAACGGAGAGGGCGGCGCCGGAGGCGGCGGAGGCATCTCGATCCCAAGCACCTCCTCGAGCGTCAGGTTGTTGGCAAGAAGCGGCCCGTAGCGGGCGGTGTCGTCGGGGTTGCGGGCGACGAGGTAGAACTCGCCGTGCCCCGCGACCGTGCGGAACTTGCCCACGTCTTCCACGGGGATCGCCAACGTGACGTTGGGCTCGGCGCCGCGACCGCCTGGCGCGTCGTCGCGCCGCACGTCGAGGACCTCGACCACCTCAAGCATGGCGACCGTCATCTCGGGGATGGGCGGGATGCCCTCGTCGCCTGACTCCGGGTAGGTGCGGAAGAGGACGTCCACGTAGGAGCCGGGCTGGATCGCCGCGTCGCTCAGGTCGGCGACGAACAGATCGACGGCCCGGTAACGGTCCTTGAGACGCTCGGCCAGGTCGGGGCCGGTGCCCTGCGGATACAGGGCCGAAGCCCGGAAGTACTCGCCCTGCTTGAGGGGAACGCGGACCCGCCGTCCCACGATGTTCTGCGGCGTAATGATGACCTCCTGGGGGTCGTAACCCTTCTCGCGAAGCCGCTCCGTCGTCGTGTCGCGCATGGCCATGTCGCTCGGAGTCAGCACGCGATCGACCGGCAGGTCCTGGATGGCGAACGGTGCCCTGAACGTCGGCTTCGGTTGCTCCTTCTCCTCCTCGACTTCCGGCTGCTCCGACAGCAGGGCTCGCACTCCGTACGCACCGGCGAGACCGAAGACGATCGCCAGCACCCCGATGGTCATCGTTTCGGCCGAGATGAATCTAGACACGGGCAGGCCTCCCCAAGCTTGAATCCACGATCTGTTACCGCTCGGTCGGCCAGTATCCCTCCTCGCACAACCCGAACTCGACTTCCGGACCCCCGCTCGACGCTCCCCCGAGGGCCCGTGGTCCTGCCGGACGCCCCGGTCTCCTGTTCTCCTCTAGCGCAGACTGTGAGACTACTCCTTGCGCATCACGGTGCGCGCCGTCAGGCAACGCCGCTTGATGCTCAAGCCGAAGCATGCCAGCAGGTCCGGGGCCGCGGCCCGCATGGGCACGCGGATCTCGACGTGCACGGGATCGCCCGTGAATCGGCCCGGCTCGAAGCGGACGTCGGCCGCCTTGCCCAGCCGCGACCGCGCCAAAACGCGGCAGGCGGCTGCCCGCACTTCCCCGCGGAGCTCCGCGGCGCTGCAGCCCGGCAGCGTGCCCACGCGGCAGGCCACCTGGCAGGCCGTTTCGATATGCTGCTGCGCCTTCAGTAGCATGGCGAACTCGACCAGCGCGAAGATCATTCCCACCACGAGCGGCATGACGAACAGCAGCTCGACGGACGAGACGGCTCCCCACCGCCGGCCTCGAGCCCAAGTGCGAGCATGCGTTCTCTCTCGTGCAGCGCTCATTGGACCAGCTTCGCCAGGAAGAGATCGTATCCCACGACGCACCAGGTTGCCACCGCGACCGGGACCCCGAAGGGCACGACCCCGCGCTTGACGTCTTTCAGTTGCACGCCCTTGCCGCGCTGCGCTCCGCTCCCCATGCCGAGCATGGTCAGAGCGGCCATGAAAAAGGTAGCGACCAGGGCAAGCCCCGAAGCCACCGCGAGCACCATCAGCGTGTTCCACGTCCCCAGCCACGCGCCCACCGCGCCGACGAACTTCACGTCGCCGCCCAGGCCGCCCCCGACCATCCAGAGGACCCACATGATGCCGAAGCCTACGGCGAAGCCACCGAGGGAGTCCAGCAGCCTTTCCCAGGCCCCGGCCGCCCCCGATTCCACCGAGCCGCGGACGATCGCGAAAACCAGGCCGGCGACGAGCGCCGGCACGGTCAGCACGTTGGGCAGGCGCTTGGTGCGAAAATCGTGGACCGCGGCTACCGCGGTAAACGCGAGAACGCAGGCGAGAAAGACGAGCTTCACAGGTGCAATCCCAGGGCACTCACCGCGAATGGACGACCGAGACACGACGCGACCCTTCGGCAGCATCCTGCACGGCTACCCCAATCTAACCAATCCTTCCGATCGGTCAACCACCTGGTGAGTTTTGTACGCGCGAATCGTGGGGGGGATAAGTATATCCCAGCCATCGAGTGCTGTTTGAGCGTCGAGCGGTGATTGTCGGCCCCGGCCAACGCCTGGCAGAGGAAGCTCTGGGACGGACTGCACGCGGCAGTGAAGAAACCGCGCATTCGGAGCCACCGCGCTCTCGAAGATCGCCGGGCACGACGCGGCGAATCGGGCCTCCCGCGAGGAGGTCTCGTTGGACACACCGTCGATTCGCATCAACACGGGTATGCGATCCGCCTCCGGTGGGTATCGGAGCGGCGCGGGCAGCCGGCCGCGGGGCCCAGGCGCATCGAATCCCACCCCCGCCTGGCGGTGCATACAGAAATGGCGCCAACTCTTTGTTCGGAAATGACTTAGAGTGTATGGCCTGACAAGCGATTGGGCTTCGAGAGGGTCCCTGTGCCGTGCGGCACGCCTTCGCTCCCATTATGCGACACGGCATCGACCAAGAAACGCGAACCCGGGGAAAGCGACACAACGCCTTCCCCGGGTCTGGGTTCTCATGAATGTCGGCAGGGTCAGCTATGAAAGCCGAATCCGCGACGAAGCGCGAGAGCTACTTCTACGGCGACTCGCCGTCGGCCGGAACACCGCACACGTCCAGCGTGTCCGGAGCGCCAGCCTGCTCGCCATCGCACTCATCGAACAGATCCTCGAACGCCGAGCCAGCGGCGAACGAGCAGCAGCCGACCGGGCCGTCCCAGGAGTAGCTCTGGTCCACACTGCCGATAGCGGCGGCGACGTCATTGAGCTCCTCGATGACGGCGGCCTGGACTTCCTTCAGCCCGACCACGAGGCCGATCACCACGATGGTGATGATGAGAATCAGCTCGGCCGAAACAACAGCACCACCCTCGTCTTTCCACAGCTTCTTCATCTCGCACCCTCCAAACAGAAAACGCGTGAATCGCCGCTTCCCACCGTGGGAGCGGCATGATATGCGATAGCACAGCCCCTCTTGCCTGCCACCGCCCGAACGGGTCTCCTTAAAGCACCTGCCGTGCCACAACCTGCGGGTTCCCGGAGCTTCCCGGAAAGGGACGTAACCGACATTCAGCGATTGACTTAGAACAATGACTCGATTCCTCGCCTACTACGTTCGGCGCTTCCGGCTGCGCATGACTGCCAAGGGCCACCTTGCGCCTTTGCGCTCACCTGTAAACATGCTCTGGCGCGCCGCACCCTGGAGAAGCAAACGGCGGGGTGTCATAATGGGAAGCGGGGGAAATATAGGGCTCTCTGTCCCGTGCCCTGGACACTCCGCCGAGTCGGGGTTGTGGGGTCAGTCGCCGGCTGGGCCGGGCCGGGGGTCGGCCGCTTCTGCCGGTTCCTTGGACCGCAGGAAGACCACGCCTTGCGCGTCGGCGTAAACGGGAACCCACCGCGCGTGCCGCTCCGCCGAGGCGGCCAGGATGGGCTGATTGGCGCGGTCCACGACCAACAGGCTCACCCCCAGGCGGTCCAGCACGGCGGGCCAGCCGGCCAAGCCCTGGCGCACCAGTTGGTAGCAACGCCAGACTTCCGGCGGAATCACGTGGACGTTGGACGTGACCACGGGCTCCAGCCCGGGCGGCCCGTCGAAGATGAGCCAGTCGCCCCACCACTGCGGAGTGAAGACGAGGCCATCGGGCGGTTGCTCGCGCAGGAACGCGCTGACACCGAGCGGAGTTTCCCGTCCGTAGAGCCGCTCGGGCGATCTCACGCCGTTTCCCACCGCGCGCATCCCGGTCGGCGAGAGCGCAAAGGCGACCCAGACCGCCAGGACGCACAGAAGCGACACCTGAAACGACCGACCCGGCGGGAGCACGATCTCGCCGTCGGGCCGAGCTTGTGGCGAAGGAGATTCAGGCCGCGAAAAGCGAGATGGATACGCGATGTGGAGAAGCTCGGACAAGTGGGGGAGCAGGACGGCGGTGTACACCACCGCGTACCACCATATCATGCGCACCCCGACCGCCGCCGCGATGGCGAACAGCCCCAGCAGCAGCGCATGGGCCGCGTCCACGGGGCGGCGGCTGACGCGGAGCAGCACCACCATCCCCACCAGCGAAAGGGCAAACTCCATCCCCCCCACGCCGACGACGGACAGCGACTGCCATTCGGTAAGGTCTTGGAGGTTGGGATTGCCGGAGAAGCCGATGGCGAACGTCAGGAGTCGCGGGCCGTACGGGTTCAGGAGCGTGGCTGCCGCGCCGGCGGCGCCCAGCCCCAGCCACCGCAGCGTCAGGGGATCGGCCAGGGCCCTGCGCGCGCTGCGCTCGGCCACGGCCGCCTCGATCAGGGAGCCCAGGAAGAAGCATCCGAGCACGGCCAGCCCAGTCAGGAACGACCCGTGCAGGTTGGCCCAGGCTGCCATCAGCAGCGGGGTTCCTATCCAGAGGGGCAGGAACCGGGGGCGCGTTTCGCCCAGCCGCCGACCGTCGAACGCCCCGCAGGCCACGATGAGCAGAAGAAGGGTCGCAAACAGAAGGCCCCCGAAGTTCTCAGGGCGAATCGTGGTGAGCCGGCTGAAGCCCAGGGCGAGGACCGCGGCGGTCCCCAGCAGCGACAGGCCCAGGCTGCGCGTCTGGAGGAAGAAGGCGCGCGCGAGCACGACGTACGTCATCACCGCTACGACGGCGAACAAGGTGGAGAGCGCCTCGGGGCCGCCGGCGCGCTCGACCGCCGCCAGCAGCACCTGCGAGAGCCAGGAGGAGTCCACCACCGCGACGCCTTGGGCCGGGGGGCAGAACGGATCCTCGGCGGGGATCGCGCGATGATCGAGCATCCACCGCCCGTAGTTCACGTGCAGCCAGAGGTCCGTCGCGCGCAGCGGCAGGCTGTTGAAGAATACGAACAGCACGCCGAACATCGCCGCCGCCACCAGATGCATGGGGCGGGCGGCGAGACGGGGATCGAGCTTGGGCGTGAAAACCGGGTCTTCGGCGGCCATGGAGCGGGCGGCGGGGCTTACGGCGATTCAACGGCGGGGGGCGCGAGCGTGCTGAGCACACGACGCGCCTCGGCGGCCTGTTCGTCCGAAAGGCCCAGCTTGAGCGCCTTTTCCAGAAGGCCGCGGGCGGCTTCGGGCTGCTTCTCGTCCACGTAAACGAGTCCGAGCTGGTAGATCAGCATGGGGACGTCCGGCTTGGACGCCAGGGCCTCTTGCAGCAGGGCCTTGGCGTCGGCCGTGCGTCCGCCGAGCCGATAGACCGACGCCAGGGTGTCCACGAAGTTGACGGGCAGCTCGGCGGGGGACGCGCCGCCGCGAGCCTGCTCGGCCACGCGGATCGCTTCCTCCGGATCGCCCAGGTGGTGGGCGAGGAGCCAGGCCAGGTTGTTGGCCGCGGTCATGCTGGTCGGCCGCTGCTGGAGGACGGCCGCGAAATGGTCGCGGGCCTCGGCCAGGAGCTGGGGATCGGACTTCTCGCGACCCAGCAGCGCGGCCGACTCGCCGAGGATCAGGTGGAGGGACAGCTTCTCCTGCTCGCCGGCCAGGCCCATGGCCCTTTGCCACCACACTCTCGCGATCTCGGCTTGTTGTGCGCGGTAGAACGCCTGGCCCAGCGCCACGCAGACCCGGAAGTCCGGCTCCGCGCCGGCGACCTCGTCGGCGAGTTTCTTCGCCTCGTCGAGCTGGTCGCTGCGGATCAGCAGTCCGATCTCGGCGGCGGCCAGCCTGAGGTCGTCGGGCACCTGCTCCCGGCCCTCGCGGTACGCCTGGCGGGCCTTCTCGGGCCGGCCTTCCGTCGCATACGCCTCGGCGAGCAGGAGGTAGGCAGGGATCGCCTTGGGGCGCCGCTGGATCAACTCCTCGAGCACGCCGACGGCCTCGGCCGGCCGGCCAAGGCCCTCGAGGGCCTTGGCCTTCAGAAGCTCGGCGTTCCACGCGCCGGGGCGGAGCCGGAGCAGCGTCTCGCAGTGCTCCAGGGCGTCGGCGTACTGCCTGGTGGCAAGCTCGGCCGACGCGGCCAGGGCCAACGACGGGATGTGCCCGGGGCTGAGCTCCAGGGCCTTGCGGGTCTCGATGACGGCTTGATCGGGCCGGCCCTGAAGGAGCCACACCGCGCCCTTGAAGAACGGGATGGCGGGACTGGAAGGCCGGGCGCGTCCCAGCCGGTCGAGGACGGCCATACCCTCGGCGTGCCGGTTCAATCGCACCAGGAGATCGGCCTTGGCGAGCAAGAGCCCGGGGTCGTTGGGGTGCTCCTCGAGCAACTGCCCCGCCTTGTCCAGCGCCACGGCCGGCGACTGGTCGCGGGCGATCTGCGAGAGCGATTGCATGAGGAGGAGCGCGGAGGGGCCGCGCAGCGAGGTGACGTCGAGCGAGTCCGAGACGTGCTCCAGTGCCGCGTCGAATTCGCCTTGCGCGGCGGCGACCTGGCCGCGGAGCAGGCTGAGGAAGCCGCTGCCCGACGCCGCCTCCTCGGCCGACTCCAGGCTCGCGGCCGCCCCTTGCAGGTCCTGCTGTTTCCACTGCACGGCCGCCTCGAGCACGCCCGCCGCGGCGGCGGAGGTGGGATCGTCGCGGAGCAGCTTGATCGGCTCGAGGGCCTCTTCCGGCCTTCCCGCGGCCAAGAGCGCGCGAGCCGTGAAACCGGCGACCAGCAGCCGATCCTCCTTGGATTCGGCCTCGGACTGGAGCCGGTCGAGCAAAGCAAGTGCCTCATCGGCGCGGCGATTGCCCAGGCGCCAGGCCGCGAGGAGCAACTGGGAACGGAGGTCGTCGGGGTTCTGCGAGGCGAACTTCTCGATCAGCGTGTCGGCCTCGTCCGTCTTGCCCGCCTTGCGAAGCATCGCGGCCTGGAGCGACGCCAAGCGCAGGTCCTCGGGGGATTTCTCGCGTGCCTCGGCCAGCGCCGCTTCGGCGGCCTCGTCCTGTCCCGTGGCCACGAGATAGGGGACGACCAGGGCCCACGCCCGGGCCTCCGAATCGGTCCCTTTCAGCTTCTCGATCAACGGCTGGGCCTCGTCCCAGCGACGCATGCCGAGAAGCGCCCTGAGCTTGCCGAGGTGGATCTGCTCGGTCGAGGCCATGTTCTGATCCACCCAGGCGCGCTCCTCGGCCTTGAGCTGTTCGATCTCGACCTCCAGGGCGTTCAACTGGGGCAGGGCGTCGCTCCACTGGCCGAGGGCCAGGTAAACGCTCGCCAGGGCGCTGCGCACGGGGATGGTATTGCCCAACCCGGCCTGGGCTGCGGTGAAGCTTTCCAGGGCGCGGCGCAGTCTTCCCTGGCCCGCCGCGACGGCGCCGGACAGGAGGTGTCCCCAGCCCGACGACCGCTCCGACTGGAGCAGCGCGGTCAGGTGCGGCTGGGCCTCGGCGAACCGGCCGGCGCGGACGCGAAGCCGCGCCGCGAGCAGGTGCAGGTCGAGCGCTTCATCCCGGCGCTCCTCGGGCAGCTCCGCGGCGGCGGCGAGTCCGCGGTTGAGCGTTTCCAGGGCCTGCTCGGTCTCTCCGGCCGCGACGCTCGCCAGGGCCGACTGGTAATACACGACCGGCTGGGCGTCGTCGGATTCGATGGACTTGCGGCGGACGGCCTCGGCCCGACGGGCGAGGTCCGCGCGCCGCGCCAGCGCCACGCCGGCATCGGCGGGCAGTGGGAACTTGGAGCGCAGCGACCACTCGATGCGGCTGACCGAGACGGCCAGATCGCCGCCGAGGTCGGGATGCGCTTCGAGGAGAATCTCGCAGGCGGCAATCGCCTCCTCGGCGCGGCGCTGGGCCGCGTCGGCGTCGGGCGCGAGCTCGACGGCCTGGTCGAAGAGTGCCCGCGCGGCTCGTAGCTCCGCGTCGGAAAGCGACTCCCTCTGCTCGTCCTCCATCTTCGCCGGCAACCGGCACGCCTTCTGAAGGACCTCCTGGCGTCGCTCGGGCCGGTTGGTCGCCTCGTAGTGATTCGAGGCGAGTCTGAGCGTTCGAAACGCGTAGGGCGAAGTGGCGCTCTCCAAGCGCTCGATCAGCTCATCGGCCCGCTTGACCTTCTTCTGCTCGACTGCGCGCCAGGTGAGCAGGAACAGGGCGTCGGGGTTGTCCGGCTCCTGCTTCTCGACGCGGGCGGCCACCTGCGCGGCGTTGGCCATGCGGCCGCTCCGCATGTAGATGTCGAGGAGCTTCTTCTGGAGCTCGAGGTCCTCGGGCCGAAGCGCGGCCGCGGCATCCAGTTGGCCGAGCGCGCTGGGGACGTTGGCGTACGAGGCCCGCGAGTCCTGCGACTTCGCTTCTTCCAGGAAGACCTCGGCCAGGGCCATCCGGCCCTCGAAATGCTCCGGGTACTTGGAGAGAAGCGACTGCAGGTTGATCTTCGCCGCGCGCGGGTTTTCGGCCTGAAGCGCGGCCTGCGCCCGGTCCCAGTAGTAGTCGGGCTGGCTCCGTTGCCAACTGCGGTACCCGACCCAGGCGACACCCAGCAGGATGAGGACGAGGACGACGCGGACGGCAATTCGGGTCTTGGACATGACTGGAAACACCTCCCTTGCGGCAAGATCATGGCGGGTCGATCGCTTCTCGGTATCTCCGTGCCGGCTCGAAGCGTGGGCGGCCGGCGGTTGCGGGGTCGCCTCACGGCTCCACGTTGACGTAGGTGACCGGCGTGCGGCGGCTGCCGCGGACGGCGTCGTCCGGCAGGAGGTCCCGCACCGCCTCGTCGAGCAGCGCCACGAACCGGCTGGCCGACTCGACGTCTCCCGGGCCGGTTTCCGGGGCGAAAACCTCGATGGTCACGCTGGACGGTCGCCGCCGCGCCCGCTGGTACAGGCGCTGGACGGTGTCGGCGGAGCCGGCGGGCGGCGACAACGTGTAGTACCAGTAGAACACCCGCTGGAAGTCGCCCAGTCGGCCGTACCGATACTGCTGGACCGGGGCGTCGCCGCCGGGGAGCGGCAGTTCGCGGCGCGCGCGGGGGTCTTCCGGCTTGCCCGACACCGCCATGCAGACCTCCGGATGGTGCCCGCGGTCCTCGCCGTCCCGGGAGTAGACGATCCACACCTGCAGGGCCTGGTTGCGCTCCGGGAGCACGTACTCGCGCTGGAGATGCTCGTCGGCGTAGAGCGAGCGGGGGTCGCGGATGGGGACGTCTCTCCCCCGCCAATCGCCGATCTGCCGGGAAAGCTCGGCGAGCGGCCTGGCGAGCGGCACCCAGGGCAGGGGGCCGGCCGCCTGGAGGTGCCGTTGCAGGGCGACCTGGCCGACCAGACCAAGGGTCAGAAGCGCCGCCACCAGGGAAGATCGGACTGCGAGCGTCATGATGCGTGGGACGTGCCTTCGGGTCGCCGGGCCGCGGCCAGGCGATCCTCGATCCTTGCCAGGAGGGCCGCCACGGCCACGAGGATCGCCGCGGCCAGGAGGATCACGGCCATGCCTTCCAGGGTGTGATAGACGCCTTCGGCCCACTTTGCGCCGAAGAGCTGCGCGATGAATCCGGTCAGCACCACGCGCAGGCTGTTCGCGGCGACCGCCACGGGAAGGGCCAGCAGCCCGAGGGTCCACCGGAACGCGGAACCGCGACCGCTGAGGTGGCCCATCGCCACGGCCAGAGCGAGCATCGCCGTGAGCTGGCGCAGCCCGCTGCACGCTTCGCCGACTTCCATCGAGTAGTTCGTCAGGTGGAGGACGTTGCCTTCGCGGAACACGGTGGTCCCGAACAGATCCAGCATCTCCGCCGAGATGGCGCTGACGATTTGCTGCATGGCGACGGCGATCGGCTGGTACCATCGCATCGGCAAGGGCGACATGAAGACGAGAAACAGGGCGGCGAAGCCGTACGCCCGGTTCGCCTTGGACCCGCCCACGGCGAGCAGAACCCCCCGCAGCACGCAGATCAAGGCCAGCACGTCGATCAACAGGATTCCGTAGAACCATGCGAACGCGTGAAGCAGCATTCCCAGGATCACTTCGGCCAGCCCCGCGACCGTCTCGCGCGAAGTGACGTCCCGCCGCACCGGCGTTCCGAACCGCCGCCATGCGCGCCAGGCGAACCAGAGGCTCAACAGCGGCACGAAGAAGCCGTGCGAGTAGTTGGGATCGACGCTCCAGACGGCAACCAAGTTCCTGGCCGAGTCCCAGAAAAGGGCCGCGATCAGCCCCAGCGAAAGGACCAGAAGCGCCGCGGAAACGGCCGAGCGGCGGTCTCGCGCGGGAAACGCCCGATGCCGCGAGCGCCGGCCGGCCGTCCTGGATCGGCCGGTCCTCGGGCGGGACTTGCCCGCGCCGCTTCGGATCGAAGAAGCCTGTTCTCTCACCGCCATTGGTGGTGCCCGCCTTGCGCAAGGGCTCGATCAATCCACGGCTGCACTTGCCGGACCAGAACCCCGGGGTTTTCCAGCGCGGGCTCATCCTTGCGCACGCGCGACGGCGGGCCGGAGTTCTTCCTCGACCGGGGCTGCCGGATTGGCAACCCTGGTCGCCGCCGACCCGCCCGCCGGACGGGGCGAACGGGGCCGGGCCGCCCGGGGCGAAGGTTCCCCCCGCTAGCCCCGCGACTTCGCGCCGCCGTTGAGCTTAATGTTGTACTTGCGGATCTTGTTGTAGAGGGTGACGCGGCTAATGCCCAGGGCGCGGGCAGCCGCCGATCGGTTGAAGTCCGTGGCCTTGAGCATGCGCTCGATCACCTCGACCTCGCTGTGGGCGACTTGCGTGGCGAGTTCGGAGGCGGGGCGGACGGAATCGGCCTCGTCTCGCGCACGCTCCGCCTCGCGGATCAGGTCGGCCGAGAAGGACCGCGGCTGGAGGACACTGTCGCGGCAGTAGAGCACGGCGCAGTGGACCTCGTTTCGCAGCTCTCGGATATTCCCGGGCCAACGATACGCCTTGAGGAGGTCGACGGCCAGGGGATCGATTCGCGGCGGCGAGAGATCGTTCTTGGAGCAGCATTCCTCGACCATCGAAACGATCAGCCACACGATGTCCCGCGGGCGACTGCGGAGCGGCGGCAGATCGAAGCGGAACTGCTTGAGACGGAAGTACAGGTCGGCACGGAAGCACTTCTCCGCCACAAGACGCTCGAGATCCACGTTCGAGGTGGCGACGACCCGGGTCTTGACGGTCCTCGTGTCGTTCGAGCCGAGCGGCTCGAACTCCCCGGTCTCCAGCACGCGCAGCAGCTTGGCCTGCTGGAGCATGTCCAGGGTGTCGATCTCCTCCAGCACGATCGTTCCGCCGTCGGCGACCTCGAACTTGCCGACCTTGGTCCGGTCGGCACCCGTGAAGGCGCCTCTGACGTGCCCGAACAATTCGCTGGACATCAACTCGTTGGGCAGGGCGCCGCAACTGACGCGGAGGCACTCCCGCCCCGCGCGCGGCGACAGGTCGTGGATGATCTTGGCCAACGTGGTCTTGCCGGTCCCGGTCTCGCCCATCAGCAGCACGTTGTAATCGTGGCGCGCGGCCACGCCGATCTGCTCGATGACCGGGAACAGCGAAGGCGTGTAGGTGCGAAACTCGCTATCACGCCCGCGCACGGTTCGGTAACCGTCGTTCCAGTTCGCCCTCAGGGCTTCCTGGGCGCGACTCGGCGCGCCGATCATTGCCGCGAGGCCGTCGCCTCCGGCCCACGGCCAGCGGGCGATCCCGAGCAGCGCGTGATCGGCCAGGATGGCCCGCTCGCTGGGAACCCCGTGCTCGACCAGCCCGAAAAGCGATCCAGCTCCGCCGCGACTGCCTGCCCCGTTCGACCAGAGCTCATCGAGCTTCCTCCAGGCCGAGTCAGAGCGAAGGTCGAGCAGGTAGCACCCGTCGCTCTCGGAGGCCAGGGTCTCCGCGCTCCAGTCGGCCAGCGGAATCTGGTGAAGATCCGCGTCCATCGAAGACGACAAAGACCTCTCGACGCCGTGTGCCAGCGCGACATCGTCGGTCACGACGCACACACCGCGGAGCTTGCCCGCGCTCAATTGCCCATGGTTTCTTTCACAGTTCTCCTTTTCAGCCAAGTCAAAATCGGACGCGCCCGCGCGACTCGTCGGGGCGACGGCATCTCTTGTACTGCCCATTTCGGTCACATCCTGCAGGGTTCGCGAGTCTGTCGAGGACAACGGATGATCTCGAAAGCGCGACCGCCAGCTTTGAACCGCGCAATCTGCCTCCCAGCGGGGAACGGTACATTCGGTCTTATCCGCAATGCCTGAATATGGCAACAGATCGGCGCTTGAGGAGACGTTCCCGTCAGAAGACGAAAGCAGGAGGCCGCGAAATCGCTTCCGAAGCGCCGATGCGACGCCTCCAATCGTCGCGAGCCTCCAACTCGCTACTACTTATAGCGGATGTTTGGACGCAGTCAAGCGGGGGTAACCGGGTCCTCGCGACAATGCGAATCGGCGTTGAGCGGAAAGACAGGTCGGATACGGGCAGTTTGCCGGCCGGCGGACCGGCCCATAATCCTTCAATTCGGCAAGCGGGAACTCGACAGTGTCCGAAGACCGCGCCGGATGCCGCCATGACTTCCGCTCCTAGGTGGGGGGTAAGAAACGGAAACCAGGTGCCCAAGAGTGTCAATCTGGCCGAACATGTTGGCGCAAATTGGATGGCATGTCCGACACTCCGTCGAACAAGAGTACGCGGTCGCGGTATGGGGGGACTATGACCCAAAAACAAGGGGGTGCAGGCGGGCGCACAGCTCCTCGAAATCGGGTAGCGCCGCGCGGGCCGGGCGCACGTCCTCGGACTCGTTGTCGCCATATTGGCGCATCAAACGCAACCGCTGGGTCACGGTCGGATGGGTGTCCCAGAACGAGGTTTCCTCCTCCTGGGCGAGTCGGCGCTCCAGGTAGGCCCGCCCCGCAGCGCTCAACTCGCGCCAACGCGAAGCGAGCCGAGCATAGACGTTGTCGCCCACCGGTTCCGTCAAGGGGAGCCCGTGTTCAAACGAGGCGACCGTGGCGTGGAATTCATGGTTGAGCAGCCAGTCCTTAAGGAGGGTGCGGGCAGCCAACTCCCCGCCGTACGCGGCGGAGCTCACGGAGTCGGCGCGAAGCTCGTTCTGTCGCCTTACCGGCGCGGCGAGCCGGCACAGGAGGTGAAACGTACCCAGGCAAATCCACAACACCGGATCGAGCCTCCGCCACCACGCTGGCCGTGACGGCATCGCTATGTGACGCAAGTGATCGACGAAGCGATACGTGAACACCTCGACTCGGGTATCGCCCAGCGCAATGTGGCTCAGCTCGTGAGCCAGGATGACCTTGATTTCGCTGACGTTCAGCACGACGAGGTGGGGTAGTCCCAGCACCACGATCAAGCGCCGCCGCGTACGCACCCCGAACTCACGAAGCTCGGCCGCATAGCACTCGGGCAGATGCGCGATCCGGATCTCGTCCGGCAGCGGTGCCCCGACTCGATCGCACACCTCCCTGACAACCCGGAGGATTTCCGGAGAGTCGCCGTTGGCCAAAGGCACCCCGCTAACATCCCGTTCCTGGATGTCGTGGACCGGGGTCACCAGGGCGACGATCGCCCGCCAGATGTGGACAAGCAGTCGCACGGCGAAAACACCGAGCATGGCCAGCACCACGTACGCGAGGGTCTCGCCGGGTGCTTCCTCGGTCCATTCGGCGCCACGGACCTGTCGCCCTACGCGGACCACGGCGGACAGCAGGAACAGCACGAGAGCGAAGTGCGCCAGAATGCCAGCAACCGGAAGCAGCCCAAGCATCCAGCCCCACCAGGACGGTGAGGACTTCTGCGATCGTGGAGCGAGGGCCGGCTCTTGGCGCTGAGCGGCCTCCTCGCGCGGGCGGAGTATGTGCATCGCGGCGGCCGCAGCGGGGCGTGATTACATCTTAAGAGGGGTGTGTCCCATCGCCGGTTTGCGGCGCTGGCACGGCCACCCGGAGGAACCGTGGGACGCTCCCCTAATCGGCGGCAAATCCCGGGCCAAGAGGCTCTCAATGGAGAGACACACGCGAGCCTCGCGCGAACCGGACAGACGAGGACCCCGTTGCCCGCGTTGGCTGCCCACTGGGTGGCTATCACGCCCGGCGTACAGCGCGGGCCACGGCCCACTCGGGCGGGCCGCTCCGCAACTACCTCAACCGGGTGGGCTTCTGGTCCGTAGCGATCACTTCGTACGAAGCGGGGGAGAGATCTCTTGGAGCGCTCGCAACGCGCGACTCAGGAACCGGCGCCACCGGGGCCTCCGTCTCCAAAGCCCCTCCGTTTCGCGCGACCTTTAGATCGGTGATGCTGGCCGGTTGCTTCAAGCTGCCCGCGCCGCAGGGCTGGCCAGATGCGGACGGTCCGCCACCGCGCCCCACTGCCGCCCCGGAGGTCACATCGCGGGGGAGCGCTGCGCGCACGTTAGGCCGAGTGGGCCTGGCGGGGGCCGCGCGGATGTGCGGTTGCGGCATGTGATGCGGAACACCGGTGTGGGGATAGACCGGATGGTGGGGGGCGGGCTCGACAGACCGTTTCGGCGTTGCCGTGTGTTTTGGTGGAGACTCATGGGGGGTGTTCGTCAAGGGATAACCTGCATGGGTCGAGACCTCGGCCGCGGGATGGGACGCTTGCGGCGGCGGGGGCCCCTGCGCATGGGACCCCTGCGGAGCCTGTGACGTGTTCGACTGGGCCACCCGGTCCTCACGGGCCTGACGGCGCTGCGCGACCTGCAGCATTGCCTCGGCCGCTTCCCGAAGCTCGTTGTCCAGCGTCAGGGCCCGAAGGTAGGCCTTCTCCGATTGCTCCAGGTCGCCGCGCTGCGCCATCACGTAAGCCAAGTTGGCCTGGGCTTCGGCTTCGCCGCCGGTCCCACGGCGGAACTCGGCGAGGCTCTCCTCGTACCTGCCCTGGGCCCCCGCGACCAGCCCCAGGTTGACGTGTGCAGGGCCGTGGGTCGCATCCAGGCGGATCGCCTCGCGCAGAGTGGTCTCCGCTTCGGGGAGGCGGTGTTGAAGGTAGTATAGGTAGCCCAGGTCGGTAAGCAGCTCCGCGCTGGGCGGGCCCAATTGCCAGGCTTGCCGCAGGAACTCCTCTGCCTCGGCGTAACGCCCTTCCTCGGCGGCGAGCACCCCCAGACGGTGATAGGGAGCCGGGTTGTTGGGATTCCTGCGGACCAGCGACGTGTACATCTTCTTGGCCTGGTCCGCTTGTCCGCGGCGCTCCTGGAGTCGCGCGAAAGCCAGCAATCGCGTCTCGGTGGAGGTGTCCACGGCCGCGGCCTGCGCCTGCTTCTCCTTTCTGAACAACCCCTGCACCGGCGCTGAGATCTTTGCCAGGGGGTCTTTCCAGAAGGGCTTGGGTGCAGGCTGCGGATCGGGAGCCGGGAAGTGGTCGCCGCCGCTCGCGCTGGGCGCCATGCGCGCTTGCGCCGTCCCCGGGGGCTGCCATGCACCCGCTGCCGTCGGTCCCGGCAGGGGAGTGGTCTGATGCGGGGCGGACGCCTTCACCGGCTTCGCCCACGGCACCCACCCCGTGGTCTGAGCGCAACCCACCGCCGGGACCAGGCACAACGCCGCGTGGAGGAGCACGATCGGCGATCGGGATAACGACATGTTGCTCGGTCACTCCACGTTCGTTGTTCTTGCGTGCCGCGCGGCGGGCACGCGCCAGGGGGGGGCGGCTTGCCGGGCGAGTTAGAAACCGAATCCGAAACCACTGAACGGACCGAAGAAGCCGCCTCCGAAACCGTATCCGCGGCCGAATTGGCCGCCGCCCTGGAGGGCCTGCGAATACGATCGCTGGGCTTCGGTCGCCTTGAAGCCCTCGGCCATGCTCGGCGCCACCACCACGCGCTGCTCGGCGTCCGGCACTCCCATGACCGCCAGCGATCGGACGATGACCTCGCGGCGCTTCATGTCAAGCTCCGGATTGGGATGCACGGGGTACTTGAATTCCGTGTCCTCCCGCGCCGTCGTCATGCTCCGCTCGACGAGGACCTGCATGTCCTGCCCGGCGTTCAGTCGGGCGGCCACCTCCTTGACGTGGTCCTCCCCGGCCGTGTTCAGCCGGGTCCCGTTCAGCTCGAACTCGTGCTGGTAGATCACGAAGTCCGACGCCTCGGCGTTCGCTTCCTGGATCTTCCAGAGCGGATCGACATGCGCGCCCAGCGGGTTGGCCGGCGGAGGCGGCTGGTAGAACATGCGGGCCCGCTGGCAGTAGCCGCAGCCGCTATAGAGAAGCGTCAGGCAGCTAACCAGCGCGGCAACGGAGGCCCTGTTCCAGAACCGGTTCATCGGGGGATTCCTTCCGTACTATTTCAAGGTGGGGTCGTGGCAACGGCCGCGGGCTTAGCGGGAGAAACCGTGCGGTCCGTAAACGTATCGATGCTCGCTGCGCCGGAAACCTCCGCGGCTCTTCGCGTCGCGCAGCGCCCGGAACTGCGCCTCGGTAATCCGCTGGCGCTGGATCGGCCAGATCGTGCTGCGATGGTCGCAATCGGGGCATCCCTCGTAGTATCCCCCCGCGAAGAACGCCCAGTCGCCCGGCTCCGTGACCTCCATGCCCGGCAGCATCAACGGCACTTCGTCCGCGTCCATCGGATGGATCAGCTCGGGGCTCACCAGGATCACGAGCTCCGTCTCGCCGCGCGAGACTTGCTTCTGACTGAACACGGCGTCGAGGATCGGGATGTCGCCGGCGAACGGCACCCGCACCTTGGAGCCGGACTGCGTGTCCTCCAGCAGACCGGCGATCGCCAGCCACTGGCCTTCGCGAAGGTCCACGGTGGTGACCACCGCCCGGCTGTTCAGCCCGGGAATGCCCTGCACCGTATTGTCATCGTTGATCTGCGAGAACGACGGGCTGACCGTCATGCGGATGCGGTCCTTGTCGATAATGTAGGGCGTAAACGTCAACTGCGTGCCGAACCCGCGGAAGCCCGTCGAGGCGGCTGCGACGCCCTCCACGCCGACCACCGTGGGGACGGCGAACTCGCCGCCCGCGATGAAGCTCGCCGGCTGCCCGTTGAGCGTCACCAGGTTCGGCTCGGCGAGGATCTTCGAGTAGGAGTTGCCGCTGAGGGCCTGGAACGCCAGACGCACGTCCTCGGTGTCGAGCACCGCGTTGAACGCCCCGGCCACGCCGAGCGCCGAGGTGAACGTGAAGTCGTTGGCGAAGACCTCGAAGTCCGCCCCCATCTCGCGCAGCGCCGAGCGGCTCAGCTCGGCGATCCGCACCTTGAGCATGACCTGCTGCTCTCCCGGCACGTCGAGCAGGCTGATCACGTTGCTCGCCGGCAGGTCGGTGGCCGAGGGGGACGGCGTCGCCGCGGTCCCCAGGTTCACGAAGCTCCCTGGGCCCAACTGCCGCCCGGTCTGGTCCACCGCCTGGCCGGTGATCACCGAGAGAATCTGCGTGGCCTCCTCCGAGTCGCGGGCCTGGCCCCGCACGATGAGCTTGTCCGCGATGGGGATCAACTGCACCATGCTGTTGGGAAACAGCTCGTTGATCTTCCGCTGGAGGATGCCGTACTCGACCTCAACCCGCTCTTCCTCCTGAAGATCCCGGCCCACCGTGATCAGGTAGCGCAGGGCCTGGTTCTGGCCGTACCACAACGTCAGCGTTGTCTCGCCGGTCTCGCCGCCGATGAGCTCGAACTCCTGGGGGCTGAACTGCACGATCTCCACGATCTGCGGGTTGGTCACCGAGAACCGGCTGATCGGCACACGCGTGCGAATCAGCTTGGACCGCCGCGGATCGAGATCCATCGAGATCTCCGCCTCGAGCACCTCGGCAATCACGTTGTCCACCTTCTCGAGCGTCTCCGGCGAGGGCGGGCCCAGCGGATCGTCCGTGGCTTCCACCTCGCCGGCCGGCGTCGGCTTCAAGGGCGCCGGGCTCGGGGCAAACGGCTTGCCCTTCGGCTTGACGCCCGGAGTCGGCGGAGGAGGCAAAGTAGGCGTCTTCGGCTTGGCGGGCTTCGGCTCCCCGGGTTGAAGGGCGATCTGCGTAGGCGGAGCCACGCGCGGATACATCGCGCCGGTTGCCGTGGGACTCCACGCATTCATCGGCGCGGCGGGATCGTCCGTCGGTCCGTGTACCCGCGCGCCGGAAAGCGGAGCGCCGGCCGGAGGATAGCGGTGCGCGCCGACCGGTGCGGGCGCCACGTTCGGCAGCTCGACCGGCGGCACCAGCGACGCCGGTGAGTTCATGCCGGGCAGGCTTCTTGGAGCCGCACCGTCCGGGCGCTGGCCCATCGTGTTCCCCGCGCAGACGACCAGGATGACGCCCAAGGTGGCCAACAGCCACCTGGTGTGGGCCCTCATCGAACTGCGCGCCCTTTGTTTGCTGCGGGTGGTCATCGCGCACCGTGCTGCTGGGTCTGGTTGTTGGAGGTCGCCAACAAAGTCGCCTTGATGGGGTCTCGGGCCTGAGTGCGGTGCCCATATCCCCCAATCGGACGGTATGCAACCTCCAAGGGTAGTCGTTTAAGTCTTGTCGGTTCTGCGGGCGCCAATGATTGAGCGAAAGCGCATTCGGGGCCGGCCCCCTTCACCTGGAGAGGGAAGCGGTTTACCACCGCGACACGTGGCGGCCGACCCGCGAAGGTCCCGAACTCTCCGCTTGGGGATTCCATGCCCCTCGCCGGCGGCCGCCTCGGAAGGTGTCGGCTTGCCAACTCCAAAGGTACGACTAAACCCGCCTGCGAAGGCGAACCGAACGTATGGATAGGGCTGAGCCTCCCGACACGGTTCGGCCATCGTCCGTCCCTTCAATTCATCAGACAGGAATCCCGCCGTGGCCCTTACCCAAGCCGTGCTGCTGGCGCTGTGGACGCTGCCGACCCAAACACCGGCGGAGAGCCTCCAGCCCATTCCGCTTTCTCCGGGCGAAGTCGCCACGGCGCCCCACGGGGTGGGTTGTAGCGAGATGCCCGCGGAATACTGCCCGACGCATAGCTGCCCTCACTGCGCGAAGCGCGGCCGGTGCTTCTGGGACTGGTGGTACAGTAGCTGCGACATGGTGCAGCACTATCCTTACTATCCTGTGCTGCACGGCAACTACTACTTCCGTCCCTACGGACCCCGTTTCGTTACCCGGCAGCAGGCCGACGTGGCCCGATGGGGCGGCGATCCCCGCAATCCCTACGACAACGCGGTCTTTCAGCGGGTGTACGACGACCTCGAGCAGGAGACCGGCTCTCCCTTCTCCGAGGAGGCCGGCGACATGGAGCCCCCGCAGGAGAAGCCGGTCGAGGCCCCGACCCCGCCCGTCGAGGAGAAGCCCGCCGAAGCGCCGGCCCCGCCGCCGACGAAGTTCAATCCCTGAGCCTTCGCGCCGCCCCTTCCGGGGCTGAAATCGCTCCCAGGCGGACTCGGCGCGGATGGGCGCATCGACCCGTCCAATCCTACTCGGCCGCCTGATCCAACCCACCCGCACCTCCTCCAGCAGGGTGGCGCCGGCAATCCGCTTTGACACGCCGCGGCCGTGTCCTAGATTTGCGGTAGCTTATCGGAGCTTTTCTTGCGGCTCTTGTTTGGTCTCAGATCCGGCGTCAGCCGGTGTATCTCGTCCGTGTATCGCTTCACTGGGTAATCCGTGGCCCCGCGGGCTTGCGCACGCAGCGGCGCGGAGCGCGGGGACGACCGTTGGAACTCGTCACGCCGGCCGCCCGGCATCGCGGCCGACCGGCGACGCCGACCAGGGGCGGCGCCTCCGCGCGAAGCGGGGCGCACACCTCCGGCCGGCTGCCGGCCGCTTGGGCAACGCGCGAAGCCCGCGCCGTCTTGCGGGCTTGCCGCGGCACCGGCCACTTCCTCGAAAGGCAACGCACCCATGGTATCCTCGAACCAGTTCGAGCAAGTCCGGCCTCGCAACTTTGACGACATCGAGTACAAGATCGCGGATACCTGGGAAGAGCGCCTATCGGCCTTTCGGCTCGTGTATCACTCCTATCTGCGCGCGGGGCTGGGGCAACCCAATCCCCACGGCGTGCGCGTGACGCCCTACCATCTGCTGCCCACCACGGAGGTGTTCATTGCCAGGCTCGACGAGACCACGATCTTCACGATGACCCTGGTCATCGACGGCGAGCTGGGCCTGCCCATGGAGTCGGTTTATCCGGACGTGGTCGAGTCGATCCGCACCCAGGGGCTGGCGGCCGAGATCTCCTGCCTGGCCGACCGCCGCGCGAACATCGAGCGGTTCTTCCCCGTGTTCCTCAAATGCAGCGTGCTGCTGGCCCAGTACGCGTGGAAGCGGGGGGTGGAGCACCTGCTGGCCGCCGTGCACCCGCGCCACGCGCGGTTCTATCGGCGGTTCCTCAACTTCGACTACATCGGCGAGGAGAAGTCTTATCCCACGGTGCGCGGCAATCCGGCCGTGCCGCTGGGCATCGCCCTGGACGGCCTCGAAAGCCGCCACCCGTCCGTTTACGAGCGGTACTTCGGCCAGTGGCTGCCCGACGAAGTGCTCCAGCCCAAGCCCCTCTCGGCCGACGAGCGAAGGGCCCTGGCAACCATGGTCGATCCCAGCTTCCGCCTCGCGCCCATTACGGAGATGGGGGGGACGACCAGGAAGGTCGCGGCGACGGCCGGGGACTGATCCGCTGCCCGACCCGTCCCACCGCAACCCATGGGTATCGGGCACGCGATTCGCTCCTCTCCAAGTGCGTCAAGCTTGTGTGCGCGAGCGGGCATGCCGGGCGAACCGCGCTGCGGAGGGTCTCTCCGCTTTCAATCGTTTTCCAAGGGAATCCTGGAAAACCGCGGCCCCTTCCTTTCCAGGGAATGGGCTCTACCGGGTGATTGCGGAGGGTTTGCTTATTGCATAGACTTCGCTTGCCTGGCGGATTGGAGCGACCGCGTAGCGTAGCGCGGGCGGCATGAAGCGACATCGTTGAGGTGCAGCTATGGGCGGGCCGACCCGCGTGGCCGTGGTGCATCGCAATCGCCTGTTTCGCGATTGCCTGGTGTCCACGCTGGCGGAGGAGGGGTTCGACGCTTTCTCGTTGGAGCACGACGCCAGCCTGGCCGGCGTCGCGGATCCGCTCGACGCCCTGGCGGCCGGGCCGCCGGCCGTGGTCCTCCTGGGGCTCTCCCTGCCTGGGGGGATGTCGCTGGCGCTCGCCCGGCAGATCCGCGCCCGGCTGCCGCAGGTGCGCGTGATGCTGCTCACCTCGCGGGCGAGCGAGGAGGACCTGTACGAGTGCCTTCGGCTGGACGTGGAGGGCTGCTTTCTGGAGGAGGCGGCCCTGGCCGACCTGCACCGGGCGGTCCGGATCGTCGCCCGCGGCGAGCGCTACTTCTCGCCCGAGCTGGCCTTCTCGGTGTTCCGCGAGCTGGCCGGCGGTCCCCGGTCGGGCCGGTGGTGGGACAGCATCGAGTCGATGGAGCTCACGCCGCGCGAGCTGGAGATCCTCGGCCTGGTGGCCGAGCGCCTGAGCAACAAGGCGATCGCCGAGCGGCTGTCCCTGTCGCTGTACACGGTGAAGAACCACGTGCACAACATCGTGGAGAAGCTGCCGGTGACCGACCGCCACGAGGCCGTCGAATACGCCCTCCGCCGCCGCTGGCTGAAACCTCCCTCTGCGGCGAATCATCTCCCGTAGCAGGCATCCCCGTAGCAGGCACACTCCGTGTGCCGTCCGCCGTAGCAGGCATTCTCCGCAGTGCCTTCGCGGCGCCCCCGAAGGGACGGGCACGGAGGGGCTTGCGGCTTCGATAACCGCAGGCCCAAGCGCCGGGACCGGGCGTGGCATGCGCGAGCGCAGGAAATGAACAAGGCCCCCGCGTGGGAGCGAGGGCCTTGAACTACTAGCTATAGACTAGGTCGCAGGGCGACTACTTCTTGCCGCGGCGGTACAGGCCATAGGCGGCCCCGCACAGCAGCAGCCCGGCCCAGCACACCAGCGCGCCCGGCTCGGGGATGCGGTTCGGCTGGAACACGACGTCGATGTTATTGAAGGCCTGAAGAGGGGTGTTCACGCCTCCAATCCCTTTGAGCTCGCCGGACCCGGAGAACTGCGACGTTCCCACCGTAGTCGTCAGTGGGTTCAAGTTCCCGACGAGGTCGAAGCTCCAAGGAATGAAGTTGGCGGTAATATCCAGGCCAAAGTCCACGTCGCCTCCGGCACCTGGGGGAGGGATTACACCAAGAAGCGCGATGTCTTCGAAGGCGTCGTCGGCTACCCAGAACAGCTGGTTGCCCACTGGAACGGCGGGAATACCGATTTCGAAGACGGGAGTCCCATCGATGGCCAAAGCGGCGATCTCATCGTTGGTTGCTGGCGGCGAAGTACGCGTGAAGTTCAGCGTGTTATCGTCGTAGAGCGCAATCATGGTCCCAGTCGCCCAAGAATTGATCTCGGAAGACACGGTAGCGAGCGTTGCGTCCCCAGCGATAGCGGTCTTGGCCGCGGCAGAAAGGGGCGCAAACGTGTAGTCGAAAATACCCTCTCCTCCCACCTTGCTCGTCACTTCGATCGCCGCGAGACCGCTGAACTCCACCCCATTTAAGGCCAAATTGTTGGTCCCACCGCCGCCGGTGAGATCCTCGATCGTCCCGATGTTGAAGACGGTGATGAGAACGTCACCAACATCCACGGTCGTGGCACCTACAGCCCTGTTGAAGAGGAACTCGCCACTGTTGTCCGACGCTTGATTCAACTCACCCGGGAAGAACTGCGACTGGACAAAGCCAGCTTGGGAGGTCTGGGACATCCCCACGATTGCGGAGACGCAGATCGCCAATGTGATTGCCCACCTATTCATGTCAAGTCATCCTTCTTAAGTACTTGGCAGCAAAAGAGAAAATCGCGCACAAAGACGCCATCTACTGGTTATCGGCCGACCCGCGGCGGCTTCAGCGGCGCCCAGGGGGGCGGGTTCGTGAAGGTGGGATCTATTTCCATGGGCAAGCGAGTGACCAGCGGGATCTCGGGCGGCGAGGCCGTGGCCGAGAGGATGCCGGCACTCGTGAAGACTCCGCCGCAGGAATGGACCGAGCCGGCCGACTGGCAGTCGCCCCTGCTGTAAGGCAAGGGGCCGTCGAGCACCGATTCGATCCTGGGAGGCTCGTCCGGGGAGCTGGGCTCGCTGGGGAGCTGGGTCGCGCCGGTCGCGCCCGCCGCGCCGCTCCACTCGGTGCAGCCGGCCACCTCGAGCAACAGGCCGCAGTCCGCAAGGGCGTCGCCGCGTGGGAAGCCGAGCACGCTATCCACGTGCATGAAGCCGGCGCAGGCGGGGCTGGCTGCCAGGGCAACCAACGCCGCACACGCGAGCGACCGCACGATTTGCTTTCTCACCCTACCCATCCTCGCGTCTCACGCTTGCCGGCCAATCTTGGGCGGTCCGGCTCAAACCGCTGCTTGGCAACCAACTCGACGAAGGTGCTTCCCTCGTCAAGCTGCGCAGTAAATGCAACCCTCGTTCCGGTCTCGATGATTCCAGCCTGGGTCAAGCGCTTTGCGCGTCGGTTTCGCAAGCCTTTACTTCACAGCGGGTTGCGATCTCACCGCGATCCGTGCCGCGACTCGGCAAACCGAATCCACCGGCTGAACTTGACCGCGTTGATCGAGGTGCTCCCTTACACCTTTGCGCTAAGCTGTCAGCCAACGTGTACAGGTCGCTGGTCCGTCACCCACCAGGGCTGAATCCAGACCTGTGGGGAGAGCCTGCGGGCCCATATGCCGCATAATGATAATCCGCCCGATCAGCCGCACAACCCCTTCAATCGGATTCTAACGGAATTATTCTGAGGGGGGGTGGGGGGTGGTCATTCTCCCCTCTCCCGCTTGCGGGAGAGGGTGGCCGCGGAGCGGCCGGGTGAGGGTGGCC
>CAYSUS010000013.1:0-93591 GCA_964434165.1 uncultured Pirellulales bacterium
CACCGCCGGGGCAATTTATCTGAGCATCAACGCAGCCCGATGAAGAAGCTGAACACCTCGGTGCGGTCGGTGTCGGCCTTGGCGACCGGCCAGGCGAAGTCGAAGGCCAGCGGAGCCGGTCCCATCGCCGGGATGGTCACGCGGAGGCCGAAGCCCGGGGCCACGCGGAAGTTCTCGTCGCTGATGTCATAGCCCGTCTCCACGGTCCCCGCGTCGCAGAACACGACGCCGCGCAAGGTGTCGTCGGCCGTGATCGGGAACAGGTACTGGATCGAGCCGAGAAGCTGCGTGTGTCCGCCCACGATCACGCCCGTGGGGCTGCGCGGCGAGGCCCCGCGGAAATCGAAGCCGCGGAGGGTCGAGAATCCGCCGATGAAGTAGTGGTCGTAGATCGGAGTGTCGTCGCCCGTGATCCCGAAGCTGGCCCCCACACTGAGCACGTGCCTCCCTGAGCCGTCGGCGCGCTGGCGCAGGGTGAAGTACTTGCGCACGTCGATGTCGCCGCGCGGATACTCGAACGAGCCGATCACCTGTTCGAAGCCGAACTCGATGAGGTGTCCCTCGGTGGGCAGGAACGCGCTGTCGCGCGTGTCGTGGGCGATGCCGACGCGAAAGCCGAACAGCTCGTTGTCGCCCAGCACTTCGTCCAGCTCGGGCACGAGGCCCGGGTCCACGCTGGGGTTGTAGATGGCGACCTTCTCGCCGCGGAAGGTGAAGTTGGCGGTCAGGTCGGGCCGGAACTGATAGCCGGTTCGCACCGTGCCGCCCAGGCGTTCCTCGGCCCAGTCGAGGTAGATGCGGTTGAAGAAGTAGCCGCTCAGGCCCAGGCTGACCTGGGTCGGCCCGTAAAACGGGACGTAGAGATACGGCTCGGTGAAGCTGACCATGTAGCGCTGGACTTCGGTGCCGGGCACGGCCTCGGCGCGGAACCGCTGCCCGGCCCCGCGCCACGCCTTGCCGTTGCGGATCTCCTCGAAGCTCCGCGGGAAGCGGAAGAGGTCGAAGTTCTGTTCATCGACGACCACCGATCCGACGAGGCCGGCGTCGGAGGTGACGCCTACGCCGAGCATGATCCGCCCGGTCCGCGACTCCTCGGCGATGGCCTGAAGCGGCAGCGAGCGGAGCGCCTCGTCGACCGGATCGGCGCTGGGCGGCTGGCCCGAGAAGACGCCGTCGCCCCCGCCGAGGATTCCCCCGCCCGGCATGAGGCGATCCCACACGCTCGCGTCTTCCCGGGGCGGCGCGTAGAACGGGCCGGGCTGACCGGGCGTGCCGGGCTGCGGGGGGGGCACGCCTGGGGTGAAGGCAGGGCCCTCGGACGCGGTCGCCATGCCGGGGGCCTCGCCCGGCTGCGCGGGATTGATCTGTGGCTGGCCGTACGGCGAGGCCGAGGCCGACGGCGTGCCGTAAACGCTCGTTCCGCCCTGCACGGCGGCCGGCGGCTGCGGGAACATGCTGGCTCGCGGCGTGGCCAGGTGCGAATCGATCCCTGGAAGCGGCTTGCCCTGGGCGTAGTTGGGAACCGCCCGGCCAGGGTCCGGCGACTGCGCACGCACTAAAGTGGTCCTGGGACGCTTCGCGGGGGGCCGATCGTATGCTACGGGGCACAGCCTGGCGTGCCGTGCCGGCTCCGCCTCGGCGGGCGTCGCGACCGGGAGGGGAAGCGGACGCCACGACTCGTGTCGGCTGGCCCGCGGCGACGTCGAGCCCTCGTCGGCCGCTCGCGGCGGGTTGTTGCGAGTCTCCGTCCCGCGACGCGGTCCGGGCATGCCCCAGGCGTCCGGAGCGGCCCGCGTCCAGGCCCTCGGATCGCGCCTCTCGCGTCCGACGATCTCATCGGCCTCGGCCGACCAGTCGCCGTTTACCGTCAGAACCA
The DNA here is from genome assembly GCA_964434165.1 of uncultured Pirellulales bacterium. Lineage (GTDB taxonomy): Bacteria > Planctomycetota > Planctomycetia > Pirellulales > Thermoguttaceae > CAYSUS01. The sequence continues at coordinate 1,877 of CAYSUS010000013.1, forward strand.
GCGTCCGGTCGCGCGACGCCCTGTCGGGGCTCTGTCCCCGCGTGAGGGGGCGACGCCCCCGCGACGGACCGCCCGGCCGACGGGCGATCTCGGTTTCCTCCTCCGACAGTTCGGGTGGGCTGAACACGATCTTCGGCTCGACGCCCCGGTGCGGCTCGTGCAGGAACAGGCCTGAGGCCCGCAGCCGCCGCTCGCTGGCCCGCAGCTCCCGGATATCGACGATGTCGCCGGGGGCGAGCGACAGACGGTCGAGGACGGTCCGGATCTTGGTGTGCGGGGTCACGTCCTGGCCGCGGATCTCCACGTCGATCCGCCCCACGCGGTATCGGTCTCCCTCGCGGATCTCATAGACCAGATCGACCATGCCGGGTTGGTCCTGGCCGAGGTATCGGGTGTCGGGCCTGATGTCGGCGAAGACGTAGCCCAGCGCTCCGTACTTCTCCTGGATCGCGGTCACGTCGGACTGGAGCTCGGTCTGGTTGAAGTACATGCCGCTGTCCAGTTCCGTGGTTTCCGCCAGCTCGACGTCCGCGAATCGCTCGTTGCCCACGAACCGCACGTCCCGGATCTTGTAGCGGGGACCCTCGTGGATGACGAACGTCAGCGTGAGCCAGCTCTTGTCTCGGTCGAAATGGGGATCGCACCCGATCCGCGCGTCGAGGAACCCGAGACTGGCGTAGTAGGCCTTCAGGCGGTGCTTGTCTTCCTCGATCTCCTTGCGATCGACCTCGCCCTTGATGATCCAGAGGAAGCCCGGCTTGGACTGAATCTGCGTGCGGAGCCGGGCGTCGGTGGCGATATGGGGCGAGTTGCCCACGAAGCGGGTCCACAGGATTCGCTGCTTCTTGCCCTCGTTGATCAGGTAGATGGCCCCCTGGTCGTCCACCTCGTTTCCCTCGATCACCGTCACGCGCACGTTGCTGAAGCCGTGCGACCGGTAGTAGGTCTCGATCTTGCTTCGCCCCTCCTCCACGGCGAAGGGATCCATGGCGTCGCCCGGCTTGATCCCCGCCTTGTCGGCCAACACCGATTTGCGCACGAGCTCGTTGCCGACGTACTTCACGTACTGGAGCACGGGCCGCTCGACGACTTCGAAGATCACGATCCGGCCGCCCGCCGCCCGCTGCGTCATCGTCTTGACGCTGACGAACAAGCCTGACCGATTCAGTCGCCGCACATCCTCCTCGATCAGTTCCATGTCCAGGGGCTGACCGGCGCGGGTGCGGATGTGGGGCACGATCCTGAGAAGAGGCACGTGCTTGCGCCCGATCATCTGCACCTGGACTACTTTTTCGTCGGTGGTGGCCGCCGGAGGAGGCGGCGAGGCCAGACCTGCCCGGCTCGACAGTATCGTCGCCGGGTCGGTGGCCGACGCAGGTGGCCGCATCGGGGCCGCGCGCGGTGTCTGCCCAAACGAGTCCGACCCGGCCGGGACCACGACCGCCAGGGCAGCGGCCAGGCAAATGGCACCAGGCAGCAGATCGCGCAGCGTTCGGTCGTCGGCCATCCAGGCCCTTTCGGTGCGATCGACGGCGGAGAGCAAAGACACGGGGAGACGAGCCGAGGGACGAGGACCGTGCGGGCCGCGAGGCGCTGGGGCGCCGAAGCGGCGCGAGCCAGGTCGGCACGGGCCGGGTAGAAATACCGAATCACCGGGCCCCGAGCAAGGGGAATTCCATACGACGCCTGAGGAGATGGGAGGGCTGCGGGACCTAGAGATCGTCGCGTTCCGTCCGGCCCCGCTTCCAAACTGGAAGTGCGATCGAGCCCTCCGGGGGGAGCGCAAACGCCCAGGAGCCGACCATCCCGTGCTCGGCCTTTCGGCCACCTAGCGACGAGCGGGCTTTGGCGGAGGAGGCAAGGGAAGCGTGGACTGCTGCTCCGAGGCGAGCGCCGCCTGATACTGCCTCAGTGCACCCCACGTGGCCTGGAACTCCGGGCGTTGCGTGAGAAGGCGGTACTGCGGATCGGTCGCCACCGTCTCGAAGCGCGACAAGGCGTCGCCGATCGCCTCGGCCGAGGGGGCATTCTTGCCGCCGTAGAGCTCGGCAGGCAGGGCCAGGTAGCGCTTCCACGTGTCATCGACCAGGGAGAAGAGCTGGGCAGCGGACGCCGCAACCTGACGGCGGAGAACCTCGGACCGGTCCAGCGGCGTCTGGTTCTCCGGCGCCGGTCCACCGCTCCGGGGATGAGAGGAGGAAACCGCGTCGGGGGCCGTCACCTTCGTCGCGGTGTACCGGGCGACCGTCTCGATCAGCTTGCGCGCTTCCGCGCGCACCGGTGTCGGCTGGACGGGTCGCGGCTTCGGTGCGGTCTCGCCCGGCACGATGGGAACCGTGGCGAACGTGGGACGGTAGTACGCGGTCGTGGCGGCGGGGTCCATCTGGAAGACCGATCCGTCGATCGATACGCCGGCGAAGAGCCCCTTGCTCCGGGAGTAGGACAGGATCTCCGCGCCAAGCCTGGCGTCGGTTGCGGCGGCCGCATTGCGTCCCACGGGCCCGGCGGCCGCGGCCGCGTCGGCGCCAATCGTCAGTTTGCCCTGGTCGATTCCCCTGAGACTCCGCTGCGTGCGAAAGACGAGGATCAGGTCGGTCGATTGCAGCCCGGCCTGCCAGCCCACGCTTCCGCCTGTGACGGTGAGGAACTCGGGAAGCCGCCACGCGCCGTTGGCGTCGCGGCGAAGCAATACCCCCCTGCCGTGGCGCACGCCGACCACGAGTCCGCCCTTGATCATCCCAGGGACGATGACGATCCCCTGGGCGTCGGCCAGCAGAGACCGGGGGATGGCCTTGGCCGGGACCTGCATCACCTCGTCAAGGATATGCGCGGCAGCATCCACGATCCGGGCCCCGTCATCGGGCTCCATGAGCACGGGCTGGGCGCAAGCGGTATGGATGCCGGCCAGCCAGATCATGGCCGCAGCAGCAAGCGTTCTCATCGAACAGCCCCTCTTCCTTGAGTCGGGAACGAAGCGGAAAGGCCGGTCGGGGGCGGGCCGCGGCTTGCGATCGATCGGGCCTGCTCCGCAACGGCGCCGGATTCTAGCTCCAAAGCTCGGTGCAAGGCAACGCCGAAGCCCCCGCGATGCGGCCCCCGCAGGCAACTCGGATGCCTGGGGGCTGGCACGGCCCGGCTCGGGAGCGGCGCGAAGCCCCAGGAGACCGCGTCAGAAGTCGTCGTACGGCTCGAACTCGTCGTACGGCTTCTCCGAGTAGTCGCCGAACCGCGTGAACTGCTGGAGCCACGCGAGCTTCACGTCGCCGATGGCGCCGTTGCGCTGCTTGGCCACGATCAGGTCGGCCTGGCCGACCAGCCCGAGCTTCTCGGCCTCCTCGCGCGTGTGGTAGTACTCCTCGCGGTGGACGAACATGACGACGTCGGCGTCCTGCTCGATGGCCCCGGACTCGCGGAGATGGCTCAGACGGGGCCGGTGGCTCTCCTTGCCGGCCTCCACCTGCCGGTTGAGCTGCGCGAGGCAAAGGACGGGGATCTTCAACTCGCGGGCGATGCCCTTGAGCCGTCGGGCGATCTTGGCCACCTGCTCCTGGCGGGGATCGCGCGCATTGTCGGGCTCAATGAGCTGCAAGTAGTCGATGGCGATCAGGCCCAGCCCGTGCTGCCGCTTCAGGCGCCGCGCCGTGGCCGCGATCTCCGTGACCGTGCGACTGGGGGTGTCGTCGATGAACAGCGGGGCCTTGCTCAGCTTGGCTGAGGCCTTGACCAGCTCGGCGCGATCCTTCGATGAAATGTACCCGCCACGGAACTTGACCCCGTCGATCCCCCCTTGGGAACAGAGCATGCGCTGAACCAGTTCCAGGCGCGACATCTCCAGGCTGACGAACAGGGAGGGGATGTTCGACTTGATCGCCACGTTCTCGGCGATGTTGCTGGCCAGGGCGGTCTTGCCCATCGAGGGCCTCGCAGCGAGGATCACCAGCTCCGAGTCGTGCAGGCCGCCGGTGAGATTGTCCAGGTCGCGAAAATGGGTCGGCACCCCGGTGGCCCCTCCGTGCTCCAGCCGGCGGTCGATCTGCTCGAAGGCCTCCACGAGCACGTCGTGGATATTGCTCACCTGGCTGGTGCTCCGCATGTCGTGGATGCGGAACATCCGCTCCTCGGCCTGGGCGACCATCTCGCGCGGCTCCGCGGTCGGATCGTACGCCTCGCGGAGGATCTCCGTGGTGGCGTGGATCAGCGCCCGCATCGTGGCCTTGTCCTGGACGATTTGCGCGTAGTAAAGGGCGTGGGCGGCCACGGGGACCGACTGCGCCACCTCGGCCAGGTAGGCCACGTCGCCGACGGCCTCCAGCTCGCCTTTCTGCTTCAGCCGCTCCACGAGCAGGGTGGCGTCGATGCGGCGGCCCTCGTCGTGCATCTCCAGGATCGAGGCATAGAGCTTCTGGTGGGCGTCGGCGTAGAAGTCGTCGGGTCGCAGGGCCAGCGCCACCTCGTCGCACATGTTGGGGTCGAGGAGGATGCTCCCCAGCACGGCCTTCTCCGCGTCCAGGTTTTGCGGCGGAAGGCGATCGAGGATCTCGGAGCTAACACGCGCGGCCGAGCGACCCGAATCGACGCGACTGACCGTGGCCATGGGGTTCCGTCCTCCAAGCGAGCCGGGGCGAAGAGAGAGGCCGCAGCGCCCTCGCCTCCGCGCTGCGCGAGCCGCATCATAGGCGACGGCCGCGCGCCGGGCAATGACCCGGCGGGGTGGCCCATGCACTTCGCGGCGCACGACCTCGCGAAAGCATCGCCGCGAACGCCGATTGCTCGATCAAGACCTGCGAATCCGCCCGCCGGAGCGGGTCAACCGCCCGCCGGAGCGCGTCAACCGCCCGCGCTCCCCTCGGCCGGCCTGTCCTCGGATACGGACGGCACGACCCAGACCTTCAGGTCCGCGTCGATCTCCTGGCCGACGTGGATTTGCACGGTGTACAGGCCGAGCTCCTTGAGCGGGCCCTTCAGCCGGACCTGGTCGGGCGTGATCGCGACATTGTTCGCCTTCAGGGCATTGACGATCTCGGGGGCGCCGACGGACCCGTAGAGGTGTCCTTCGTCGTTGGCATTGGCCTCGATGGTAACGCTTAGCTTGCCGAGCTCGTCGGCCATCGCGCGCAGCCCGGCCAGGCGGGCCTTCTGGATCTCGGTCAGGCGGGCCTTGTGCTTCTCGACCATGCGCTTGTGATGGTCCGTGGCGATCGTGGCCAGCCCTTGCGGGATGAGGTAGTTGTTGGCGTACCCCGGCCTGACGACGACCACCTCGCCCTGTTTGCCCAGGTGGTCAACGGATTGGACGAGGAGCAGTTCGACGCCGCCCCCGGGGCGCTTGCTGATCCGGTGGACGCGCTTCCGCCCGACGGGCTTTCGCTGCTTGGCTTTGGGCATGGGTCGCGGAACCTTCAAGGAGATTGTGGGCCGGGAATCAGAACGGGATGTCGTCCTGGGCCGGAGGTCCGGCAGGGCCCTCGTCGTGGCCCGCGCCATCGTCCGGCTCACTGTAAGTCGGTTCGTACTGGTCTTGGGTGCGCGAGGGGCCGCGCCCGGAGCCGGACGATCCACCGCTCGAACCGGCCCGCCCGCCGAGCATCTGCATCCGCTCGCCGACGACGCGAAGCTTCGAGCGCTTCTGTCCGTCATTGGTCTCCCAAGCATCGTACTTCAGGCGCCCCTCGATGAGCACGGGCGAGCCCTTGGACAGGTACTCGCTGGCCACCTCGGCCTGGCGCGCCCAAAGGGTGATGTCCACGAACGTGGTCTCGTCCACCCATTCGCCGCTGGAGTTCTTGCGGCGATCGTTCACGGCGAGTCCCAGCTCGCAGACCGGCGTCCCGCTGGGGATGTAGCGAAGCTCGGGATCGCGGGTGAGGTTTCCCACGAGAATCACGCGGTTGTAGCTTGCCATTTCGAGCGACTCCCACAACGGGCGGCATAGGGGAGAGGTTCCACGCGGCCGACGGCGAAGCCCCCCCTGTGGATCACGCTAGCAGACCCGCCGGGCGCTCGCAACCGCTCGGCAAGGCGATGCTTGGCGCAAAGCGCAAGGCTACTTGGCGGCCTGGGCGTCCTGCTTCTCCCGGTCCTTTCCGGCTCCCTCTCCGTCCTCCGAGGCCTTCCCCTCGCCCCGCGCGGTTTCGACCGGAGCAGGCTCCGCGTGCGGACGCCCTGCGGCTCCGGCCTGGGCGTGGGCGACCAGGGCGTCGACGATCCGTGGATCGACCTTGAGGAAGAGAAAGCGCAGAATGGCCTCGTCCAACTGGCAGTTACGATTCAGCTCGCTGAGCTTGGAGGGGTCGAGCCGGAAGTAGGTCAGCCAGTAAGCGCCTTTGCGGTGACCTTTGACGGGATACGCCAGGCGGCGCTCCTCCCACAGACGGCTGACCAGCATCTCCCCGCCGGCCGCCTGTACCAACTTGGCGATGCGACCGGAGATGACATCCGGCTCGCGGGAGAACCGGTTGGCGTCGAGGATGAACATCCCTTCGTAAACGTTCTCAGCCAAGGCTCTCGCTCCTCGTAGTCCTCAGTTGTATTGGTTCATGCAGCTTTCAACGCCCTCGCGGGCCCAAACCAGCACCGCGTCGGCCGCGCGGGAGACGGCCCGGGCGATCTCATCCTTCTCCTCGGCAGCGAACTTGCCCAACACGAAGCCCGTCGCGTCCCAACCCTCCGGCGGCGCGCCGATCCCGATCCGCAGCCGGGGGAAGTTGTCGCTCCCCAGGCGCTGAAGGATGTCTTCCAGTCCCTTCTGCCCCCCGGCCGAGCCCTTGGCTCGCACCCGGATCTTGCCCAGCGGCAGATTCAGGTCGTCGCAGATCACCAGCAGTTCGCCGAGATCCACCTTGTAGAACTGCGCGGCCGCCTGCACGCTGGTGCCGCTGCGGTTCATGTAGGTCGTGGGGCTTAGGAGCAGGGCCCTTTCCCCGTCGAGGCTCGCCTCGACCGTCTCCCCGTGGAAGTTCTTCCTGGGAGCCGAAACGGCGTGACGCCGAGCCAGCTCCGCGAGAACCGCATAACCCACGTTGTGTCGCGTCGCTTCGTACTTGCGCCCCGGATTCCCCAGGCCCACGACCAGTTTCACGGAGGCATCTCCCGGGCGTCGAATCCGCCGGATCCGCCGCTAATCGCCGCTTCCCTCCTCCGCTTCTTCCTCGGCCTTGCGCCCGATGACCTCCGGCTCGGCCTCCTCGCCCGCCGCTTCCTCTTCCTCCGCCTCGACGACCGGCTCCACGCAGGTGACGACGGGCTGATCCGGCTCGTCGAGGAGCTTGGCGCCAGGGGGCAAAGGCACTTCCGACAGCGGGATGCTCTCCCCCAGGTTCAACTCGTTGATGTTCACGTCGAGCATCTCGGGAATGGAGGTGGCCTCGCATTTGATGGTGGCCTCGTGGAGCGCCTGTTCGATCACCCCGCCTTCGCGCACGCCCGGGGCCTCGCCGCGGAGGTTGAGCTTGACAGTCACTTGCACCAGCTCGTGCTCATACACCCGCGTGAAATCGACGTGGAGCACGTGCGCGGCGAAGGGGTCCCACTGAAGCTCGCGGATGAAGGCCTTCTCGCTGACGGCCCCGGTGAGGGTGACCACGCGCGCCCCGTGCCGAATTGCAGCGTCGATTTGCTCAGTCGGGATGGCCAGCGGCACCACGTCCTTACCGTGGCCGTACAATACCGCCGGGGTCGAGCCCTGCTGGCGCAGCCGCCGCATGCGGCGCTTGCCGCGCTGCTGCCGAACCTGAACGTCGATCACCTCTGCCATAGCATCCCTCGATTGATCCCTTGATCCTGCCGCGAACTCGCCCCCAAGCGCGGACGGGAACTCCTTTGCCCACCCCTCGTGTTGGGAATATCCCGTCGCACATCCCGACAACGGCGGGCCTTGCCACTCCGCACGCTCAACGGCCCGCTCCTGGGGCCTGCTCCCCACGTGGGAGGAATCCCGCTATTTTGAGCGATTCCCGGCAGAATTCAAGCCCGGGTGGCTGGAAATCGCTGACACGCCCCCGGGGGCGGCATGAGGCGCTTCAAGCGCTGCCCCTGGGGGTTGGGAATAGCCTGCTGACCGACTCGTTCCGGTGGATCCGCTTGACGGCCTCCCCCAGCAAGGTGGCTACGCTGAGCACGGTGATCTTCGGCAGGCTCCGCTCGGGCGTCAGCGGGATGGAATTGGTGATCACCACCCCCTCGACCGGCGACTTCTCGATCAGCTCGATCGCCTGCCCGCACAGCACCCCGTGCGTGGCCCCGAGATAGACGGCTGCGGCTCCGGCCTCTTTGACCATGCTCGCGGCGCCGCAGATGGAGCTGGCCGTGCTGATCATGTCGTCGAAGATCAGGGCCACCTTGCCCTCCACCGGGCCGCCGATCAGGTTGGCCTGCTTGGTATCGCCGCCGGTCCGACGCTTGTCAACGATCGCCAGGGCGCCGCCCAGCCGGGCCTTGTGGCTCAGCGCCCGTTTGATGCTTCCCTCGTCGGGACTGACCACCACGATACTGTCGGCCGTCAATCCCTTCTGCGTGAAGTACTGATCGATGACCGGAGCGGCGTAGAGGTGGTCCACGGGGATATCGAAGAAGCCCTGAATCTGGGCCGCGTGCAAGTCCATGGCCAGCACGCGGTTGACGCCCGCCCGCGTGATGAGGTTCGCCACCAGCTTCGCCGTGATCGGTACGCGGCCCTCATCCTTGCGGTCCTGTCTGGCGTAGCCGAAATAGGGGATCACCGCCGTGATCCGGCCGGCGCTGGCCCGCATGAAGCTGTCGATCATGATCAGCAGCTCGAGCAGGTTCTCGTTCACCGGAGGGCAGGTGGGCTGGATGATGAACACGTCGCGGCCGCGAACGTCCTCCTCGACCTTGCAGGAGATCTCCCCGTCGGGGAAGTTGCCGATCGCCATGCGCCCCAAGGGAATCCCCAGGTAGTCGGCCATTTGCCGGGCCAGCTCCGGGTTCGCCCGGCCGCCAAAGAGTTTCAGGTCGTTCATGGTCCCCAAGCCGTGCCTGTCAGGGCCGTCTGCAAACCCGCATGATAAAAAGCCGACTGCGGGACGTCCACACGGTCGTCCACCGGGGGGGTGTACCCCCGGAGAGAGGTGATTTCCCAGGTATCGCAGGTCGGCGGCGGCAAGAGCCAAGCGAAAACCCCGCTCTGAACGACTGCGGATGGCCGCCTGAGGCAGCGGCTGATAGCATGGGGTTGGGGTATCGACGGGCTGGCCAGGGGCGCGGCCCATTCAGAAGACTTGGCGAGGTTCTTGCATGTTTCGCTGGAATGCCTGTTTTGCCTTGGCCGTGATTGCGTTGCCTGGAGTCAATCTGGCCCTGGCCGCGGACGCGCCGCCCGCGCTTCCCACGACCTTTGAATTGATGATCAACGGCGAGACCTTCCAGGTCGAGGCCAACCGCATGGTGAAGCTCCCCAGCACGACCATGCCCGGCGTGACCTACGAGGTCGCACTTCGCGTGGCGCCCATCCAGGTGCTCCGTCTGAACACGTTCAAGTTCAGCTACGACCTTCGCTCCAAGGTACAGGACGACCGCGGGCGCGAGAGAAGAACGGCTCGGGTGACGCACGAGCTCGGGCTGACCATGCTGCTGACGGATCTCGGCGAGCCGCTGGACGCATCGTCGCGCGACAAGGCGCTGGAGCTGCTCAGCCAGTCGGTCGCCCAGAGCCTCACACGCCGCGGTATCCCCGAGGCGGCCACGCAGGTCACCCGACTGGAGGACCAGCAGTTTGCCGGCAGCGAGGGACGCGGAGTCCGGTTTCGCTATCGCGACGCCGAGGGTGTGGAGCATGTCACCCTCGTCTATCTGCTGGTCGGCAAGCAGTTCACCGCCTCGTGCATCGTGCAGTACCTGCAGGCGGACGCGGAGGACGTGCTTCCGATCGTCAAGCGAACGCTCGATTCGGTGAAAGGGCTCCAGGCGGCCGCGCCGGCCCAGGCCGAGTCATCGCCCGGCGCGAAGCCGTAGGGGGCGGTTCCCGCGGGCTTGCGTGCGGCTCTCGAGGCGTGCGTGCGAGGCCAGGGGCTGCGATAATTGACACCCCCCTTTCGCTCTGCGATACTGCGGCCTCGCAAACACCACCCGCGCGGCCCACAAGAGGCGGGGCTGCGCGGACGCCCCCGCCCTTCCACCCGACGGCATCGCTATGGCCACCGCCACCACCCAGGACATGGAGCAGCTCTACCAGGAGCGGCTCGCCCGTTACGTCACGGCCATGCGCAACCAGAAGCCGGATCGAGTGCCCATCCGGCCTTTCGTGGCCGAGTTCACCGCGATCTACGCGGGCATGACCGTGCAAGAGGTGACGCAGGACTACCGCAAGGCATTCGCGGCCGCGCGGCGCTGCGCCGCGGACTTCGACTGGGACGCCGTGGTGCCGAACATGGTCTATGGCTGGAGCGGGCTGACGCAGGCGATCGGGCTGAAGTACTACGCCGTGCCGGGCGTCGATATCCCGCCGGACACGGGCTTCCAATACAAGGAGCCGCCCGAGGGCGAGGCGTGGATGCGGGCCGAAGAATACGACGCCCTCATCGAGGACCCGACCGGGTACCTGATGAACACCTGGCTCCCGCGCGTGGCCGAAGATGTGGTGCCGGACGGCCAGCCGAGCAGCTTCCGCAACAACATGTCGTTCCTCAAGGGCGGCATGGCGATGCTCAGCTACTTCATGGCCTTCGGCACACAGAACGCGCAGCTCCGCCAGGAGTCGGGCACGGTCTCGGCCCTAGGCGGGATCCTCAAAGCCCCCTTCGACATCATCGCCGACAAGCTCCGCGGCTATAAGGGCCAGTGCATGGACATGTTCATGTGCCCGGACAAGCTGCTCGCCGCGTGCGAGGCCTTGGCCCCGCACCTGCTCCAGGTTGCCGCCTCCGGGGCCGATCCGGATCGGAACGTGCCCGTGGGGCTTTGGATGCACCGCGGATGCGTGCCTTTCCTGTCGCGCGACCAGTTCGAGAAGTTCTACTGGCCCACACTCAAGTGGATCACCGAGGAGCTGTGGAAGCAGGGCATCCAGACGCTGTACTACGCCGAGGGCGACTGGACCGGGAACCTCGACTACTTCACCGAGCTGCCCGAAGGGAGCATCGTGTTCCACGTCGACCGCAGCGATCCCGAGCAGTGCCAGGAGAAGCTGGGGGCGAAGTTCTGCCTTTCCGGCGGGGTGCCCAACGAGCTATTGGCCTTCGGGTCGCCCGAGGAGGTGCGGGACTGCTGCAAGCGGCTGATCGACCTGATGGGCCGCGACGGCGGATACATCATGGACGCGGCCGCCATCATGCAGAACGAACCCAAGGTGGAGAACGTCCGGGCCATGACCGAGGCCACGCGCGAGTTCGGCGTGTACTGAGGAATCGAGTTCTCCGGAGGTGATGATGAGCGAAGCAGAAACCAAGCCGGGTTGTGGCGTGCGTCCGCCAGGGGTCTTGATCCCGTGGGAGGAGAAGCGCAGGGAATTCGCCAAGATCACCGGCGATGAGGAATTGGTCAAGCAGATATGGGAGGAGAACGACGGCTTCGCCTACATGTACATCTGGCAGGTGCTGCTGTCGTTCTGAATCGAAGCCGGAAGCACAAGCGTCGGTCTTTGGGAGTCTTTGAGGGTCCCAGCCGCGAAGGAAGACGAGCATGAGCGAGACGAGTCCCCTGGCCGAGGCGATCGCCGCGTGCAAGGCCGACAAGGTCAAGGCCATGGTCCACGAGCAGCTTGAGTCGGGCGTACCGGCCACCGAGATCGTGGCCGAGTGCAATCGCGGCATGTCCCGGCTCGGCGAGCGCTTCGCCGACGGCGAGTGCTTCATCCCCGAGCTGATGTTCGGCGGCATGATCATGAAGACCGTGATGGCCGAACTGGAGCCGAGGCTGGGCGGCGACCAGCAGGCCGAGGCGGTCGGCAAGGCCGTGATCGGCACGGTCCAGCACGACGTGCACGACATCGGCAAGGACATCCTCATCATGATGCTCCGCGGCGTGGGCTTCCAGGTCGTCGACCTGGGCGTGGACGCCGCGCCGGAGAAGTTCGTCGAGGCCATTCGGGAACACCAGCCCGCCGTGGTCGGCCTGAGCCTCCTTCTGACCACGTGCTTCAAGTCCGTCTCCGGCACGGTCGAGGCGATCCAGGGGGCCGGCCTCCGCGACCGCGTGAAGATCATGCTCGGCGGGGCCGCGGCCAGTGAGCTGCTCCGCGAAAACACCGGCTGCGACTTCTACGGCAAGACCGCCGTGGACGGGATGAAGTACGCCTGCGCCCTGGTCGGCGCCGAGGCCTGACCGCGGCGCCGTCCCTCGCCGAGGCCGCCCCTGCCCGCCGCGAGGCCCCTATCGGACCTTCCGTCCCGCGGAGCCAGCCTGACGGTCATCTCGGCGATGTCGATGACGACGCGCGGGCGATCTGGCAAGTCGGGATCGGGAGTGCTCCCGCTCCGGTAGAGTTTGAGCCCCTGGTTGTCAAGCGTGGCCCACCCGGAGCGCAAGAGGCGCATGCCCGTGGCGGATTCCAGGTTCTCAATCACCTCCGGAGGCAAGAACTCCTCGATACGGAAGCTCTTGCATGTGCTCTCCTTCAGATCGTAGATGACCACGGCGTTCTCCGCGACCCCAGTCTTGTGCAGGTCGTCCAGCGTGACGACGTAGCGGCGCGGTGCCGGGGGGCGCCATAACCGGCACGAGGGACGGAAGGGCGAAGGCGACGATCGGTCTCATGGCACGCCTCGCTTGTCCAGAGGTTAGCAGTCCACGTAGCACTGGGGCAACGCCCGTCGCAGGTGCTGGATTTCCTGGCTTCGTTCCATCTTTCCGCTTGCTTTCGGCAGTCGCAAGGACTCAAGCGCCACGAGCCCGTGCAAGTGCGGCAGGGCCGCCTCGGTCACGCGTGTGTCGCTCAGATCCAGTTGGGTAAGCTGGGTCCAGCGACCAGACGGCTTCCCATCCTGCTGATATCGCCGGACGCTCGTGTCTTCCGTGCCGACCCAGAGGTTGCCCTCCAGGTCGCGGCAGAGGGCGGTGATGAATCGACTCATCCCGGCTGGATGGAGCACGGCCGGCAGGTCGAGTTGCTTCTGGCCGTGGGCTGCAAGAGGGCTCAGAAGCAACAGCGCCAGATACGCCCGGCGAGCACCCCTTGCACAGGGCAGCACGCTGCAATGGCGGCGGCCATGGGGACCTCACGTGGAGCCACCCCCCGCACGTGCAGATACACACTTGCTATCGCACTGGACTGCGATTTTCAAGAGGGCGTGGAACGGTCTTCGAGGGGAAGGCGATCGTGTGAGGCGAGGTGGACGTGCGGGGCGGCTTCGGGTCGTGCCCGTGCTCACGGGCTCCTCCCCCGAGTGCCACGCCTCTCCACTCCGCCCGGGTGCCCCGGGTTAATCCTGTGCGCGGCCATCCCCCTCAATCGAGACGAGCTCCTCATGCCGGATCTGCGCGGGGCAGTCGGCGCAGGACCCGCAGCCGGTGGGCTTCTTGCGGGTCCCGGTCATCCAGAGATGCCACACGAGGTAGCCGACCGCCCCCAGCACGATGACGAGGGCGACGGCGTTCTGCCAATCCAAGCTCATTGGCGTCCTTCTTCCCGGGCCAGCTCACCCGCCGCCGATCCACATCCCGACCTGGTAGGTGGCCAGGGCGCCGAGATAAGCCAGCACGGTCATGTAGGTGAAGGTGAACAGAGGCCACCGCCAACTGCCCGTCTCCTTGCGGATCACGGCCAGCGTGGCCGCACACTGGGCACAGAGCGCGAAGAAGACCATCAGCGACAGGGCCACCGGGATGTTGAAGACCTTGCGGTCGCTGTGGTCCCAGGTGGCGGTGTGCAGGGCGCCGTGAAGGCGCGTGGCCCCTTCGTCGGACTCGGGGTCGAGATCCTCGCCGAGGTTGTAGATCACGCCCAGCGTGGCCACCACGACCTCGCGCGCGGGGAACGAGGCGATCACGGCAGCGCCGATTCGCCAGTCCCATCCGAGCGGCCGGAAGAGGGGCTCGATTGCGCGCCCGGCCCGGCCCAGCAGGCTCTGCCGCTGATAGGCGCCGGCCAGCGCCCGGTCCAGATCCACCACTTCGTCGCGGATCCTCGAGCGCTCAGGGGAGTCGATCTCGTCAAGTCGCTCGGCCGCCAGGGCCAGTCGGGGCCCGAGCGGCGAAGCGCCCGCGGCCAGGTCCTGCGCCACGGCCTTCAAGTCGGCATCGCCGCCGGCCGCCTTGTCGATCCGCGCGCCCAGGTCGGCGGCTCGGGCGAGGAAGGAAGGCTCCACCTTCTCCGGTCGGTGCGGGTAGTAGAGCGCCGCCCAGACGAGGATCGACACGGCCAGGATGATCGTTCCGGCGCAGCGGAGGAACAGCCAGCCGCGCTGGAGCACGCGGTGGGCGACCATCGAGGGCGAGGGCCACTTGTAGCTGGGAAGCTCGAGCACGAACGGCGGCGTGCTGCCGCGGAGGATCGTCCGCTTCAGTACCAGGGCCACGATCACCGCGGTGACGATGCCCAGCAGGTACAGAGCCACCAGCACGAGCCCCTGCAGGTTCAACAGCCCATAGAAGTACGCGTGCTGCGGGATGAACGCGGCGATCAGCATGGCGTACACGGGAAGCCGCGCCGAGCAGGTCATCAGCGGCGCGACGAGGATCGTGGTCAGGCGATCGCGCTCGTCCTCGATCACGCGCGCGGCCATGATGCCGGGGATGGCGCAGGCGAACGAGGACAGCATGGGGATGAACGACTTGCCGCTCAGGCCCACGCGCGACATCAGCCGATCCATGAGAAAGGCGGCACGGCCCATGTAGCCGCAATCCTCGAGCACGGCAATGAAGAAGAACAGGATGAGGATCTGCGGCATGAAGATCAGCACGCCGCCCACGCCTCCTACCACGCCGTCGACGAGCAGGCTCCGCAGCGCGCCGGGCCCCATCCAGGAGGCGATCGAAGCGCCCACCAACTGCGTGCCGGCGTCGATCCACTGCATCACCGGCTGCGCCCAGACAAATACCGACTGGAACACGAGGATCATCAGCACCGCGAAGATCAGCGTGCCCCACAGGCGGTGCGTGAGCACGTAGTCGATGCGGTCGGTGAGCGTCGTGCGGGGCGCGGCGGGCTGCACGACGACCCCGTCGAGGACGCCCTCGATCCACGCGTACCTGGAGGCGGTCTCGACTTCCGGGACCGCATGACCGGCCGCCGCCAGACGCGCCCGCGCCGCAGCGAGCTCCGCGGCCGCGGCCGCCCCATCACGGCCGAACAGCGTCCTTTGCAGGCAACCGCCGGTGTCGAGGATCAGCCGCTGCACCAGGCACCGCGGCAGAGGATCGTTGCTCTCCGCTCCCTGCCAGCGCGGCAGCGAGCGGGTTAGCCGCGTGACCTCGAGCTCGAAGGCCGCCGGCATGGGCGTACGGTGGCGCGCCGGCCCTTGCGCGACGGCCTTGACCAAGGCCGCCTTGAGGTCGGCGATGCCCAGGCGGCGGTTGGCCTGGGTGGCGACCACCGGCACGCCCAGGCGCGCTTCAAGCCGCTCGGCGCCGACGTGCACGCCGCGGCTCCGGGCGACGTCGAGCATGTTCAGCGCGATGACGGTAGGCACGCCGAACTCCAGGATCTGACTCACGAGGTACAGATTGCGCTCCAGATTCCCGGCGTCCACGATGCACACCACCGCGTCCACCGGCGCGGTCCCTGGGGAGCGGCCGAGGAGCACGTCCACGGCGACCATCTCGTCACGGCTTCGCGGGCTGAGGCTGTACAGCCCGGGCAGATCGATAAGCTCGAAGCGGCGGCCATCGATGTCGGCCGTGCCCGTCTTCTTCTCGACGGTCACGCCGGGATAGTTGCCCACGCGTTGACGCACGCCGGCCAGGGCCGAGAAGAGGGTCGACTTTCCCGTGTTGGGATTGCCCACCAGGGCAACCGTCAGCGAGCGTTGCTTGACCAGCACTGGCATCGCGGCAGCCGCGTCCAGCGCGGCTGCGAGAGGTCACCGCCTCACGGGACCGCGCGGGCAGGTTAGACGGACATCGTCACGGGGCGGACCATGACTTGCAGACGGTGGTCGGACCGGATGCACACCTTGTTGCCCGACACCCGAATAATGCAGGGGTTTCCGGATCGGAAGACCTCGATCCGCGATCCGCCGCGAAGTCCCAGTTCGTGCAGGCGGTGCACGTGGTCGGGCAGCCCGAACACCAGGCCGATGTCGGCCGACTGCCCGGCTTTCAAATGGTCCAAGGCAACGAGGCGATCCACGGGGAGGGCCCCCTTGGGGGGAGAGCAGGTGTGAAGCCGGGATTGAGAATCAATCTCAACATCGACATTCTACGTTTCCCCGATGAGCCCCGCAAGAGCAAAACCCCTCTTTGGCGAAAAAACGAAATCCCCGGCACCGCACCCGCGTCAGGCCTTTGGCGGCTGGGGTGGGTTGAGCGACGGTTTACGCCACACCAGGTCGCGCAAGGCCCTCAGACCCCGGAGGATCAGCCGGCCCGTGAGCAGGTCTTCGGTGATCGTGGCCGTCTTCCCGGAGTAGTTGTTCCAGACGGCCTCGATGTAGGGCTTGCTGGTGTCGGCCAGCACGCGGTAGATACCCCGCTTTTGGATGTCACCGAGTGCATCCCGATAGTGGTCGATGACGTGGCGGTCGAAGAGAGTGCCCGCCGCCCGGCACGCCGAGATCGCCCCCCGTCCCACGTTGGCGATCTTGTCGAGGGAATAGAGCGTCACGGCCCCCGAAACGGCCAGCGGATTGACGCCCTGCTCCCGGGCGATCTGGTGCATGTCGGTCCAAAGCTTCGCGACCTCGGACTGGGGCAGGACCCTCGTGGGATCCATGCACGCCACGGCCCTGCGGGTCTCCTCGACGGTTTCCTTCAGGCCATCCACCGAGAGCGGCGGCGTGTCGAACAGCGACGCGGTGCACTTGCTCGCCTGGGCCACGGCCTCCACGAAGTCGTCCACGTTGTGGATCGTCGAGGTCTCGTCGATCACCCCATGCTGCTTGAGCTCGTCGGCCAGTTCCTCGATGAAAGCATGCGACCCGTACGCCACGTCGCTGACCACCGCCAGAAGCAGCATGGGCGAGAGGTGCAGCGTGGCCATGCTTCCCATCTCGACGAAGTTGCCCACCGCCTTGCGCGCGACGAAATTCTCGACCTTCCCCGCTCCGGCAGCATCCTCCTGGCGAGCGACCCCGCCCACGTCCTCCGCCATGAAGTCGAGTGTCTGGCGCACGAACGTCGAATAGACCTTGGAGCTCTGGAAGGCCTGAGGCACGAGCAGGCCGGCCCCCTCGCGGAGCGCCCCGCCGACCACGCCCGAAGCGGTCCGCACCGTGCGCTCGGGCAGCGAGAGCGTGTACAGCAGGAAGTCCCGCACCGGCCCGAGCCCGGGGTCTTGCTCTTCCGCAGGCGGCGACGCGTCGTGCCGCGGCGGCGACGTGGCATCCGATTCCAGCGGCGGCTCTTGGGAGGACGGCTCCGGGGCAGGGGCCCCATGGCTTTCCGGTTCCATGACAACTCCCACGCGCGCCAGGAGAGGACCAGGGTAAAGGCATCGCCCTCCCCTTTCCCTCTGAGCCGGGGCAGGGCACCGAGGGGCCGGGGTTGATGGGGCCTCAAACCTTGAGGCAACCTCCCGCGCACTCCGACCCGAGGAGCGGGCGCGCTCAACTCCTCAAACGGTCTTCGTCCCGCTCTACGGGATCTTGACTGTGGATGCGGCGATGACGGCGACGGGATCGCTTCCCTGGTATCCGCCCAGGGTCCGGCCCGGTTCATCGACGATGGCTCCCAGGACCGCCACGCGGTCTCCCTCCGCGGCGGGCAGCGATCCGCGACTGAGCAGCGGCACGGTCTTGTCGGATCCGGCCAGGGTCACCTCGGCCACGTGCCACGCGCCTTGCTGCTTCAACGGACCGAGCTTGCCGGCCAGCATCACACCCATGCTCAGCCGCGCCATGTCATCCAAGCGCCCGCCTGCCAGCTCGCCAATTCCGCCCGGTCTGGTCGGATCAGCAACCAGTTGCTCAAGCAAGTTGCGCGCGGCCCGCTTCCGGTCGCCCAACTGGTTCTCCTCGTCGGAGCCCGCGACAAAGGTCAGCCTCTCGCCCAGGTCGCAGAACTTGGCGTAGAGGCCCTCGTCGAGCTTTGCGACTCCGGTCCCCCCGCACATCTCGCACGGCGTGGTGACCTCCTTGGCGACCTCCTTCTTCTTGCCGTCTCCGTCCACGATTTCGGTCTTCGTCTCAGTGACCTGCCCCTCGCCTTTGCAGGCCGGACAGCTCAACGACTCGCTGACAGTCTTCAGCGCGGCCCCCAGGTCGGCGGCCGAGTAGGTCGGGGCCCCCACGAGGTCGATCTTCTCCGGCTCCTTTTGGGCCTTGGCGTCCGGCTTTTTCTTCGCCTTCTTTCCAGGCTTTCGCTTCGGCGACTTCTTCGCCGACGCCTCGTTCGCCTCGTCCGGGGGCGGGATGTCCGGCCAAGGCTTGTCCACCTTGGATCGGCCGTCGTCCGTGCCGCGGTTCGAGGCCGCGTCGCCCTGTTTCCCCGACTTGTCTTTCCCGGAGGCACCCTCGCCGTCGGCGGCGTCGGCCACCGTCTCGTCCGCGCCGAACAGCATCCACGGCGGCATCCAATCCGGGGCGTGCTTGTAGGTGTGCTTCACCCCCGGCAGGTAGATCTCACCAAAGTCGAACCGGGACCCGCCGAAGAGGTTCAGCAGGTAGTAACCCAGAAACAGGCCGAACGCCCCGCCCAGCACCACCTCGAGCATGTGCCGCACCGGGTGCTTCTCTTTGCCCTTGGGCCTCGGCCGGGCGGCCATGCCGACCGGAGCCGCCCCACCCTCGACCGTCGTGTCCTGCACGGCGAAGCCGCTGAAGTCGAATCCCCCGGCGGCGGCTTCCTCGGCCTCGGCAGTCGCGGCCTCGGCAGCCTCGGCTTCTTCCTGGGAGATCGCACGGAGCAGGTTCTGGCGCACGATCATCGCGGCGGCCACCGCACCGATCGGCTCACCCGTCCCGGCCACCACCAGCTCGCTCAAGTGGAATCCCTCTTCCTCGCCCGGCCCACGCACCAGCGGGTCCAGATCCAAAGGCGGCGTTTCTTCCTCGGCCGCTTCTTCCTCGCGAGCTTCTCCTTCAGCGGCTTCCTCCGCTTGTTCGCCCTCGGAGGGTTCGCCTTCCGCCTGGGGTTCCTCCGTCTCACCTTCACCTGCGTCTTCTTCCGCGCCGGATTCGGGCCCGGTCTCCACTCCTTCCGCGGAAACGGCCGCTTCCGCTGTCTCCGCTGTCTCCGCTGTCCTCTGCTCCTCGGGCCGGTCTTCGGCCGAGACAGCCGCGGAATCCCCCTCGTCGACGTCGATCGGCTCCTCCGGCGCCATGGCGCCCGACTCGGATGCCTGGTCCGAGGCCGGCCCCTCGGCCCCGGCGTACGCCGGCTCGGGCATTACCGCTTTGACGGCATCGGGCGTTTCATGCTCGGGGGGCGCCTGATCGGCCACCCTTTGGCCTCCCGCGGGCTCCCGTTCGCGGTCGTCTTCCGAGCCGACTTCCGCGTCGGCCGAATCCGCCACCGCGGCCACGGGCACGAGCTCCGGCAGGTCCTCCGAATGGGACTCACCGCCCGGTCCGCCCTCCAGGGTCCTCAGGAACGACATCGTGCTTTCGGCGTCCCCCGATATGCCGGCTGGCTCGCGCGGCACCTCGCTCAAGGGGAACTCGGCCTCGCACAAAGGACAACGCACGCTGGCCGAGTCCTCGAGGTCTTCGGGGACCGTGACCGGCTGGGAGCACTTGGGACAGGTGGAAGGATGGGACATGGTGCCTCCTCAATGTGTTCCTGTATCCGGACGGCGATCCTGCAGAAGTCTGGCTGCCAAGGAAGGGATGCCGGCCACCAGGGGGAGCCGGCGGTTGCCCCCGTTGCGGCGCCGGTCCGGGTTTCCCACCGCCCGCCGCAGCGTCCAGTTTAAGTCGGTCCCCAAGCCTTTGCCAGCGGCGGAAGCGTCCCCAACGCGGCCAATCCCAGGATCAGAGCCCGTACAGGGGCCCGAATCGGCCTTCCAGATGGCGCATCAGCGGGTCTGCCGACAGGGCCCGGCCGGTGACCTGCCGGGCGAGCTCCGCCGCCGAGTAGCGCCGGCCCTGGCGGTGGATGCGCTCGCGGAGCCAGTCGAGAAGCGGCCGGAACTCGCCCCGGGCGAACATCGGCCCCAGGCCACCCAGTTCCGCGTCGGCCTTCTCGAAAAACTGCGCGGCGTGCATGTTGCCCAGGGCATAGGTGGGGAAGTAGCCCACCAGTCCGCCCGACCAGTGGACGTCCTGAAGCACGCCCTGCGTATCGTCCGGGGGCTCGATTCCCAGGTATTGACGATACTTCTCGTTCCACGCCCCGGGCAGATCGCTCGGCCGGAGGTCGTCGTCCAGAAGCGCCTGCTCCAACTCGAAGCGGACGAGGATGTGCAGGTTGTAGGTAGCCTCGTCCGCCTCGGTGCGGATCAAGGACGGGCGCACGTCGTTGACCGCGAAATAGAATGCCTCGAGGGGCACGTCGCCCAGGGCTTGGGGGAAACGCCTCTGGGCCTCGGGGAAAAAGTGATCCCAGAACGGCCGGCTCCGCCCGACCAGGTTCTCCCACAGCCGCGACTGCGACTCGTGAATCCCCAGGGAAAGCAGGGAGGAATTGCCCAGCGGCAGTCCGTACTGGTCCTTGCGCAAGCCCTGGTCGTAGAGCCCGTGGCCGGCCTCGTGGAGGATGCCGAACAGGGCCCCGCCGAACGCACGCTCGTCGTAGCGCGTGCAGAGCCGGCAATCGTACGGTCCGAGGTCCGTGCAAAACGGGTGCACCGTGACGTCGAGTCGCCCGGCGGTGAAATCGAACCCGATCGCGGCCGCGACGGCCCTGCCGAACGCCTCCTGGTCGGCCACGGGATACGCTCTCGCAAGGAGGGAGGAGTCGGGCCGTCGATCGCTGCCGGCGATCCGCTCCACCAGCGGCACGAGCCGCTCGCGAAGCCCCGCCAGGGCTTGCGCCACGTCGGCGGTTCGGGCTTCAGGCTCGTAGTCGTCCAGGAGCGCGTCGTAGCGGCACTCTGGATAGCCGAGCGCGTCGGCCTCCTCGCGCTTGAGCCGATAGGTCTTCTCCATCACGGGCAGGAACGACGCGAAGTCGTTGCTCGCCCGGGCCGCCTCCCATACGTTCTGCCCCCGCGAGGCGGTCCGCGCCAGTTCCTCGACCAGCGTCTGGGGCAACTTGGCGCGCTTTTCGTATTGCCGCCTGAGCAGCCGGATCGTCACGGCCTCGTCGCTCGCCGGGTCCTCGGCCAGGCTGCTCTCGGCCAGCGCGGCCAGCCACTCGCCCCGCTTGGGATCAACCTGGCGGCGGTGGATCATGCCGGCCAGGAGAGTCAACTGCTCGGAGCGGTACTCGGCTGCGGCCGGCGGCATCATGGTGCGCTCGTCCCAGGCCAGCGCCGATTCCACGGAGGCCAGAATCGCCGTCTCGCGGTCGTACCGGCAGAGCGTCTCGTATAGCGATTGCGCGTCGTTGGCCATAAGGCGACAGCCTACCGGGAACCTTCACGGGGGACAAGGGTCCGGCGGTGACCGCCCGGCGGCAGCGTGGCCTGGCACTCGGGGCGCCGAAGCGGAGGCCGCGGCTTCGAAACGCCCGGCCGGATGCGCGGCGTGCGAGACGCGCCGGATCAGTAGCCGAGACTATGCTCGATCTGAGTGCTCTTCTCGGAGAGCCCGGCTCGGCCGGTGCTGCCGTTGCCGCTGCGATACTCTCGGCAGAACTCCGACATCTCGTTTTCCTGGAAGCCCTCCCCGCGGAGGTTGAGCCTGGTCGCTTCGCAGCCGGATGCAAGGAGGCACGCCCCCACGACGGTCGCGGTCGTCCAGCGGACGAGCGGGGCGCGGCCGTTTCGGGCCCGTCGCACGGGCAGGCGGACGTCGCCGGGAAGTCGCTCGGGCAGGTCGAGTTGGGGCATGGCGTGGACCCGAGAAGTCGTGCTTCAGAACAGGGGCCGGGAGTGTGCCAAAGTGGGGCCCCGGTGTCCAGCCCAGTTGATTCTCGATTGGGTGTGGGGGAGGATTTGTAACCGGCCCCTCGGGGGTTCCCCGGGCCTTCGGGGGGTCGGCCGCGTCCCGTTCCGGAGGTCCACGACCGACTCGAAACATGAAATGCGCTTTATGAGCCTCGACGTTCTTGTCATCGCGCCTCATCCCGACGATGCCGAACTGGGGATGGCCGGCACCATTCTGAAATTGCAGGCCGAGGGCCGCCTCGTCGGCGTGCTCGACCTGACCGATGGCGAACCTACGCCACGGGGCGATCCCCAGACGCGGGCGCGGGAGACCGCCGCGGCTACCGAGATCCTTGGGCTGGCGTGGCGCGAGAACCTCGGTCTGCCGAACCGGACTTTGGAGCCGACGCTCGACGCCCGGGCAAGGCTGGCGGCCGTGATCCGCCGTACGCGCCCGCGGTGGCTGTTCGCCCCCTACTGGATCGACGCCCATCCCGATCACATCGCCGCCACACAACTGGTCGAGGCGGCGCGGTTCTGGTCGAAGCTCACGAAGACCGACCTGCCCGGCGTGCCTCACTATCCGGAGCGGATCTTCTACTACTACTGCGTGCACCTGCGAATCGTGCCGCAGCCGGCGTTCATCGTGGACATCTCGGAGTTCTGGGAGAAGAAGCAGGCGGCGATCGCCTCTTATCGCAGCCAGTTCGTTGAGGGCCGATCCCCGGAGCCGCCCTCCTTCCTCGACCGGCTTCGCGACCAGGCGGCCACTTGGGGATTTGTTATTAGCAGGCCATACGGCGAGCCCTTCGCCAGCCGCGAGCCCGTCGGTCTTGCCGGGCTGGGGGGACTGATCTGACGGGCGAGCGCCTTGCCCGCCTCACGGGACGGGGCCGGTGCGTCCCAGGCCGCGTCCGCAAACGGCGCGAGGCGCGATGCCGATCGCTTGCCGCCGGTGCGGCGTTTCGGTAGCCTCAATCGTGAAGGGGCCGGCCGGACGACGCGACGTCCTGATCCATTCCCATCCTACGCCTTCCGGCGCGGCCCGCGGGAGTTCTCCGTATTCGTCCTGCATGCCGCGTCGAGGTGGGCCATGCCCGGTTCATCGAGTCGGTGGGGGTTCACCCTCACGGAAACGCTCGTCGTCGTGCTGGTCCTCGCCTTCCTGGGCAGCGTCTTCGTCCATCACATGCTCGCTTCGCGCGAGAGGGCCCGCCGCGGGACCTGCATGAACCAGCTCAAGCAGCTCGGCCTCGCGTTCCACAACTTCCACGACTCGCTGAAGCACTTCCCACCGGCGGCCGCCGTCTCGCGCGGCGAGGAAGGTGAGATCCTCTCCATCGACGGATGGAGCTTCGCCGTACGGCTGCTGCCGTACCTGGAGTATCGGGGGCTGTACGATTCGATCGATGCGCGGACGGGCAAGCCGCTGGTCGAGCCCGAGGATGCCGAGGGCACGCCGCACGCCGCGGCCAGGGCGACGATCGTCCCCGAGCTGCTCTGCCCCAGCGACCGCCAGCCGCCCTTTGCGGCGACGGGCACAAGCGAGGATGCCCGCACGAACTACAAGGTGATGGGCGCCACGCACCACGCCAGCCTGAGCGTGGCCTCGCCCGAGCCGGCCACGCCCGCCTGCGACCCCGGGGGGAGGCATCCGGACGGGGCCTGCTATCCCGGCTCGCGCCTGAGCCTGCTGGCGTTCGTCAAAGACGGGTCGAGCAACACGATCCTGGCCACCGAAACGATCGAGCGGCTCTACGCCGGCTGGTCGATCGGGTATGAGGCCACCCTGGTCGGGCTTCCGCCCCTGATCGAATACGTGGAGTTCGCCGGATACCACGCGCCGAAGGGCTTCGACGGCGGATTCGGCGACCGGAGCACGGTCGATCCGCTCTACCGCACGTACCTCGACTGGCCGTATCTCGATCTGCCTTACGACGGCGCGGACGGGACGCAGGCGGGTCTGTACGGCCCTTCAAGCTGCCATCCCGGGGTGACCAACCACTTGTTCGTCGATGGGGGCGTGCGCTCGCTCCATAACGGAATCGACGTGGCGACGTACATGTTCCTGATCACACGCTCGGCGGGCGACCCGGGGCTGGTCTCCACGTTGCGGTGAAGGGAGGGATTGGGGATTGGGGATGAAGATTGGAGAAGATGAGGGCCGTTCCTCGGCGTCCAATCCCCAACCCCACTTTTGTTGACAGCGGCGCGACGGCCGGGATAGGATGGTCCGCATCTCGCCTGCCGTTCCCATCCCCTGCCCGTCTCAGCAAGGAGCCCCGCCATGCGTCTCTCCCGCCGCGCGATGTTGAAAGGGTCGGCCCTGGCCGCTTCGGCCGTGAGCATGCCCATGGTCGCTTCCCGCCACGTGCTGGGGGCCAACGACGCGATCATCATGGGGCAGGTGGCCGCGGGCATCCGCGGCATGGGGGCCCACATTCCGGGCTTCGCCGGCCAGAAGGGCGTGCGCGTGGTCGCCGTGGCCGATCCGGACAGCACGCGCGCGGAGAAGGCGGCCGCCATGATCCGCGACAAGTGGGGCTACAAGGCCGACCACTGCCAGGACATGCGCCGCATCTTCGACCGCAAGGACGTGGACGCGGTGGGCAACGCCACCATGCAGTACTGGCACGCTTTGGGCACGATCTGGGCCTGCCAGGCCGGCAAGCACGTGTATGTGGAAAAGCCCCTGTCGCACTTCGTCTGGGACGGACGCCAGATGGTCAACGCCGCGCGCAAGTACCGCCGCATCGTGCAGTGCGGCACGCAGCGCCGCAGCCAGTCGTCGATCCCCAAGATCATCGGCTGGATTCGCGAGGGGCACCTGGGCAAGATCAAGTGCGTGTACTGCTTCGCCAACAAGCCCCGCACGAGCATCGGCAAGCGGACCGAGCCGCTGCCGATCCCCCCGACGCTCGATTACGACCTGTGGTGCGGGCCGGCCGAGAACGGACCCGTCTATCGCAACCGGCTCCAGTACGACTGCAGCTTCACCTGGAACATGGGCGACGGCGAGTCGTGCAACCAGGGTGTCCACGAGATCGACGTCGCCCGCTGGCTGCTGGGAACCGAGGCGCTGCCGCGGCGCGTGATGTCGATCGGCGGGCGGTTCGTGTTCGACGACGCGGGCAACGTGCCCAACACGCAAATCATCTACTACGACTTCCCCGAGGCCCCGATCCTCTACGAGGTCCACAATCTTCGCGCGGCCAAGGGCTCCAAGGAAGTGCCCAACTTCCGCGGCGAGCGCGTGGGCGTCATCGTCGATTGTGAGGGGGGCAGCGTGAGCGTGTACCGCGGCACGGCCTGGGACAAGGACGGCAAGGAGGTGCAGAAGTTCTCCGGCGGCGGCAACCACTTCGCCAACTTCATCGAGGCCGTGCGGGCCGGCGATCCGGGGCTGCTCAATGCCGAGGTCGAGGTGGGCCACCACTCCACGCGGATCACGCACGTGGGCAACATCTCCTACCGCGCAGGCGAGCCGGCCCCCGTGGCACGGCAGCGCGCGGCGGTGAACGACATCCCCGAGTGGAGCGCGATGTACGACCGGTTTCTCGAGCACCTGGCCGCGCACGAGATCGACCCCGACACGGCCACCCTCGGCCCGTGGCTGGAGTGCGACACGGAGAGGGAGCGCATCAAGGACCACGAGAAAGCGAACAAGATCGTGCGCGGCTGGTACCGCGACCCGTACGCGGTGCCTGAGGTACACGTTTGAATAAGGAATGATGCAAGCCAAATGACAAAGGAAGTCCGAAGAACCAAGCGCGAATGCCGAGATCGGAGTGACACCTCCCTCGTGCTTCGAACTTCGTTATTCCTTCGTCGTTTGGCTTTCGACCTTCGACGTTCCCTCTCCCACGTTTGCGTCCCAACCCCGCTTCGATTACTGTCTTGATCGATCGCCCCGGCGCTGCGCCGCGGCCCCAGTGAACGCGTTTGGAGGTTCTTCCCATGATGCGACGACCCGCGATGGCGCGAGCTGCTTCGGTGTCCCTGTTGACCGC
This sequence comes from uncultured Pirellulales bacterium, assembly GCA_964434165.1. Taxonomy (GTDB): domain Bacteria; phylum Planctomycetota; class Planctomycetia; order Pirellulales; family Thermoguttaceae; genus CAYSUS01. Next base: position 27,902 of record CAYSUS010000013.1, read on the forward strand.
GGCTGTCTTGGCCGGACTTCCTGCTGCGGCGTCGGCCGACGTGCGACTGCCCAGGATCATCAGCGACCACATGGTCTTGCAGCAAGGGCAGAAGGCCCCGATCTGGGGCTGGGCCGACCCGGGTGAGCCCGTGCTGGTGGCCTTCGCCGGAAAGAAGGTCCAGGCCACGGCCGACCAGCAGGGCAAGTGGATGGTTGAGGTGGGAACGCCCAAGGCCGGGGGGCCTTACGAGATGACTGTCGCCACCGGGAAGAACAAGATCGTGGTCAAGGACATCCTGGTGGGCGAGGTGTGGCTCGCCTCGGGCCAGTCGAACATGCAGTGGTCGGTCAACCGCGCGGCCAATCCCCAGGAGGAGATCGCCGCGGCCAAGTACCCGAAGATCCGCCTTTTCACCGTGGGCCGCATGGTCTCGGACAAGCCCCGGGACGACTGCAACGGGAGCTGGTCGGAGTGCAACCCGACCTCCGTAGCCGGCTTCTCGGCCGTGGCTTACTTCTTTGGGCGCGAGCTGCACAAGGAGCTGGAAGTGCCGGTAGGTCTTATCAACAGCTCCTGGGGCGGAACCATCTGCGAGGCCTGGACCAGCCGCCAGGGCCTGGAGGGCGAGGAGGACTTCGAGCCGATCCTCCAGCGCGCGGCCGACTTCAAGCCGAACAACCCCAATCAGGCCAGCGCGCTCTACAACGGCATGATCCACCCGATCGTCCCCTTCGCCATCCGCGGGGCGATCTGGTACCAGGGCGAGTCGAACGCGGGCCGGGCGTGGCAGTACAAGAGACTCTTCCCGGCCATGATCCGCGACTGGCGCCGGATCTGGGATCAGGGCGACTTCCCCTTCCTCTTCGTGCAGCTCGCCCCGTTCCGCTACGGCAAGGCCGATCCCCGCAATCTGCCCGAGACCTGGGAGGCCCAGCTCCAGACCCTCTCGCTTCCCAACACGGGCATGGCCGTGACCACCGACATCGGCAACATCAAGGACATCCATCCGAAGAACAAGCAGGACGTGGGCAAGCGCCTGGCCCTGTGGGCCCTGGCCAACACCTACGGCAAGAAGGACCTCGCGTATAGCGGCCCGCTGTACGACGGCTTTGCCGTGGAGGGCGACAAGATCCGCGTCAAGTTCCACCACGCCGAGGGGCTCGTGGCCAAGGGCGGCGAGCTCACCCACTTCACCATCGCCGGCGAGGACGAGAAGTTCGTGCCGGCCGAGGCCGCGATCGACGGCCAGACCGTGGTCGTCTCCAGCCCCGAGGTGAAAAGGCCCGTGGCCGTGCGCTTCGGCTGGACCGACACGGCCGAGCCGAACCTGTTCAACGGCGCGGGGCTGCCGGCCTCACCCTTCCGGACCGACGACTTCAAAATGGTCACGGAGGGGAACAAGTAGGGTACGTGAAACGCACCAGCTTGGGATCCTGGTACGGGTAGCATGCGTGGCACGTCGCGGTGCGTTGCACGCGCCCGATTCGATTTCCGTGACGATCGCGTCCGGCTCGCGAGGGACCAGCGTCTGGGTCGCGCAGTCGATCAGCAGGTCGAGCTCCTCCAGAACGATCGCCCCGACGAGGGCGTCGTCGCGCGAAGGTTCGACTACCGCCGAGAAGACGCCGTGCCGGCCGAGGAGCTGAAGCCGGACGTTGCTGACCGTGGCGCGCCCCTCGCGCCTCTGGTCGGCGTAGCGCACCGTGGTGCGGCCCTCGACCGGCAACGGGAGCTCGTCCACGACGCGCTGGGGCAGGACAAGACGCGCCGCTCCGCTATCCACCACGCCGGAGACGGTCGAGTGCTTCACGCGGTCCAATACGGGCTCATCCACGGCCAGGACCACGACATCGCGGTTGTTGGCCAGAATCACGTCAACCGAAAACCGCCCCATGGATGTCTCTTTCCCCATCGCGCCGGTCCCCCCTGGCGTGCAGCGCCGTGTGAATTCTGGACGATCTTCACCAATCGGGGAACCGGCCGGCCACACGGGACGGCCGCAGGCCTCGTACTCCTCCCGGATGGAACGCCCCCATGCCCGACGATCGCCGCACGATCCTGCTCCGCCGCATCCGCGCGATCCTGGTGTTCTTCATGGCCGCGCTGGTGGCCAGCGGGCTGACGGCGATCCCGTTGCGGTGGGAGCTGGACGTGCTCGCCCGGCTGGTGGGCCTGCCCGAGGACGCCTCGCCGGCCGACTACGAGGGCCTCCAGCACTGGATCGCGCTGGTGGGTGAGGGCCTGGACGAGTCGTACGGCAAGTACCCGTTCCTGGCCTACGGCACGGACTGGCTGGCGTTCGCCCACGTGATCATCGCCGTGGCGTTCATCGGCGCGCTCCGCAACCCCGTGCGGAACAAGTGGGTGATCGACTTCGGGCTGATCGCCTGCGTGGCCGTGGTTCCCAACGCGCTCACGTTCGGGTCACTGCGGGGCATTCCCTTCTATTGGCAGTTGATCGACTGCAGCTTCGGCGTGTTCGGCTTCATCCCGCTATGGATCGCGCGGCGGTGGACGGCGGAGCTGGAGCGGATGGGGCGATCATAGGGTCGCCGCGGAATCGAAGCCCGAATCCTGAGCGAGGGAAGCCGCAGCCGCCCGGCACACGAAGAGCATCTCGCCTCAAGTTGGAACCGGCCTGACGAGTCACTTGGGGGCGAACGATTCAAGCTGACCAACGAGTTCTTGGGTTGTGAGGCGCGGGGCGTCCGGGGCGCGACGCTCCTTGGCGAGTCGGATATCTTCCTCCAAGCATCCGTGCCCTGCCATTCCCAGGTGCTTTCCGGCCGCGTCGCGAATCTCGACCGGGCCGTCGCACTGGCGGATGAGTCGTGCCTGGTCCTCGTCGATGGGGATGAATGCCATCGGACCCTCGTTTCTGCGCGGTCCCGGACCACTGCTGCAACCTATCCTGCTGCGTCATGCTCGCCAACGCCTGGGACACCAGTCTCCTGGCTTCGAGCGCAGAGCAAAGCCCGCGCGTGCCGGGAAGGGCCGGCCCGCGCGGGCCCGTTAGATCGCCAGCGAGTCGGGGACCGTCGCGCCGATCGCTAGTCTTCGTCGTCCTTGTCCTTTTCGCGGCGTTCGAGGAGGTCGCCTAGCACCTCCCGGAGCTCGCGAATCTGATGCCGCAGCTCCTCGACCTCGTCGCGCAGCCGCTCGATCTCGCCGCCCGGCGGGAAGGGCCGATCGGGCTTCGGGCGCCGCCCAGCCTCAGGATGTGGCGGACGCCCCTCGCGCATCCGGTGCATCATCTGCTCGGCCTCGCGCATCAGTCGCTCGGCGTGCTCGTGGAGTCCCGCGGCGTGGAGGTTCTCGGCCGCCTCGCGGACATGACGCATCCGCCGCTCCATGTCCTCAGGATGATGCGGACGGTGGGGCGGGCCGTGCTCGAGCATCCGCTCCAGCTCGTGGATTTCGCGCTCCAGTCGGTTGGCCTCTTCCTCGCGGCCGGCTTCGGCCGCGCGGTGCATGGCTCCGCGAAGCTTGTCCAGTCGCTGCTCGATCCGCTCGCGCGGCGGGAAGTCGCGAGGAGGACCCTCGCGCTCGGGCCGCTCCCGATCCGCGTTACGAGGGCGGTCGCCCTCGCGCTCGCCGCGCTCACGCTCCGGCCTCTCCCGGTCCCCCTCGCGCTCGCCGCGCTCGCGGTCCGGTCGATCGCGATCGCCCTCACGCGGGCGGTCACCCTCGTCACGGTCGCGTTCCCCCTCGCGCCGCGGCCGATCGCGGTCGCCGCGGTCGCGCGGGCCTTCGCGCTCCCCTTCCTCGTCGCCGGCCCAGGCGAGCTGCAGCTCCACGGCCGCCACTCGCGGCGGATCGGCCGTGGCCGAATCGCCCGAAAGCGGCACCAGCAAGGTCGCCACCGCGGCCGCGGCGAGCGACTTGCGCCACGATCTCTCGATCACGCTCATACTCTGCTCTCCTTCGTCAAAGAGGTCCGCCCGGGCGTGCGCCCAGGCCGTACACAGAACCGCTGCCACAAGAAGCACGGCACCGCCCGCCGACGGGGCGAGTGCGAAAAAGCCTGTCTTCCTTCGCCAGGGGCGGCCGCGAAGCCGCAACAGCCGCTCGACGCGCCGTCCCAGCCCGGAACGGAAGCCGAGGCCCTCGATCGAGAGTCCCGCCGCCATCCCGGGTGCGGCCAGGCGCCGGCCCAGCGTCACCAGGCAGGCGGCCAGCACGTCCGGGCCGTCGTGGACCAGCAGGCTCGCCTCGTCGGCCGCGGCCTCGCACGCGGCTTCCAGGCGCCGCCTGGCTAGCCACGCGCCTGGGTGCCACCAAAGGACCGCGATGAGGAAGTCGGAGAAGGTCTTCCAGGCCGGGTCGCCCCCGGCCAGATGTCCCAGCTCGTGGGCCAGAATCGCCTCCTGCTCGGCCGGGGTGAACTGCTCTTCGAAGTCGGTCGGCACGACCACCGTGGGCCGCAACGTGCCGTAAACCATCGGGGCGCGAAGCGCCGGGGCCCGCCGCACGCAGACCCGCCGCCGCAGGCCGAGGGCCACGATCAAGCGCGCGACCCGCCGGTGAAGGCCGCGACCTGCCTCCTCCGTGCGCTGAGCGTGGACCGCGCGAACGACCCGTGCGCCGAGAAGACGCAGGAACACCACACCCGCGCCGACGCCCCAGGCCACGGCAGGCCACCAGGGCGCGGCGGTCGGCCCGGCACGCAATGAAGCCGAGCGCGGCTCCGGCGGCAAGGTGTGGGCGGTCTGCCCCTCGACGGGCTCGGCTGGGGCGGCCAGCCTGCGGGACGAAAGCTCTGTGCGGGCCGGCCTCGCGAGCTCCCGGACCGACTCCTCGTCGGACAGCTCGGTCCATGGCTCTGCCACGGCGGGCCAATCCGCCTCGAGGTTCGGCCGCAGTCCCGGGCGAATCGACGGCTCGGGCTCAGACGGCTGCGGCTCGGCCCGATCGGCAAGGGACTGGAACGTCAGCGGCCGCGCCGGCCCGCTGCTCGGACCCGACGAGGTCCCGGCGTCGCGCGACGGGGGCCCTCTCCACGCCTCGTCCAACTCCGGCGCAGCCGCATGTGGCCACCAGGAGACCACCAGTGCCCGGCTCGCGCCGGTCAGCTCGGCCAGGCCCAGACCGAGCATGGCCACCACGGCCGCCTGCCAGACGGCCCGCTGCCATGCGGCCTGCGCGATCCGCCGAGCGGCGATCTCCGCGGCGGCCGCGATCAGGGCCGTTCCGAGGAGGATCGCGACGAGAGCCGCGGCCCAGGCGGCATGAGGCGGAGCCAAGAGGTCGAGCATAAGTCACCTTGGGCGATTGTCACGTTGCAGATCGGCGTTCGCGTTGAAACAAGGGACAGGCCCCGGTGCCGATCGCCTTCTCGTCACTTGGACTTCTTCCGCTCGCGGATCACCCGCTCCAGACGATCCAGCTCTTCGAGGCTGACCTCGCGGGTCGAAAGCAGGTGGCTGACTGTGTCGGCCAGGCTTCCTTCGAACAGGCGATCGACCAGATGGTCGGCGACGCTCCGCGAGACCTCGTCCGCGGAGACGGCCGCCTGATAGATGAACTTGCGCCCCTCCGCCCGATGCTCGACCAGCCGGCGGTCCTCCATCTTGCGCAGCATGGTGGCCACGGTGGTATAGGCGTGGTGCTCGGGGCCGAGGGCCTGGTGGACCTCGGCCACGCTTGCCTCCCCCAGATGCCAGAGGGCCTGGAGGATCTGGAGCTGGAGCTCGCCCAGGCGGTGGTTCTTCGGCTTGCTCATGGCGGATTCCGGGCAGCGGCGTGCGACTACCACGGTAATACTACCAGGGTAGTTCTTAATGTCAACCCCGACGCTTGAGGGGGTTTCTGGGGATGTGGCGATGCAACGCCGCTTGCGCCGGACGGGGTGAGTGTAAGCCGCCTCTCAACACAGAAAGCGGCGATGAATTGCCGCACTGCAAAGCCCCGCGGGATCCTTACTCCCCCGCCGCGCCGACGATCATCCGCGCGGCGTCGGGCCGGGGCTGGTTCCGCTCGTTGTCCCAGTAGGGCGAGAGCCGCCTGAGGTTGGCCACCACGCGCGGGAAGACCTCGATGATGCGGTCCACGTCGGCCTCGGTGCTGTAGCGGCTGAAGCTGAAGCGGATCGATCCGTGCGCCGCCGTGAAGGGGACCTTCAGCGCCGACAGCACGTGGGAGGGCTCGAGCGACCCGGACGTACAGGCCGATCCGCTGGAGGCGCAGATTCCCTCGGCGCTGAGCTGGTAGAGCATGCCCTCGCCCTCCACGTAGTGGCACGAGACGTTGCTCGTGTTGGGAAGCCGCGGCGCGCCGGCCCCGTTGATCTGCACGGCAGGCACTTGCTCGAGCACGGCCGCCTCGAGCCGGTCGCGCAGGGCGGCGATCCGGGCCTCGTCGTCTTCGCGAGTCTGCATCACCAGGTCCAGGGCCCTGGCCATGCCGACGATGTACGGCACGTTCTCGGTGCCGGCCCGGCGCCCACCCTCCTGGTGCCCGCCGATCATGAAAGGCCGGCAGGGCGTGCCGCGACGCACGTAAAGCGCGCCGATGCCCTTGGGCGCGTGGAGCTTGTGTCCGGAAAGGGAGAGCAGGTCCACGTGCTGAAGCTCGCGGCGCAGATCGACGGGCAGCTTGCCCACGGTCTGCGTGGCGTCGGTGTGGACCACGATGCCCGGGTCGGTCTCCTTGGCGATCCGCGCGAGCTGCGCGATGGGGAAGACCACGCCCGTCTCGTTGTTGGCGTGCATGATCGTCACCAGCAGCGTGTCGGTGCGCAGGGCGCGGATGAACTCGGCCAGGTCGAGGTTGCCGTCGGTATCGACGGGCAGGAAGGTAACGTCCCAGCCCGCCCGGTCGAGATCGCGGCAGACTTCGAGCACGGCCGGGTGCTCCACGGAGGACGTGATCACGTGGCGGCGGCTGGGATTGGCCTGCGCTGCGCCGCGGATGGCCGTGTTGATGCTCTCGGTGGCGCACGATGTGAAGAGGATCTCCCGGGGGTCGGCGGCCCCCAGGTGCCGGGCGATCGTGCGCCGCGCGTCGGTCACCGCGGCCGCCACCTCCTGGGCCGGCTCGTACATCGAGCTGGGATTGAAGTAGCTCCCCGTGAGGAACGGGGTCATCGCCTCGAGCACTTCCGGGGCGACCCGCGTGGTGGCGTTGTTGTCGGCGTAGACGATGTTCATGCGTAGGGGGTCTTGGTATGCGCCGCGGCCGGGTGAGGGTGGTTCGGTGCGACGTGCGTTCGTGTCGCGATAGAGCGTCCCGCCGCCCTCACCCCCGGCCCCTCTCCCGCGAGCGGGAGAGGGGAGGGTTGCTACACCTGGATCACGCGGATTCGCTCGTCGACCATGTCCTTGAGCTTCTGCTCGACCATCATCTTCAGCGTCACGCCGGCGTTGCAGCAGCCCACGCAGGTGCCCAGCAGCCGGCAATAGACCATCGTCTCCTTGATGTCGATGATCTCCACGTCGCCGCCGTCCTTGCGGAGCATGGGGCGCACGTATTCCTCCATCGCCCCCTCGACCTTCTTGGCGAACTGGTAGGGCGAAAGGTTCGGCTTGCCGTCGGGCTTGGACGGGGCGGCCTCGCGCGGCTGGGGCAGGTTCGGCACGATCGGCAGGCTCTTCAGGTCCGTTCCCCAGATGTCATTGAGCAGGTCCTGCAAGCCGCCCGGCGTGTGGTGGCACGACATGCAGGCCCCGCCGGCCTTCAGGGCGTGGGTGATCTCGGGGATCGTCTTCAGGCCCAGCTCCTGGATCTTGCGGCGGAGGTAGGGCTCGCTCATCGAGAAGCACTTGCAGACGATGCGGCCCTCCTCCTGCTCGTCGCCGTGCATGTCGATGCCGAGCTTGTCCAGGTCCACGCCCCGCCGCTGGGCCCAGTTGAACACGGCCGCTTCGAGGGCCTCGGCCCCCATCACCGAACAGTGGATCTTCTGCTCCGGCAGCCCGCCTACGTACTCGACGATGTCCTCGTTGGTGATGCTCAGGGCCTGGATCGGCGTGTAGCGGCCCTGCTCGATGATCGCGCACAGGGCCTCGGAGGCCGCAATCGCCGAGGTGCAGCCGAAGGTGAGGTAGCGGGCCTCGACGATCACGTCTCGCGTGGGGTCCACAGGGTCGCGCTGGCAGCGGAAGGCGAACCGCATGGCGTCGCCGCAGGCGATCGAGCCGTGCTCGCCGACGCCGTCCGGGTCCTCGACCTCGCCCAGATGCGTGCCCGGCTTGCCGTGGACCGCGTCCATGAAGAGCTGCTTGGTCTTCTCGCTGTACTCCCAGGCCATCCGACTCCTCCGAGTTCTCGAGGCTCTCACGCCGCCCACTGCTTCATTGTATCTCCACGGGAAAGGGCGCTCCCCGAGCCAGGTGCCATGGGCTGCTTTGGCCGGGTGCCGCGGGCAGCTTGTCTGCCCGTGCCCGCGGCGACCTGGCAAGCACCCCGTCCCCGTCGACTCACGGCTCCTCCCCGCCTCCGGCCTGCTCGGCCTCTTCCAGGGCCCGCTCCGTGCTCGACGGATCGACCGCCCGGCAGGTCTCCGTAAGCTGCGAGGCGATGTCCTCCAGATCGCCGCGCCAGTCCTCCTCCGTGATGTCGGGCGGACAGAACTGGGTGAACTCGCCCACCAGCAGGATCAGGCGCAAGAGGTGCCGGAAGACCATGCCCTCCTGGTTCTGGAGCCGATGGCTGGTCACGTATTTTTCGAAGTCGCCGCCCAGGGCCAACAGCTCGCCTGCCACCCAGACCGGGTTGACGTACAGGTCGTGAACCCCCGGGAGATCATAATCGAACAGCAGCTTGAGCTTGTCGGCCAGGGTCAAGAGACGCTTGGGCTCTTCGTCGTAGGTCCGACGTCGGCGCGGCTCTTCTTCCGGCGTCGGCGGGACCAGCTCCTCGGGCAGGGCGAGCCCGAGCTGAAGAAGCTGCACGTCCAGGCGCGTGGTGGCCAGCGGGCCGGGCGGAAGCTCGTCGTGGCCCGGCACGCGGATCGCCGGGCCCAGCGAGCGCGGCAGCTCCAGCACGCTCTCCAGGGCCTGGATCCTCTCCTGCCGGCTGGCGATGCCCAACTGGTTGACGAGAAACACGCCGTAAAGCGGATTGATCCCGCGCAACAGGAGCAGGTCGCGCATGGCCGGCGTGGGATACGCCCGCTCGGGCCGATAGGGTGTTTGCTCTTCTGGGGGTGGAGGCTCGGGGCGCCTGGCGCCGAGGGCGGCAGGCGGCTGGCTCGGCGCGGGCTCGCTCGCCGGCGGCGGGGGCGTCTTGTCCGGCGATCCCTCGGCCGCTTGTTCCGCGCTTGCCGCCTCGGCCTGGGCGACGATCTCCGGCGCCTCGTCAAAGAGGCCTGCCCCGAACGCGCCTGGCGCTTTCTGTGCAGGCGACGCGCGTGCGGGGGCTCTTGCCGATTCAGGCGATTCCGCCTCCGATTGGGTCGAAGTCGCACGGCGAGCCAGGCTTGCGGCCGGCCCGTGCTCCGCGGCTCCCTCGCCGTCGCCGTCTTCGCCGGACTGGTGGTCGCGGCGCGGCGGCGCGGGCTCCAACTCCACGTAGCCCGCCCGCCAGAGGACCAGCAGCATCTGCTCCAGGTGCTCCAGGCCCTTCTCCATGCCCTTGCTGTCGGTCAGCCGCTTCTTGACCAGCGTGCGCACGCGGTCGATCTCCGGCGAGGCCGCAAGCGTGTAGGCCAGCAGTCGCCAGGGGACCGGACCGCGGCTGGCGAGCTTGCCGGGCGGGGCCGCGCAGAGCTTCTGGAACTGGGCCTCGGTCCAGTACTGCTCGTTCGAGTTGCGCGAGGGGGCCTTGCGCTTGAGGGCCTTCCTGGCCTTGATCAACTGCGGGTCCTTGGTGTCTTCGGGGATCTGGTCGTACTTGACCTTCCACCGCGCGATCTTGACGTCGTCCTCGTGGGCCAGGGCGAAGACGTAGCCCTGCTTGTCGTATTGCGGGCGGCCGGCGCGGCCGAACATCTGATGGGCGCTCGACGGATCGATGATCCGCTTCTTGCCCGGCGGTCCCTTGATGATGCTCGGCAGCACGACGGACCGGGCCGGCAGGTTGATGCCCGCGGCCAGGGTCTCGGTGCACGCGGCGATGGCGAGGAGCTTGGCCTGGAACAGCTCCTCGACGACCCGCTTGTACTTGGGCAGCACGCCGGCGTGGTGCACGCCCACGCCGCGGAGCAGGAGCTGCCGGAGCTTGGGACCTGCCCCGCCGGAGAGGTCGTAGTGCTTGAGGGCCTCGGCCAGGGCGGCCTGCTGCCCGGCAGCGAGGAGCTTCTTGCCCTTGATCTGCTCGGCCACGCGCCAGCATTCCTCGCGGTTGAAGCAGAAGACCAGGGCCGGGGTGGCCCGCGCCTCCTCGTCGCCCTCGGCCATCCACTCCAGGTGCTCGGTGAGGAGCTGGTCCGGGACCCACTGGAAGATCAGCGGCACGCGGCGCTCGTGCCCCTCGACCAGCTCGACGCGGCGCTGGTGCGCGGTGCGGAGCCAGTTGACGAACTCCCGGGCGTTTCCCACCGTGGCGGAAAGGAGCAGCGTGCGCACGTGGGAGGGCAGAAGCCCCAGCGAGAGCTCCCAGACCATGCCCCGCTCCGGATCGGCGAAGCTGTGGAACTCGTCCATCACCACGGCGGAGACCCCGGAGAAGTCGAACTCCTCGCCGTGCAGGAGCCGGTTGGCGAGGATCTCGGCCACCACGACCAGGCAGGTGGCGTCGGGGTTTTCGCGGCGGTTGCCGGTGACCAGGCCCACGTCGGTCCGGCGAAACCCCCAGCGCTCGGCGGAGCTTTGAAGCTCGCGGAACTTCTGCTCGGTCAGCGCGATCAGGGGCGTGGTGTAGTAGGCGGTTCGCCCCGTGCGCAGGGCCTCGTACATGGCCGCCTCGGCGATGAGCGTCTTGCCCATCCCGGTCGGAGCGCACACCAGCACCCCTTGCTCGGCGGAGAACCAGGCCAGCAGGGCCTCTTCCTGGAACGGGTAGGGCTCGAAGGGAAGCTGGTCCAGGTACTCGTCCGCCAGCTCGTCGCGGGTGGGCTTTTGCGAAGTCATGCCATGAAGGGCCGGTCGCGGGCGAGGCTTCGGGCGCTTGTCCGGGCCGACACGGCCCGGCTCGGAACGACGGGGGAGCCGGATGGGAATGGCTTGCGCCGGCCGGGAAGTTCCAGACGCTCGTTTCCAGACGCTTCATCGTACCATGATTCCAGACGCGGCGAAGGGGTTGCACCGCCCGGCCTGGCGAACCATGATACAGGCGGCGAGGGGGGCCGCCTTTCGGCCCGTCCGCCGCCTTTGCTGGCCACCAGCTTCGGAGGCCGTCATGAGCGACGAGGCGGTCAAAGCCTGCGGGCGCGGCAACGCCCTGTGGATCAAAGGCGATCTGGACGGGGCGATCGCCGCCTTTGACGAGGCGATCCGGCTCGATCCGGAGTTCGCCCGGGCCTACTGCAATCGAGGGAGCGTTCGCTTCGAGCAGGGGGAACACTCGCTGGCCCTGGAGGACTTCGCCGAGGCCATCCGGCTGCGGCCCGACTACCCTCGGGCCTACAACAACCGCGGCGTGGTCTATCGCGCGACGGCCCGGCTGGGCGAGGCCATCGCCGATTACGACGAGGCGATCCGCATCGACCCCGGATACGCCGACGCCTACGCGAACCGCGCCATTGCCTTGGAGCGCGAGGGCGAGAAGGCCAAGGCCCAGGCCGACCGCGCGCGAGCCGAGCAAATCCGCCAGCACCACGCATGAAAACCCTCCTCCTCTTCTCCACCTGCGTCCTGGGGTGGGGCGTCGCCGTGTTCCTGATGGGCTACGTCTCTCGGACGCTCAACCTGGGCACGATCCTCGTCTGCAACCTGGTGGGTTACGCGGCGGGCATCGCGATCCTCGCGCGGGGCGTGCATATGGCGTGGACCTGGAACCATCTGCTCGCCGCTCTCTTGTCGGTGTGCATGGTGGTGGCCAACGCGGCCTACTACCGGCTTTCGCACGGCGGCGAGCAGGCGACGATCCTCGCCCCGCTGACCAGCCTCTACGTCGTGGTCACGGTCGTGCTGAGCTTGCTGTTGATCCAGGGAGAGACCATGACGCCGCGCCGGCTGGCAGGCATCGCCCTGGCCGTGGTGGCCGCCGTGCTGCTGACCTGGGAGCGGTGAGCTGGAAATAGATGGGCCCGGCTCGGAACGGGCCTGGCCTCCGACGGCGCGAGAGCTAAGTCAACGCCCCTTCTACTAACGGCCCTTGTGGATTAGGATAGCTTATGATAAGATGCCGTTATGAATATCGAAACGCTGCGCATCTTCTGTGATGTCGTCCAGCACCAGAGCTTCTCCCGGGGCGCGGCGGCGAACTCCGTCAGCCAGTCGGCGGCCACCCAGTCGGTTCATCGCATGGAGAAGCACTTCGGAGTCCAGCTCGTGGATCGCACCAAGCGACCGTTCGTCCTCACTCCTGAGGGCGAGGTCTGTTACGAAGGGTTCCGCGCGGTCCTCGAGATGTACGACGCCGTGGAGGTCAAGGTCCGCTCCCTGCGCTTGGAGATCACCGGACTGGTCCGCGTGGCCGCCATCTACTCGGTGGGTCTCCACGACCTGAGCCGCTGCATGCAGGACTTCATGCGGGCGTATCGTAAGGCCAAGGTCCGTCTGGAATATCTCCGTCCCAACAGGGTCTATGAGGCCGTGGCCAGCGGGGCCGTGGATCTGGGCATCGTCTCCTACCCGTCGCCGACGGCCGACGTCGCGGTCAAGCCGTTGCGCACCGAACGGATGGTGCTGGTCTGCCATCCCGAGCATCCCCTCGCTCGACGCAAGGCCGTCACCGCCGAGCACCTGCGCGACGAGGACTTCATCGCCTTCGACCGCGACCTGATCGCCCGCAAGGAGATCGATCGCTATCTCCGCCAGCGGTCCGTGGAGATCAACATCGCCATGGAGTTCGACAACATCGAGACGATCAAGCAAGCGGTGGAGATCGGGGCCGGCATCAGCATCCTGCCCGAGCCGACGGTGCGCCAGGAGACGCGGTACGGATCGCTGGCCGCCGTGCGCCTGATCGCCCCGGAGCTGCGTCGTCCGCTGGGCATTATCTACCGCACCCGCAAGGTGTTCACGCCGACCGCGGCCCGCTTCATCGAGATGCTGCAGAAGGAGCAGAGCTCCGAGCCGGAGGAGCCGGCCGACGAGAAGGCCGCGGTCGCGAACTCCTGATCCCCCGACGCAGGCGCGGCCCCCGCACGCCGCCGATTGCCGGTGCCCGAGCCGTTTGCTATCGTGACATGGCGGCGACCCTATGGCGTTCCCAGCCGCGCCGCCGTGCCTCCTGGCAGCCTACCCCCCTGGATGACCGAGCCGCGCACCAGCCCCGTCACGTTTCGCCCGCCGGGCAAGACCGTGGAAGCGTCCTCGGGCGAGCGCCTGGTCGAGGCTGCCAACGCTGTTGCCCTCACGCTCGACATGCCGTGCGGGGGCGAGGGGGTCTGCGGCAAGTGCCGCGTGCGCGTCTCGCAGGGGGCCGGCCCGCCTGGGCCCCAGGAGCTTCGAGTCTTCTCCCAGGACGAGTTGGAGGCCGGCTGGCGCCTGGCCTGCCAGACCGTCGTCGCCGGCCCGATGGCCGTCGAGGTCCCCCATACGTCGCTGCTGGCCACGTTCCACAAGATCCTCTCCGACACGCGCACCGCCCAGGCGGTCGTCGTCGATCCCCCGGTCTGGAAGCGCCGCCTTGCGCTGGATCCGCCCTCGCGCGAGGACGACCGGGCCGACCTTGTCCGGCTCCGCGAGGCCCTGGGACCGGTCGCCGCCGATCTGGAACTGGTGCGGCACCTGCCTCGGCTTCTGCGTCAATCGATGTTTCGCGGCACGGCGGTGCTGGCCCCTGGGCGATTGCTCGACTTCGAGCCCGGCGACACGCGCGACGCCTGCTACGCCGCGGCCGTGGACGTGGGCACGACGACGCTCGCCGCGGTGCTGATCGACCTGCACGAAGGCAGCGAGATGGCGGTGGCCGCATGCCTGAACCCGCAGACCCCGTTCGGCGATGACGTGATCTCGCGCATCGCGCACAGTCAGGACCACCCCGAGGGACTGGAGCAGCTCCGCAGCGCCGTCTGCCGCGCGATCGACGGGTTGATCGGCGAGATGACCTCGCGGGCCTCGGTGAAGCGGCATCATATCTACGAGGTCGTGTTGGCGGGCAACACCACCATGCAGCACCTGCTCTGCGGGATCGACCCGCGGCACCTGGGCGAGCTTCCCTTCGTGGCAGCCACCGGGTGCGGGGTGACTGCCCCGGCGGCCGCCTTGGACCTGGCGGTCCACCCCGGCGCCGAGGCGTACGTGGCCCCGGTGATCGGCGGCTTCGTCGGCGGCGACAGCGTGGCCGGGATGCTAGCCACCGAGATGACCCGCTCGGCGGAGCCCTCGCTGCTGGTGGACATCGGCACGAACGGCGAGCTGGTGCTCTCCTGCGACTCGAAGCTGTGGGCCGTGGCCACGGCCGCGGGCCCGGCGTTCGAGGGTGCCCGCATCGAGTTCGGCATGCGCGCTGCACGCGGCGCGATCGAGCGGTTCCACATCGACGGGGACGTGCATTTCGAGGTCATCGGGGGCGGTGCGCCGCTGGGCATCTGCGGGTCGGCTCTGATCGACGTGGCGGCCGAGTTGCTCCGCTACGGTTTCATCTCGCCCGAGGGCCGCCTGGCAAGGCGCGACGCGCTTCCCTCCCAAGTCCCCGCCGCGCTGCGGGATCGGGCCGTCGAGCACCAGGGCGACCCGGCCTTCCTGATCGTCACGGGGGACCGGTCGGGCACGGGACGGCCGATCCTCTTCACCCAGCGCGACGTGCGCCAGCTTCAACTGGCCAGCGGGGCGATCCGGGCGGGGGTGGCCATCTTGTGCAAGCGGGCCGGGATGGCGCCGGGCGATTTGCGCCGGGTGGAGATCGCCGGCGGGTTCGGCAACTACATCCGCCGACGCAACGCCCAGCGGATCGGCCTCCTCCCTCCCGAGATCCCCAGGGAGTGCATCCGCTTCCAGGGCAACACCTCGCTGGCCGGGGCGCGGCTGATGGCCATTTCGCTCCAAGCGCGGCGGGAGGCAGAGCAGCTCGCCCGCCGCACCGAGCACTTCGATCTGGCGACCGATCACGCCTTCCAGTGGACGTTCGCCGATGCGATGATCTTCCCGTCCGAGCCGCGTGCCGTCTGAGGGCAACAGGGGTCGATCCGTCATGCTCGGAGTGCCGCCGCTGGAACTGACGCTGATGGCCCTGTTCGCCCTGTTCGCCATCTTCACGTTCGGCCGAGCCGGTTGGATCATGCGCCGCTGGCTCTACGAGCGCAATTGCTTTCGCCGCGGAGTCAAGGCCCTGGATCGCGGTGAGCCCCGCGAGGCTCTTCGCTGGCTCCGTCTGGCCGAAGAGGCCTGGACGCCGGCCGCGCTGCACCCCACGGCCGGCAACCGCCAGAAGTCGCTGGAGGACTATGCGGAGATCGTCGCCTACCTGGCCGACGCGGGACGCCGCCTGGGGCTGCCCTGCGACGACGCCCCGCTCCGTGAGGCGATCGGCCGGCGGATCCTGCTGATCAACCGCGGTCTGTTCGTCGGTGTTCCCCACCGCGAGGTCGCCGCGGCGGAGCACGCGTTTCGCCTGGCCCGGACCCAGCTACGCGCGGCCTGCCGGCGGGAGCCGGACGAGGGTTAGCCGCAAGTCATGACGGCGGGAGCGGCAAGTCGCAGGCGGTTTCGTCGGAGGTGGCGAGGGGCTGTGCGGCTCGGCGAGCCGGCGTCTTCGCAGTCGGTGCGCTGTGGCGATGGACTCGGCTGCATCAAGGGAGGGATCCACGGAACTCCAGGGGCGCACCGTCGAGGGTACCCCAGGGTGCCGCGCTCCCCGGCGTCAGCCCTTCAGGAGCTTCGCCAGCACCCCGAAGAGGACCACGATGACGACGCCCACCCCCGAAAAGGCCGCATATGGGGCCCAAATCTTCTTGCCGCCGGGACCCTCCTCGTAGCTCCAATAAACGCCGCAGTGCGGGCAGCGGTCGCCGGCCTTGGACGAGTCGGGCACGGCCCGGTTGCAGCTCAGGCACCGCTTCTCATAGACCATCTCCGGGTGCGGAACGCACGGCCGCGGCACGCTCATGTCCGGCATCTCAACCCGGGGCGTCCGAATGCGAGACGGACGATGCGAAGCCATGCGCGGCCGGTGCGACCGCGCGGGGATGGACGGCGTGGGCACGTGCGATCGCACGCTCGCCTGGCGACCTGGTCCGGGGAAGTGCGACGGGCCGGTCGGCCGGTGCGAAGGCCCTGCGTGGCCCGGATCGCGGCGCATGCCGGGCATCGAGGGGAAGGGAGGATTGCGAGGCCCGCCGGCCATGGTGTTCGGCCCCGGCCGGCTGCCTGGCACCATGGGTGGGGCGGCCGCACTCGGCGGACTGGACAAGCTGCCCGGCGGTGCGGGGACCAGGTGGCCCAGGCCCCGGCCTTCCATGATCCGTCGGACGTACGCCTGATCGGAGAGGCTGAAGAACTGGAAGGGGAAATCCCGGGTGAGCCCGTCCTGATCGAGCACCACTCGGCCAGCCTCTATCCCGGCGAAGCCGGCCACGATCTGGTTGCCCTTCAGGTCCGTCCAGGTACGGTTCTCTTCGACCTTGTCTGCGTCGTCTTCGGCACCGGGCTCGAGGTCCCCGTCAGCAGGGGCGGAGTCGCTGGGGCTCGATCCCGGCACGTCGATCTTCTTCGGGGCCAGGTGCTCCTTGCCTTCCTCTTTGAGCCGCTCGCGGAGGTAGTCCTGGTCCTTCTCGCTGAGGAAGGTCCAGGGCACGGCGTGCACTTTGGCGCCCTGTTTGAGCACGGCCCTGCCGTTGTGCACGCGGACGAACTCGGCCTCGATCTGGCGGCCCCGCGCGTCGGTCCAGGTCCGCGCCCAGGCCCAAGACGGGGGGACGAAGAAGACAAGCGACGCCAAGGCGAAGATCGTGGGGCGCATGGGCTCACTCTCCTGATGGAGCCTTCAGCCTTCGAACCGGTCGAGAAGCTCCCCCCACCACAGTCGAATGTGCAAACCAACCTATCAGGGCAGGTGCTGGCTGTCAATCGGTTTGGGGGCACTACCCCTTAAGACGCTGGGCTCGGCCACCAGCGCTCGCCGCTTCTTCGGCTTGTTTCGGACTGCCAACTCCGTTCACGCGTCGTTCACGGGAATGGCGTGTGACGGCGGTTCTGGCGCGGTCCCCACGCTCTTGAGAACGTGGAGAAAAACCCCTCACGGACCTGAATCGGCTTGCGTGGTTCCGGGAAAAGGAATCAGGGCCCCTTTTTCCCGAGTGGCCCAAAGGATGCTTCGCGAAAAAAGGGTCCTGCCACTTCTCCCTCCCAGGATCGTGCACGGCTGCTCAGAAACCCATGGACCCGATACGCCTCACCTCCGCCAAAGCGGCGGTCAGCCCCGCGACCATGGCGTCGGTGTGGGCGGCGGTGACACTGACCCGCAGGCAGGACTCGCCGTCGGGCACGGTCGGGGGGCGCACTGCCGGCACGAAGAAGCCCTGAGCACGGAGCTCGCTCGCCAGGCGCACCGCCCGGTCCGGCTCGCCGACCATGACCGGGATGATCTGGCTTTGGGACGGTCCGATCGACCAGCCTTGCGCTACCAGGTCGCCGCGAAGGGCGGCCGCCCGGTCGAGCAGCCGGACGCGGCGCTCGGGCTCCGACTCGGCAATGCCGATTGCGGCGATGGCGGCGGCCGGTATTGCGGCAGGCGGGGCCGTGGAGAAGACATAGGGCCGAGCGCGGCTGACGAGCCAGTCAATCAGTTCCCGGCGTCCGGCCACGAACCCGCCGATCGAGCCCAGAGCCTTGCTCAACGTGCCGATCCGCACATCCGCCCGGTCCTCCACGCCCAGATGCTCGGCCGTGCCGCGACCGCGCGCGCCGAACACGCCCGTCGCGTGGGCTTCGTCCACCAGGAGCATCGCGTTGTAGTGCTCGGCCAGGTCGGCCAGCCGTGCGAGCGGGGCCAGGTCGCCGTCCATGCTGAACAGGCCGTCGGTGATGATCAGCCGGCGGCGGTACCGCCCGGCGCGATCGAGAAGCTCGGCCAGCCGCGTCGAGTCGCGGTGGGGAAAGGGTCGCACGTCGGCCCGCGACAGCCGGCATCCGTCAAGCAGGCTGGCATGGTTCTTGCGGTCGGTGAACACGACGTCGCCCGGTCCGACCAGCGCGGCGATTGCGCCGCAGTTGGCCGCGAAGCCGGAGGGAAACAGGACTGCCGCCTCGGTGCCCTCGAACCGGGCGAGCCGCTCCTCCAGGGCCTGGTGCTCCTCGGTGTAGCCGCAAATGAGCGGGCTGGCCCCGCTGCCCCAGCCGTGGCGCGCGGCCGCACGGGCGGCCGACTGGGCCAGGCGCGGATCGGCCGCCAGGCCCAGGTAGTCGTTTGAGCCGAAGTTGACCAGCTCGCGCCCGCCAATGCGGATCTGGCCCGGCCCTGCCGCCTCGCGCACCGTGCGGCTGCGGAGAAGATGCGATGCCCTAAGCCTCTCGAGCTCGGACTGGAGCCAGCGGAGCTGGTCGCGCGGCGGGACGGGTGGATCGGGCTCGGGCATGGAGGCACGGCGTTGACGGGAGCAGGTGCGATGCGAGGGGCTCTCTCGCCACGTCCCGTGCAGATTGTACGCCGCCGCCGCAGGAGGGGTCAAACCGCGTCTTTCTGGCGCAAGCTACAATCGTACAATGGGTTATGCGACTGGCGCGGCCGGCGAGCGGACCGGCCGGATGCCCCATCCCTGCAACAGCCCTCTTCTGGCGGCAACTACTCCTACGGACATGGCATTCCAGAAGCTTCGCAGCCCGCCTGACGGGCCGTCCCAGACGCCGAGGATCGACTGGCAGTCCGCACTGTCCCAGCACGACCGGTGGCTGCGGACCGTGGTGCTTGCGCGGTTGGGTGAGCCCCAGGCCGTGGACGAGGTGATGCAGGAGGTAGCCCTGGCCGCGGTTCGGCAGAAGGCGCCCATCGCGGACCCGGCCAAGGTGGCTCCGTGGCTGTACCGTCTGGCCGTGACACAGTCGCTGATGTACCGGCGGAAGATGGGCCGCCGGCGCAAGCTGACCGACCGTTACACGCAGCAGGTTCGCCCCAGCGAGCGGGAACGGGGCAGCGACGACCCGCTCTCGTGGCTCTTGGCCGCGGAGCGGAGGGAGATGATTCGGGTTGCTCTGGGGCGATTGCCTCGACGCGACGCCGAGCTGCTGCTACTGAAATACACCGAGGACTGGAGCTATCGAGAGATAGCCGATCACGTGGGGCTTAGCGAGAGCGCGGTCCAGGCGCGGCTTCATCGGGCAAGGCAGAAGCTGCGCACCGAGCTGGCCGCGCTGGACGTCATCGAGGTGACCTGAGGTGCGGTGATGAGAGCCGGCAAGTGCGATCGAATCGAGGGGCGGGACAAGGCAGAGCTCGTGGACAGGCTCGTCGATGACGAGCTGGACGAATCGGAGCGACGGGAGTTGCTGGCGCGACTCGACGGGGAGCGGGACGGGTGGCGCCGCGTGGCCCTGGCCTTTCTCGAAGGGCAATCCTGGCGCCGTGAGATGCGCGGTCTGGCGCAACCGGCCGCTCCGCCGTCGCCGCCGGCGGCTTCCGGGGCGCGGCGCCCGTGGATCGAAGGGCGGGCCTCGACCGTGCTGGCCATGGCGGCCTGCTTCCTGATCGCGCTAGGCCTGGGGACGTTTTTGCGGGACCTGGCCACGCACGATGCCGGCGGGCCGGTCCAGCCGGTGCGTTTGGCCGATCGTGGCGCCGTGCTGGTCGAGGAATCGCCCAGCCCGGAACGGCGTGCCCCCGCCGTGCCAGAGGCCGACGAGCCCTGGCAGTTGGTCACGCTCGGCGTGGACCCGGGCGAACAGGGCGGACGATGCCGGGTGCAGCTCCCGGCCGTGGAGCGCCCGGGCATCGACGAGCAGTGGGTCGAAGGTCTGGAGTCGCCCATTCCGGAGGAGGTGTTGCGGGCGCTCCGCCGCAGCGGTCACAAGATCGAGAGCACGCGGCAGTACGTGCCGCTTCGCATGAAGGACGGCCGGCAGCTCGTCGTGCCGGTCGATCAGGTGGACGTGCACTACGTGGGTGGCAAGCGGGGTTTTCAGTAGGGCCGCCGCGCGAGGAGCTCGCGTCCCTTGTCTCGCGAGCAGGTGAGACGGCCGTTGGCTTTCCGCCCGGGGTGCGCGCCGGAAGAAGACACGTGGCTCGCCTGGCGCGAGCCGGGATCGGTGGTCTGACGGGAAGAAAAGGAGAGAGCGATGTTCAAGGGTGTGTGTGTTAGCGGGCTGTTGGCGCTGGTCGCGGCTGGGCCCGCGGCGGCCGGTGTTCCAACCATGCCGTTGGTCGTGCCCGTCGCCGGGCCGGCGGACGCCGAGATGGCGCTCGACTTCCAGCCGAGCGAGTACTGGCTGGGCCTGGAGTGCCATCCGGCCGACGCCACGCTGCGGGCGCAGCTCAAGCTGGACGAGGACACCGGCCTGGTGGTCCGCACCCTCGTGCCCGACAGCCCGGCCGCCAAGGCCGGCATCCAGCAGCACGACGTGCTGGTCCGGGCGGGCGGCAAGGAGCTCAAGGGGGTGCGCGACCTGGTCGAGGCCGTGGACGCGGCGGGGGACAGGAAGCTGGCGGTGGAGCTGGTGCGCGAGGCGAAGCGCCGGAAGATGGATGTCGCTCCCGCGAAGCGGCCCGAGCCGGAGACGCTCCGCGATCGGTTCCTTCCGCTCCCGGTGCCCGGCAACCCGGACTGGGAGGCCTTTCGCAAGTGGATGGAGGAGCGCAAGCCCGGCGAGGAGGGCCCCGGCCCCATGCGGTTCCGCTTCATCCGCCCCGGCATGATCCTGCCGCAGGGCGCTCCGTTCAGGATCGAGCTGCCGGAGGGCCTGAGCATCGCGATCACGCGCAAGGGCTCGGACCCGGCCGAGATCGTGGTCAAGCGGGGCGACGAGAAGTGGGAAGTCACCGAGAAGGAGCTGGACAAGCTGCCCGACGACGTGCGCGAGCACGTGGAACGACTTCTAGGTCGGGGCGGCAAGGGCTTTGGGATCGACCTGGACCTCCAGACCGACCGCGTGATCCCGATGCCGCGCTTCGAGGCCCCGCCACCCCGCGCCCTGGACAAGACGCTCGAGGAGCGCCTGGAGAGGATGCACCGCGAGATCGACGAGCTTCGCAAGGCCCTGGAGGACCGGCACGCCCCGACAGAGAAGCCGCGGAAGAAGTAGAGTCCGCTCTCGCTCACGAATCTGTCCGCAGCGCGAGGCCGGGGGCCGGCCCTGAGTCGGCCCCCGGCCTCTTCCCTTTCTTGGTGGAATCGGTCTCCCCCGGGCGCCCAATCCTCGCGGTGCTGGCCGGTCTTGTGGTACGAAGGCCCCGTCGGACGGGTGCGTCCGTGCCAGTCTCGTCTTGCGCCCGCAATCCGGGAGATCTCGCCATGCCAGGAAGCCAAGGAGAGTTCCAGTTCACCTTGCGCGGGCTGCTGGCCGTGTTCGTGGTGGTGGCCTTGCTCCTGGCGTTGGTCGTGCCGGCCATTCACGCCGCGCGGGAGAGTGTCCGACGTGCGAGCTGCATCAACCATCTCAAACAGATCGGGCTGGGCTTCCACAGCTACCACGGCGCCTTTCGGTGCTTCCCGCCTGCAAGCGGCGTCACCCGGGCTGCACACGGGTCGATCACGGCGATCGACGGCTGGAGCTTCCTGGTCCATCTCCTGCCGTACATGGAGTACGGGCAGCTGTGTTGACACGCTGGACGTGGCCGGCGCGCGGCCGATGGTCGAGCCAGCGGGGTCGACCGACCGCCCCCACGCCGCGGCGGCCGACACCAGATTTCCAGAGTTCCTTTGCCCCAGCAACAGCAATCGGCGGCACGTTAGCGGCCCGCTCGTAACCGGCTGGCTGACCAACTATAAGGCGATGGGCGCGACGCACATCGAGAGCCTCTCGGTCGCGTCGCCGCAGCCGCGCGTGCCGCTCTATGCCCCGGAAGGGCCGGGGCGTCATCCCGACGGGGCCCTGTTTCCGGAAGCTGACATCAGCCTTCCGGCCTTCGGCAAGGACGGAACGGCCCACACGGTCCTGGCGGCGGAAACGGCGGACCCGGAGTATGGCGTGTGGACCCTGGGCGCGGAGTGCACGCTCGTGGGGCTGCCCAGCGAGCAGCCCAACAGCGACGGTGATCCGATCCCGTTGGAGTTCGATGAGGAAGCCAAGCAGGAGTTCGGCTACTGGGCGCCGGTCGGATACAGCGGCCACTTCGACGACGATGCCGCGCCCGAGATCCGCCGGCTGAAGACCTACTTGGGATTCGACTTCGCCCGCGCCGATCCCGGTCCCTACGTCGGCTTGGACCCGCGCAACACCTTCGGGCCCTCGTCCGGGCACCCGGGCGTGGTCAACCACCTGATGGTCGACGGGGCCGTAAGAAGCTTCTCGAAGCGAATCGACTTCTGCATTTACATGTTCCTGATCACGCGCAACGGCGGCGATCGGGCGGGACCCGACTGTTTCACGCTCTAGCGACCGGAGCCCGCCCTACTTCCGCACCTGCTCGAACAGGAACACGCCGCCCTTGTTCGCCACGGCGATGTCCAAGAGGCCGTCGCCGTTCACATCGGTCACTTCGAACTGCGTGCCCACGCCGCTGGCGTCGTCGATCGTGTGCCGGGTCCACTGGGGCTTCCCTCCCTTGCGTGCCAGCTCGTACCAGCACAACAGGGCCGGCTCCTTGGCCCCGGGGTCGCGGCCCCCGTGGGCCCAGAATCGCTTGCCGGTGACGAAGTCGGCCAGCCCGTCGCCGTTGATGTCGGCCTGGACCACCGCGTGCGTCTGCGAGAGGGTCGTGTCGATGTCGTGGGTCTTCCAGCCCTGGGGCGTCTGCTCGTGCCACCAGATGCCGTAGCGGTGGGCGCTGGAGCTGAGCACGTCGTGGTCGCCGTCACCGTCGAAGTCCCACACGACCATGTGGGCGCAGTCCTGGCCCAAGGGGGCCTTGTGCAGCGTCCACTCGCCCTTCTTGCCCTGACCCGGGTTTTCGTACCATCCCTCCTTGGTCACCACGTCGATCCGGCCGTCGCCGTTGACGTCTCCCGTGCCCAGGCCGTGGTAATACTTGCGGCTGCCCGGGGCCGACTCGCCGGAGAAGACCCGCACCGGCCACGGGACGGACGGGTCGCTGCCGGGCGAGGCGTAGATCATGCGCCGCTTGGGGCTGTCGGGCTTGTTGGCCTCGGGCGACCAGCCGCAGATCAGCGAGGGCTTTCCTTCGCCCTCGAGGTCGGCCCACAGGGGGCTCTCGTTGTTGGTCACAGCGACGGCCACGTGCCGCTTCCACGGGCCGGGTGCGGGGCCGGGGTTTTCGAACCAGCAGGTGGCCTTGCCCGGCATGTCCACGACGATCAGGTCCGCTCGCCCGTCGCCATTGCAGTCGTGGGCGAAGCAGCAGAACGCGTCGCTGTAGGCCTGGATCGGGTACGCGTCGGCCTTCTCGCGAAGCGGCACGAGCCGCCAGTCGGGCGCGGCGTAGTACACGCTGCCGGCCGCGAGGTCCTTCTTGCCGTCGCCGTTGAAGTCGGCCACGGCCACGCCCTCGCTGCGGAACTTCGTGTCGAGGACCGTCTTCTTGAATGTGATCTCTTCGGCGGAAACCAGGCAGGGCAGCAAGGTCGCCGTGAGGGCAGTCAGGATGGCACGCGTGTTCATCGGCAGGAACCTCTTTGGTGAACGATGAGGACCCGCGGCCCAGGGTGGCCAGGGCGTCCGGCGCCCAGGCCGCGCCATGCCAGTGTAGTCTCGGTCTGGAGGGAAGGAAAGGATGGGGCCGAGCTCCGAAAAGGGGGAACGTCGCGCGTCACCGCGCGTCCTTGCCCCGCCGCGCGATCTCGTCGCGAAGGACGGCGGCCTGCTCGTACTGCTCCGCGGCGATCGCCTCGGCCAGGCGCTCCTGGAGCGTCTGGTCGATATGGTAGTTCTCCTTCAGCCACTTGCGCAGGGCGGCGAGCTGCTCGAGCATGGCGTGATGGCCGGGCTCCACGTCGCCATCGAGCGCCTCGAGCGACTCGCGAAGCCGGTTCAGCCCGCGATCGATCTCGTCCACGGCCCGCTCCGGACCGCCCGACTCGAGGGAAGCGAGCGCCGCCGCCTGCGTGCGGTGCAGGAGGACGAACGGCCGGTAGCGTTCGTGCGAGGCCGTCCATTCCGCGCTCGGCGAGTGGTCGGCGGCGAAGTCCATCAGGGCCAGCGTGTGGTCGGCGTCGGCCACGGCGCGGTGGAACTGGCGCAGGGCCAGCCAGCACAGGCGGCGATGGTAGTACTGGAGGAACTCCCGGTCCATCTCCTCGCAGTGCGTCACGGTGAGCTCGAACGCGTCGCCTTCGGCGGCGGCCTCGTGCATCAGGAGGTCGAGGCAGGTGTCGAACCCGCCGGGCCGCTCGCCGTCGGGGCGGTGCGTCGTCTCCATCTGAAGCAGCCCGAGCTCCACGCGCATCTGGATCACGCGGCGACCGTCCTCGGCCTTGATCAGCCGGGCGCTGATCACGCCGGGCGAATAGGGCCAGTCGCGAAGGGCTGCGTCGATATGCTGGCCGGGGTCCATGACTCCACGAGGGGTGGGACGAGGGCGTCGTACCGTGGCGACACCCCCATTATAGCCCGCCGGGGAGTGCCGGTCGTGGCCCCGCGTGTCCCCGGCGGGGAGGGACGTGCTTGCGCCGTGGCAACACTCCCCCTCCTGGCCCACCTGGGGCGCGGCGCCCTGCGGGCCGGGCTGCGGATCAATCGGACTTGGGGGGGCGCCTCGCCTGCTTCTTCTCCGACTTGCGCCGCTTGCCATCCAGGCGCCGACGCACCGAGGCCTTGGTGGGGCGCGTGGGTTTGCGGGGCTTGGGCGTCCTGGCCGCGGCCGCCACGATCTCGCGGAGCTTATCCAGGCAGTCGGAGACGTTGCGCCCCGCGTCGCGGTACCGCTGGCTCGAAAGGACCAGCTCTCCCTCGGCGTTGATCCTTCGCCGGTTGCGGCTGGCCAGCCGCTCTCTGACCGGCGCGGGCAGGCTCCGGTTGCCGGCGACGGACCAGTGGAGCACGGCCTTGCTGTTGACCTTGTTGACGTTCTGGCCTCCCGGCCCCGAGCTCCGCGCGAACGTGAACCGCAGCTCGTCCATGGGGATTCGCAGGCTGCGAGAGACGATCAGCATGGGGCCTGGCGCACGAGCCGCTCGAAGGCCTCCCTGGCGTGCTCCAGGAGGCCCCGGTAATCGTCCGTCTCGACCTCCTCGCCCAGCAACTCCACGTCGAAGTAGCCGTCGTAACCGGCCGCGGTTAGCGCCGACACGATCTCCGACAGGGGGACCGAGCCCTCGCCCAGTCGGCAACGGTTCTGCTCGCCGCAGGGCGGCTCCCGGGCGTCGCCGAGCTGGACCAGCGCGACCCGCGGGGCGAGCTGGTCGATGCACTCCAGCACGCCATCGTCCTGGCCGAGGTGATAGGCGTCGAACACCATCTTGACCTGCTCGGGGCTGCCCACCGCATCGAGGAGCCCGACCGTCTGGTCAATCGACGTCAGGAAGGTCCAGTCGGCCGCGCAGCCCGGGTGCATCGGCTCCAACGCCAGCGACACGTCCACCTCGGCAGCCACGGGCACCAGCTCGGCGAGGGCGTCCGTGACGAGGCGTCTTGCGTGATTGAAGGTGTGGCCGGCACGGCCACCGCTGTACACGATCAGGCAGGGGGCTCCCAGGCGCCGTGCGAGTCGCAGCGCGTCGGCGGCGTCCTCGATGCTCTCGCGGAACGAGCGACCGTCGCTCCCGGTAAACCCCCCCGCCCAGAACAGATGCGAGACCTCCAGTCCCTTCTCCCGGAGGATGGGGATGCCCCGCGCCTCGCCGCAGTCGGCGAGCTTCTGGCGCCACACGCCCAGGGCGGGAATCCCGGCGGCGGCGTAGTTGGCCACGTCTTCCTCGAACGACCACCGAAACGTCGTCGTTTCGCTCATCGACAGCTTGGCCATCGTCGTACGCTCCTTCACGGCACGGCCGGGCGGCATGGTCGGAGGGCCGGGCCGTCCGTGAGCCGGCACGATCCCCCGGGGCGGTAGTATGTCGGAATTCGCGACCTCTGTAAAGGCGCCGCCAGGAGCACCTTGCGGCTCCCGCCATTCGCCCTTCCGTGGCGGTCGTGGCGCCTCGCGGCGGGCTCCGAGGGCGGGACGAGAGTGCTATTGACCCCGGCGGCGGACACGCGCCACACTACGCGGCATGTCGCTGATGACCCGGTACGTGCTGGTCGAACTGCTGAAGGTCTTCCTCGCGGCGCTCTCCGCGCTGACGGTGATGATCATCCTCGGCGGCGTGATCCGCGAGGCCGTCCATCAAAGCCTGCCCCCTGCGCAGGTCGCTGGGCTGATCCCCTACATCCTGCCCGACGCCCTGCGGATCGCGATCCCGGTCACCTTGCTGCTGGCGGCCACCAGCGTGTTCGGGAGGATGTCGGGCTCCAACGAGGTCGTGGCCCTGAAGGCGTCGGGCATCTCGCCCTTGTCGATCCTCCGGCCGGTTCTGGTGTTGTCCTTCTTCGTCAGCCTGCTGACCGTGTGGCTGAACGACCTGGCCGTCTCCTGGGGGCGCAACGGGGCCCAGCGCGTGATCGTCGAGTCGGTCGAGGAGATCGCCTACAGCATGCTCCGCACGCAGAAGCGCTATACCTCGCCCACGTTCGCGATCAACGTGGCTCAGGTCCGCGACCGTACGCTGATCCGCCCCACGATCTCGATCCAGGGCCATGGCGACACGCCCGGCATCACGATCCGCGCCCAGGAGGCGGAGCTGGCCTGCGACCGCGAGCAGGGGATGCTTCACATTCGGCTGATCAACGGCCGGGCGGACGTGGAGGGAGGCGTGTCGATGCGGTTTCCGCGGCACGACCAGGTCATCCCGCTCAGCCAGGCGAGCCGCGCCGGCGCCCAGGTCCCGACGCCTTCTTGGCTTCCCCTGCGGCAGATCACGGTCGAGGCCCGGAAGCAGCGCGAGGAGATCGCCGAGATGGAGCAGGAGATGGCCGCGCTGGCCGCCCTGCAGATGATCCGGGGCGATTTCGAGGGGCTGACCGGCGGCGGTTGGAAGACGCTCGAGGGGAGCCTGCGCGTGGCCAGGGCCCAGCTCAACCGCCTCTTGACCGAGCCTCATCGCCGCTGGTCGGCCGGCTTCAGTTGCCTGTGCTTCGTGTGGGTCGGGGCGCCGCTGGCGGTCCGGCTTCGGAACCGGGATTTCCTGACCAGCTTCTTCCTCTGCTTCCTCCCCATCCTCACCCTCTACTACCCCTTGATGATCTACGGGGTGGACGGGGCCAAGGGGGGCACGATTCCGCCGTGGTCGGTCTGGGCCGGCAACGCCATCCTGGCGATCTGCGGCGGGGTGCTTCTCCGCCACGTGACGCGGTATTGACCTCGCCGCGGCAGCGCGCCCCAACCGGGGGCCCGCCTCGATGGGCGCACGCCCTGCGACCGCACCGCACGGGGGAGAGCCGCCTCGGCCGCGTCCGCGAGGAAGAACGGAACGTGCGGCAAGGAGCACGCGGCACGAAGCAAGCAGATCACACCCCTGGCCGCTCGCCACCGGCCCCTGGCCGCTTATCCATTGAGACTCTCGGCCAGCTTGTTGAGGGCCTCGGTCTCGATCTGGCGGACGCGCTCGCGGGTCAGACCCAGGGTCTCGCCGATCTCCTTGAGCGTGCGGGGCTCGTGATCGTCGAGGCCGAACCGCATGCGGAGCACGGTGGCCTCGCGCTGGTCCATGGTCTCGAGCTGCCGCATGATGTGCGTGAGGTTGTCGTGCTCGACGAGGTCCTCCTCGGGAGTCCGGGCGTCCTCGTCCATGATCATCTCGCCCAGCGACCAGCCGGCCTCGGCCTGGTCGGTCTGCGGCGTAAGGTTGTAGATCTTGATCGCCTTCTTGATGATCGGCAGCTTCTTGCGGGGAAGGCCCAGCACGCGGGCGACCTCCTCGGCGGTCGGCGTGCGCCCGAGCTCCTCGGCCAGGCGCGTGCTCGCCCGGCGCCACTTGGAGAGCAGCTCGACCATGTAGGCGGGAATGCGGATCGTCTTGGCCGTGTTGATCAGGGCCCGCTTGATCGACTGCTTGATCCAGTAGCTGGCATAGGTGGAGAACCGCGTGCCCATGGCCGGGTCGAAGCCCTCCACGGCGCGCAGCAGCCCGAGGTTGCCCTCCTCGATGAGATCCTGAAGGCTCAGTCCCTTTCCGGTGTAGCCCCGGGCGATGTTGACGACCAGGCGGAGGTTGGCGCGGACCATGCGGTCGCGGGCCCGGATGTCGCCTTCGCCGATGGCGACGGCCAGGTCCTGCTCCTCGCCCGGCGTGAGCAAGGGCGTCTCGTTGATTTCCCGCAGGTAGGTCTCCAGGGGAGACTGCACCGCGGAGCTCGGTCTGCGTCGTGTCCTGGGCATGGTCGTCAAGTGGAGCGATGCGCTGGGGCGTTCTTTCCCAAGAGCAACTATCGACGGGGCCCTGCCGGTTTCTGCAAGGAAGCGGACCGGCGACAAGCTGGGGCGCCTGTGCCCCGCATACCGGCCGTGCGGAATGGGAGGGAGACGCGGGGCGCGCCCCGCCGCCGCACGCATAAGCAACGACCCCGCCGGTTCTGGACGGCGGGGTCGCGAGGGGGTTCCGGTTGTCCGGGCGCGGATCAGCCCTGGGCGTCGCCGTCCTTGGTCTCGATGGGCTTGATCAGCGGGCCGCTGCCGCTGCCTACGCCGCCCTTGAGCTCCGAGGCCGGGATGGCCTGGGGCTGCTGGGCAGGCGCGGCCGGGGCCTCGGCCTCGGCCTCCTCGGCCCACTCCACGCGCTTGCGCGACAGCCCGATCTTGCGCTCCTCCGGATCGACGCGGAGGATCTTGACCTCGATCTGGTCGCCCACCTTGACGATCTCCTCGGGGTTCTCGACCTTGTGGTCGGCCAGCTCGGAGATGTGCAACAGCCCCTCCAGGCCGTTCTCCAGGCCGACGAACACGCCGAAGTTCGTGATCTTGGTGACCGTGCCCTGGACGATCTGGCCCGGCTGGTACTTGTCCGGGATGTCGTGGGCCCAGGGGTCCTCGCCCAACTGCTTCAGCCCCAGGGCGATGCGGCGGCGGTCCTGATCCACGGAGAGCACCCGGCAACTGACCGCCTGTCCGCGCTCCACGACCTCGTTGGGGTGGCTGATCTTGCGGGTCCACGACATGTCGCTGACGTGGAGCAGCCCGTCGATGCCCTCCTCGATCTCGATGAAGGCCCCGTAGTTGGTGAGGTTCCGCACCGTGCCGTTGACCGTGGTGCCGGGCGGGTAGCGCTCGGCCACGTGGTCCCAAGGGTTCTCCTGGGTCTGCTTCATGCCCAGCGAGATCTCCTGCTTCTCCTTGTTGATGCCGAGGACCACCACGTCGATCTCGTCGCCGATCTGCACCAGCTCGTTGGGGTGGCTGACCCGCTTGGTCCACGACATCTCGCTGATGTGCACCAGGCCCTCGATCCCCTCCTCGAGCTTGACGAACGCGCCGTAGGTCATCACGTTCACCACTTCGCCGCGCACGCGATTGCCCACCGGGTACTTGTCGGCCACGTTCTCCCACGGGCTCGGCTCTTTCTGCTTCAGCCCCAGGGCGATCTTCTCGCGGTCGTAGTCGATGTGGAGGATCACGACCTCGATCTCCTGGTCGATGGAGACCACTTCCGACGGATGATTGACGCGGCCCCACGTCATGTCGGTGATGTGCAAGAGGCCGTCGATGCCTCCCAGGTCGACGAACGCGCCGAACTCGGCGATGTTCTTGACCACGCCCTTGCGGCGCTGATTGACCTCCAGGTCGCTGAGGAGCTGCTCCTTCTTCTCCGCACGCTCGGCCTCGATCAGGGCCCGGCGGCTGACCACGATGTTCCGCCGCGCCTCGTCGATCTTCAGCACGATGCACTGGATGGTGCGGCCGATGTAGTTGCCGATGTCGGCCGGGCGGCGGATGTCCACCTGGCTGGCCGGCAGGAACACGTTGACCCCGATGTCGACCAGCAGCCCGCCCTTGATCTTGCGCGTGACCACGCCGGTGACCACGTCTTCCTCGTGGACCGACTCCATGACCTTCTTCCAGGCCTGGATCTTCTCGGCCTTGCGCTTGCTCAGCGCGATCATCCCCCGGGAGTCGTCGACCATCCCGTAGGGGTCCTCGACGTCCTCGATGAGGACCTCGATCGTGTCGCCGGCCTCGGGGGGCGTCTCGTCCTCCTCCCATTCGTTCAGGAGGATCACGCCCTCGCTCTTGTAGCCGACGTCCACCAGCACGAAGTCGCCCTCCACGCGGAGCACCTTGCCGGTGACGATGTCGTTGAGGCTGATCTCCGCCCCACCCCAGTCGATCTCGTCGGGGTCGGCCCCCTCCAGGCCTTCGAACGAGGCGTTGATTTCCTCTTCCCACTCCTCGGGGCTGAGGTCCAGTCCGCGGATCAGATTTCGGTTGACCATAAGAAACAGTGGTGAAAGAAAGCCCGGTCGATGAGGGCGAAGAACCAGCCGCTCGGCCAGAGGCGGCCGAGTGCCGAAGAGAATCGGCAAAGGCGCAAGAGGGGAACCTCAACCGCGAGGCTCCCGCACCCGCCGGTCCACCCCCAATAACTGGATGAAGTTACCCCCCTTTCGGCCCGCCGCTGGAAGCGCCAGCGACTCCCAAGGCCTTGGGGAATCGGGTCAGTATAGCAAACTCAATACTGACCGGCAATTGCGCCGAGACGACAGACGCCCGTCGAGGTGCCTGCCGGGGATCCGCCCCCCGATTCGACGCCTCCAAATTCGCAAACCTAACCCTGAGGTGGGAGCGCCGCGCCCGCTCCGGCCCGTCTTCTCGACCCTTCTCCACACCTCGTCAAGATGGCGCAACTGCCTTCCAGCATGCCACTTGTCGATTTCCGGGCGCCGCAGCCGAACCCGCAGTTTTGGTCAGCAGGTTCGAGTTCTTCCGTGCCGCGCACGAGGCCCCGGCCTGACGGCTAATCGCGGTTGCACATGATTGGCTCATAAGCGGGGAGGACCCAACGAAACCCGTCGCGGAGGCGGTCCGGCGGCGATTGATGGGACGGAACGCGACCAGCAGGGGGCAAGTCGGGGTGGGGCATCGAACGCGCAGCGGAGGGAGTCCCCAGGGATCAGATCTCAATATACCACATGCGCACCGCGGGTCTTTTGCGCCTCGCTCGCACCAGTCCCGAGGATGCCGTCATCCGCCGCCCGCGGCTGCGGACGGCAGCCCCCAGCGAGGCTGAACGGCGGAGCCCGTTCACCTCACTCCAGCGTCGGCCACACGACCTCGCCGCGGAGCTGGGCCTCTCCGAGTTCTTTCTCGTACACGCCGTAGAACATCGACGTGCAGTCGAGCCACAGCGTGATGCGGTGCATCTCCTCGGGCGAGAGCTTCACGTCGTGGTGGCCCTTCTCGAGGATCTCGAAGAGCTTCGACGCCTTCGCGCCGAACCGGCCCGGCGTGGTGCGGTACGAATCGCCGTAGTTGTAGAAGCCGTACTTGCGCACGAGGTTGGCGTAGGAGGCGTACCACTTGCCCGCCAGCGGCTCGCGTGCCAGATTCGGGGCCTTGTCGGCGTTCTCCTGGTGGCACTTGACGCAGTGCTTGTCGAGCACGGGCTGCACCAGGCGCGGGTAGCTGAACGGGTTGGAGCCGTCCACGTCGGGCACCAGACGCGAGGGCCCGCGCTTCAGGGCCAACGGCACGTCGAGCTGCGAGGGCGGGACCTCGTGCTTTGGCTCGTGGCAGCCCGCGCAGACAAGCCGGTCGCCAGCGCGGACCTGCGTGGCGGAGCGCATCGACTGCACCGCCAGCCCGCGCTCATCCAGGGCCTGGAAGAAGATCTCGCAGTCGGCCGGCACCGTGAAGTGGGCACTGCCGTCCTTCTCCACCGGCACGGTGCCCAGCACGTGGCGCACCGGAACCACCGAGTCGCCGGCCGAGGCCACGCGCAGTCCCGTGTCGTGCGGCTTGGGGCCGGACGGGACCGACATGGTGTAAAGCCGCAGCACGCGGAGGTGCGTGATGTTCGTCCCCTCCGGCCACGGCTTGAGGCTGTCGTAGACGTTCATCACCGCCACGGTGCCCTCGGGCCGGCCCGCGTCGGGCGGCAGCTTGGGTCGCGCGGCCGGATTGGTCTCTTCGGGCGTGCGCTGGGCGATTTCGGGCACGGCCGGCGGCATGCGTCGGGCCTTCACCGGGATCGGGCTCAGGCACGCGATCTCCGGATCGCGGTACAGGAGTTCCTTGTTGCCGAAGGAATCGACCAGGTAGATCCCGTAGTTGCCGGCCATGTACGCCCCGCCCTGGCGCCCGCCGCCCGACCGCATGCGCGCGTCATACACGCAGAGATGGTAGTCGTCGGCGAGCGGCCACGGCGTGCCATAGACCTGGTGCCCGCCCTGGGTCTCGGGGAAGCCGACCTCGGGCGTGATCCGCTTGACCGGCCCCATGGCGTCGTCGTCCGGGATCTTGGGGTCGATGAGCACCAGCGAGCCGTAGGCCTGGCCATGATGCGGAGCGGCGACGGCCACGTACTTGGTCGAGCTGGGGACCGCGCGGACGTCCACTTCCATGTCGGGCCGCGAGCGCCGCTCGGCGTAGTTGCCGTGCAGGGGGCGCGGGTCGCGCCCGTCGAGCGTCGTGAACCACGGCATGTGGGCCGTGCAGCCGTGGCGGTCGACGTAGTCCCAGCGGGTCCAGACGATCATGCCGTCGTGCGTGACGCTGGGATGCCACTCGTTGGTCTCGTGGAAGCTCAGGCAGGTGATGTCGCTGCCGTCGGCCGCCATGTCGAACAGCGTGTAGTTGGGGCACACGCGCCCGCAGCGGAGATAGCCGCCGCGGCGCTCGCTGATGAAGGCGATCCGCCCGTTGGGGAGCCAGCAGGGATCGAAGTCGTTCCACGTCCCGTCGGTGAGCTGCTCCAGGCTCGTGCCGTCGAGGTTGACCTTGAACACGTGGTAGCAGCGGCCCTCGTGCCAGTGCCCCTGCGTGGGATCGGTGTGGTGGCGGTGCTGCGTATCGCCGCGGTTCTCCACGTAGGCGAAGAGCACCGTGCGCCCGTCGCAGGACAGATCGGGCGAGAGGAACGTGCCGCCCTGGTGCTCCGGGCCGTGCAGGTTGCCCATCCCGTCGAAACGCAGGGCCGGCGGCGTGCTCGGGCCGCCGGAGAGCTTCTGGCCCTGGAGCCGGCCCCGCGCGACCACCGCGTCGGCCAGCACGTCGCGGAGTTGCGGGTCGGGCCCGAACGCCCCGGAGAGGACATACAGCCCTCCGCCGGGCGTGGCCGCCATGCCGTAGTACTGGTCGCACATGTGGTTGAACAGGGCCCGGTGCCGCTTGATGAACACGATCTGGTCGAAGTCCAACAGCGGATTGGCAAAGGCGACCTCGCGGCGCAGTCGGCAGATGTCTGCGAAGAGCACGAACCGGGCCTCGGCGCGGGCCGGGTCGATCTTCGGATTGACTGCCTGAAGGGCCTCTAGTTCCTTGCGCATCGGCGCCAGCGATTCCGCGGCCGAGGTGTTGCTCAGGTCGTCGAGCAAGGCCGCGGTGCGGCGCAGCACGACGTCCACCGGATCGCGGTCGGCCTCGTGGATCAACGCCTCGGGCCGCCACGTCTCCGCAGCCACGCGCTCGAAGTGGCCCCGGTTTCGGAGATCATGGCTCAGCGCGTCGAACTGCATCTGCCACTCGCCGGGCATGGCGGCATGGGCGCGCGCGGCGAGGAACCGATCCATGCCTTCCAGCGAGGCGAGCATGGCGTGGCGGAGCGTTCGGGCCTGGTTGGCCAGGGCGGGAAGCTCCGCGACGGCCTTCTCATCCCCCTGGGCCGCGGCGGGGAAGATCGTCTGCCACCGCTTCTGGCTGTCGTCCAGGCGCTTGCGGACCGCCTCGCCGTGGAAGCGTCCGGGCATGGCCTCGCAGAGCGCGTCCATCCCCGCGCGCATCGCAGCCGGGTCGATGGCAGGCCCCGTGCCGATGGCCTGGGCGATGCGCCCGATGCGCGCGCGGATCTGGGCCCAGCGCGGGTCGCCGGGCGGCACCTGGGCCCGGGTCAGATCGACGTATTGGGCTACCAGCGGGCGTCGCAGATCGGCGAGCCAGAGCTGTTCGAGCAGCGTGCCGGTCTCGGCCGCATCACACGCGCGGCAGAACAGGTCCAGCCAGCGGGGATCGTCGCCCGGGACCTTCTCGCCCCGGAGCGTGTCCAGTTGCTTGCGGAGCACCTCGCTCAACGGGCCGGCCTGGGCCAGGGCGTGCTGGATGGCCGTGGTGTCCAGGTGCGAGACCCGCGCGTCGTGAAACCAGGCCAGGTAGTTCCTGCCCGCGTATTCGACGAACCGCTTCGACTCGGCGGGGAAGTCCCGCGCGATCCGCTTCCAGACCTCGGGCAGCACGTCGGGATCCTCGAAGAGGACCTTGAATCGGGCCACGCCGCGGGCGCGGTCCGCGTCCATGCCGACCCAGGCCTCCAGGCGCTCGTACTTGCCGCCGAGGACGTAGCAGACGTCGCTATTGGAGTGGACCCAGATGCCGTGCTTGAACTGCTTCTCGCCGATCTTCAGCGGATTGTCCTGCCAGTTGCGGTCGGCGAGGAGCTGGCCCCAGCCCACGTGGGCGAACAGCGGCTCGAGCCTGCTCAGGGGGGTGACGGAGCCGTCCTTGGCGATCAGCCGGGCCTCGCCCCAGATGTGGCAGTTGCCGCCGCCGCCTTCGAGGATCGTCACCAGGCGCATCCAGCGGCAGCCGGCCACGCTGACCGAGATCGCCTGCCCCGGCCCGTCGCCGCGGATGGGGTCGCTGACGAATGGCTTGATGTCGGGGTTGCCGGCCTGGGCCTTCTGCGCGTCGCGATAGCGCAGGTAGCTGGCCCGGGAGGCGAGCATGGTCTCGGTCCAGGAGTCCTTCCGCTCGTACAAGCTGGGCGGGGCCTGCTCGGGCGGCGCCGCCGCGGACGAGACGGACGCGACGAGGGCGGCGGCCAGGGAAGTTGAGATCAAGGTCCAACACGCGCGCAGCGTCGCGGGGCACCTCATGAGCTGACCCTCCCGGTAGGCAGGTGGTTGTCGAGGCGGGTGAGGCTTCCGAAGTCCTCGAGAGTTCGGAAGTCTCTGTCGGCGGGCCTCCAGTATAGCAGAACGAGGGTCCCACGGACAGCGCAAGCGCGGGGGTGTTGCATTCCCGGCCGGCGTGGGCCATCCTGAGGGCGTTGGCCATGGAGGCGCCGCCAGGGGTCCCGCTTTCCCGCCTGCGGGGCTCGACAGCCGCGGACTGAAGGAGTCCTGCGATCGTGAACTGCCTGCCTCTTGTCCTGCTGCTTGTGTGCGCCGGCGCCGAGGGGTCGCCGGCCGACGCGCTCTATTGCCGCGAGGCCCATTGGGCCGAAGCGATGACCGCCACGCGGCGGGTGTTGTTGAAGGCCGACATCCCGGGCGCGGACCGCGCCGGCGTCTTCGACCGGCTCTGCCGCCGCCTGTGGGAGGATTACCCTGAGCTGGACTGGTATCTTCAGGATCATCCGCAGGCGGGGCCCGGGTCCGACCGCTTCGACCCCGCGCGCGTGCTCGGCTGGTACTTCGACGGGGACCGCGACGCCGCGCCGGAGCGGCAGATGATCCGCCGGGTGCTCCAGGAGCTTGGAGACCAGGGCGCGGCCCTGGCTGAACGGCTGGAGAGGCTCGAGGCGCGATCTCCCCCGCCGGACGATCCGGCGTGGCTGAAGCTCTACTCCGAAGCGTGCCGGGCTCGGCGCCGCGCCCGGCTGGCCAGGCTCGAAGCCCTCGCCCCCCGGATCCTCTTTGCTAAGCACTACACGCTGGGCGGCTCGCACTATGCCTACACGGAGGGCCAGTCCGACGCCCAGGCCGAGCGGCACTTCGTGCCCGGCTCGGCCTTGTGCCTCTTGGAAGTGAAGGACGGCGAGGTCCGCGTCGAGACGCTGCTGGAGGACCGCGGCGGCGTGATCCGCGACCCCGACGTCTCCTACGACGGCATACGTGTGCTTTTCTCCTGGAAGAAGTCGGATCGCGAGGACGACTACCACCTCTACGAGATGGACGTGGCCACGCGCCGGGTGCGCCAGCTTACCCACGGGCTGGGCGTGGCCGACTACGAAGGGGTGTATCTGCCGTGCGGCGACATCCTCTTCAACTCCACGCGCTGCGTGCAAACGGTCGATTGCTGGTGGACCGAGGTCAGCAACCTCTACCGCTGCGACAAGGACGGCCGGTTCCTCCGCCGGCTGACGTTCGACCAGGTGCACGACAACTTCCCCACGGTGACCGAGGACGGGCGGATCCTCTACACGCGATGGGAGTACAACGACCGCGGGCAGATCTACCCCCAGCCGCTCTTGCAGATGAACCCGGACGGCACGGGCCAGGCCGATTTCTACGGCGGCAACTCGTGGTTCCCGACGACGATTCTCCACGCGCGGAGCATCCCGGGCACGCAGAGGGTGATGGCGATCGCCACGGGGCACCACACGCGCCAGACCGGCAAGCTGATCGTGCTCGATCCGGCCCGGGGCCGGCAGGAGAACCGGGGCGCGCAGTTGATCGCCCCGGTTCGCGATACCCCGGCGGTGAAGGTCGACCGCTTCGGCCAGAAGGGCGAGCTGTTTCAGTACCCGTACCCGCTGAGTGAGACGGAGCTGCTCGTCACGTACCATCCGGCCGGGTGGGACTGGAAGGACGGCCGCCACGGGCCGCGATTCGGCGTGTACTTCATGTTCCGCGACGGCCGGCGCGAGCTGCTGGCCGCCGACGCGGAGATGCCGTGCAGCCAGCCGATTCCGCTGCGGGCGCGGCCCAGCCCACGCGTTCGCCCCAGCACGGTCGATTACTCGAAGACCGAGGGCACCTGCTACGTGCAGGACGTCCATGCCGGCCCGGGGCTGGAGGGCGTTGCGCGGGGCACGGTCAGGACGCTCCGCGTGGTCTCCATCGAGTACCGGGCCGCGGGCATCGGCTCCAACCGCAACGGCGGCCCGGGCGGCGGGGCCCTGATCAGCACGCCGGTGGCCGTGGGCAACGGTGCGTGGGATCCCAAGGTGATCCTCGGCGACGCCCGGGTGCACCGTGACGGCTCGGCCTTCTTCCGCGTGCCCGCCCGCAAGCCGGTCTACTTCCAACTGCTCGACGCCAAGGGACGCATGGTGCAGACCATGCGGAGCTGGACGACGATCCAGCCAGGCGAGGACGCGTCGTGCGTGGGCTGCCACGAGCACAAGAACAGCGCGCCGCGGGCGGCGCTGCCGCGGACCGAGGCCCTGGCGGCCGGCCCCGAGCCGCTCCGCCCGGCGTTCGGCGCGCCGCGGGGGTTCAGCTTCGGCCGCGAGATCCAGCCGATCCTCGACGCGAAGTGCGTCCGCTGCCACCGCGGCGAGGAGGGGGAGCCGCCCGGGCTCACTTCCCGCGAGGTGGTGGACCCGGCGGCCAGGCGGCGATGGAGCGAGGCCTACCTGGCCCTGACGCACGCCAAGGACCGCGGCGGCAAGCGGCCGGGGACCTGGACGGGCGACGCCGACCACCCGATGGTCAATTGGGTCAGTGCCCAGTCGGCCCCGCCCATGCTTCCGCCCTATGCGGCCGGCTCGGCCACCAGCCGGCTCATCGGGATGCTTCAAGCCGGGCACGAGGACGTGAAGCTCACGGCGGACGAGATGGCGCGGCTCTGCGCGTGGATCGACCTGGGCGTGCCCTTCTGCGGCGACTACGTGGAGGCCCACGCCTGGAGCGAGGCCGAGCTGGAGAAGTACCGGCGCTACGCGGCCAAGCGCGAGCGCCTGGCGAAGGAGGAGGAGGCGTGGGTCGAGCGGTTGGCCAATGGCGAATCTCGAAATCCGAATCTCGAAACACGAAGCAGATCCGAAATGCGAAGCACGGATGCCCCACACCGCGCGCGGGGAGGGTAGCTCGATCGCATCCAGCGCCCCTGCGGATCCTCGGGCTGCTCGTTTCGGGCATTCCCCGTTTCGGTAAGATGGACTTGTCTCGGATTTCGAAACGGGAATCGCGCGTTTCCTCTCGCGAATCCTCCCTCCTCGTCAGTCCAGCTCCCCCCGGATCGGGAGCAGCTCCTCGTACTGCTCCAGGCCTCCGTCGGCCAGGCAGCACTCGATGATGCGGCGTCCCAGCGGGTCGAGGTCGCGCTCGTCGAGCAGGGGGCAGAGCTCGCGATGGAAGAAGTCGCGAAGCATCCCGGCCCCCGCGTCGTAGCCCTCGTTGCCCACCTCGGGCTGTTTGTCCACCTCGAGGAACCAGTGCGGGATCTGCGTCCCCTCGATCTGCATGTAGAACAGGGCGTAACCCAACAGGGGGCAGCGTGCCGGCGTGACCTGCTCGGGGCGGAATCGCGCCCCGCTGCGGCGCGCGAGGTACTCCCGGGCGAGCCACTGGGGCATGAACCCCACACGCCATGCCCCGACGTGCTGGTTGGGGATGAGCACGTAGCGGGTCCGCGGCGTCTCGACGATCTGCCCCAGCAGGAGGTTGGCCTGGTCCACGCGCCGGCCCGTGGCAAAGGGCCAGTAGGAACCCACGCCCTCGCTGGACATGCCCTGGGTGTCGGTGATACTGGGATTGGCGTGGCCGCGGGGCGAGACCAGGCGCCACAGCCAGCCCAGGGCGGGCGGCAGGAAGTGCAGGAAGCCGAGGATCCCGTACGTCGGATGCTCGCGCGTGCAGGGGGGCGTGCGCACGCCGAAGCTGCGCACGTCGACGCCCACCGGCCGGTTGACCACGTTCGGGATGATCCGCCGCGGGAGAATCACGCGGGGGTTGGGGCAGGGCGTGCCCGGCTCGTCTTCGGTATGCTCCCAGATCAGGCACGTCGAGCCGGGCACGGCGTCGATGTTCAGAAGCACCAGCGGCTCGGGCGGGCGGATGCAGAGCTTCTCCAGGTGCGGATCGACGCCGTAGTCGTCGATGTGATCGACGCGCACGAACCAGGCGTTTTCGGCGTCGGTGACCACGACCTTGCCGCCCTTCTGCTGAAGCGCCGGGAGCGAAAGGGCCATGTCGTCGGTCACCGGGCGCAGACCGCAGCCCTGCTTGAGGCTCAGGTACCGCTCCTCGCCGTTGGCCAGGTTGACGGCCATGCGGAGGCGCCCGTCGGCCTCGCGGTGCGGGTATTCGAGCATCTCGCTCTTGCCGCCCCCGCTGGCCCCCTCGTGCATGATGGTGACGATGTTGTCGTACGGGGTGACCACCTCGACCGTGGAGCCGTGCAGGGTGACCCAGCCCTCCTGCTCGCCGATCGCCAAGAGCGCGCCGTACACGCCCTTCTTGGCGCTGGGGCCCGGGTAGAGGTTGAGCGAGAACATCTCGTGCAGGCCCTCGGTCCGCCGGTGGACGACGACCTGCTTGCCGCCGCAGGCCGCGTGGCGGAACGGCGGGGCGAGGTAGATCACCGCGCGGGGCCGGAAGCCCGCGCCCAGCTCGTCCGGGGCGATCAGGCCCTGGAGGTCGGCCAGGCCGGCGGCGAAGAACCCGGCGTTGCGCGGCGCGATCAGCAGGCCGTGATAACCGAGGTTCTTCGACCCGGCGTGGAAGGGCATTACCAGCAGCTCCTGCCGGGCCAGCCACTGGAGGACTTCCCCGCGGAGCCGGTCGAACGGCTCGCCGAAACGATCGCGGAACCGCGACTTGTCCGTCGGCAGCTCGTCGGCCACGACCATGCACTGGGGGTCGCGGCGGCGCATGTACGGCTCGACGTAGTTGACCGCCACGCCGTTGCGGCAGCGGACCACCACGGCCTCCACGACGCGACCCCGTCCGGGCACCTCGTAGGCGACCTCGAACCGGTCGGCCCCCGCATCGCCCAGGGCCGCCTCGACCAGCTCCTCCTTGCAAGTCGGAACGACGAACGAAGGCGCCTTGTCCAGGATTTCGCGGAGTTCCGAAGACAGGTGGTCCAGCGGCAGGGCGGCAGTGGCGGTGCTCATGGGCGGGTCGAGGCGCAAAACACGAAGGAATCGTTGAAGTTTGATCGCAGAGGGGCCCGTTGACCGCACCCCCGGGGTGGAACATCCGAAAGGCGTCGGCCTGTCAGGGCTCCCCGCGGGCTACAGGCTTTTTGACACCATAATTCCGCGAACGCCCACCGGGAACCTCCCAGCCGGTCCGACCGGCCTCCGGCCCGCACCCTCTCTGGCGCGGCGGAACTGGAAACGGTACCCGGCGGCGCCCGCAACGGGAAGCCCCCAGGGAGCGTAAGCCCCCGGCCCTCCTTGCGACTACCGCCGCCGAGACGCGCGCGAGCTTCCCGCGGCGCCCGAGGCCTAAGGCTCCGCGATCTCCGGCATCTCCGCCGGCGCCGGCGGGGCCTGGCGCCTGGCCTGCTTGGGATTGAATCGCTTGTCGATCGAGCGGTGCACGGCGCGGCCGATACGATCGGCCGCGCGATCGACCACGGTGAAGAAGTCCTGATCCTGGTCCTCGACGACGACACTCCCGAGCGAGCGGATCCTGGCGACGATGCGACAGTGCTTGTCCACACCGCCTTTCGGGCCGTTGATGTCGCTCAATCCCACGTCGACGCGGTCGATCCTCGGGTCGAACTTGCCGAGGGCGAACTGAAGGCGGCGATCGATGTGCTCCCGAAGCGAATCCGCGACCTTGAAGTTCTTCGCCGAGATGAAGAGCTGCATGGCAACCTCCTCTAACACCAGGATGTGTGATCGCAGGTCCCGGACGGAATTATAGACGTGCCCCCTCGGGCGGACAGACCGCCCGCGCGTCGAAGTCGGCCGCAGGAGGTGTGCACCAGCGGAGTAATCGGCGCAAACGGCATGCGGGACGGGGGTTGGGAAAAGCCGCTTCTCCCGGTGGGGGGCCGACGGGGTTGGGCACGACGCCGTCGCGCGGCATGCCCCCGCGGGGCGGTGGCGATTGGCCGGACGGCAACTATAGTGTACAGTACGATCTGCCCGCGTGCGCAGCGCCATCGCCCCTTTTTCGCGCGACGACGGGCTCGGTCTTCGATTCCCGGAGCCCCGCCGACCGTATTGTCGCCGCGTTCCCGTGTCCGGTGAAAACCCCATGCCCTCAACGGCCGAGCGCGCCCTTTCCACCTCCGGGGGCCACAGTCGTCTCAGGCGCTCGGACCGCCTTCTCGGTCTGTTGGCGGGCTGCGAGCGCGTGCTGATCGTCACCCACGACACGCCCGACCCCGACTCGATCGCCAGCGGCTGGGTGCTCTGGCTCCTGGTGCGCGAGCGCCTGGGCCGGCCCGTGCGCTTCGTGGGCCGCGGCGCGATCCTCCGCGCGGAGAACCGCTACCTGGTCGAGTTGTTCCAGCCGCCGCTGGAGATGATCCACGACCTGGACGTCGAGCCCGGGCTGGGCGCCGTGCTCGTGGACTGCAGCCCGCATTCCAGCAATCACCTGCTGGTGGACAAGGGCGTCGCGCCGGTGGCCGTGATCGACCATCATGAGGAGTCGGGCCGCCGGAGGCGTTTGCCCTATGAGGACATCCGGCCCCGCGTGGTCGCCTCGGCGAGCATCGTGACGACCTACCTGCGCGAGCAGGCCGTGGAGCCCGGCCCCGCGCTGGCCACGGCCTTGCTCTACGCGATCCGTACCGAGGCGAAGGGCGCGGCGGTCGCCTACTCGCGGCTCGATCGATCGGCCACGCTGTGGCTCAGCGAGAGGGCCGACTTCAGCGTGCTCTCGGACATCGAGGACGCCCCCCTCACCTCGGCCTACTTCAACGACCTCGTCTCGGCCATGCAGAACACGCTGCTCTTCGGCCGCACGGGGTTCTGCCTGCTGCCGCACGCATCGAATCCCGAGATCGTCGGCGAAGTGGCCGACCTGTTGATCCGCGGCGAAACGATCGACCGGGTGATGTGCGGCGCGGTCTCCGGCGACGACCTGTGCGTCTCCGTGCGGACCACGAACCACGGCGGCGACGCCACGCAACTGGTGCGCTCGGCGCTGGCCGGACTGGGCCACGGCGGCGGACACCAGCACCGCGCCGGAGGGAAAATCCGCAATGCCGGGCTCAACCCGGTCGGTGTCCTCCACCTCCGCGGCGAATTGCTCAATCGGTGGCTCGCCGCGTGCGACGCCGAGTCCCAGGACGGCCGGCCGCTGATCGCCGGTTAGCGACGCCTCGTCCTCGGTCGGCGTGCTCCGCCCCGCACGCCGCAGACCGCTTGCCCGACCCGTGCGGCGGCCATACCCTTCCCTGAAGTGGCCCGGCACGATCCTGGAGGGAAATGGGAGCGGGACCCCGTTGTGCGAAGCACTCTCCGGGCCAGGCGGGCGAAAGGGTCCTGGCTTCCCCCGCAACGGTGGCTGGGTCGGCGCGGAAGCGGGCCGTCGGCGTGGCCAGCAGCCGAGCCGTGCCGGCCCGGAGGGCTCGCTTGACGAAGTCCCGCGAATCATCGCTCGGCCGCCCTTCAGTCACCCCGTCGTTCATGTCACACGCACCGTTTTCGACCGGGCTGCTGATCGCCGGACACGGCTCGCGCGATCCTCGGGCGCCGCGGTGCTTCGCCGCGCTGGTCGATCGGATTGCATCCCTCGTGCCGGGCGTTCCGGTTGAAGGGGGATTCCTCGAGCTCTGCTCCCCGTCGATCCGCGACGCCCTGGACGCGCTCGCCGACCGCGGGGTGCGCGACATCGTGGTCGCCCCGCTGCTATTGCTGGCGGCCGGTCACGTGCGGCGCGACATCCCGGCCGCGGTTCGCGAGGCCGCCGCGCGGCGGCCCGACGTGCGGACGTGTCAGGTCGAACACCTCGGATGCCACCCGGCGATCGTCGCGCTCTCCGCGCGGCGATTCGAACAAGCCCTGGGCGGGGCGGCCGCCGCCTCGCACGAGACCGGCCTGGTGCTCGTGGGGCGGGGCAGCACGGATCGGAGGGCGATCGAGGAGATGAGGCGGCTCGCGCGGCTTCGAACGGCGCGCACTCCGGTCCGGCACGCGTCCGTGGGGTTCCTGGCCATGGCCCAGCCGCGCCTGGAGACCGTCCTCGAGGCGGCGGCCCGCTGGGGCGTGCCGCGCGTCGTGGTGCAACCGCACCTGCTGTTTCCCGGCGCGCTGACGGAGAAGACAGAGGAGGCCGTGCAGGCCGCCCGGGCCCAGTGGCCGCGGATCGAATGGAGGCTGACCGGTCCTTTGGGGCCCGACCCGCGCGTGGCCTGGGCTGTGCTCGATGCCGCGGGGCGGTCGACCGCGGCCTGCAACACGACGGGGTGCTGCGGCAACCAACCCTGATGACGGAGCGTCGCATGGTCTGTCGGTCCGTCTTGGAGCACGAAAGCGCGTTGCGGGATCGTGCACGTCTGTTCCGTGTTTTGGGCAGGCTCCGAGTCGAAGGTGCGCCGCTGCGGAGCCCCATCCTGGCATGGTCTGGGGCCCCTTCCAGGGTGTCGTCTTCGGCCTTGTTCCAGGGGGCCATCCGGGGTAGGATAGGTCAACTTTGTCTTCTGCGCCGTCGCTGACGGTGAATGGACCACCATTTCGGGTTGCGAGGGAGAGCATGAATCGCATGAGCTGGCTTGGATTTCGGCTGCGCGTGGGC
Source organism: uncultured Pirellulales bacterium (assembly GCA_964434165.1). Lineage (GTDB taxonomy): Bacteria > Planctomycetota > Planctomycetia > Pirellulales > Thermoguttaceae > CAYSUS01. The sequence continues at coordinate 71,467 of CAYSUS010000013.1, forward strand.
GTGATCGCGCTGGTGCTGGGGTCGATGGGGATCGCGGTCTGTGCCGACCCGGTGTCTCCCACGCGGGACGACCGGCAGGTCGCGCTGGCGGTGGCCACGCTTCTTCGCCGCGACCACCTCTCCAAACGGGCCGTGGACGACGAGATCTCGAAGCGGTCGCTGGAGAACTTCATCAAGATGCTCGACCCCTTGAAGGTCTACTTCTACCAGTCGGACGTCGATTCGTTCATGGAGCATGAGAACGAAGTGGACGACATGATCAAGCGGGCCGACGTCTCGCTGGCCTTCGACGTGTTCAAGGTTTTCCTCGAGCGGGTGGACGAGCGGGTCAAGGCCGTGGACGAGCTGCTGGAGAGGGACTTCGACTTCACCATCGACGAGCGGATCGTCCTCGATCGCGACGCGGGCCAGTTCCCGCGGGACGAGGCCGAGGCCCGCGACAAGTGGCGTCGGCGCATCAAGTACGATCTTCTCGTGCAAAAGGCCGACGAGGTCGAAGGCCGGGAGGCCCGCGACAAGCTGCACCGCCGCTACCACAGCTTCGCCAAGCGGATGCACCAGACCGACAATGAGGAGCTGCTGGAGATGTTCCTCTCCTCCCTGACGACGTCGTTCGATCCGCACACCACGTACATGTCTCGCCGCACCCTGGAGAACTTCGAGATCATCATGCGCCTGGAGCTGGAGGGGATCGGCGCGTCGCTGAAGTCGGAGGACGGCTACACGCAGGTCCACAAGATCATCCCGGGGGGCGCGGCCGACAAGGACGGGCGCCTCAAGCCGGGCGATCGAATCGTGGGGGTCGGCCAGGGCCGCGACGGCGAGATCGTGGACGTGGTGGACATGAAGCTCTCCGACGTCGTCTCCCTGATCCGCGGCAAGCGGGGGACGGTGGTGCTGCTGGAGGTGACGCCCGCCGGGAAGCAGGAGCGCAAGGTGATCGACATCGTGCGGGCGAAGATCGAGCTGACCGACAGCGAGGCCCAGGCCGAGGTCTTCACCGTGGGGGCCCCGCCCGACTCCAAGTCCTACAAGGTGGGCGTGATCGAGCTGCCGAGCTTCTACATGGACATGGCGGGCGCCCGGCAGGGACTGCCCGACTTCAAGAGCACCACGCGGGACGTGCGGCGGATTCTCGACGATTTCAAGGCCAAGGGGGTCGATGCGGTCGTGCTCGACCTGCGCCGCAACGGCGGCGGGTCGCTGACCGAGGCGATCAACCTGACGGGGCTGTTCATCGAGGACGGCCCGGTCGTGCAGGTCAAGGACTCCGACGGCCGCGTCCAGCCCTACCTCGACCTCGACCCGGAGATCGCCTGGCGCGGCCCGCTCGTCGTGCTGGTCAGCAAGTTCTCGGCCAGCGCCAGCGAGATCCTGGCCGGGGCCGTTCAGGACTACGGCCGGGGGCTGATCGTGGGCGACACCACCACGCACGGCAAGGGGACCGTGCAGAGCCTGTTGGACATCGGCCAGCAGCTCTTCCCGAGGCTGCTCGATCGGCCCAAGCTCGGCGCCCTGAAGGTCACCATGCAGCAGTTCTATCGCCCCTCGGGCGACAGCACGCAAAACCGCGGCGTGATCTCCGACTTGGAGCTGCCGTCGTTGTCGTCGCACCTCGACGTGGGCGAGGCCGATCTCGATTACTCGCTGAAGTTCGACCGCGTCGATCCGGTGACCTACAAGCAGTACAACCTCGTCAACCGCGCTATCTGCGATCGCCTCCGCGAGCTGTCCGGAGCCCGGTGCCGCCAGTCGGAGGACTTCCAGAAGGTCCTCGACGACATCCAGGAGTACAAGAAGCAGAAAGCCAAGAAGGCGGTCTCGCTGAACGAGGAGACGTTCTTCGCCGAGCGCGCGGAGATGAACGCCGACGACGAGGAGAAGAAGAAGATCGAGGAGCTCAACGATCCCGACAGCACGGGCATCGAGCGGGACTACTACCTCGACGAGGCCCTGGCCATCACGCTGGACTATCTCAACCTGCTCCAGCCGGTCCACGGCAGCGAAGCGCCCCAGGCAGTGCGCAAGTAGCCCGTGGGGCGCGGGGGTCGTGGGCCGATCGCACGGGGCGGGAATCGCCGCTCGCAGGGGTCTCTCCGAGTCCCTCCCGCGGAAGCCCTGGTGCGAAAGGAGACACCCCGGCCCGCGCGGGAGCCGAGGACTCCTCAGCCCGAGGAGACGGCGAACTGGTCGTCCTCGGGGGCCGCCCGAACGGTCCCCTCACGATGCATGTCGGCGACCACGGACCGCACCGCGGCGTGGAGCCGCTCCGGGTCGCGTCGGTCAACGGCCCCCAGGACGTGCTCGCGGTAGCGGCCGGTCAGGTCGCGCGTGGTGATCGATCCGCACAAGGCCACCTGTCCCAGCACGAACCGGCGGACCGCGGTAGCCTCCGCGGCGTCCAGGTGGAGGGGATCCGGCCCCGCGAGCCCGTCTGCGCCGGGTGAAGCCGCCTCCGGCCCGGCGAGGATCGCCCCGAGCAGCCGGTGCCGGCGATAGCGGCCCTGACGGCCGAAAGACGCGGCGACTTCGTGCTCGACGATGGCCCGCGCACCGCCGCCCGGAAGGTCGAGTTCCAGATCGCCCGACCGCGAATCGCCCCAGACCCCGACCAGGGCGTCCAGCTCCGCATACTCCTCCAGGCGCAGCGCGATCTCCGCGAACCGCCCGGGGCCGCGCGCGCGGAGCGACGCGAGGTACTCCTCGCCGCGGGCGCCCAACCGCAGCGGCTGGCGCTGTTCGGTGACCAGGAGCGCGCGGTCGGGCGGGCCCTCGTCGGCCGCCATGCGGCGCAGCGAGGCCGCGGCCGAGGTCAGGCTCGCCGTCGCGACCGTCGCCAGGCCCACGCGATAGCGGATCTGTCGGGAGGAGTCGACGAGCACCACCACCAGATCGTAAGCCGGCAGCGGCCCCCCGGCCCTGCGCGGCACGCGCTGGACGTGTTCTACGCTCCAGCCGCGGACGCAGTCGGGCGAGATCTCCGCCTCGCCGCGCAGGTTCTCCGGCCAGATCTGGGTGAGGAGCGTTTCGATGAGCCCGCACAGGTGGCCGGCGTCGGGCGGGAGGTCGCCCGGCTCGAGCTCGCGCCAGGCGATCTTCTCGCGAATCTTGCGGGCGATGCGGGCGTCGATGGCCCATTGAAGATCGTCCTCGGCGAGCGAGACCGGAGCGTCCGACTCCGCCGGGTCGGCGGCCGACACGAAGGCGTCGCCGGGCCACTCGTCCAGCCATCGGCCCGAGGTGGCCGCGAGCCGGTCCTGCTGCCACTGCCACCGCTGCCGGGCCCACCGCACCACGTCGCGGGGCCGCACCTCCACCAGATCGCCCAGGCGGCGATTCCACCACGCGAGCCCCAGCGGGAAGAGCGCCTCGCGCTGGACGCAGGCCTTGACCTCCTCGACCGCGAGAAACGGCTCCATCGCCCGCTCCAGCCGGGCCTCGACGATCTGCCTGGCGTGCGGGGGGGCGATCCGCGCCAGGGTGAGCTCCTCCTGGGCCACGCGATCCCAGGCCGCCGAGAGCACGATGCCCGACCGCTGCGACTCCAGGAGCTTGGACTTCACTCCGGAGGTGATCACCAGCAGGTTGCGGGCGTGGTCGATCAGGGTGTGCAGGAACTGGGTGAGTGCCTGGAACTGCGCATCGGTGAGGTTATCGACCTGGTCGAAGCAGAGGACGAAGCCCTGCCCGCGCTCGGCAGCCAGCTCCGTCAGCGCGACCAGCACCGTGTGGATCGTCTGCTCATCGGCCAGGGACCGTGGGGCTTCGGCGTACTCGCCCGACCGCAAGCCAAGTGCGTCGAGCTCCTCGGCGTCGAGCTCCTCGCCCGCCAGCCACCGGACCGCGAGACGAGCCTCGCGCTCGTCCCCGTCCAGGCGCCGGCGCCGGTAGGCGCCGAGGAAGAAGCGGTACAGGACCTCGAACACGCTCTGCGCGTCCTCGCCCACGTTGGGGTGCGCTTCCACGAAGCGCGCGGCCTGCCGGAGCAGGGCGAACCGGGCCTGGTCGGCCGTGGGGATTTCGGTGTCGGGCGCGTTCTCCTTGAGGGCTTGTTTGATGAACCGCACCACGAGCCAGTACAGGGGCGTGCCATGCAGCGCGCGCCGGCGCCCGCGCGTCAGCCGGCTGAGCACGCACTTGAGCACGTAGCGAGGCAGGCGGTCGGGGCTGGCCTGCACGTTGTGCAAAAGCACGAAGACCGCGTTCTCTCTCCCCTTGGCGTCGCACTGGCCCGCCCAGCGGCTGAGCCGCGCGAGCAGATGGCTCTTGCCGATCCCGGCTTCGCCCCAGAGCACCGCGCCGACCCCCTTGCGCTCGTGCAGGGCGGTCTGGGCCAGGCGGATCAGATCGCGGGAGGGGCGGTCGTGGATCGCCGCCACGTCGTCCAGATCGGCCGGGGCCTCGCTGACCTGGCCGGAGAGGAACGGGTTGGAGCCGGCCAGGTACTGGAAGAAGTCGTCGAGTCGGGCAGCGCGGGACTCGCCCGTCGTGCCCGCGGGCGTGGCGACGTTCATGGCGACTTCCTCGACACGTAAAGGAGCAGAGCGCCGGCCTCCTCGATGCCGGCCGCGCGTTGCTCCGGGGTGATTCCCGAACGGCTCTCCGCCGCACTCAGGGTGAACCGTCCCGCGCGCCTGAGGCTTCGCAGCCCGGCGACGAACAGCCCACGCGACACGCCGCCCAGGGCGCGGCGGAGATCGACCAGGCTGACGAAGTTGTGCGTGCCCCCGCGGCGGTCCAACTCGTCGAAGGCGGCCTCGAAGCGGGTCTCGAAGCTGCGGTCGTCTCCCGACGGGCTGGCGTCCGGCCGCGGCAGGCCCTCCGCCGCCTCCGCCCCTCCCGCGACCGCTTCCGCAGGCGGGGCAGCGGCCGCCGCTTCCACCGGCGTGAGCTTCGCCCGCAACGCGGCGGGCTGGAGGTCTTCGATCAGGAACAGCTTGGCGCCTCGCAGACCGATCCATCCGACCGTGGGCGGGAGCGTGCCCTGCTCGACCTGCTGCAGGACCATCTGCTTGAACGGGGCCTGCAACTTGGAGGTGAGCCGTTGCGTCAGCTCCGCCACGGTGTGGGCATGCAGCGCATGCGTGCGCTTCTCGCGAAGGGCCATTTCCAGCGTCGCGGGGGCCGCGGCCAGCATCGGGAGATCCTCCACGAGGGCTACCGGAGCATCCAGGCATCCCCTCCGCGCGGCCACGGCCTTGCTGATGAAGACGTGCTTGCCGGCCGCCCGGCGAAGCTGGATCGCCGTGGCTTGGGGGTCGGCCAGGGCGCCCAGCCTGGCCAGAGAGACCGGGTAGGCTTCGCCGCCCTGGGACCGCAACGCGGTGAGCGCCGCGACGAGCTTTCCGGCGAGAACGGCCGCCTGATCCGTCTTTTTCGGCTTCTTCTTGGCCATGGCCGCGGGGGTTCCAGGGTGCGGCGTGGAAGCGATCCGGCGTGGGCGGTCCTGGTGGCACGGCTTCGCCGACGATCCCTCAGGGCGGGCGCGGCAGACCTGGGCCGCAACCGGGGTAACTACTCTCAGCCATCGACCACTTCCTTTTCCGGGGACCGCGGCGAGCCGAGCGTTAGTTGAATTCGAGGCATGGTGCGAACCCGTTGCCGGGGCGCTGGGCCCCAGAAGGGGGTCTACCCCCGAGGAATGGTTGCTTTCCGCCTGGTTGCGCCTGATTCTCCCCCTTGTAGCCCGCCCAGGGCCCATCGTCAATCTTGTGCCTCGGTGGACCACCTGCGAACGGGATATAGGCAGCCTTACGTTCCCTTGGTGTCGCGGCGCGAATGGCGGCTTGCGAACTGAAGTAAAGTGCGTAAAATCTAACTTTTGCGTCGGGGAGGCGGTTTGTTTCGGGCGCGGGGATGTTTGCGATGTCCCTGGCGAGGATCGTCCGAAGCGATAAGGAGACGGGGAAGAGTTTGCGAACCCATGGCGGCGATGGTACTCTGAGTGGGACCTGAGCGCGTGGGAGCCCATGAGGAGCAGGAACCCGGCAGATCGCGGGTCGAGGGTGGGCGGTGCGTGGCTTCGGCGGTTCTCTGCTGGAAAGCGGCTCTGCCTGCGGGGGGGCCGATCGACGGACGAGCAACCTCGGCACCGGGTGTCGCCGTTGCGCGGGGCGGGAGCCGCCACGTGGCCGCGCGTTCCCCGTCCACGATGGCCCGCATGCGCCTCGCCGCCAGCGGGCCTCTCGGTGCCATGATGATTCGCGCCGCCCCTTTCGGGTCGCTTGGGACCGGGAAGGGGGTTGGGTGATTTGGCGGCGTAGCGCGTCGTACCGGGCTGAAGCGATTCGGCCACGGCGCAAGCCGGCCGAGCGGGACGCTCTCAGCCCGGCGTAGCGTCAATGTTTCGAGGATCGGATGGTCGTTCATCTGGATTATCTACCGGGCACCTTCTTCGGCCCGTCCAACCTGGTTGACCTGGTGCGCCACCGTGCAAGCCACCAGCCGGACGAAGTCGCGTTCACGTACCTCGTGGACGGCGAGAACGAAGAAATCCACATGACCAACCGGGAGCTCGACTTGCGGGCCAAGGCCGTCGGGGCCTGGCTGGAGTCGCACGGATTGACGGGCGAGCGGGCCCTGCTGCTCTATCCGCCCGGGCTGGACTTCATCGCGGCGTTCTTCGGGTGCCTGTACGGCGGCGTGGTGGCCGTGCCCGTCTATCCGCCCCGCCGCAATCGCTCCCTGACGCGGATCAAGGCCATCGCGGACGACGCGGGGGCCAAGGTCGCGTTGACCACGGACACCGTGCTCCAGCGCGTGGCCCCCATCGTGGAAGACACGCCGGGGCTGAAGGAGATGACCTGGCTGGCCACGTGCGACGTGCCGGCGGACCTGGGCACGCAGTGGCAGATGCCGGACGTCCACGGCGACACGCTGGCGTTTCTCCAGTACACGTCGGGATCGACCGGCACGCCCAAGGGCGTGATGCTCAATCACGCCAATCTCCTGCACAACTCGGCCCTGATCGCGTACGCCTTCGAGCACACGCGGTCGGGCATCGGAGTGTTCTGGCTGCCCAGCTACCACGACATGGGGCTGATCGGCGGCATCCTCCAGCCGCTCTACATGGGTCGGCCGAACATCCTGATGTCGCCGATGTCGTTCCTTCAGCGCCCTTACCGGTGGCTGGCCGCGATCACGCGCTACGGCAGCATGACGCGCGGGGTGATCACCAGCGGCGGACCCAACTTCGCCTACGATCTGTGCGTGGAGAAGATTACGCCCGAGCAGCGCAAGACGCTGGACTTGAGCAAGTGGGCGGTGGCCTTCAACGGCGCCGAGCCGGTCCGCCCCGAGACGATCGATCGCTTCTGCGAGGCCTTCGGCCCGTGCGGGTTCCGTTCCGAGGCCTTCTACCCCTGCTTCGGCCTGGCCGAGGCCACGCTCATCGTCTCCGGCGGATTCGCGAAGGAGCCGCCGGTGATCTGCAATTTCGAGGCGAGCATGCTGGCCATGGGGCAGGTGGCGGACGGACAGCCGGACGACGAGGGCGTTCGGGCCCTGGTCGGCTGCGGCGGTACCCTGCCGGACCAGCGGATCGTGATCGCCGACCCCGAGACGGGGCGCCTGGCGCCGCCCGACCAGGTGGGCGAGATCTGGGTCCGCGGGCCCAGCGTGGCCCAGGGGTACTGGCGTCAGCCCGACGCCACGGCGGCGACCTTCGGGGCCACCCTCCGAGACCGAAGGGAGGGGCCGTTCCTCCGCACCGGCGACCTCGGTTTCATGAAGGACGGCGAGCTGTTCGTCACCGGGCGGCTGAAGGACCTGATCATTGTCCACGGGTTGAACCACTATCCGCAGGACATTGAGCTGACGGTGCAGAACTGCCACCCTCGGCTCCGCACGGACTGCGGCGCGGCCTTCACCGTGACGCGCCAGGGCCAGGAGCGGGTCGTCGTCGTGCAGGAGGTCGAGCGTCGTCGTCAGGGCCACTTGGACGAGGTGTTCGACGCGGTACGCCGGGCCGTTTCCGCGGAGCACGACCTCGCGGTGGACGCCATCGTGCTAGTGCGCGCGGGGAGCATTCCCAAGACCTCCAGCAACAAAATCCAGCGCCACGCCTGCCGCGAGGGCTACCTGCGGGGGACGCTCGACGCCGTGGGCGAGTGGGACGCCGCACGGGCCGAGCAGGAGGCCGAGGCTGCGGCCGCCGTGACGAGCGAGGCCGCGGAGCCGGCACGCGCCAAGGGCGTGACCGCCACGCGGGCCGCCGCGGCCCTCGACGGAGGCAACGGCAGCTCGACCCGCGCGGCGCAGCGGCGAAAGGCCGTCGAGGCCGTCCTCGAGGAAGTCCGCCGGGTCGCGCGCGAGCGGGCCACGGGATTGACGCTCGACATGGGCATTGCCGACCTCGGCCTCGATTCGATCGAGCGGATGGAGATCCTGGCCTCGCTGGAGGAGCGGTTCGGCGGGCGCTTTCCGCCGGAGGTCCTGGCCGAGCTGGAGACCTGTCGCCATGTGGTCGAGGCCGTGGAGAAGCATCTCGACGTGGAGTTCCACCCAGCGCAGGGCGGCGCGGCGAAGACGGAGATCCCCGACGAGTACTGCCGCGTGGAGCAGTTCCCCGAGTACCTGAAGCTGCGCGAGAATCTGGGGCTGCTGGAGTCGCTCGGCGTGGGCAACCCCTATTTCACGCCGCACGACGGCGTGGCCCGGGACCGCACCACGATCGGCGGTCGCGAGCTGGTGAACTTCTGCAGCTACAACTACCTGGGCACCTCCGGCGACCCCCAGGTGGTCAAGGCGGCCCAGGAGGCCGCGGCCCGCTTCGGAACCAGCGTGTCGGCGAGCCGGCTCGTCTCGGGCGAGCGGCCGATTCATCGCGAGCTGGAGCGCGGGCTGGCCGAGCTGATCGGCGTGGAAGACGCGATGGTCTTCGTCGGCGGGCACGCGACCAACGAGTCGGTCATCGGCCACCTCTTCGGTCCCGGCGACCTGGTCCTGCACGACGCGCTCTCGCACAACAGCATCCTTCAGGGGGCCAGGCTCTCCGGCGGTCGGCGGCGGCCCTTCGCCCACGGAGACTGGCAGGCGGCCGACGAGATCCTTCGGCACTTCCGCCACGAGTACCGGCGCGTGCTGCTGGTCATCGAGGGCGTTTACAGCATGGACGGCGACGTTCCCGACCTGCCGCGGTTCGTCGAGGTGGCCCGCCGACACAAGGCCATGCTGATGGTTGACGAAGCCCATTCCATCGGCACGCTGGGCGAGCGCGGCCGCGGAATCAGCGAGCACTTCGGAATCCCCGCGACGGACGTGGACCTGTGGATGGGCACGCTGAGCAAGACCTTCGGGAGCTGCGGCGGCTACATCGCCGGCGAAAAGGCCCTCATCGAGTACCTGAAATACACCGCGCCGGGCTTCGTGTACAGCGTGGGAATGCCCCCGCCCGCCGCGGCCGCGGCCCTGGCGTCGCTTCGCATCCTTCGCCAGGAGCCGCAGCGGACGCGGCGATTGCAGCAGCGGTCCAAGCTGTTTCTGGAACTGGCCGCCCAGCGCGGGCTGAACACGGGGATGAGCAAGGACTCGCCCGTGGTGCCTGTGATCCTCGGCAGCTCCCCGCGCTGCTTCCAGCTCTCCCGCGCCCTCTTCGGCCGGGGGATCAACGTCCAGCCGATCGTCTATCCGGCGGTGGAGGAGCGGGCCGCGCGTCTGCGGTTCTTCCTCACCTGCCTGCACACCGAGAAGCAGATCCGCGACACGATCGACGCGGTGGTTGAAGAACTCCAGAAGATCGATCCGAGCCGCACGGCCCGCGACAACGCCACCACGGTCAATACGTGAGGGTCGCGGAGACCGGGCGGCTTGCCGCGGATGGGCAAAGGACGGTCGGGCCGTGCTGCCACCTCCGGGGGTGAAGACGAGCGGGGCGGGCCGCGTCACGCGGTCTGCGGCGATTCCCTGTTGCCCGACATGGCGATTCGGGCTACAAATGAATAGAGAGCACGTTCCGATTCGGCGCCGTCCGTGCGCCGGCCAGTGGATGCTTGGTGTTTCCCACTATCTCTAGCGAAGGTATTGGATTGCTCACCGAGAAAGAAGTTGCCCGCAGTTGGCGGGGCCTCTTCAATCGACCCGATTTCGACGAAGAGGCCTTCACCAAGGCCGAGACCCTCCTGGAGGAGCTTCGGCCGGAGAGTCCGTTGCGACACCGCCTGGAGATGGAGCTCGTCGAACTCCGCAAGATGCGGGCGCAGAAGCGAAAACCCCAGGCTGCGACGCGGTAGGCACGCGGCGGGGTGAAGCGAGGGGCGATTCATCGGCGCCGGACGCGGCGTGGGGCGCTAGGGGCTGCGCGCCGTGACGCGACGATCGCGCCTGGTGCAGAGCCGGCCGGGTTCTTCCCCGGCCGTTTGCTTGCGCCCGCGCAAGACGATCGGGGGCCCGGATTGCCCGGACCCCCGACGGTATGGGATGCCTGCTTTGCTATGCGGCGATCCGCGCGGGTTCGGACCGCCCCCTTCCACCGCTCAGCGGTTGATCGTGAAACCGACGTTCAGTCCGTTGACGAACGTCCCCTGCTGGTGCCGCAGCGGGTTGATTCCGACGCCGTTGATCGGATCGTTGTAGCTGACCATGTTGGGCGCCCGGGCGATGCGGTCCATGTAGAGGCCGGTCCACCCGACCTTGACGAAGAACGCCTTGGTGAACTGGTACTTCAAATCCACGCGGAGCTCGGCGATGTGCGAGAACTCGGTGTCGAAGTCGGAGAAGTTCCAGTGGCCGATGGCCTGATCCGTTCCGTCGAGGACGGCGATCTGGCCCTCCTGGCGGAAGTTCAGCGCGTTGAATCCGGCCATGTAGCGGCCTTCGGCCGAAGTCTGCCAGCGGCCCCACTGCTTGAACCACCGGCCGCCGACCTGGGGGCCGATGAGGTGGTTGTCCGAGCTGGTCTGCCAGAACCGGGTCAGGCTCTCGCGGTTGGCCGTGACGCGGAACTCCTCGTTGAACTCGATGTATCGCGCCCCGGCGAAGAACTCCAGGAACCCGCCGTGGTGCATCGGGTGGGAGCGGAGCAGGTAGTTGAGCTCGACGCCCCACAGATCGACCTCGTTGCGCACGCGGTAGTCCTCGGCGAAGAGGAGGTCGGCATCGTCCGGGCCGGTCGGGTTGAACGACAGGAAGTTCTGTCCGAAGAAGATCGACACCCCGTGATACTGCCTCTTCTGGACCTGGTTGTTCAGGTCGAAGTAGCTGAACAGAAGGCCCCGGTGCCCCTTGACCGTCCCCGCTTCGACGCGCAGTCCCGACTCGAAGCTGGCGTCCATGAAGCCCGTCGTCTCCACGTTGAACTGCCCGTTGGGTGGGTCCATCGTGCCGATCGGCACGGCCTCCGGTTGCGAAATCGACCAGCCCAGCCCGTCGAACGTGAAAAACAGCCCTTCCGTGGCTCGCGTACCGCCGCCAAAGCCGCCGAGGTCGGCCGGGGCGAACAGTTGCATGTCCGAGATGCCTTGACCGAAGGAGGGCACCGCTGCGACGGCAAGCCATCCCAACGCTGTCAGCAGGAGTCTTGCGATTCTAAGCGACATGATTTCGATCCGCCTTGATCTCGACGAAGAGTTGCACCCCTCAGACCCCCTGGGACGGGAATCTGCACACTCTGCCCGTGACGGTAGTATCGGACGTGCTGGTCGCGTCAGTTGAACAAGAAAGAGGTTGCCCGTTCAAATGGCCGCCGAGGCCAACGCGGCTGGAAAGGCCCAGGGCGCAGAACGCGGCCTGGGAGAAACGCGGCGACGCGATGAAGTAACCGACTTCCATGTATGGGCTTACGACGTAGGGCTGCGCCGGCGACTCAACGGGCCGGAGCGGACGGTGACGCGCCGGTCCCTTGACACTTGCCCCGCGGCCCCGCACGCTAAAGCAGGGGAGAACCGGCGTCCTCACGGCCTTGCTAACCGCCGGGTCCGCTCCCGGACGGCCGCAACTGGCACGCATCTAATCACTTCACTCGGCATTCCAGGCATCAGAAAAGGATGGAACTTATGGATCAGAGGGCCTTTTCCGCGCTTGCGGCGATGTTGATCGCCCTGGGTCCCGCGTGCTCGCCGGCCGGACAGCAACCGGCCGCCCGAGAGGCCCCCGCCAAGGCGGCGAAAGCGTCTCCCGCCGTGGCGAGGGATGCCCCGCAGCCCGGCCCGGAGGGCGGCGCGAGCGCGAAGGAGCCCAAGGCCAGCCAGTTCCTCCGCATCGTCAAGGACAAGCAGGGGAACCCCCAGGCGATGGAGACGGCCATCGTCCGCTACGAGCCGATGAATTGCGGGCAGACGGGCCCGGCGGTTGACCTGGTCGCGGCCGTGCACGTGGGGGAGAAGGGGTACTACCAGGAGCTCAACAAGGCCTTCAAGGACTACGACGTGGTCCTTTACGAACTGGTTGCGCCGGAGGGCACCAAGGTGCCCAAGGGCGGCGGCGAGGGCGGCGCGCACCCGGTCTCGGCCCTCCAGAAGGGCATGACGCAGATGCTCGAGCTGCGCTTCCAGCTTGAGGAAATCGACTACACGCCCAAGCACTTCGTCCACGCCGACATGTCGCCGGAGGATCTGGCCGAGCGCATGAAAGACCGGGGGGAGTCGCTGATGGCAATGTTCCTCAGGGCGATGGGCTACGCCATGGCCAAGCAGGGCAGCGAGCCGGGCCGCTCGCCCGACGCCGACCTCCTGATGGCCCTCTTCGACAAGGACCGCGCCCTGGCCCTGAAGCGGCTGATGGCAGAGCAGTTCCAGGACATGGAAGGCATGATGAAGGCCCTGGAAGGCCCGGACGGCTCGAGCCTGATCGCCGGCCGCAACCAGGCGGCCCTGGACGTGCTGAAGAAGCAGCTCGGGGAGGGCAAGAAGAAGATCGCCGTGTTCTATGGCGCCGGCCACATGGCCGACATGGAGAAACGGCTCCGCGACGACTTCGGCCTGGTGCCGATCCGCACCCGGTGGGTCAAGGCGTGGGACCTGTCGGGCGCGAAGAAGTGACCCGCGGCGCGCAGGAGGGGCTGCCCCGTCGTCCCGCCCTGGCCCAAGTCGCCCATCTTCCACGGACCGGCAGTGGAGCGAGCAGGCACGCCGTGTTGCGGTCGGGGTAAACATACCCCTAAATGCTGGGAAGCACCCACGGCTCGCGGTACGTGCGGCCGAGGAGCTTCGCCGCCTCCTCATCGCCCGGCGTGGTGCCGGTCGCCGGATCGTAGCGGATCGTCCGTCCCGCGCGCCACGCGGCGTTGCCCAGATGGCAGAGCATGCTCGACGGGTGCCCCACGGTGACCAGGTCCGCCGCCGGGGGCTTGCGGTCGCGCAGGCACTGGAGGAAGTTGCGCACGTGGCCCACGTCGTTGTAGCTTCCCTTCTCTGTGGCAACCTCGGCCCCCTTGCGGTCGAAGGCCCGCCAGCGCCCGTTGCCGATCACGATGGACCCCTCGTCGCCCAGCACGGCCGCCCCCTCCGACTCGTCGTGAAGCCGATAGGGCGACCAGATCCGCATCTCGTAGGTCAGAAGGCACCGGCCGTAATCGTACGCGACCATCAGGTTGTCCGGCCACTCCTGGTCGTCGTCGAAGTAATGCTTGCCGCCGTGGGCGGAGACGGCCTGGGGCAAAGGCTCGAGCTTCTGCCCCTTGGCGGCCAGGGCCGTCTGGAGTCCCCACCGGGCGATATCCAGGCGGTGCACGCCGTCGTTGCCCAGGTCGCCGGTCCCGTAGTCGAAGAGCCACCGCCACGACCCGTGAAACCGCCGCCGATTGAAGGGCCGCTTGGGGGCGGGGCCCAGCCACATGTCGTAGTCCACGCCGGCCGGCACCTGGCTGTCGGGCGTGTGGCCGATCGACCCCTGCCGGGCGCTCTCCCATGCCTTGGCAAAGCGGACCGTGCCCAGAAGGCCCTTGGCGATGTAGTCCATGGCGCTGAGCAGATGCGGGCCGCTGCGGGCCTGGGTGCCCAGTTGCACGATGCGGCCGTGCTTGCGCGCGGCGGCGGTCATCGTGCGGCTCTCGACGACGTTATGGCCGTCGGGCTTCTCCACGTACACGTCCTTGCCGGCCTGGCAGGCGAGGATCGTGGGGATCGCGTGCCAGTGGTCCGGAGTGCCCAGCACGAGGGCATCGACGGCCGAATCGTCGATCGCCCGGCGGAAGTCGCCGATCGTCTGCGGCTTGCGCCCCGACGGCTCGGCGACCTCAGCGGCGCGGCGCCGAAGCACGTTCTCGTCCACGTCACACACGTAGCGGACCTCGACGTCCGGCTGGCCGGCGAACGTGGTCAGCAGCGATCCGCCCCGGCCGCGCAATCCCACGCAGGCCACGGCGATGCGGTCGTTGGGAGCCGTTCTGTCCTCCGCGCGCAGCACGCGCGTGGCCGCCGCGCCCCACCCCAGGCCGGCTGCTACGGAGGAACCCAGGAATCTTCGTCGGTGCATGGCAGTCTCCCTCCGGGTAATCGGTGTGAACGCGGCACCGTTTCCGGTCCCGCCGGTCAGGCAACGCTCAGCTTGCTGGTCAGCGTCACGTTCTCGGCGACCTGGTCGGGGTCTTCCTTGGGGAACATCCCCACGCAGAGCCCGTCCTTGGGCTTCAATCGCTTGAAGAGGTAGGGAAACGCGTCTTGGGGCAGGATGCGGCCGGCCCCGAGGGCCTTGTAGCCGACGACCGGCTTGGCGAGCTTGTCGATCGTGGCCAGCGATTGCTCGAGCCCCTCGCGCACGTAGTTGTCGGGCCGGTAGAGGGTCTGGTGGTAGAAGTCGGTGGGAAGGTCCTTCTCCTCGGCCGCCAGATGCGTGTCGGCGCGGTGCGTGGCCATGCCGGCAGGCAGACCGTGGCTCTTGATCAGCTCGATCCATGCGCGGACCACGTCCCACTTGCCGCGCTGCACTTCGGCATCGATTCGGCAGCCCTGCACGGCGATCGCCCTGGCCCCGTTCTTCACGGCGATCTGGATGTCCTTTTCCATGGGCAGGCGGTCGGGCTGGCCGATCCAGATCGTGAGCTTCCCGCCCCTCTCCTGATAATCGTTCCAGAGCTTGACCCAGGGATCGTAGCAGGGCGTCCACACCGCGTTGATCCCGTGCTCCGCGGCCTCGTCGAGCAGGGCCATGATCCGCTCGGGGGTGAACCACGCGCGCATCTCCTTGCCGGAGGCCTGCGGGTTCCCGTGCGCGAAGCCGAAGAACGGGTTGCTGCCCAGGATGAGCCGCGAGACCTCCAGATTCCCGAGTCGGATCGTGGGCATCTTGGGCACGCCGTGGCCGGTCGATTCGTCGCCCAGGCCCAGGCGCGCGCCCGCCGCCACGGCGGCAAGACCTGCCGAACTGCGCAGGAAGCCGCGGCGCGTGGTTGGTCGGGACAGGGTCGTCGGTCGGGACATGCGCGATCCTCCTCGGGGCATGGAACGTGGCGGCGCGGAGCCGCTCTCCGACGCGCCCAACAGTGTAGGCCGGCGACACCCGCGTTGTCGAGCGGCGAGGGTCCCCTTCACTCCGGCAGCCCAGCCAGGAACTCCCGAAGTGTCTCGTAGTAAAGCGGCGGGAGCGGGTCATTGTGGTCCGCCCCCGGCAGAACCAGCAGTTGCTTCGGCTCGCCTGCGGCCTGGAAGAGCCGCCGGCCCTGCTCCAAGGGCACGACCGTGTCGGCCTCGCCGTGGCAGATCAGCACGGCAGTGCGGCAGTCGGCGATCCTGGAGAGCGTGTCGAGCCGGGTGCGGAGCATCAGCCGCACCGGAAGCCACGGATAGTGCACCGCCGCCACGTCGGGGATCGATGTGAACGCGCCCTCCAGCACGACGGCCCGGGCGCCGCCGCTGGCCGCCAGATCGACGGACACGGCCCCGCCGAGCGACTCGCCCAGAAGCACGATCCGGCCGGCATCGACGCCCGCACGCCGGGCGAGCCAGTCCCGCGCCGCCCGGCCGTCGGCGAGAATCCCCGACTCGCAGGGACGGCCCTCGCTGCGCCCATACCCGCGGTAGTCATAGACCAGCACGGCGGCATCCACGAAGCGCCGCAGGACGCGGACCTTCTCCGCGCGATGGCTGAGGTTGCCCGCGTTGCCGTGGGAGAAGAGGATCGTGGCTTGCGGCTCGGGGTGATCGAGGTACCAACCGTGCAGTCGCGTGCCGTCCGCGGCGGTGAACCAGGCGTCCTCCGGCGAAAGACCCTCGGGCTGCCAGTCGCCCTCGGGATACCGGTCGGGGAAGAAGATCAGCGACTCTTCGAGGATCATGGCGGCTTCGGGCGGATTGGGGGAGTGTGCGTCCAGGAAGGCCGAGAGCTTCCGGTAGTAGTCGCGCGGATACGGGCTGTTGTGGTCGGCCCCCGGCAGCTCGACGAATCGCTTGGGCTGGCCTGCCGCTTCGAACAGTCGGCGGCCCGACGCCAGGGGCACGACGCGGTCGGCCGTGCCGTGGCTCTGGAAGAGCGGACCGTCGTAGCGCCCGATCTTGGAAACGGAATCCAGGCGCGTCCGCATCAGCATCCGCACGGGGAGCCAGGGATAGTGATGGGCCGCCACGTCGGGCAAGCTGGCAAAGGTGCTCTCCAGGATCAGGGCGCGCCCGCCCTCCTCCGCGGCCAGGTCCACCGCCACGGCCCCGCCCAGCGAGCGGCCCATGAGCACGATCTCGGACTCGGCCACATCGGCCCGGTCGGCCAGCCACGTCCGGGCGGCCCGCGCGTCCTGGAGAATCCCCTCCTCGCTCGGGCGGCCCTCGCTCCGGCCGTAGCCGCGATAGTCGAACACCAGGGCCGAGACCCCGAGCCGGTCGCGGAGGTCGCGGAGCAGGAACGCACGATTGGTGACGTTGCCCGCGTTGCCGTGGCAGAACAGCACGATCGCCCGCGGGCTCTCGCGGGCCACGAACCACCCGTGCAGCCGAGTGCCGTCGGAGGCCTCGAACCAGGCGTCCTCCACGGGCAGCCCCTCCGGCTGCCAGTCGCCGCGGGTATAGCGGGCGGGGACGAAGATCAACGACTCCTCGAAGAACATCATCAGCAGGCAGACCAGCAGGTAGAGAGCCGCCGGCCATCGGCCATAGCGCCAGGCAATCGCCAGGACCCGACGCGTGCCGGAGGCCCCCGGTGCGGCGCGCTCCGACGAAACGGACTGGCACGTGTCCCTCATCGCGGAAGTCGGAGTGGCAATCGAAGTGGCAAGAAATGCGAAACGGCCCCGCGAGCCCATTGTAGGCCGCGCGGGGCCGTGCCACCAAGCGGAGCGAGAGCGGGCCTTCGCCGGAGGGGACGGGGCGAAGACCGCGCCGCGTCAGGGGAACTGGTAGTTGGGGTTCTTCGGATCGAAATCCGCGTCGGTGAATCCGTTGTTCAGCTTGATGCTCACGTAGGTGTACTCCTCGGTCAGGACGGGCGGATCGCCCTGCTTCCTGGGCCAGTCGTACGCCTCGTAGCGAACCGGCAGATTCAGCTCGTCGTCCACGAAGATCCGGGCGACGTGAAAGAGGAAGTTCCGCCGCGGAACCGGATGGACCACCTGCAAGCACGTGCACGAGCGATCGTTGATCTTGGCGCCTTCGAAGAACTTGACCTCGCATTCGCCGTACTGGGTGTCCTTCTCGCCGACCTCAATCAGCCGCTGCACGAGGTTGAGCATGCCGATCTCGGTGCAGGGGTAGCGCTGACCCTTCATGGCGATGGGGCCGGTCGGCTTCAGCGAGACGGTGCCGAACATGGTCCGCTGCAGTCCCGTGCCGTGGGCCCACATCAGGTTGCCGTTCTTGCCGTGGACGTAGATCGCCTCCCGCCCCTTGATGTCTTCCGGTCCGAGGAAGTACATGTAAACGCTGAACGGCTTGTGACGAATCTTGACGAACATGTGCTGGTGATCGCCGAGCTTGCCGCCGATCCGCTCGCGCTTGACGACCGTGGCCGAGTAATCCTGGATCTGCTCGATCTCGCGCACTCCCTTGTAGGCCCAGCGCAGGGCGGGCATCAGGGGGTGTTCGCTCGGATCGGCCGGCGCAAAAATGGAGCTGCGCCGTTCCGGCGGTGCGGGGCGGCCGGCGAGCAGCTCGGGGTGCGGACTCCGCGGCAGGGCGGGTCGGCCCGGCTGCTGGGCCAGAGCCAGCGAGCCCGCCGCGACCAGGACCAGCATGCCGCCGATGGCGCGGGGCAGAGGATTCTTGCGAGAACTCATGTGGGAAAGCTCCTTCTCCTTTCCGGGGCACGCGAAGACCCTCACCCGTGGCGATCCGCGGCGCCGGACATCGATCGCGGGACCCGGCGACGGATCGCTCCGGTCGGAATGCAACTGGCGTGCCGGCCGCTGCGGCTCCGCGGTTCCCAGATCGGTCGTCTCAACGCGAGCCTGCATTTCGAAGGGTCGGAAGGGCCCCTGCCAAGGCGAGGGCAGTTTCGGGCCTCCTGCAACTTATCGCGTGATCGCTGGGAGGAAATTACAATGTTTGGCCATGCGCGAGTCGCTTGCCCAACCCACGGCCATGCCGATGGCCGTTCATCCTCCGGCACCGGCACAGTTTACCTAGTTTCCTGCCGCCCAGGGAGTCCAATTCGTGTCACAGCCCGAATTGAGGGTGGAGGCCGTCGTCTCCACGCCTTTTGAGGAGAATTCCTATCTTGCCCGCCTGGAAGGACGCTCGGATTGCCTGGTCATCGACCCGGGACTGGAGCCCAACAAGATCGTTCGGCATCTGGAGGGCGCCGGCCTCGTGCCCGCGGCGATCCTCAACACGCACGGTCACAGCGACCATATCGCCGGCAACGCGCTATTGAAGGAGCGCTGGCCCGATTGCCCCCTGGTGATCGGCGCGGGCGACGCGGTGAAGCTGATCGATCCGCGGGAGAACCTCTCCCGCGCGTTCGGGTTCGACTTGACGAGCCCCCCGGCCGACGTCCAGGTCCGCGACGGGGACGCGTACTCGGCGGCGGGAATCGACCTGGAGGTGCTCTCCATCCCGGGGCATTCGGCAGGCCACGTCGTTTACGCCTGGAAGGGGCGACGTCCATACCTGGTGTTCGTGGGCGACGTGATCTTCGCGGGGAGCGTGGGGCGCACGGACTTCCCGGACGGTGACTTCGAGCAGCTTCGCGACGGCATCCACGCCAAGCTCTTCTCGCTCCCCGACGACACGGTGCTTCTGCCCGGCCACGGACCCGCGACGACCGTTGAGGCCGAGAAGCGCGGCAATCCGATCGTGGGACTTGGACGGGGGTGAAGCGAAGGCCCGCCGCTACTCCACTTTGACGATCACAAACGTCACGTCGTCCTCCTGGTTGGAGGGTCCGCGGAAGGCGTCGAGCTCCGCATGGATCTGCCGGTTGATCTCCTTGGCCGAAGCGGCGGCGTGGCGGCGGATGAGGTCCTTCAGGCGGTCCTTGCCGAAGACCTCGTCGCGCTGGTTGGCCGTCTCCCACAGCCCGTCCGTGGAGACGATGTAGATCTGCCCGGAACGCACCTTGCCGCAGCAGTGCTCTTCGAATTCCGCGCCCTCGACGATGCCCAGCGGGAGTCCGCCGTCGCCGTCCTGCTCGATGAACTCGTCGAGCTGGGCGTCGTAGAGCATGGGCGGGTCGTGGCCGGCCGAGGCCCAGCGGGTCTCGTGCCGCTCCATGTCGAGGGTCAACAGCAGCATGGTCATGAACCGTTCGCCGCCGGTGTCCCCCACGAGCATCTGATTCATGTGCCCCAGCAGGTCGCCCAGCGAGCCGGGCTCCTGGCAGCGGCTGCGGAGG
Organism: uncultured Pirellulales bacterium; assembly: GCA_964434165.1. Classification (GTDB taxonomy): domain Bacteria; phylum Planctomycetota; class Planctomycetia; order Pirellulales; family Thermoguttaceae; genus CAYSUS01. Next base: position 91,156 of record CAYSUS010000013.1, read on the forward strand.
ATGCCCCGGGCCGTGGCCATGAGCATGGCGGCGGCCACGCCATGGCCCATCACGTCGCCCAAGGCCACGGCCACGGCCTTGTCCGAGAGGCCGGCCACGTCGAGGAAGTCGTAGTAGTCCCCGCCCGTCTCGTCGCAGTACGTGCTGTGGCCCGAGATGTCCAGCCCCGCCACCTTGGGCTCGTCCGAGGGAAGCAGGTTCTGCTGCACTTCCATGGCCAGGGCGAGCGAGTGGCGGAGCCGCATCCGGTCGCGCAGGCCCGCGGTCATGGCGTTGATCTCCTCGGAGAGCTGCCGGAATTCCGAGGCGTAGTCGAGGCCCAGACGGGCGTCCAGGTTGCCGGCTCCCACCGCCCGCACGAATCGGACAAGCTGGAAGATCGGCCGCACGGACAGAATGGCCAGAACCACGCCCAACAGCAGCGTGGCCAGGACGGCAGCGGCGCCGAACAGTATGCTCCGCCGCCAGCCGGCCTGGACCTCGGCCAGGAAGTCGCTTTCCGGCACCACGGTGACGATTCGCCAGTCCAGGCCGGTCGCGCCGCCCAGCGGGGAGACGATCAAGAGATGGCGCGTGCCGTCGAGGGTCAGCGAGTCGTGGAAGCCGGCCGCGCCGGGCGCGGGATCGCCGGCGGCTAGGGCCGCGGCCGCGCCGGCGATCAGCGGATGGTCCAGCGAGGCCGCGGGGATGCGGTTGAGCTGCGCGTCGTGGACCGATAGCCCCAGCGAATTGGCCACGATCAGCCCTTCGTGGTCGATCAGAAACGCCAGGCCGCTGCGGCCGACCTCCAGGGAGGCCAGAAACCGCGACACGTCGTGCAGGCTCACCTCCGAATCGAGCACGCCCAGCAGCTTGCCCTGGGCGTCGTAGTGCGGCTGCGCCCGGGCGAGGCCGTACGTCACCTCGGAACCGTCCTCGTTGACCCAGGCGTACTCGGTCCACGTCGGCTTGCCCTCGCGCTGGGCGTCCTCGTACCAGGGCCGCTTGCGCGGGTCGTACGCGTACTGCCCGACCGGCTCGCGACCGGGGACGCCCCGCGCGTCCATGCGGAACTCGAGGACTTCGTCCCCTGTCTGCGCGTCGCGTATGCCGAATTCATAGCCCGGCTTGCCCGGGTAGCGGAACATCCACACCACCTCGCCTTCGGCCGATCCCCACATGATGCCGCTGAGCATGTCGAACGCGGTCGCCTGCTGGTAGAGGTAATCGCGCCATGCGCGGAGGTCGGCCCGGTCGAGCCGGCCCTCCTCGATGAGCCGGGCATTGACGCGGTTGACGCGGCCGGGCATGCGGAACAGGTCGCCGAGCTGCTGGTCGATCCGGCCGTGGATCACCCCGAGCTGGTCGAAGGCCTGCTGCTTGGCGGCCGCGCGCCCCTGCTGGAAGAAGATCCACGAGATCACGATCACCGCAAGCAGCACGGGCAGCGAGAGCACCAGCGGGGCGGTCAGCTTCAGCGACACGCGGGAAAGGAGGCTCATCATCGGGCAGGCGCCCCACCGAAGCGACATGACGTTGGAGGAGAAGGGTTCACTATACTTCCGGGTTGGCGGGAGAGCCATCCGTCGGGGACCTTCGATCGGGCGGTCCGTTCCTCATGGATTGCTGCCCGCGATGACCGCTCACCCTTCGCGCCCAGTCCGCAGCGGGGTAGAATACGGGGCTCTCGATCACCCAGGGCCACCTGACCGACGCGATGCGCCGCGACGATCTCCGTAACATCGCCATCATCGCCCACGTCGATCACGGCAAGACGACGCTGGTCGATTGCCTGTTGCGCCAGAGCGGCGAGTTCCGCGCCAGCCAGCTGGTGGGCGACTGCATCCTCGACTCCAACCCCATCGAACGCGAGCGGGGCATCACCATTCTCGCCAAGAACTGCGCGCTGGACTACACCGACCGCCACGGACGATCGTTCCACATCAACCTCGTCGACACCCCCGGACACGCCGACTTCAGCGGCGAGGTGCAGCGCGTCCTGAAGATGGCCGACGGCGTCCTGCTGCTGGTGGACGCCTTCGAGGGGGTCATGCCGCAGACGCGATACGTGCTGTCCGAGGCCTTGGCGACCGGGCTTCGGCCGGTGGTGGTCATCAACAAGATGGACCGCCCCGACCGCCGCGAGCAAAAGGTCGTCGAGGAAGTCTTCGACCTGCTGGTCGAACTCGATGCCGAGGACCACGCCCTGGACTTCCCCGTGGTCTACGCCTCCGGGCGGGACGGCTGGGCGGTGACCGACCCCGACGCCCTGCCCGCCGAGGGCGCCGGCGACGTGCACGCGGTCTTCGAGGCCATCATCGAACACGTGCCCGCCCCCGCGGCCAAGCAGCCGCTGACCGGCCAGGGCCAGCTCGATTGGGCGGGGTTGCGCAGTGGAGGACGGTCGTGCTTCGCCGGCACCGTCGAGCACGTCGGCGGCGGCATGCGCGCCGCTTT
>CAYSUS010000014.1:0-91515 GCA_964434165.1 uncultured Pirellulales bacterium
GTGGCGCATCGAGTCGTTCCGGCAGCAGTTCCCGGGCCGGTCGGAGATGATCGCCTTCTGCGACGCCAAGGGAATCCCGGTCAAGGCCTCCTCGGCCAAGCCCTACAGCTCGGACGAGAACTGCCTGCACATCAGTTACGAGGCCGGCCGGCTGGAGGACCTGGCGGTCAACGGCGTGGAGCTCGTCGATTTCGGGATGACCGTTTCGCCCCAGAAGGCCCCCGACCAGATGGAGCGGGTGACGATCGCCTTCGAGCAGGGCTTGCCCGTCGCGGTCAACGGCGAGTCGCTCTCGGCCTTCGGCATCGTCGAAACGCTCAACCGGATCGGCGGGCGCAACGGCATCGGCCGGATCGACATGGTCGAGAACCGGTTCGTGGGCATGAAGAGCCGCGGCGTGTACGAGGCCCCGGGCATGACGCTGCTGTACGAGGCCCACCGCCTGGTCGAGCAGCTCACCGTGGACCGCGACCTGGTGCATTTGCGCGACCGGCTCGCCCCCGAGGTGGCCGAGATGGTCTATTACGGGTTCTGGTACCACGCCAAGCTCGACGCCCTGATGGCCTTCATCCGCCAGGCCCAGCAGACGGTCAGCGGCGAAGTGACGCTCAATCTCTACAAGGGCAACATGACGGTCGAAGGGCGCAAGAGCCCCGTGAGCCTGTACGACGAGGGGATTGCTACCATGGAGGGCGGCGGCTCGTACAACCAGACCGACGCCGAGGGCTTCCTGCGGATCCAGGGCCTGCCCGGGCGCGTGCAAGGCCGCGTCACGCCGCGGCCGTGGTAGAGCCAGTCCTCGTTCCCATGCTCTCCCCCGGAGCCTACCTCATGAAACGCCTGCCACGAACGCTCCTCGCCGCGATCCTCCTCTCCTGCGGCATGCTGGCTTTGGGGCGCGCCCAGGCGCCTTCCCCGCCGCTGGCGCCTATCCCGCCGGGGCCGGAGATCCCCGTGCTCGACCGCATTCGCGGCATCGAGCGCCGCCCGCCCACCGACGACGTGGCGGCGTTCGTCCAGCGCCTCGTGGACGAGCGGGCCAACGTGATCACCCTGGGCACGATGAACGGCCAGGGGTACGCGTACTTCCCCACGGACCTGGCCCCGCCCCATCGGCGCATGGACCCCGATTTCCTGCGACAGGTGATTCCCGAGCTCCGCGAGCGCGGCATCAAGGTGCTTAGCTGGGTCGTGTTCAACGCCCAGGACCTGCGCCGCGTGGAGGATTACCAGCCGGTCAAGCGGTTCCCCCAGTGGCAGATGGAGTACATCGAGGAGCCGGGCAGCAGGCCGCGCGAGAAGGCCGGCATGTGCGTGGTCAGCTCGCCCTACCTGGAGCATCACGCCAGACTGCTCCGCCAGGCGGCTGCGTTCGACCTGGACGGGTTCTTCTTCGACGGATTCTACCTGGGCGGAATTCCTCATCCCGCGCGGCCCGGCTGCGTGTGCCAGTTCTGCCGGAAGGCCTTCAAGAAGGACACCGGGCTCGACCTGCCGGCCAAGGTCGATTGGACCGACACGGCCTTCAAGCGCTGGGTCCGCTGGCGCAACGAGCGCCTGCTGGCGAACGCCCGGCGGCTGCGCGACGAGATCCGCGAGGTGCGGCTCAAGGCCACGTGCACGTTCAACACCAACCTCTGGCCGTTCGGCAACAAGGACTGGGAGACGGCCGTGCCCATGTGGCGGATCGACGACCTGGGCGTCTCGCAGCACGGCTACTCCGCGCGGCTCCACGAGAAATGGCTGATGCTGGGCTTCAAGTCCCGCCTGGGGCGCGACATGAACCCCCGGCACTGCGACATGTGGCGGGCGTGCGGCCTGCGCCACACGTGCGGCGAGAAGAACCCCGACTGGGCCTGGCACGAGCTGGAAATCCTCACGCACATCCTCTCGGGCCTCTCCCACGGCATCACGCCCTGGCACAGCACGGTGGAGGGCCCGGTCGAGATCACCGCGCGCATCCACACCGAGGCGGCCAAGCGCGAGCGCTACTTCTCCCGCGAGTACGTGGCCGACGTGGCCGTGCTCGCCTCGCAGAACACGCACGACTTCTACGGGCATATCCCCGGCAGCGAGAACCTGGCCGCCTACCGCGACACGCTCCTGGGTACGTGGATGCTGCTCAGCGAAGAGCACGTGCCGTTCGAGTTCCTCTTCGACAACCAGCAGCTCGACGCCAGATCGCTCGGCCAGTATCGCGTGCTCGTGCTCCCCAACGCGGCCTGCCTGAGCGACGAGGCCTTCGCGGCCATCGAGGCCTGGGTCCGCGGCGGCGGGCGCCTGATCGCCACCGGCGAGACGGGCGCTTATGACGAGTGGGGGCGCCAGCGGAACTCGTCCCTGCTGGTCGAGCGCTTGGGCCTGACGGGAGACAAGACCCCGGTGAAGTTGGCCGTCGGCAACGGGACCCTGGATCTCCTGCCCGCCGATCCGGGCCTGGCCCGCTGCCGCGAGCACGCGAGCGGACCGGACAGCCCGCTGGTCCGATGCATCCGCCGGGCCGGGCCGCTGCCGCTTGAGGTCGCGGCGCCGGAGACCCTGGTGGCCAACCTGTTCCTCAGCCCCGCCGATCCCAACGAGCGGTGGATTCACCTGTTGAACGTTTCGCACCTGGGCGGCACGAAAGATTACCGGGGGACGGCCGCGCCCGCGCCCAAGCCATCGAAGCCCCGTGGCGATGGCAAGTCTTTTGGGTTTCCCCTGGTGCCGGCCCGCAGCGTCACGCTCAAGCTCCGCGAGGGCCGGCCCAAGGCCGCGCGTCTGGCCGTGGCCGGCACGGACCTGGCGATCGACGCCGAAGGCCGCATCGCCGTACCCGAGCTTCAACTGCACGACGTGGTCGTGGTGACGGTGGAGTAAGGCCCGAGGCCGCTGGAGCGTTGCATCCCCCGATCCGCCAAGTATGGTGGCTGAGAACCGGATGGAGTGCCACTTCGTCCCTTACCCATTGCAGGACAAGCTGCCACACCGTCCTGCTCGCAGGGGTACCGCATGAGAGAGAGGTGCAGCCGCGTCCTTCTGATGGGCCTTGCCTCGCTGCTGAGCGCCTCCTGCGCGCGCGGCGAGACCAAGGTCCTCGTGGACAGGGAGAGCCAATACAACCACATCCGCGTGGTGGACGAGGACGGCGTGCGGCGACTGCTGTTCCGCAGCGAGGGCTACGACTATGTCGAGTCGGCGATCGACCTGGAGAATCCGCTGCGGCTGCGCATGAAGTATTACCCTCTGATGCTCGCCGCGCTGGCCCACCAGCCCCAGCCCGAGCGGATCCTGTTCCTCGGCCTCGGGGGCGGCACGCTTCCGAGAGTGCTCAGGCACTATTACCCCAAGGCGCGGGTGGACAGCATCGACATCGACCCGGCCGTAGTCGAAGTGGCGAAGAAGTACTTCGGCGTGGAGGAGGACGACCGCACCGAGATCTTCGTGCGCGACGGGCGCGAGCAGTTCCGCGAGCTCGCCCGGCAGGGCCGCAACTACGACCTGGTCTTCCTCGACGCCTACGGCGGCGGCTATATCCCTCGCCACCTCACCACGGGGGAGTTCCTCGAGCTGGTCAAGAAGGTCCTCACCGACGGCGGGCTGGTGGTCGCCAACCTCCAGCCGGGACTCGACTCGTACCACGCCCAGCGGCGGACTATGGCGGCCGTGTTCCGCAACCAGTGGTCGTACGGGTCGGGCGGGAACGTGATCGTGGTGGCCGATTCGCGCCGCAACCCGCCCTCGAAGGACGCCCTCGTCCAGGCCGCGCGACGGCTCCAGAAGGAGAAGCAGCTCACGTTCGACCTGCCCGAGGTCGTCGAGGAGGGCGGAATGCGAAACGACTACCAGCGCCAGGGGCCCATTCTCACCGACGAGAACGCGCCGGAGGAGTAACCGGGGGTGAGCGGGTGAGTGGTGTGGTCGCGGCCTCCCCTCTCCCGCTTGCGGGAGAGGGGTCGGGGGTGAGAGCGGCTTGGTGTTAGGGGGTGACGGGTGAAAGCCACTCCCCTCTCCCGCTTGCGGGAGAGGGGTCGGGGGTGAGGGGGCTCCACGGGCCAGCCGCCTCCCTACATCGAATACTCGTGGTAGTACGCCTTGCCGTCCTCCGCCGAGTACCACAGCTCCCAGAAGTGCTCGTTCCTCCTCTCCTTCACCCAATGTGACCTCCCGCTGGTCGAGTCCGGCTTCCACCAGGTCAGGTCGTCGCGGGGGGCCAGGCCGCCATGGTCCTCGGGCGCTTCCGCCAGGGAGAGTCGGGAAATGATCTCGTCGATGGTCTCCCTGCCGCACCGGAACGACAACTGGTAGCGGACGTCCGCGCCCAGTTCGTCGGCGTAGTAGTACACCTGGGCGACGTCCTCGTCCGGCTCAAGCTTGAAGTGTCGCTCGAACCCTTTGCGGTTGGCGGCCGTGTCGGGCGTATCGACATCGTAGTCCGTGCACCCGCCCATCACGGCTGCGGCGGCGGCCAGCGCGACGGGTGCGATCCTGGCAAGCATCGCGATCCTCTTTCGATTCAGTTCGTTAGGGTTGCGTGTCGAGCGAGCCGGTCCCGTAGAGTCCAGGCTCGCACCAGGGGGCCAGTGGCCGCGCGGCGTTCAAGGGGTCTGCGACAGGTCCGCTCCAAGCAGTCCGACCTTGATTCCGTTCTGTCGCAGAATCGCCGTCGCCCTTCCATTGACGACCAGGAGCACGATCAGGCCAATGCACGGAATGAGAGCCAGGATGTCAAGCAGGATCCCCAACCCGATGCCATAGACCCTCGCAGCCAGGAGGAAGACGAAGATCATGCCTGCGATGCCGACCGCGACGACCCCGAGCGCGAGGAAAAGGCGAACCTCGACCGGCAAGGCAAACTGAGATAGCACGGCCATCAGATAGGCGAGAATACAGACAAGGATACCCTTCTGATACTGAGCCATGCTTCGCACGTCCTCCCGGCTTCCGCTTCTCCTGCCGATCACGTAGGACCGAGTGGCCGGCGATTGGGAAGAGGCATGGGGCTATTGATAGGGGTTCAGGTCGTCGCTCATGAGGATCGCTCGAGGTTCTGGGGTGATCGAGAGCGCCGCGCCGACGTGTATGGTAACCGGGCGTTGCGGCGCAGAAAACCAGGCTGATTGACCCTCAGGGAGCCAGCCCAGAGGCCTTCCATCCGGTCGGACAAGCCGACCGGGGCGGCTCGAAGGCGCGAACCGGAGAGAGCTTCGCGCCAAGCTTCCTGCTCGTACCCAGCGAAGCGGTGCTCGTGCGCGTACTCGCTCGGGCCCCCAGGCGATGCCGCGCCGCTCGATCGAGTTGGAGTACGCGTGCCGCCCTGCGGGCCGGGGGCGGGTACGACCTGGGGTGCCACGGCCCCTGCTCGGCGCGGACCGCCAGCGTGGCGGCTTTCGGCGGCGGCCGAATGAAGCGTGGCGCGATGCAGAAGGACCGGCGCTCCGAGGCCAGGGCCTACGGAGGCAAGCAGTCGCAATTATCGCACTGGATGCATTCGCAGACGTCAACCTTGCAGATGCACTGGATCAGGTCCTTGTAGTGGTTGACGATGGCATCGCGAACGGCATACACGCCGCTGATCGTGCCGATGACGAGAATCGCCGTGACCAGAATCCACTCGAAGGTGAACACGCCTCGGCGAGAACGGCGGCTTCCACCCGCTGGACGGCCCCTTGGGGTCATGTTGTTCTGCTCCAAATCCGAGCAAACGGGAATGCACAGAGGACAGTGCGACACGGTCTGGCGGGAAGCAGGGAGCATTTCCCGCGCCGCGCCCAAGAGAATTGGGGGGAGCTTCGGAATGCGGCTAGGAAGTCGTTATTTGGCAGGGAGTTGGGCCGTGGGCACGGGAAACGGGCGGGGGGCGGCGACGGGGCGGTGTTAAAGGAGAGCAACGCGCGATCCCCGAGATGTTCGCCGGTCGAAACAGCGGCCGCCCTTGCCAAACCCGCGACAGGGACGATACGTTGGGAGGTTTGGAGGTCGGCGCTCCCCCTTGTGGCCACCAAGCGCGCGGCGCGGTTGGGCCTGGGAGACCATGGGTTTGGGTCTGTTGGCCGTTATGGAACCGCCGGGCAGGCTGTTGGGCAGCGTGGCCTTGCGTTACAGCTTCCCCTGGATGGGGTGGCACTGGCCGCCGCCCCCGGCCGAGGTGCCGTGGCGGGGCGCGGCCGTCGAGACCGCGGAGGAGGCAGAACCGAAGTCGGGGCACGGCCCCGCGGGAAGGACCCCCCGGTTGGGCAGGCTGGAGGCCGTTCTTTTCCTAACGCAGGAGCCCCTGGGAAGTCGAAGAATCGCCCAATTGGCTAGCTTGGCGGACGGGACCGAAGCGCGTACACTGGTCGCAGCGCTCAACCGGCTTTACGACGCCGAGGCTTGCGCGTTTCGAGTCGTGGAGGTGGCGGGCGGATTCCAGTTGATGACGCGGCCGCAGTTCGCGCCCTGGCTGCGACGGCTCCATGCCGCCCAGGTCGAGGTCCGACTGTCGCCCCCGGCCATGGAGACGCTGGCCGTGGTGGCCTATCGGCAGCCGGTGCTTCGGGCGGAGATCGAGGCGATCCGGGGGGTGCAGTGCGGCGAGATCCTCCGTCAGTTGATGGAACGCGATCTGGTTCGAATCGCCGGCCGCTCCGACGACCTGGGGCGACCGTTCCTGTACGGCACGACGAGGCGATTCCTTCAGGTGTTCGGCCTGAGGCACCTGGACGAACTACCCGAAGCGCAGTGGTCTGGCCAAGGCGGGTCCGACCGTGAATCCGACGCAGCCGGCGACGCCCCGCCCGGGGTGCCGGAGAGTCAACTACCGAGCGAAACACCCGAATCTCTAACGACGGAAGAGGAGTTGATCGTGAAGAGCCGAATGGAGATGAACCTGGTCCCGGAGGAGAACCTCGACGAGGAAACCGCGATCGCTCTGGCCGATGAGCGCAACCTTGCAATTGATGACGACGAGGACGATCTCGACGACGAGGATGAGGACGACGAGGATCTTGACGAGGATGACGAGGACTGGGAAGAAGTCCCCGACGAGGACGAAGACGAGGATGAGGACTGGGACGACGAGGAGGGCGACGACTGGGACGACGACGAGGAGGACGACGACGATTGGGAGGAGGATGATGACGACGACTGGGAAGACGACGACGAGGAGGATTGGGAAGAGGAAGAGTGATTCCCGTGCCGCGCCCGCCGCCGCCTGAAGGGGCGAACCGGCCCGGTTTCCGTCGCTGCCTTTCGCGCGCCTGGGAACCTGCCCCCGCGCTGGCGCGGCGGCGGCTCCCCTCCGCCTCACCCTCCTGCTTGAGACTTCCGCGCGCAAGTCCATCGGGGTGACCCCGTATCGCCTCCAGCCGGTCCGGCTGGTCGGAATGCTTCAGGGCTCCTCCGGGGCGGCTTCTTCCAGCGCCGCCGCGAACGCCCCATAGGCCCCGGCGTCGAAGAGCACGAAACGGACCAGCTCGGGCCGCCCGTGCTCGCGGAGGAAGGAGATCGCCGTCCTCAGGGCCACACGCGCGGCCCGGTCGATGGGGTAGCCGTAGGCCCCGGCGCTGAGGGCGGGAAAGGCCACGCTTTCGCACCCGTTCTCCACGGCCAGCTCGAGCGATCGGCGGCAGGCCCCGGCAAGCAACTCCTCCTCGCCGTGCTCGCCGCCCCGCCAGACCGGCCCCACCGCGTGGAGCACGTGCCGGGCCGCCAGCTTGCCCGCGCCGGAGATCACCGCCGATCCGGTGGGGCAGCCTTGGGGATACTTCTGGACGGTCTCCTCCATGATCGCGGGGCCGCCGCGGCGATGGATCGCCCCGTCCACCCCGCCGCCGCCGGCCAGGCGGCTGTTGGCCGCGTTGACGATCGCATCGACCTCTTGAAGCGTGATGTCGCCCTGGGTCAGCTCCAGGGTCCCGCCGTTGATCGTGGCTCGCATCCCAGTCTCCTTCGCGCGGTTTCAGCCGGGCGGCTCGAACGAGGCGGCCCGAGCCGCCAGCGAGAACACCCCGTCGCCGGTCAGGCGGTATCCGATCCTACCGATTTTTCCAATCCGGGCCGCGGTGTGCTACACTTGCACGTCGAGACTCCCCCGCGCAAGGAGCCCCACCCATGCGGAACGCCTTTGGCCTGTTGGCTTTGTTGATCCTCTCGGGCCTCGCGGTCTCGCCCGCCGCGGCCCGCGACATTTTCGTGAACAACGTGGCCGGCGACGACGGGGCCACCGGCCGATTCGAGCAGCCCAACGGCGAGCGCACCGGCCCGGTGCGCTCGATCGCCAAGGCCCTCCGCCTGGCCGAGCGGAGCGACCGCATCGTGCTGGCCAAGACCGACCAGCCCTACCGCGAAAGCATCAGCCTGGTCGGCCGCCGGCACAGCGGCCACGCGTGGCAGCCCTTCATCATCGAGGGCAAGGGCGCCATCCTCGACGGCTCGACCCCCGTGCCCGGCGACGCCTGGGAGCACTACCGCGGCGCCGTGTTCCGGTTCCGGCCGCCGGGCCTCCGGTTCCAGCAGTTGTTTCTCGCCGGCAAGCCGGTCCAGCGCGTGCGGGCCACGCCGCGGGGCGCCCCGCCGCCGCACTTCGAGCCGCTCCAGTGGTGCCTCGACGGCCAGCACCTCTACTTCTGCGTGGAGCAGGACAAGCTTCCCGAGGATTACGATCTCTCCTTCGCCGCCTTGCGCGCCGGGGTCACGTTCTACCACGTCGAGCACGTGGCCCTGGTGGACCTGACCGTGCAGGGCTTCCATCTCGACGGGATCAACGCCTTCAACACGGCGCGCGACGTGCGCCTGGTCGGCGTGACCTCGCGCGGCAACGGGCGGAGCGGCGTGGCCGTGGGCGCGGCCTCGCGCGCAACGCTCGAGGGGTGCCTGGTCGGCGACAACGGCACGGCCCAACTGCTGACCCTGCCGTATTCCAGGACCCGGGTCCGCGACAGCACGCTCATCGGCAACACGGCTCCGGCCTGGGTCGATCGCGGCGGCCAGCTCCTGCTCGATGGCGAGGTCGTCGAGGGCGGCCGCGACGAGATCGCCCCCAAGCCCGAGGCGAAGCCGCAGCCCAAGTAGCCCGGCGACAGCGCCCCGACCGATCGCTGCTAGAGCGAAAGCACGTACTCGGCCAGCGCGTCGATCTCCTCGTCGCTGAGATTCGCGTCCCGCACCAGGCCGTGCCGGCCCTCGGCGAGCACCTCCCTGACCGTCAGGTACCGGCCGTCGTGCAGGTAGGGCGCGGTCCGCCACACCTCGACCAGCGTGGGCGTGTCGAACCGCCCCGTGCGCTCGTCGCGCCGCTGCGTGCCCACGTCGTGTGACCGCATGTCGGTGAACCGCGGCGGCGGGTGGCAGCGGTGGCAGGCGATCCGGTCGCTGTGGAACAGCTTCCGGCCGCGCTCGGCCGCCGGGCTCAAACGCCCGTCCACCAGATGCGGGCTGGGCACCGGCTCGAGGGCCTTCAGGTAGGCGTCGATCGCCTCGGCCTCGTCCTCCGGCCGGTTGGCGAAGAGGATGTGGTCCAGGCCCGACCGCACCGCCACCTCGGCCGTCGCCCGCACCCCCTCGGCCATCGCCGGCGGCGTGGCGTGCGCAAGGATCATGCTCTTCGTGCTCTTGAAGTTGCCGTAGCCGTCGTTCATCAGGTCCCAGTTCAATCCGTCGGCGCGACCCTCCGGATGGCAGCTCGCGCAGCTCTGCCAGTTCTGGTAGCAGATCGTGGCGTCGTGGAACAGAAGCTCGCCGCGTCGCTCCGGCGTGAGGCGCGGACGGGGCCCCAGCGCGATCGTGCCGACGCGCTCGCCCTCCGGGGCGGCCAGGTCGAACACGGCCACGGTGTCGCTGAAGTACTCGGCGACGTAAACCCTGGTCCCCGCGGCGGCCATGCCCCGCGGCCCCTTGCCCGGCAGCTTCGCGCGCCGCCACGAGGTCTCCCCCAGGCTGACGTAGATCGGCCACACGCCCATCATCGGCTGCATGGTGCGGCGGGCCTCGTCGCTGAGCAGCACGGATCGCTTGATGAGGCACAACTCGTGCGTGCCGCTGAGCCCGACGCACACCATCCCGCCGTCGCCCGAACAGACCACCCCCCAGGGGTTGCCGGCCCCGCGATCCATCTCATCCATGCCGATCGTGCCGATCACCTCGCGCCTCGCCAGGTCGATCAGGCTGACCACGTTCGTGTTGATCCAGCCCATGTCCACGCGGAACGGCACCTCCTCGAAGTTCGAAAGGAGATGCGTGACCAGGGCGTGGCGGCCGTCGGGCATCACGCAGACCTCGCGCAGGCCGTTGGCCCCGTGGGGCAGGGCAATCGGCGTCGTCTTCAGCGTGCGCGTGTCCACCGCGGTGACGACGGGCGCGACCTCGCCGAGGTACGTGTTGTGGGTCCGCGCCAGGGGCAGGTGGTTGGCCACCAGGAGGGTGCATCCGTCGGGCGTGAGGGCGACGGCCACCGGCTCGCGCACGGCCGGGACGCGCGCGATCTCACCGCCCGCCTCCAGATCGATCACCGACACGTCGTGGTCGAACCGGTTGCACACGTACGCCCGGCGCCCCGCGGGGCCGAGGGCCACGGCCGCGGCGGTGTGCCCGACCCGGATGGCGCCAAGCCGCTCGCCCGACGTTGCATCGAGCACCACGGCCGTGCTCCGGGGGGCCGCGCAACTCACCAGCAGTCGCTTGCCGTCGGGCGTGAGGGCCAGGCCCGTGGGCGCGGCCGGCAGCGGCACGCGCCGCTCGACCTTGCCGCAGGGCAGGGCCACGAAGGCCACCTGTCGGGCGTCGCCGCAGGCCACAAACAGCGTGTGCCCGTCTCGGGCCACGGCCAACGCGCACGGCCCCTGGCAGGAGGGCGGCTCGTCCGCGCCAGCCGCCCCGGGCGCAAGCCACATCCCCGCCACCAGGAGGGCTGCGAGGGCAACCGCGCGACCGAAGCCGGGCCCGCGCCCCAAAACGCCAACGCGATCCCCGATCGCGATCATTCCCCGCCCAGCCCGATCGGCGGAACCAGCGCATTTCCTCGTGGCTTGGAGCCCGGGCAGGCGAAAAACCCCGCTGCGGTGGGAGTCGTCCGGCGCGTCGATCCTGTGGGTGTCGATCCGCAGCGGGCGTGCAAGTCCTTTAATTTCAATGCTTTGCATCCTGGCTTCCGCGGGCATGGGGGACCTTTTGGACAGCGGATTCGAGTTCTTCCGGGTCCGCACCCCCGACTGATCTTCCCGGAAGGACCCGGGACCGCGATGCCCTCCGGCCTGTCGCCGGAGCGGAGACGGCATCCTGTCCGCGGCGACCCCGAACACGACTGCACGCGTGGCTTTCACCATGACGGAGATCCTCGGTCCATCTTCCACGGCCGCGCAGGGTGGCGCCCGGCGCGGACCATCCCAACCATCGAGGCTAGCGGATCGGCGGGGGCCCGTCCACGGTCGTTTTTTGGACAAAAGGGACAAAAGGGACAGGCATCATTCATGCCCGTAACAGGCATTCTCCGCAGTGCCGTCCGCCTGGTTGCGCAAGCGTCTTGTGCCATGCAACGCGAAGACGAGGTGGACGGCAGGCGGAGCGTGCCTGCTATGGCGGTCGGCGATTGGCGCGCGCCAGCAGATCGGCCTTGCGGGGGCTGTAGGCGGCCTCAGAGAAAAAAAGAGTCCTGACCCCTTTTCTCCCCCCGTCCGATTGGCCATAGAGGAACTGCGGGACTGCAATCGCACCGTCACCGTTTGGGTCGGCAAAGTCGTCATGCAGTAGACTTAGCGCCCGCTGGGCTTCCCGCGATCCGGCTGGGCAAAAGGGGTCAGGCTGGGCAAAAGGGGTCAGGACTCTTTTCCGCACTTCCGTGGCCGGCCGCGGGGGCGCTGGGTGGGCTCCAGGCCGAGCCGGGCAACGCTGCCCTTCGTCCATGCCGCGTCGCCGTAGGGGCTTCCGCGGCAGATGCACTTGCGAATGGCCGCCTCCTCCGCGTCGCTCTGCGGCTTGTTCACCCACGCGCGCCACTGGCGCGGCAGGGCCGGATCGCCCGGGATGGCCAGCCACGGGCGCGAATCGGGCTTCTGCCGCCGGGCCCACGCCGAGCCCCATCGCCACCACTCCGCCGCATCGGCCAGCCCGGCCCGCAGCGGGTTGCGCTCCACGTAACGCATCACGGTCAGCAGGTGCTCGTCGTCCTGCACGGGGAACGACTTGAAGCGGCCCTGGTACAAATGCCCTGTGCCGCCCGTGCGATAGTGGGCGTGCCACCGCATGGTGTGCGTGAGGGTGAGCCGGCGGAAGAAGTCGCTCACTTGGGCGTCGTCGTCGGGCCGCACCACGAAATGCCAGTGGTTGGGCATCACGACCATGGCAAAGACCGGCAGGCGGACCAGGCTCCAGGTCTCTTCGAGGGCGCGAAGGAAGGCCTCGTAATCCTCGGGCTTCTCGAAGATCGTCAGCCGCGCCACGGCCCGATTCAGCACGTGGAAGACCTCGCCTGCAGGACAGATCCGTTTCGGCCGCGGCATTTCGGCAGTCTATCCCACCGCCCGGCTAGAAAAAAAGAGTCCTGACCCCTTTTCTCAATAGGCGCCCGGCTAGAAAAAAGAGTCCTGACCCCTTTTCTCAATAGGCCTTGGCGAACACCGCCCGCCGCGGGCTGGGCTGGCCCGTGAAGATGCACGTGCCCGGCTCCTCCTCGCCCTCGACGGGGATGCACCGCACGGTGACCTTCAGCTCCCGGAGCCGCTCCTCGATCTCGGGACGGTCGACGAAGTGGCACAGGGCCAGGCCGCCGTGGATCTCGGGCTTCTCCTCGTTGGCCGGGGTGAAGAAGGCCACGAACTCGTCCTGGTTGTCGATCTTCACCGTGGCCGACTCGCGGAGCTCCAGGGCCCGATCGAATAGGTTCTGCTGCATCTCGGCCAGGATCTCGGGCACCTTGGCCACGAACTCGGCCCGCGGCACGCTCGACTTCTCCTTGGGCCCCCGGTCGCGGCGCCCCAGGAAGACCGAGTCCTGGTCGAGGTCGCGCGGCCCGATCTCCAAACGCAGCGGCACGCCCCGCTTGATGTGCTGCCAGGCCTTCTCGCCCCCGCGGAGGTCGCGGTCGTCGATGCGCACGCGCACCGGGCCATCGGCGTACGTCCGGCCCTCAAGCTCCTTCTTCAGCGACTCGCAATAGGGCAAGACCTTGGCACGCTCGTCGTCGTTGCGGTAGATCGGCAGGATTACGGCGTGGGCCGGGGCCAGGCGCGGCGGAAGGACCAGACCGTCGTCGTCGCTGTGGCTCATGATCAGCCCGCCGATCAACCTGGTTGAAACACCCCAGGACGTGGTCCAGGCGAACACCTCCTGGCCGCTTTGGTCCTGGAACTTGATCCCCTGGGCCTTGGCGAAGTTCTGTCCGAGGAAGTGGGACGTGCCCGCCTGCAGGGCCTTGCGGTCCTGCATCATGCCTTCGATGGAGAAGGTCGCCACCGCCCCGGGGAAGCGCTCGCCGGCCGTCTTCTCGCCCCGGATGACCGGCATGGCCATGTACTCTTCGGCGAACCTGGCGTAGAGGTCGAGGATCATCCGGGTCTCCTCCATCGCCTCCTCGGCCGTGGCGTGCACCGTGTGCCCCTCCTGCCAAAGGAACTCAGCGGTGCGGAGGAACATGCGCGTGCGCATCTCCCATCGCACGACGTTCGCCCACTGGTTCAAGAGGATGGGCAGGTCGCGATACGACTGGACCCATCGGGCGTAGGTCGAGCCGATGATCGTCTCGCTGGTGGGGCGGACGATGAGCGGCTCCTCGAGCGGCCCGGCCGGCACGAGCTTGCCCTCGGGCCCCGGCTCCAGCCGGTGGTGCGTGACCACCGCGCACTCCTTGGCGAAGCCCTCGACGTGCTCGGCCTCCCTCTGGAGGAAGCTCATGGGGATGAACAGCGGGAAGTAGGCGTTCTCGTGGCCCGTCTCCTTGAACATCCGATCGAGCACGCGCTGGATGTTCTCCCACAGGGCGTAGCCCCAAGGCTTGATCACCATGCAGCCGCGCACGTCGGAGGCCTCGGCCAGGTCGCCGGCCTTGATGATCTGCTGATACCACTCGGGGTAGTCTTCCTCGCGCGTGGGGCTGATCGCGTTCTGCGGGGATTTGGCCATGACTCGGGGGAGGGGGTTGGAGAGCATAGAGACCGATCGAATCCGGCATTCTATCGAGGCCCGCGCGGGGGATGCAAGGTCGGGCAGACGCAGCTCGGTGCCGGCCCGGTGCAGGCCACGGGGAAACGCCTTCCCCTCCGCAGGAGGGTGTGCGCCAATTGGGCCGCCCTATCCCGGACCGAACACGTGTCTGCGGCCGTAACCGACCCCATCAAGCCGATGCCGCTGATGCGTTGGACGAATCCCCTCGACGCGCGTATGCTTGTTCGTTCAGGTGAGGTAGAGCCGCCTGTGTGAGGGGGTTCGTTGAAGGCACTCGATCAGTAAGAGGGTAGTGACAATGGGACCGCGAATCGGACTGCTCCTGGTGGTCTGCGGAGTGTTGCTGTCACCACTGGCAGCCAATGCTCAAGCATCAAAGCCCAACATCCTCGTCATCATGGCCGACGACGTCGGCATGTGGAACATCAGTGCGTACCATCGCGGCATGATGGGCGGCCGCACGCCGAACCTGGATCGACTCGCCAGGGAAGGCGTGATGTTCACCGACTACTACTCCCAGCAGACCTGCACCGCAGGCCGGGCATCCTTCATCACGGGCCAGCATCCGTACCGTGTCGGTCTGCTCAAGGTGGGGATGCCTGGGGCGACGCAGGGAATGCAGCACTCGGATGCAACCATCGCCGAGCTGCTCAAGCCGCACGGCTACATGACCGCTCAGATCGGCAAGAACCACCTGGGCGACCGGAACGAGCACTTGCCGACCGTCCACGGATTCGAGGAGTTCTACGGCAACCTCTACCATCTCAACGCCGAGGAAGAGCCGGAGGATCCCGACTATCCAAAGGACCCCGAATTCCACAAAAAGTTCGGCCCGCGCGGGCTGCTCGACTGTAGGGCCACAGATAGAGAAGACGCGACGGTCGATCCGCGATTCGGCCGCGTGGGCAAGCAGACCATCAAGGACACCGGCCCGATCACGCGCAAGCGCATGGAGACCGTGGAAGAGGAGCTGCTCGAACGCTCCCTGGATTTCATCGACCGCGCCGTCAAGGCAGGGAAGCCCTTCTTTCTCTGGCACAACCCGACCCGCATGCACGTGTGGACGCGTCTCTCGCCCAAGTGGGAGAACAAGAGCGGCTACGGCCTCTACGCGGACGGGATGATGGAGCTCGACCACGTCGTCGGGCAGCTCCTGAAGAAGCTCGACGAGAAGGGAATCGCCGGCAACACGATCGTCGTGTTCACCACCGACAACGGGGCGGAGATCATGACGTGGCCCGACGGCGGCAACACGCCTTTTCACGGCGAGAAGGGAACCACATGGGAGGGCGGCATGCGCGTGCCGTGCCTGGCAAGGTGGCCCGGCGTCATCAAGCCCGGCAGGGTCGTCAATGAGATCATGTCCCAGGAGGACTGGCTGCCGACGTTCCTCGGCGCCGCTGGCGATCCCGACATCAAGGAGAAGCTCAAGAAGGGGTTGAGGGTCGGCGAGAAGACCTTCAAGAACCACCTCGATGGCTACAACTTCATGCCCTTTTTCCAGGGGGAGCAGGCCAAGGGCCCGCGTCGCGAGATCTTCTACTTCGACGACAACGCCAGCCTCAACGCCGTGCGCGTGAACGACTGGAAGATTCACTTCAAGGTGCAGGAGGGCAATCTGCAAGACTCAATCGTCCGCCCGGTCAACATGCCCTACGTGATCAACCTGCGGCAAGATCCGTTCGAGCGCATGATGCGCGAGTCGAAGATGTACTTCCGTTGGTATGCCGACAAGATGTGGACATTCGTGCCCGCACAGGCAGTTGTCGGAGAATTCGTGCAATCGCTCAAGGAGTTCCCGCCGAGTCAGAAGTCCGGCAGCTTCAGCGTCGATCAGGTGTTGCAGCAGCTCCAGACCTCGCCCGGTACCGGCAAGTGAAGAGGCGCGCGATGGAGCGCGGACCCGCAGACTGAAGGAGCGTGCTCCGTCCCGCTTTGCAGCCCGCCGAGCGACGCGACGCCGCCCAACAGCCCGGCACACAGCAGCACGGCGAGGATCCCGGCCAGCACGATCCCCACGACCAGGGCCACCTTCTGCCAGGAGAAGGGCGCCTGGCCCGCGGCCTGGCCGGTCTGCCCGTTGACCAGGAAGCGATAGACGCGCTCGCCGTAGCGGTACGACATGATCCAGACGGGCAACAGCACCGGCTCGCTGGAGAGCGACTCGATGCGCACGGCCACGTGCACGTTGCGCGAACGGCCGGGGACGTACTGCCGGGCGACCGCGTCGGCCTCCATCTGTTCCAGGCCCGATCGGGCCAGCGGCCGGGCGTACTTGCGCGCCACGCCGAACTGCTCGACGATCACCCCGTCCAGATCGACCGCGTCGGGCGCCACGCCCGCGCTCAGGTCGAACGGGCCGATCGCCGAGGTTTCGGCCGGGGTCAGCGCCCCGCTGGCACCCACGAGCAGCCCCGCGTAGCTGCCGCGGTGCTCGCCCGACATCGGCGCCCAGTCGGCCTTGGCGCCGAACGGGGTTTGGCTCGTGTCGGCCGTCCAGTGGGTGTGCGTGCGGGCCTGAAACACCCAGTAAGGCACGTACACGGCCGTCATGCCGACCACCGACGCGGTGCGGGCCAGGTCGCCGGGCCGGAAGAACCCGCGGCCCAGCCACTGGCGCATGATCTGCTCGGCCTGCGCGCGCCCCACCTGGAACGGCACGGCCCGGCGCGGCGCGAGCACGCGCTTGTCCTCCTGCTGGTCGAGCGCCTCTCCGCCGCAGAAGGGGCAGCGCAGCCCGCCCGCCTTGGCGTCGTAGCTCATCGAGGCGCCGCAGCCGCGGCACTCGAAGTTGTGGGTCGCGAGCCGCGAGGTGTCGGCCGCGGAGCCGGCCTCCTCCTCGCGCTTGGGGGCCTCGGTGCCGCAGTTGCCGCAGAACAGGTCCTCTTCGTCCAGAAGGCTCTGGCAGACGGAACACCGGGTGAGCAGGTCGGACATGGGGGGAGAGGGGTCAGGGGTCAGGGATCAGGTGTGGGAGGAAGAGTGTTTTCATGCCCACGCTCCGGACTCCCGTACTGCGTACTGCACCGGGGGACGAGGTACGGAAGTACCAAGTACGTCGGTTTGCCACTCACCACTCACCACTCACCTGGCCAGCGCCCCGATGAGGGCGACCGTGCCGGCGACCAGGGCGATGGCGGCCAAGGTCGCGCCGACGACCGTCCAGATTCGCGTCCACGAGAGGGGCTTTTCGCCGGTGACCTTGCCGGTCTGGCCGTTGACCAGGAACCGATAGACCTTGTCGCGGTAGCGGTAGTTGAGGATGTGGATCGGCAGCAGGATCAGGTCGGAGTTGACGTGGTCGAAGCTCGTGGTCACTTGCAGGCTGCGGTGCGTGTCGCCCGGCAGGTGCGAGGCGATGTTCCGCTGCTCGCGGCGGTGGAACTCCTCCTGGCACGCGCGCAGGGCCTCGTCGCGCCCGACGGAGTACTCCTCGCTCAGCCATCCGGCGAGGAAGTAGGGCCGGTAGCGCTTCAGGGCCGCGAGGTGAAACGGGCCGATGCGGTGGGCCTCGGCCTGGGGCAGTCCGCGGCTGCCGGACACGAGGTAGCCGCTGTAGTAGCGGTGGTGCTTGCCCGAGAGCGGCCACCACTCGGTCTCGCGGACCGTGCGGGTCTTGGTCACGGTCTTGCCGTTCTCGGTCGTGGTGTAGGTCTCGGTGCGGTACCAGTACTCGCCGATGGAGGCCGACCACGAGCTCCGCGCGAGCATGGAGAACGACCAGAACGGCAGGTACACGCCGCGGAGCTTCTCCTCGATCGCCATGTTGCGGAGATCGCCGGGGCGGAAGAACGAGTTCTCGGCGATCCACTGGCGGAACTTCTCCTTGGCCCCGTCGCGCGTCACGGCGAACCCGACCACGAACTCCGGGGCCATGCGGCCCGACTGCTGCGGGCTGAACTCGACCACGTAGTTCGACTCGCAGAACGGGCAGGTCAGGCTCCGCTGGTCCGGATCGATGCCCACCTCGGCCCCGCAGTTCTGACAGCGGAAGTGTTTCTGGGGCGCGGCCTGGACCACTTGGGCCTCGACGGGCCGCTCCGCGCCGCAGGTCGGGCAGAACCGGTCAAGCGATTCCACCGGCGCGCCGCAGCTCGGGCAGGTCCCGCCGTGCGGAAGCGGTTCGGCATCCTGGAGCGAGGGGGCGAAATCGGTGAGGGAGGACATGGTGAGTGGGGGAATGGCGAATGACGAATGAGGAATGACGAATCAGAAAGGCTTAAGCGATCGCACTACCTATGCCATTTTGCCGGCGCCTGCTTGCTCCCCGGCCTCCTGACCCCTGCCTCCTACTCCTGCCGCGTCTGCTGGTAGATGGCCTGGATCAGGTCCTGGACGTCCTTGTACTTCTTCTTAACGGCCAGGGCCGCGTCGATCAACCGCCGCGAGTCGCTCTCCGAGTGCCCCAGGGTGAGCAGGGCCTGATAGGCCTCGGAGACGAGGTCCGGCTCGACATCCGCCTCGGCCGCCTCGCGATGGGCCACCAAGAGGGCGAACTTGGGCACCTTGCGGCGCAACTTGGCGATGATCCGGTCGGCCATCGAAGGGCCGATGCCGGGCAGGGCGGCCAGCACCTTGGCCTCCTGTTCTTCGATGGCCACCGCCACTTCTTTGACCGGCCGCACCATCGCCCGGAGGGCCTTCTTCACCCCCACCCCATCGACCGAGCAGAACAGCTCGAAGAACTCCCGCTCGGCCTCGCTGAGAAAGCCGATCAGGCGCGGGGTCATGCGGCCCTGCATGGGGTTGCCCTCCAGGTACTCGATCGTATGCAGGCTCACCTCGTTGCCGATCTCCGCCTGCAACTGCCGGCGCGTGAACTCGGGGATCAGCACCTCGTACTCGAACGCCCCGGCCCGAAGCGCGAGGAAGTCGTCGCACAGGGCAACCAGTTGGCCGGTGATGCGGGTGATCAACGGAGGCTCCGGGAGGAATGACGAATGAAGAATGATCAAACGACTGCACCACGCGGCGCGTGCGGCGGACGACCTATCGCGCCTGACTCCTGCCCCCGGACTCCCGGGGCTCCGACCTTCCCCTAGCCGCTGCCTCGCCCCGAGGTGTCGGGCTTGTCCTTAAGATAGTAATGGCACAGGGCGATGGCCAGGGCGTCGGCCACGTCGGGCGGTTCGGGGGCCCTGAGCAGCCCCAGCTCCCGCTGGATCGCCCGCTGCACCTGCGGCTTCGATGCCCGGCCCGAGCCCGTGAGGATCCGCTTGACCTGCGTGGCCGAGTAGTGGATCACGGGGATGCCGGCCTGGGCCCCGGCCAGGCAGATCACGCCCCGGGCGTGGCCCATGAGGATCGCCGTGCGCGGCCGCGCATAATGCGAATACAGCTCCTCCAGGGCGAGGGCCTCGGGGCGCAGGGCCGCGATCACCTCGGCCACGCCGCGGTGGATGCCCTCGACGCGCGGGGCGATCGGCCCGCGGTCGCCGCCGCGAATCACGCCGGCCTCGACGAGCTTCGGCCCGCGGTCGCCCCGCGCCAGCACGCCGTAGCCCGTCACGTTCAGACCCGGGTCGATTCCGAGAATGCGCGGGGTGGTTTCCATGCCGATCCGCTTGGGGCGCGGCGAGCAAGCTCGCCGGCTGAATGACAATCGAGCAAGCTCGCCGTCTCGACGCTACTTGGCCACGTTCCACTCGGTGCCGCTGGGACGATCCTCGAGCTTGATCCCGATCTGGCCCAGCCCGTCGCGGATCGCGTCGGCCGTGGCGAAGTCCTTCTTCTTGCGGGCCATGGCGCGGAGCTCGATCAGGAGGTCCATGAGCTTGCCGGCCAGCTCGTCGCCGCCCCCGGACTTCTCCTCGACGGGCTGACGGAACAGCCCCAGCACGAGGCCCAGCTCGCGGAGCACGAGCGCCCCGCGGCGCAGGGCGGCCAGCTTCTCCGGTGAGCGCCGGTCGGGCTCCTCGAGCTTCTCGTCGTCGGCGTACTTGTTGAGGCGGCGCAGCAGCTCGAACAGGTCGCCGATGGCCGCTCCCGTGTTGAAGTCGTCGTCCATCGACTCGAGGAACCGGCTCCGCAGCTCGCCCACGTCCTGGAGGAACACGTCGCCTCCTGGTGCGAAATGGCCCTCCTCCCGCCGGGTCGCGGCCCCAAGGGCGTAGAAGTCCTCGCCGGCGATCCGCTGGAAGCGCTTGAAGAACCGGTAGAAGCCCTCCACGGCGGTGCCGATCTCGCGGATCCGCTCGACGCTGAAGTCGATCGGCCGGCGATAGTGCGTGGCCAGGAGGAAGAAGCGGACGACCTCGGGCTGAAGGTCCTCCTCCTGAAGCAGCAGCAGGAACGACTTGGCCCCGTGGCGCCCGGCGATCTTGCCCGCCTCCTGCGCGGCCTGGTCGCCCTCGGCAGGTCGGGTCTGCCGCCCGCCCACCTTGCCCACTTCGCTGGAGGCCTGCATGAGGCCGTTGTGCATCCAGTAGCGGGCCATGGGCTTGCCGTGGCGGCACTCGCTCTGGGCGACCTCGTTCTCATGATGGGGGAACACCAGGTCCAGGCCGCCGCCGTGGATGTCGAAGGTCTCGCCGAGGATGCGGCCGCTCATCGCCGAGCACTCGATGTGCCACCCCGGGCGGCCCGGGCCCCACGGGCTGGGCCAGGAAGGCTCGCCCGGCTTGGCGCTCTTCCACAGGGCGAAGTCGGCGGCCGAGCGCTTCAGCTCCGAGGCCTCGCCCCCCTCGCCCTGCATCGATTCCAGCGCGCGGCGGCTGAGCTTGCCGTAGTCGGGCGAGCGGGAGACGTCGAAGTACACGTCCCCCTGCGACTCGTAGGCGTAGCCCTTCTCGACCAGGTCGGCGGTGAAGCGGACGATGTCGTCGATGTGGTCGGTGGCCTTGGGGAAGTGGTCCACCGTGTCGATCCCCATCGTGCGCAGGCACTCCATGTAGTCGGCCGTCATCTCCTCGGCCAACTGGGGCATGGGCATGGCGCGCTCGCGGGAGCGGACGATGAGCTTGTCGTCCACGTCCGTGATGTTCACCACCCACGTGACCTGGTAGCCGCAGTAGGCGAGGTACCGCTTGATGGTGTCGAAGATCACCGGGCCGACCATGTGCCCGATGTGGCTGGGCTTATAGACGGTGGGGCCGCACAGGTAGATCCCGACCTGGCCGGGCTCGACCGTCTGGAGCGGCTCCTTGGACTTCGACAGCGTGTTATAGACTCGAATCATGGCATGAAGCGCTGGGGATGGAGGGGAGGCCGACCCGGGGCGCCGTGGGCCTGGGCAGCACGGGCAATCTCACACGTCATCGCGGGGACGGGCAGACGAGCTGCCCGGGGCACCGGCCGCTAGGGCGCAGCCCGCTCCAGCAGGACCACGGCCTCGGCGATCAGCGCTTCCTCGCGGCCGATGGCCCCGACCTGCTCGCCCGACTTGGCCTTCACGCCGATCTGGCCCGGCTCGACGCCCAGCACCTCGGCGAGCCGGTTCTGCATGGCCTCGCGGTGCGGCGAGAGCCTGGGCCGCTGGGCGAAGACGATGCAGTCGATGTTGACGATTTCCCAGCCCGCCGCGGCGACCTTCTCGCGGGCTGCGCGGAGCATCTCGCCCGAGTCGCGGTTGCGATTGGCCGGGTCGGTGTCGGGGTACAACTCGCCGATGTCGCCCAGCGCCGCGGCGCCCAGCAGGGCGTCGGTGATGGCGTGCATCAGGGCGTCGGCGTCGCTGTGGCCGACCGCCTCGCGGTCGTGGGGAACGTCGATGCCACCTAACCTGAGGGGTCCGCCCGGCGCCAGCCGGTGGGTATCGTGTCCGAATCCAACGCGCAGTGCTGCCAGGGCAGGGTCTCCTTGTGTTCGGGGATCGGCCGGTCGTGCACTGGAAACGCTTTGACCGCGGGGGATTATACCGCCTGGGCGGTCGTGTCGGAAGCCATTTCGCCGGCGTGCGAGCCGCATGCGCGCAGCAAATGCGGCTCGGGGACCCGCAAACCGACCTTGCGTCGCTCGGCCCTGGCGACTATTCTCCCGCCGCTTTTCCCAGCTTGGCGCCGGCTTCTGTCTTGCGCCGGCGCCCTGTTTCCCGGCCGAGGCCGCAGGCAAGGGGCGACGGACGTGTCCAAAGCAGCAAAGCAACCCGGCGGACCCCCTCACGTGCTCCGCGGTTCAGGCGCCATCGTCGTTCTGGTCGTGGTGGCTTGCGCCGGCGGCTGCGGCTCGGTGGCCTCCCGCGGGCTGAACGCCGAGGGCGTGCGCCTGTTCGAGCAGACGCGGTATGACGAGGCGATCACCCAGTTCCAGAAGGCCGCGTTCGAGAACCCCACCGACGCGGATGCCTACTACAACCTCGCCGCGACCTATCACCGGCTGGGCAACCTCAACCAGCGGCCGTCCGACCTGAAGCAGGCCGAGCACTACTACCACATGTGCCTGGATCAGGAGCCGGACCATCCCGAGTGTTACCGCGGGCTGGCCGTGCTCCTGGTCGAGCAGGGCCAGGGGGAGGAGGCTTTCCGGCTATTGCAGAACTGGGCCGACCGCCAGCCTTCCTCGCCGGAGCCCAAGATCGCGCTGGCCCGATTGAACGAAGAGTTTGGGGACAAGGAGGCCGCCAAGGACTACTTGATTAGTGCCTTGACCCTTGAGCCGGACAATGCCCGGGCCCTGGCCGCTCTGGGCAAGCTCCGCGAGGAGTCGGGCGACCATCTCCAGGCGCTGGCGGACTACCAGCGATCGCTTCAGTCGAACCGGTTCCAGGCGGGGGTCCAGCAGCGGGTGGCCTCGCTGAGGGCGCGTCTGAATCCGGGACTTCCGGCCCCACCCTCGGGCCCCACCCCGCCCGGTGGCACGCGAATCGTCAGCGGCGCAACCACGCAGGTCCGCTAGGACGCGTTCCGAGCCCTCTTTCGCGCCGCTCCCGCTCCCAGCCCTGCCGTTTGCCGCCTCAGGCCGCGGGACGGCGGCCGGCGCCCGTGCTTGTGAAACCGGGCCGAGGCGTTAAGCTGTGGGATTGGCCGTCAAGGCCGCGGGGAAGGCAAAACCCGGGCGCGGGACCCCGCGCCGGCGAATGCCCTGGCAGGCGAGGGGCGAGGCGGCCCCGCCGGGTCGTTTCCGAGAACATCGAGGGACACGCTGACATGCCACGCATCATCGTTCTGGACAACCTGTCGGAGGACGGGCTCGCGCTGCTCGACTCGGCGGGGGACATCGACTACGAAGTCCGCACGGGCCTGAAGGGGGACGCGCTCCGCCAGGCCCTCATGGACTTCGACGGCGCCATCTGCCGCAGCGGGGTGAAGATCACCGCCGAGGCCCTCCAGGGGAATTCGCGCCTGAAGGCCATCGCCCGGGCCGGCGTGGGCACCGACAACATCGACAAGCAGGCCGCCACGCGCCAGGGCATCGTGGTGATGAACACGCCGGGCGGCAACACGGTCTCCACGGCCGAGCAGACGATCGCCCTGATGCTCGGCCTGGCCCGGCAGACCGCCCCCGCGTTCCAAAGCCTCAAGGAGGGGCGGTGGGACCGCAAGGCGTTCATGGGCACGCAGCTGGCCGGCAAGACGCTGGGCATCGTCGGCCTGGGGCGAATCGGTCAGTCCGTGGCCGAGCGGGCCAAGGCCTTCGAGATGCGGATCCTCGGCTACGACCCGTTCGTCTCCAGCCAGCGCGCGGCCGACCTGGGCATCAAGACGTGCCCCTCGGTCCGCGACATGCTGCCCGATGTGGACTTCCTCACCGTGCACACGCCGCTGACCGACGAGACCCGCCACCTCATCGGCCACGACGAGATCAAGATGCTCAAGAAGGGCGCGCGGCTGATCAACTGTGCCCGCGGCGGGATCTACGACGAGGAGGCCCTCGTCGAGGGCCTCCAGAGCGGTCACCTCGGGGGCGTGGCCCTGGACGTGTACGCCACCGAGCCCTGCACCGACAGTCCGTTGTTCCAGATGCCCAACGTCCTCTGCACGCCGCACCTGGGGGCCAGCACCGAGGAGGCCCAG
Organism: uncultured Pirellulales bacterium; assembly: GCA_964434165.1. Classification (GTDB taxonomy): domain Bacteria; phylum Planctomycetota; class Planctomycetia; order Pirellulales; family Thermoguttaceae; genus CAYSUS01. The sequence goes on from CAYSUS010000014.1 coordinate 24,063, forward strand.
TCGAGCGTGGCCATCGAGGCCGTCGAGCTGCTGATCGACCACTTCACGACGGGCGCGATCCGGCAGTCGGTGAACATGTCGCCACTGGATCCCAAGACCTTGCAGAGCCTCCGCGGCTATCTCAACGTGGCGTACCGGCTGGGCATGCTCCTGGCGCAGGTCGATCACTGCCCGCCCAGCTCCTGCACGGTCCGCTACAAGGGCGAGGTGGCCAAGAAGGAGACGCGGCTGCTCTCGGCCGCGTTCGCCGCGGGCCTGCTCTCCGGACACGTGGAGAGCGTGAACCTGGTCAACTCCGAGGTCTTCCTCCGCGAGCGCGGCATCGAGTTCGTCGAGCAGCGGACCACGGAGATCGGCGACTTCAGCTCGCTGATCACTGCGGAGGTGACCAGCGACGAGAAGAAGTCCGTGGCCGCGGGCACGCTGTTCGGAAACAACATGCCCCGGCTGGTGCAGAAGGCCGACTGCCGCCTGGAGGCCTACCTCGACGGGATCCTGATGATCTTCGAGCACCGCGACTCCCCGGGCGTGATCGGGCGCGTGGGGGCAATCTTCGGAAAGCACCAGGTGAACATCGCCCAGATGTCGGTCGGCCGCGGCACCGACAAGCCGGGCGGCTGGGCGATCGGCGTGTTGGCCCTGGACAGCCAGCCCCCGGCCGAGGCCATGGCCGAGCTGCTCACCCTGGACACGGTCTCCCGGGCGTGGATCGTCAAGCTCCCGCCGGCCGGCGAAATGCCCTCGTGGCTGGGCGGGTGAGAGCAGTGAAATGACGAATGACGAATCAGGGATGGTTCAGCGGCTTCTCGCGCTTGGCTGGAGAAGTGAGAACCGGCCCAGGATGCAGTCGCCGTTGCCCCAGCCGCCCCCGCCGCCGGCGAACTCGCGCTGGACGGGGGCCTTCACGGGGAAGCCCCGCCCGTCCGTGGCCCCGGTGAAGTAGAGGCTGCCGTCGGGCCCCATGCAGCCGGAGCGCCCGTTGTCGCGGGCCGGCCCGCCCAGCAGCGTCGCGTATTCCAGCGACGCAAGGTCGGAGGAAAGCACCACCACGAACGCGTCGCGATTTCCGCCGAAGGCCCCCTGAGCCGCCCCGGCCGTGACGGGGAAGTCGCTCGACTCGGTCTCGCCGGCGAGGAACACGCGCCCCTGGCGATCGACCTCGATGCCGTCGGCATTCTCCACGGCGCTTCCGCCGAGGAACGTGCTGGCCGCGATCGCCCCGTCGGGGCCGACCTTCACCACGGCGATATCGCCCTTTCCCTGGTGGCTTCGATCCCAGGCGCCGGGTGTGGTGGGGAAACCCTTCGAGGCGGTCCACACCGCCACGCACGCGTTGCCCTGGGGGTCCAGGGCCAGGTTGTGCGTGCTGATGGCCCACTCCACCTTCGAGCCGCCCAGGTACGTACCGTAGGCGAGCGCCGATCCGTCGGCCTCGATCTTGGCGAGGAAGCCGTCCTCCTCGCCGTGGGGCGTGCGGTCTGCTCCGTCGCCTGCGGTGGGCATGTCCTTCGACTTGGTGTTGCAGAGGATCACCGGCCGCTTGTCGGCGCCGACGCGGATCGAGGCCTCCTGCGTGTCCTTGTCCGATCCGCCCAGCCACGTGGCCCAACGGACGCGCGAGCCGTCGCCGGCGATCTTGACCACGCCGCAATCGAGACCGCCTGCCGGCTTCGGCTGGAGCGCCTCGGCGAAGGCCGTTTTGAACCACGCCGGCGCCTCGACCTGGTGCGAGCGGGTGTTCCACCCCAGCGGCAGGTAGAGGTCGCCGTCGGCGTCGATGGCCAGGTCGCGGCAGAGCTCGCCCACGCCCACGAAGCTGGACCACAGCAGCCGGCTTCCGTCGGGCGAGAGCTTGGCCACGAACCCGTTCTGCGATCCGTAGAAGCCGTTGTATCCCGAGCCGCCGTACCGAGTCTGAAAGGCCCCTTCGGTGACCGGGAAACCCGGTCCCGCCCGGCCCGCGATGCAGACGTTGCCTTCCGCGTCGAGCTCCACGGCGTAGGCCCGGTCGTAGTTCGGTCCGCCGAGGAGCGTGGACCAGAGGAGCTTGCCCTGGGGGCTGACCTTGACGACGAACACGTCGCAGTCGCCGGCCTTGCCCGTGGCCCTTCCGCTTTCGTTGAACGTGCGATCGTACGCGCCGGGCGTGGTGGGAAAATCGCGCGAGGCCGTGCCCCCGACCATGAAGACGTTGCCCTGGGCGTCGGCGACCACGTCGCGGGCGTGTTCCCAGTCGCTGCCGCCGAAGTAGGTTGAATACTCAAGTCGGTACGGTCTCTCGTCGGCGGTTGCGGAGAGCACGGCGGGGCCGAGAAGCAAGACGAAGAACGGCGCCGTTCGGATAGTACCTATCATGGCGCGTTGCTCCAGGGGATCTCGTAAGGCGCTGACACTCTCGGAGAGCATAATCCCTGGCGGCCCGCCCCGCCATCACCAGCGGCAGAGGCTCGCCACGTGGTCGGCCGAGCCGTCGCGGAGCCAGCCGTCGAGCTGGGCCTGCTCCTTGAGCTGCTGGCCGCGGCGTCGCGGCACCACGACGAAGCGGCATTCCACCTCGGCCAGCGAGGTCATGTCGCCCCAGAGTTTCTCGAACTGCGCCACGGGGAAGACGTCCTCCTGCCCGTGTCCCCACCGCTTCTTCACGTCCTTGAGCGTGATGTAGGTGGGCATGCGCATCCCCAGCCGGCGGATGGCGGCGGCGACCTTCCCCTGGTCAGCGAGATCCTCGCGCGCCAGCCCGAATACCTCCAGCAATCGGTCCAGGTCGATCCAGGTGGTCAGCGTGTTATAGTAGGTCAGGGCGAACTCGGCCTCCTCGCGGGGCATGGCCAGGCTCTCCAGGAGGCGCAGCCGCCCGTCGCATCGCGCCAGCCCTCCGCCGCGGTCCTCGATCCGCCGGCCGATCACCTCGAAGCTCAGGCAGGACCCGCGCCGGACGTGCAGCCCGAGGATCCCCGCATCGACGTCGGCGCCCAGCGTGTCGATGTTGTGGAGCATGAGGTATCTCAGTTGCGGGCGCGCGGCCAGGAGCCTTTGGAGCGCGCCGCTGCGGAGCAGGTTGGGGACCTCGAACCAGTGCCCCACGGGATGGAGACACTGCAGGGGCAGGTTATCGCGGTAGTCGCTGCCGGGCCCGGCGCCCTCGGCCCAGCCGATCAGCGCGGCGTGGAGGCTTTCGCGGACCTTCTGGGCCTGCTCGTCCAGGAGCTGCTGCGGCATCTCCTCCCAGGCGAAGCGGAGGTCGCGCGGCATGGGCACCATGCGCAGGCCGACCGACCTTCCGCGGGACAGGAGAAGCGGCCCCGGATACTCGCACGGAGGGCTGTCCTTGAAGAACCGGGCGATCGGCTCGTGCGTCAGGTAGCTCGTGGTGACGACGTGCGGGATCGCGGCCCCGCACTCGGCCGACACGCGCCGGCTCTTGGCCAGGTGGACCTCGATGAAGTTGCGGTAGCGCCCGCCGAACCGGTGGAAGGGGTGCAGGGCCTTGACGACCCCGGCGCCCTGGGTCCAGCGGCTTCCGGCCCCGGCGGCCAGCGTGACCACGGCGACGCGCCCCTCGCGCAGGGCTTCCTCGCCGGCCCGGCGGCACGCGTCATCGACGGCCTCCGCGGCGTGCTCCACGTCGCCGGAACGCACGTCCTCGATCACGGTGCTGGCCGGCAACCGGTTCTGGGCGAGCCCGATCCGCCCGGCGCGGAGGTCGGCCCGGATCTGCTCGTGGAGCTGCTGATCGAATCCGTTCTCCTCAAGCAGGCGGTCGAGCTCTTCGCGGCTCTGTTGCTCGCGCGTGGGCTTGGGAAGCAGGTTGGCAAGAAGCAAGTCCGTGGCCCCGTCGAGGCGAGGATACGTCCGGCACGCGGCGGCGAATCGCGCGACTTCATTGCGCACCGCGGGTGCCAGGTCGCGAACCTCGCTCCGCAGCCACTCAGGAGCAATCAAGGCATAGTAGCCGGGCGGCATGAAGGCATCGTCGGACTCCAACAGCTCGCCATCGGTGCCGCGGGAATTGATCGCGAAGTCGTAGACCACCGGCTCCATGGCGAACGGCAAGGCACTCTGCAACCCGCGCTTGGTGCGGCTCATCAGCTCCTGAAGATACACCTGGGCTTCAATCTTGCGCCCCGGATCGACAATGAAGCCCATGCCGCCGCCGGACATCCCTCCGAGCATGAGGAAGCCCCAGAAGTCGCGTCCGAAGTGCTCCCGGGTCTGATCGACAAGCGTCTGCGTGTAGTGGTTGTTGGCCCAAGGAATGATCGTCTGGATGGGGCCAAAGAAGTTCTTGGTCGTGGCCTCGGCAAGCCCGCGGACGTCGCCCTCGGAGAGCGCTGCCTCGATCGTCTTCATGATGGCGATGGCCTGCTGCCGGCCCTGCCATTCGGTCTCTGACCGGAGGAGGTACTTCTCCGTGACCATTTCGAGGATCGGGCCTACGTTTTGCGCCATGCCGCCATGGACCAGGACAAAGCTCTCGCAGATCTCCTGCCGGGTTTTCTCTGTGACCTGGTCCGTTGAGTAGACCCGGTGATTGGGCAAGAGCCGGCCGCGGCTGATGCCGTATTCCGGATCGCCCTGGCCGGCCAGGCAGCCTTCGATCATCTTCATGCTCGGCCATACGCCGCCCGAGTCCTGCCACCCGCCGCCGGAGCCGCCGAGCCATTCGCCGAGGATCGCCCGGGCGGCGACCAGGCGCCGCTCCTCCTCGGCGAGCTGGCCGGTCAGGGAGGCGATCTGGGCGGTCGCCCTCATGCACACGGCGATGATCGCGGCCAGGAGGTTCGTGGATACCGCCAGTCGCGAGCCCTTGGGGATGTCGTTGACCTTGCTGACCAGTTCCAGTCCCAGGCCCGGGCCCACAAGCCGCGTGAGCACGTCCACGAGGCTCTGTTCCGACCCCTCGAGCCCCGGGGGCACAATGCCTGAAGCGATCAGCGCGGCCTTCAGCAGGCCGAGGTAATCCCTGGCGAAGTCGTAGACCTCGGCCAGGGAGGTCACGTCGGCGCGGGCCTTCAGGTCGACGCTGACCAGGCGGAGCACCGGCTCGTCGATCACGCGGAGGTAGGCCTCGATGGGCGGGCGCGGGGCCGCGTCGCGTCCGCGCACGCCCAGGTCGATGGAGACGTTGAGCACCCGGGCACCCTCGGGGAAGTCCATGCCGAGGAAGAAGATGTCGCTCCAGGCGCTGTGCGAAAGGTCCATGCGCACCGGGGTGCGCTCGGCCAGAATCGGGAACGGCCCGTCGCCGCCGGGACGCCGGAGAAGCTCCCGGCGCACGCGGAGGGGGTGATCGCCGGGGTGGCCGGTGCGGAACATCCACTGGTTGCCGCGCACGCTTCGCACGCTGCGGCGGACCTGGTCGGCCAGGGTCTGGAAGCCGAGCTGGTGATAGGCCGCGGCCAGGGCGCTGGCCACCGTGTCGCTGATTCCATCGCGCCGGCCCGCGGCGAGGAAGGCGTCGATCGCCTCGTCGAAACGGCGATTGAGCAGGTGCAGGTAGCCGTCGTAGGGGATCAGGGCATACGAGGCCGGCGGGAGCTTCTCGGGGAGGAAGTAGCGATAGACGTTGCTCAGGAAGAAGAGCGCCCGGACCCGCTCGTAGAGGTTGTCGCTTTGGCGGCGGAAGAGATCGAGGGCTTTGCAGGCGGCCAGGAGATCCTCGCGCGACGCCGCGCGGCAGAAGCCCTCCAGCGACCGGTCGCGCACGTCCGGATCGGGGCTGGTAATGATCTCGATCAGCGCGCTTTTTTCAGCCATGGCGAGCGGGGGCGTCGGCGCATCGGTTCAGGTCGAAGCAGAAACAGCCAGGCAGCGTCACGCCCTCGATTGCGGGCGGCCGGCCAGGAGCTCCACGAGCCGCTCCAGGACTTCCTCCCGATCCTCGCCGGCCATGGCCAGCGCGAGCTGCGCGACCAGCATCCCGTACTTCACGCCGATGTTGAACCGCGAGCCGTCCAGCTCCGCGGCCAGGTAGCGCTCGCGTCGGGCGAGCTCGGCCAGGGCCGGCGAGAGCATGACGGGCCCGGCCTCCCGGTCGCGAATCGAGTGGCCGAGGATCTCCATGACCAGCGGCGGGAGCACGTGCATCCCGAACAGGCACAAGTAGTGCCCCGCCCGGAGGCCCGGCACGAGGAGCCGCTGCTCGGCCTCGGTCGGGGTGGGCTTCTCCAGCACCGCGTCGATCTCGTACAAGTCCTGGCGTCCGGCCACGCGCCGTCCTCCCACGGCGCCGTAGTACGGCAGCATGCTCTCGCGCGTGGCCTGGACCGCCGAGACCGGGCACTTCTCCGCGGCGGCCGTTTCGACGAGCTGCCGGGCGCAGCGACGCGGCTGGCCGCTGATGTAGAGGTGGTCGCTGACCAGGTGCAGGAACGCCTGGTCGCCCACGAAGTCGCGAGCCCGATGCAGGGCCTCGCCGTACCCGCGGGGCTCGGGCTGCACCACGAACGTGAGCATGCGGCCCAGGTCCTCGGCGGCCTCGAGGAACGGGGCCTCGTCGCCGGGCCGAACCACGAGGCAGACTTCCTCCATGCCGGCGTCGGCGAGCTCGTCCAGGATGATGCGCAGGGCCGACTTCTCGACCCCGTCGAGGTCCACCAGTCGCTGCAAGGGGAGACGGTTCTGTGCGGGCCCCGCGGCCGTGATCACCGCCCGGGCGATCTTCATGTTGGGGACTCCGTCAAGCAGCCGAGTGCGTGAGAGGTCGTCACGGAAAACCGGGGGCCGGACGCCGCGGGCATCCGGCCCCCGTCAGTACAGTCTCCCGTGTCGCCGGGGCGGATCGCTGCCGGCCCTGGATCGATCCGTCGACGATCAGTCCTCGTCCTGGCGGAGCTTGACCAGCACGCTGTAATCCTCCAGCGTCGTGGTGTCGCCCGCCGTCTCGCGGCCCGCCGCGATGTCGCGGAGCAGCCGCCGCATGATCTTACCGCTACGGGTCTTGGGCAGTGCCGTGGTGAACCGGATGTCGTCGGGCACGGCCAGGGCGCCGATCTCCTTGCGGACCCAGTTCTTCAGCTCCTTGCGGAGGTCCTCTCCTGCCTCGCCCGTGGCCAAGGTGACGAACACCGAGACGGCCTCGCCCTTCACGTCGTGCGGCCGGCCCACGGCGGCGGCCTCGGCCACGTTGGGATGGCTGACCAGGGCACTCTCGATCTCGATCGTGCTCAGCCGGTGGCCCGACACGTTGAGCACGTCGTCGATGCGGCCCATGATCCAGTAGTAGCCGTCGTCATCGCGGCGGGCGTTGTCGCCGCAGAGGTACTTGCCCGGCACGTCGGTCCAATACTGGGCCTTGTAGCGCTCATCGTCGCCCCAGATACCGCGGAGCATGCCCGGCCAGGGCTTGGTGATGGTCAGCCAGCCGCCGTTGTTCGGCGGCACCTCTTTGAGATCCTCGCCGACGATCTCGGGGAAGATGCCGGGCAGGGGCTTGCAGCAGCTTCCCGGCTTCAGCGGCGTGGCGCCGGGCAGGGGCGTCATCATGATCCCGCCGGTCTCGGTCTGCCACCAGGTATCGACGATCGGGCACTTGTTGCCGCCGATCTTCTCGTAGTACCACATCCAGGCCTCGGGGTTGATCCCCTCGCCCACGGTGCCGAGCAGACGCAGGCTCGACAGGTCGTGCTTGTCGACGAACTCGTCGCCCCACTTGATGAAGGTGCGAATGGCGGTCGGCGCGGTATAGAGAATGTTGATCTTGTACTTCTCGACCAGGTCCCAGAAGCGATCCTCGGCCGGCCAGTTGGGGGCGCCTTCGTACATGACGGACGTGGCGCCGGCCGTGAGCGGGCCGTAGACGATGTAGGTGTGACCGGTGATCCAGCCGATGTCGGCCGTGCACCAGTAGACGTCTTCCTCGCGCAGGTCGAAGACCCACTCGGTCGTCTTCTTGGCGTAGAGGTTGTAGCCGCCGGTGGTGTGCTTGATGCCCTTGGGCTTGCCGGTCGAACCGCTGGTGTAGAGGATGAACAGCGGAGCCTCGCTGTCCATGGGCTCGGCGGGGCAGTCGGCCGAGGCGTCGGCCATCAGCTCGTGCCACCAGAAGTCGCGGCCTTCCTTCATCTCGACGTCGTTGCCCACGCGCTTGAGCACCACGCACTTCTGGACCGTGGGCGACTTCTCCAGGGCGGCGTCCACGTTGGCCTTCAGGGGCAGCGGCTTGCCGCGGCGCCATCCGCCGTCGGCCGTGATCTGCAGCTTCACCTGGGCGTCGTTGTTTCGGTCGGCGATGGCCTCGGCCGAGAAGCCGCCGAACACGACGGTATGGACCGCGCCGATGCGGGCGCAGGCCAGCATGGCGATGGCCAGCTCGGGGACCATCGGCATGTACATGGCCACGCGGTCGCCCTGGTTCACGCCGAGCTGCTTGAGCACGTTGGCGAACTTGCAGACCTCGTGGTGGAGCATCTGGTAGGTCATCACGCGGACGTCGCCCGGCTCGCCCTCCCAGATGAACGCCGCCTTGTTGGCGGTGGGCGTGTCGAGATGCCGATCGAGGCAGTTGTAGGAGACGTTGGTCTGGCCGCCGACGAACCACTTGGCGAACGGGCAGTCCCACTGGAGGACCTTGTCGTACGGCTTGAACCAGTGGATCTCGTCGGCCAACTTGCCCCAGAAGCCCTCCAGGTCGGCCGCCGACTCGTCGTACAGCTTCTGGTACTCCTCCATCGACTTGATCCGCGCCTTGGCCGCGAACTCGGCCGAAGGCGGGAAAAGCCTCGCTTCCTTCATTACGTTGACGATACCTGCGGACTGAGCGTCTGCCATCTGGGGCTTCCTCCGAATCGGTACGTGCCACTTGCCTGGTAAAAGTGCAGGACGAGAACGCGCCTCGCCCACGAGAAAAGAGGGACCGCCGCCCACGCGGGCTGTGGGCCGCCCGCGTCACAAGCAGTGCCGGTCTCCCTCCCACGACTGCGCTACGGGCGCTCTCCAGCCCGGCTTGAGAATCCGCCATTTTAGTGGGTGCACCGATGGTGTCAACTTCCCGGAGGCGCGAGGGAGTGAGGCAGGACGTTCCCCCGTAAGAAGGGTTCGTCCGCGCACCCACGGCGCGGGATGCAACGCGGGTCAACCCGACCGCACCGCCGGGAGCCATCGCGGTCCGCCTGCCGTCGGCCGGCCCCAGCAACAACGGATCACTTCGCGCGGGGAAGCTCGCGCAGGGAGATGTTCTTGAAGTACAGCGTGTTGCCGTGGTTCTGGAGCTCGATCTGACCGGTCGGGTAGATCGGCTTGTCGCGCTCCCAGTAGTTCTCCATGACCACGTCGTCCACGACCAGCTCGCCGTTGAGCTTCACCGTGACCCGCTCGCCGACCATCTTGATATAGAACGTGTTCCACTCGCCGACGGGCTTATCCGCAACCTTCATCGGCTTGCTCGGGTGCTTCTTGTTGTTGAAGAGGCCGCCCGAGCCGACCGGATTGTCCCAGATCTGCACCTGGGGCGTGCCGCGGAGGTAGATCCCGCTGTCGCCCTTCGGCTCGATCTTCCAATCGACGTACATCTCGAAGTCGCCGTAGTCCCTGGCCGTGCACAGGCTCTTGCCCTTGCCGTCGAACACGAGCACGCCATCGACCACCTTCCAGTGCTGGCGCATCTGCTCGTCGGCCTTCTTCTGGGCCTCAGCCAGTTGGTCCGGCGACATGGCCGCCCGGGTCTTGGGGTTGCCCACCAGGCCCTTCCAGCCGCTGAGGTCCTTGCCGTTGAACAGGGCGACGAAGCCCTCCGGCGGGGTGTTGTCCGCGGCCGGGGCCGCCGCCGGGATGGCGGCGAGGATCGCCAGGGACAGGGAAGCACCAAGAAAGGCTCTCATGGGATGGCTCCTTGAGCGAGCTTGGGTGGGGGAATCGAGGAAGGGGCAAGTGCCTCGCGCAGCGGTGGCCGGGCGTTGGTCACGTTAGCACGGACCAGGCGGATTTTCAACGAAGACGCGTATGGGCGGGCACGCGGCTCGCCTGGCGGCGCTCTCCACGCTCCGAGCCGGCCGCCGCGCTGACCGCCATGAACACGTTGCCGTGCATGGCTCCGTTGGCGCTGTGGACCTGTGCGTAGGTGGCGGGACCGCCCTCCCAGCAGGCGTTCTCCACGCCGTACTCGAAGCAGCGGCGCGCGGCCTCCAAGTACGCCCGGTCCCCCGTGAGCGTGTACCCCACGGCCAGCGCGTCGGCCGCCATGATGTTGTAGTGGCTGCACGTGCCGTTCCCTTGCACGCTCCCGTCGGGCTGCGGCGTGATCGTATAGTAGATGCCGTGCTCCGGGTCGATCGACTTGCGGAGCGTCTCCAGGTGGGCCAGCAGGTAGCCCCGCGCCGCCTCGTCCTCCGGGAACGTCTCCACGTAGCGGGACAGGGCCATCATGTAGAACACGCTGGACCAGAGCGAGATGGGCCGGTGCTTCGGCGGCCGGCCGTCGTAGGCGCACGTGGCGATCTGCCACCGCGCCCGCTCCAGGTACTTCTCCTCGCCCGAGAGCAGCCAGCCCTCCAGGAGCCGGTTGAGCGTGCAGGCGTCGCCCCGCCAGCCCATGCGGTTGTGCTCTGTGGGGTCGGGCTTCTCCTGCGGCGACATGTATTGGGCCAAGGCGTTCTCGCAAACCTCCAGGCAGGCGTCGCGGCACTTCCAGTTGCCGGTCAAGTAGTGGAAGGCGGCCGTGCCCCGGGCGGCGAAGGCCAGGTCCTTGGTGAAGTGGTTGTAGTTGCGGTGCGGGTTCTTGTGCCCCGGCTCGTCGTGCAGCGAATGGGCCCAATTGCCCCCCTGGACGAAGTGCAGGCCCGGGTAGTGCGGCTGGTGATGCAGGTCGATGTCGGCCGTGTGACGCGCCGCTGCCGCGAACAGCCGCCACCAGCCGGGGTGCAGCGTGCGGGCATACTGCCGGGCCATGTGATAGTCCATGTCGTACTTCATGCCCCACTGGCCGGACGGGGTCTCGAAGTCGATGGGCACGTCGCCGTAGTCCATCCAGCCGTGGAACTCGTATTTCTCGATCTGGCCGGGGACGCTCGGGCCATCCTCGCCCGGCGGGTACACGCCGATCGTGGAGAGGTTGCGCGTCTCGTACGCCGGGTACTGCCGCGGATCGTACGGGTGCAGGGCCCCCAAGGCCCGCGAGCGCGCATACCACGCCGGCGCCGCCTCCAGGCGGAGCGGGGTGGAGAAAGCGGCCGCCAGGGCCTTGGTGTGGCGTGTGCCGCGCGGCGCGGCGTGGAAGTCGAACAGCACGGAGTGGGTCTTGTGCTCGCCGCTTCGCAGCGCGAAGTCGCCCGCGTAGCGCCCGGGGAACAGGCCGATCTCGATGGCGCCGTCCGGGCCGGCGGAGAGCGCCTTGGGGTAATTCTGCCAGAAGTCGGCGATCGCCACGGTCAGGCCGAGCGCCTCGTCCGAGACGTCCATCCAGCCCAATGCGCGGTCCCCCGTGCGAAACACGTTCTCACCCTTGGTCATGCGATAGCCGCGCAGCGAGACGTAACTGTTGGGCCGGGGACGGCACTCGGCCCTGCGGTAGCGGTCCCAGTGGTCGCCGCCGCTGGAGTCCTGGTAGAGCTCGACTCGCTCGTCGAGGGCCGCCGTCAGCTCGAGCTTGTCGGGGGCGCCGCCGAGCCGGGCCAGCACGTGCTTCTTCACGGCCAGCGGCAGGCGTAGAACCGCCTCGTCGAAGAAGACGCAGTTGACTCCGCCGATCTCGGCGTTCCGGGCGTTGCCGTCCGGGGTGCGCCCGCCGTGGTGGTTGTTCTCCAAAGTGAACTCGAGCTTCACGCGGCCGCTTCCCGCGTGGAAGTGATACCAGGCGGTGTACTCCAGGGCCGGGGCCGAGGCCGGGCCGAGCGAGCCCTTCACGCGGATGACGCTCCGTAGCGGCCCGGGCTCCAGCACCGCGGCCTCAAATACTCCCTCGCTTGCGGCCGAGGCGCCGGCGGGGATCGTGCGGAAGGTATAGACGTCGCCCTGCCTGGGCAGGTGATACGGGAGCCACGCGTCGCGGGGGATGGCGATTGCACCGTGCGCGGCCGCAAAGTCCTGCAGGTACTCGCCGGTTCCGACCGGGCCGGCTTTCGCGCCCGTCACCTCGTACCGGCGGTCGGTGACGAACCGTAGCGTGTAGTCGTCGGCCGCGGCGCCGTCAGTCGGACTGGCGTAGATCAGGTGCGAGTTGCCCTGGTTCCTTGGCGAGGGGATCGGCCGCGTCGCCATGGCCCGGAGTTTGCGCACGTGGGCACCGCGTTGCGGCTTCTCGGCCGAGCTGTCCGACACGACCGCGGTGCCGTCGGCCAGCCGGACCTCCTCGAAAAGGCTGAACCGTCGCTTGCTGATGCGGAATGCGGCCGGACCGGTGTTGACCGCGAGGGCGTCGTCCCGGTCTTCGACTCGCACCGGCGTCGAGGGGCGGGCCGTCCGCGCCACGCCCTGTCCGTACTCCAGGACGTACTTCTGCTCTTCCTCGGGCGCGAGGCTCGCCTGGAAGTCAACCAGCAGCCACCGCACGCTGCCGCCGGGTCGCCAGACGCCCGCTGCGCGGAACTGGGCGGGCACCTCGCGCCCGTCGCGCAGCAGTCGCACCTGGTCGATGTCATTCAGCTCCCCCTTGGGCAGCGGGATGCCGGAGGTGACCGGCTCGTTGAAACGCGCCACGCCGTCGCGCTCCGCCACGGTCAGAGGCACGCTTCTCGGCGCGGCGAGGACTGCATCGACGTTGTCGGCGAGCGCGACTCCACAGGCTGCGAAGAGAAGCGTGAGCGGGCGGACTTTGCGGGCGGGATGCATGGCGGGGTCTCCTCCCGAAGGGGTGCGGGAACGGCTAGATTGTCGCGACCGGAGTCCGTCGCCGCAAGCGCGGACGGCCATTGCCACCGCCCCTGGGCCTCGGCCGGTCGCGGCTGATTGACCCCCGCTCCGGCCGGGGCTATATTCAGCGTCGCACTTCTCAACCCGGGGGCATCCTGTCGCACCACCGCTGGAGGGCCGGGCATCATGTTCGTCGTTCCCAATTATCCGATCGCGGTCATCCTCTGCATCGTCACCATGCTCTGTTGGGGGTCGTGGGCGAATACCCAGAAGCTGGCCGGAAAGCGTTGGCGGTTCGAGCTGTTCTACTGGGACTACGTAATCGGCGTTTTGCTGATGGCGGTGATCTTCGCCTTCACCTTGGGCAGCACGGGAAGCGACGGCCGCGGATTCCTGGCCGATTTGCGCCAGGCCGATCCGGCCATGATCGGCTCCGCCATGCTCGGCGGCGCGATCTTCAACCTGGCCAACATCCTCCTGGTGGCCGCGATCGCGATCGCCGGGATGTCGGTCGCCTTTCCCGTGGGCATCGGGCTGGCTCTGGTGGTCGGCGTGGTCGACAACTACCTGAAAGCAGGGCCCGACGACCGGGGCAACCCGGTCGTGCTCTTCCTGGGCGTGGGGCTGGTGGTCGCGGCGATCGTGCTCGACGCCATGGCCTACCGCCGGCTGCCCGGTCAGGCCCAGGGCGGAGTCAAAGGGCTCGTCCTGTCGGTGCTCTGCGGTCTGTTGATGGGGTTCTTCTACGGGTTCGTGGCCAGCTCGATCACCAACCCGCCGGAGATGGAAGCCGGCAAGCTCAGCCCCTATACGGCCGTCGTCTTCTTCTCGCTCGGTATCCTCCTGAGCAACTTCGTCATCAACACGGCCGTCATGATCAAGCCGTTCACGGGCGAGCCGGTGCCGCTGGGCGATTACTTCAAGGGGTCGGCGCAGGACCATCTTTGGGGCGTGGTCGGCGGCATGATCTGGCAGGTGGGGATGACCTTGAGCATCATTGCGGGGGACAAGGCCACGTTCGCCATCTCCTACGGCCTCGGCCAGGGTGCCACGATGGTGGCGGCCATCTGGGGCGTGTTCATCTGGAAGGAGTTCCGCGAGGCCCCGCCGGGCACCAACCGCCTGTTGGGCCTGATGTTCGCCGGATACGTGCTCGGACTGGGCCTGATCATCCTCGCGCGCAAGTGGGACGTCCTCTTCGCCGCCGCCGGGGCGTGAACTCCGCAAAGCCCGGGGGCGACGGGGCGCAGCAAGGGGCGCAGCAAAACGCCGGGCAAGCCCGCCGGCCAAATCGGTTTCGACCTCCTTCTCCGACCCCCGACCTCCTGCCATGAAAACCCCACGCATCGTCGTCGTCGGCAGTTCGAACACCGACATGGTCGTCAAGTCGCAGCGGATCCCCGCGCCGGGCGAGACCGTGACCGGCGGCCGGTTCGTCCTCGCACCGGGAGGCAAGGGGGCCAACCAGGCCGTGGCCGCCGCGCGCCTGGGGGCCGAGGTGACGTTCGTCGCCCGGGTGGGAAGCGACATGTTCGGCGACCAGGCCGTGGCCGGGTACGAGAAGGAGGGCATCCTCACCGACCTCATCGCCCGCGACCCCGAGCTGCCCACCGGCGTGGCCCTGATCCTCGTCGATGCCACGGGCGAGAACCTGATCTCCGTGGCCTCGGGGGCGAATCATGCCATGACCACGGCGGACGTGGACCGGGCGGCCGAGCGGATTCGCGCCGCCGACGCCGTGATGTTCCAGTTGGAGACGCCGCTGGAGGTCGTGCGCCACGCGGCGCGCCTGGCCGCCGAGGCCGGCGTGCCGGTGATCCTCGATCCCGCCCCCGCCCCGGACGAGCCGTTCGAAGCGGAGCTCCTCCGCCACGTGACCTGCCTCACGCCCAACGAGAACGAGGCCCAGCGCCTGACCCGGATGCCGGTTAGCGACGAGGCCACGGCCCGGGCCGCGGCAGAAAGGCTGCTGGGCGCCGGGGTGGGGAATGTCGTGATCACGCTCGGCGCGAAGGGGGCGCTGGTGGCCTCGGCCGCGGGGGCCGAGATGGTGCCGAGCCGTGCCGTGGAGTCCCTGGACAGCACGGCGGCGGGCGACGCCTTCAACGGAGGCCTGGCCGTGACGCTGGGGCGAGGGAAGTCGCTGGCTGAGGCCGTACGCTATGCGAGCCTCGTGGGGGCCCTGTCGGTCACCCGGATGGGCGCCCAGCCCTCGCTCCCCACGGCCGACGAAGTGGCCCGATTCGCCGAGGCCCCGCCGGCGGGCTAACGCTTTCGTAACACGGTGCGGGTATCAAGGGCGTTTCGGCCCCCAGCGGTCAACCGACATCCGAGCCCGGCCGCGGCACAGGATCCACGCTCGACGACCTGGGAGAATCTACCATGGAAGACCTGATCAACACGGCGCTGAACTTCCTTCAAGGCGGGCTGTTCTGGGGAGTGATCCTTCTTGTGGTGGTCGTGGTGCTGTTCGGCGCGTTCCGTTTCCTCACGGGGGGAGGGCGGACGCCGAAGGGCAAGCCCCAGGACCTGACGATCAACGTGATGCAGTTGGGCACGCAGGGTCCTCCGGGCGGCTCGCCCTCGTTGGAGTTCTACAACGTGCCCGTCCGACTCGCGGCCATCGTCGTGGCCCCGGCCGGGCGCGTGCGCGAGCTGCCTCCGCTAAACCAGTTGGACGACCTGTTCGACGCCGTCGTGCCGGGCCTGGCACGGGTCGTGGCGGCGCATCGCCCCCTGGTCCGCAAGTGGCCGCCGCAGCCCAGCGCCCGGGGGTTCGCCCACATGTTCTTCGGCCATGCCAAGCTTCCCGGACAAGGCGGCAAGGGCACGCCCTGGTCCTCGGCCGCGGGCCTGTTCAAGGTCGAGGGCCAGGCCATGATGGCCGGCATGGTGCTGCGGACCGACGAGCCCAGCAGCCACAGCCAGGAGATCGTCGAGAGCGAAGAGCAGTGGCTGCGGTTGCTGAAGGTCATGGGGTGACGCTCCCCGGCTTCAGACTTCCGAAGTCCCGCCGACTTCGGAAGTCCCGGCCAAACGTCGCCGGCAGGGTCCGCCAGCGTTACCATGGTTCTCCTGGCGGACGTCTCGCGCTCCGAGACCTGACTCGACCCCTTGCATCAGGAAGACAGATGATCGCCATCGACGATAGCCTCCGGGTCCAGGACCTCGCCGGGAAGATCGAGCGGATGTGGGACCTCTCGGCCGGCAAGATCCTGGCCGTCGAAGACAGCTTCAAGCCGGACCAGGGGGCGCCGGTCTTCACCGTGGAAGGCCGCTACGTGGCCCAGGGATGGACCGAGTGGACCCAGGGCTTCCAGTTCGGATCGGCCATCCTCCAATGCGACGCGACGGGCGACGAGCGGTTCCTCACGATCGGCCGACGGGCCACGGTCGAGCGCATGGCCCCGCACGTGACCCACTTCGGCGTGCACGACCACGGCTTCAACAACGTGAGCACCTACGGCAACCTCAGACGCCTGATGCTCGAGGGCCGCATCGAGCTGAACCCGCGGGAGCTGGAGTTCTACGAGCTGGCCCTGAAGGCCTCGGGCGCGGTCCAGGCCGCGCGGTGGAGCCGCACGATCGACGGCGACGGCTACGTCTGTTCGTTCAACGGCCCGCACTCGCTGTTCTGCGACACGATCCGCTCGCTGCGGTCGCTGGCCGTGGCGCACCAGCTCGGCCACGCCCTGTGCGGCGAGAACGACCAGCGCGCGAGCCTCCTGGACCGGCTGGTGCAGCACGCGAGGAGCACCGCGCGGTACAACGTTTACTACGGCGAGGGGCGCGACGCCTACGACGTGCGCGGGCGCGTGGCCCACGAGAGCATCTTCAACCCGAGCGACGGGCGCTACCGCTGCCCGAGCACGCAACAGGGGTATTCGCCCTTTACGACCTGGACGCGGGGGCTGGCCTGGATCATGGCGGGCTACCCCGAGCAGTTGGGCTGGCTGGCCACGCGGTCCGACGCCGAGCTGGAGCCGCTGGGCGGACGCAAAGAGATCGAGGCCATGATGCACCGGGCCGCCACGGCCGCCTGCGACTTCTACCTGGAAAACACCCCCACCGACGGCGTTCCCTACTGGGACACGGGAGCCCCGGGCCTGGTGCGCCTGGGCGACTACCTGGGGCGGCCCGCCGATCCTTTCAACGACCACGAGCCGGTCGACAGCTCGGCCGCGGCGATCGCCTGCCAGGGGCTGCTGCGCCTGGGACGGTATCTCCAGGAGCGCGGGCAGGGCGACGGCGGCCGTCGCTACTTCCAGGCCGGGCTGACCGTGCTCCGCACCTTGCTCGACGAGCCGTACCTGAGCACGGACGCGGCGCACCAGGGCCTTCTGCTCCACACGATCTATCACCGGCCGCGGGGATGGGACCACGTGCCCGACGGCTCGAAGATCCCCCGCGGCGAGTCGTGCATGTGGGGCGATTACCACCTGCGCGAGGCGGCCCTCTACGTGCAGCGCCTGGCCCGGGGCGAGGCGGTCTATACCTTCTTCGGTCCGTAGCGGCGGCTGGCTGGTTCCCACGCTCCGCACGGCCGATACCCACGCAGAGCGTGGGAACCCGGGGTGCCGAGGCTGCTTCACACGACCGGCTCACAGTGGCCGAAATCCTCGGGCTCGATCTGGATCGTGATGTGATCGATGCCGAACCGCTGATGCAGGCTAGCGCGGAGGGACTTGAGCACGTCGCCGGGCCGGGCACCCTCCGCCAGGGCCACGTGGGCGGAGAGGGAGTCCAGGCCGCTGGTGATGGTCCACACGTGGAGGTCGTGGCAGTTGAGCACGCCCGGCGTGGCGGCAATCGTCCGCTGCACCTCGTCCACGTCGATTCCGCGCGGGGCGTATTCCAACAGCACGGCGGTCGATTCGGCCACGAGGCGCCACGCGGAGTAGATCACCAGGCAGCCGATGGCCGCCGAGATGGCCGGATCGGCCCAGTTCCAGTGGAAGGCCCAGATCAGCCCCGCGGCCGCGATCGCCCCGACGCTGCCCAGGGCGTCGGTCAGCACGTGCAGCCAGGCCCCGCGCACGTTGAGGCTCTCCTCGCGCCCGCCGCCGAGAATGCCCAGCGCCACGACGTTGACGACGAGTCCTCCGGCCGCCACGGCCATCATGGCGGCGCCCCACACCTCGGGCGGCTCGCGAAGGCGGCGGTACGCCTCGACGAAGATGTAGATCGACACGGCGATCAGGGCCGCCCCATTCACCAAGGCCGCCAGGATCTCCACGCGGTAATAGCCCCACGTCCGCTGCGGCGTGGCCGGCCGGTCGGCGATCCACACGGCGAACAGCGACAGCGCCAGCGCCGCGGCGTCGGAGAGCATGTGTCCGGCGTCGGCCAACAGGGCCAGCGAGTTGGTGAGCAGCCCGCCTACGATCTCGGCCACCATGTAGCCGGCCGCGAGCAGGAAGGCGATCGCCAGGCGGCGGCGGTTGGCCACCCCGCGCCGGGCGTGCGTGTGGTGGTGGGAATGGGAATGCGCCATAATGCCGGGCAGGCTGCGTGTGTTCTCGCAATTGTACGTTACCGACTCGGCGCGACCACCCGCGGAGCTCGCTGTCCGCGGCGCCCTTCCCGACCTCACGAAACGCCGGAACCGCGTGATCATGTCCTCACCGGAGCTACGACCTTCCGACCGCTTCGCGCGCCTCACCGCCCCGGAGACGGGGCGCGCGGCCGTGCAGCTCACGTCCGGCCCGGGGCACTGCTACCCGCTTTACTACTACGTGCCGTCGTTGACGGCCGATGGGCGGTACCTGGTGCACCACCGCGCGTGGGACGGCCAGGTGCAGCTCTTCCGACTGGACCTTGCGAGCGGCGAGTCGGTGCAGCTCACCCGCGCGCGATCGGCCGACGCGCGGTGGCGTCCGTGGCAAACGGACTCGGGCACGGGCGTGCTCGACTTCCGTAGCGTGCTCAACCGGGCGCGCGACGAAGTCATCTACTTCGAGGAGCGGCAGGGCAGGGCGGTCCACGTGGAATCGCTCGAAGACCGGCCGCTGTTCGAGCTGCCGCGGGGACGCGAGGCCATCGGCCAGAACGGCTGCACGCCCGACGGCCGCCACTTCGCCTTCGTCCATGCCCCCGCGGGGAGCCAGTACGGCGAGCCGTGCCAGGGGGCCGCCGTGGCCGCGTACGACTTCGAGACGGCCGCGGTCCGCGATCTGCTCGCGATCGACGCGGCCATCGATCACGTCACGCCGTACGACAACCGGCACATAGTGTTCTCTCACCCCGACCGCATCACGGGCATCATGCTGGCAAGCCTCGAGGGCGGAGCGTGGCGCACCCTGCGCGACGACGAGCCGGGAGCCGAGGGGCGCATCGTCCACGCGGCGATGACCGCCCGCGGCATCGCGTACGAGGTGCCGGACGCCCGACGGGCGGGGCTGCTCGATCCGCGCTCGGGCAGGCGAGTCGAGTGGGCGCTTGCCGAGTCGTTCGGCTACGTGCACTCGGGGCGCGACCCCGAGGGGCGACTCCTGTTTTACGAGAACGCCGACGCCTTCCACAACCCGACGGTGCACGACCTGTGGGCGCTTCGTCGCGTCAGTCCCGACGGCCGGGGCCAGTGGCAGCGCCTGGTCGGCAACTGGCCGACCTACGCCACGGGGCAGCGGGCGCACTTCCACCCGCAGCTCCTGCCCGACCGGCGGTGGCTGCTCCTGACCGCCGGCGACCCGGCGACGCGCACGGACCAGGTGTTCCTGCTGGACGTGTCGGAGATGGGGGAGACGGAGGGGATCGTATAGCCCGCTGTGCTACTTGCCCTTCCGCTTCCCTCTCGCGCGCCGCCGCGGCGTGATCTCCAGGTCGGTGACCCGCGCCAGGTCGATGATGTTGACCGTGTCGTCCGGCTGGCAAACGGTCAGGGTGCGACCGCCAGGGGGGGCCATGAAGAACTCGCGATGGCTGACCGGCACGGACCGTCCAGGCGCCGGGTGCATCACGAAGGGACGAAACGGCTGGCTGTTGTAGGCGCTTCGCACCTGATCGATGGTCATGAGAAAGCACCTCGTCCGGGACCGCTTCGAGCTGGCCGGAGGAATCGCAGCGCGAAGCGTGGGCGAGGGATGCTCCGAGGACAGTCTCCCCCTCGCCGACGCTTCGGGCTTGGTTGCCGAGCGCAATCCGAGATCGAGGCGTTGACTGAGCTCTAATGTCCCGCCAGGTAGCTCGCATCGACCGGGTAGTTCCGGAACCGGATCGAGTAGGCCTTTTCGAACCACGCGCGGATGTGCGTCTCACAAGCCGGGTCGTACTCGGGGGCGACGAACAGCGTGCGCCCGTCGAGCGGCTGGCGGATCTCGCCGTCCTCGACGATCACCTGGCCCGACTTGATCACGTACCGCGGCAGTTGGAACATCGCCTCGGCGTTCTCGTGCGGCGCGTAGATCGTCACGTCCGCGTCCGCCCCGGGTCCGAGATGGCCCTTGTTCTGAAGGCCGAGGATCCTCGCCGGGCCGGCCCGCGTGATGATGCAAATCTCCGAGAGGCTGTATTCGCGGTCCAGCTCCCCCAGGCGGCTCCGCTCGCGGACCTTCGGAGGGCAAGTCTTCAACACGTCGTGCCGGTACGTGCGGTCCATCAGCAGGCGGATGATCTGCGGGTAGGCCAGGAACGAGCCGCCGTTGGGATGGTCGGTGCTCATCACCACGCGCCACGGGTCCTCGACCAGCAGGTACCACTCCAGGCCGATCGCCCACTGCAGGGCGTGCACGAGGCTCTGGTTCTTGTATTCGATGGGGACGATGCCGCAGCCGGCCTCCTGCTCCACGTCGCCCGAGAACCACTTGGTGCGGTAGATATTATGAAGGTAATACCCCAGCGGCCCGTCGCCGGTCAGGCTCGTGGTCCGGCCGAACAGGACCTGTCCCACGTCCACGGTGAGGTGCTCGCGGGCGTTGACGTACTCGGCCAGGGGGACGACCTGGGAGTTGAACGTGTCTTCGTCCCCTTCGCCGCCCCCGTAGCTGTGGAACTGGATGTGCGTGAGGTGACCGCGCCGTCCGTCGAGGGCCTTCATCGTCTCCAACGTGGTCGTCCAGTTGCCGGGCAGGCCGAGGTTGTTGCCGTGGACGTGGACGGCGTGCGGCAGTTGCAGGTCGTCCACGGCCCCGGCCACGCCCGCGATGATCTGGCGCGGCGTGACGCCGAAATGGTCCACCGGGTCGTCCAGCCCCGTGACGTTGCCGGCCTGGCGCTGCTTCCAGGCCTCGACGCCGCCGGGGTTGACGAGCTTGCACGCGTAGGCCTTGGCCGCGCCGAGGAGCCACGCGGTGAAGTCGCGCAGCCGCCCGGGCTCGCCCTGCTTGATGCACTGCATCACGTAGTGGTTATTGCCCAGGAGGACGTAGAAGCCCTTGTCGATGCACGGCGTATCGGCCAGCTCCTCGTGGGCGTGGCGCGCGGCCAGGGGCGGCACGGCGGCGTCGAAGGCCGTCGTGTAGCCCAGCCCCGCGTACTTGTACCCCGTGGCGAACGTGCTGGGCACGCTCCCCAGCGTCCCGCTGTGCGTCAGGGCCGTGCGGCGGACCGGCTCGTCGGCCCGCTTCTCCTCGGGACGCATCTTCCGGGCCGTATTCACCTTGGGCCCGGCGATGTGGCAGTGCATGTCGATGCCGCCGGGCATCACGACCAGGCCTGCCGCGTCGATCGTGCGGTCCGCGCGGATCTCGCGGTCGTCCGGCGGGGACGCGATCCTCCCCTCGGCGATCCACAGGTCCATGACCTCGCCGTGGATGCCGTTGGCGGGGTCATAGACCGTGCCGCCTGCGATCTTCATCGTGTGGTGCTGCATGTCTGAGGAGGTGCCGGGAGCGAGACGCCCCGGTCCGTCGGTTGAGGCCCCGAGGAGTCCTGGATCGCCATGCGTGATTCCGGGAGGAGGGGCCAGGATCCTCCTGCCCGAGCGGCCGGAAGGGTGCCTGGTACCAAAGGATGCCGATCCCTCTTCCCTCCGCGTCCACGGCCAATGAGCCGGCGGCTAGCATCATCCTAACGGTTGGCGCGCCAGAGAGTAGGTCCACCGTTTATCCCCGCGGCGAGAACGTCTAGAATCAGGCTTCAACTGGCCCCACGAGGCAACCGGGGAGGAGGCACCGTCTTGGACCCTTCCGACTTCCGCGATCTGGTCAGCGGACGGCGCAGGGGCGTGCGGGCATGGCTGGCGCGCCTGGGGCTTCGCGCTCTGGAGATCCCTTACGCCCTCGCCATGCGGGTCCGCAATTGGCGCTACGATACCGGCAGGAGCGAGATTCGCCGCGTAAGCGTGCCCGTGGTCAGCGTCGGCAATCTGACGATGGGAGGCACCGGAAAGACCCCCATGGTCGCCTGGATCGCCCGCTGGTTCCGCCAGCGAGGCGTGCGCGTCACCGTGATCAGCCGCGGCTACGGCGCCGAGGAGGGGAGCCGAAACGACGAGGCCATGGAACTGGAGCATCAACTGCCCGACGTGCCCCACGTTCAGAATCCCGATCGCGTCGCCGCGGCCGAGATGGCGATTGAAGAGTTCGAGTGCCAGGTGATCGTCCTGGACGACGCTTTTCAACACCGGCGGATCGCCCGCGACCTGGACCTCGTGCTCCTGGACGCCCTGGAGCCCTTCGGGTTCGGCCACGTGTTTCCGCGGGGGATGATGCGGGAGCCCATGGCGGGACTGAAACGGGCGGACCTGGTCGTGCTCAGCCGGGCCGACACGGCGGAGCCGGAAGCCCGGCAGCGGGTTCGGCACGCGGTCCTGCGCCGCGCGCCGCGCGCGGCGTGGGCCGAGGTCGTTCATGCCCCGCGCGGGTTGCTCGGCGCAGCAGGAAACGAAGAAGGGCTGGAGACCCTGGTAGGCCAGCCCGTCGCCGCCTTCTGCGGGATCGGCAACCCCGCCGGATTCCGACGCACCCTCGATGCCGCCGGCTACGAGGTCGTGGCGTTCCGCGAATTCTCCGACCATCACCGGTACACCCGCGAGGAGATCGGCTGGCTGAGCGACTGGGTGTCGGGGGCCGACGCGACCGCCGTGTTGTGCACGCACAAGGACCTGGTGAAGCTTCAAGTCGAGCAGCTCGCGGGACGGCCGCTGTGGGCCGTTGTGGTGGGGATCGAGTTCCTTCTCGGTCGCGAGGCCTTGGAGGAGCGTCTCTCCAGGCTGCTCCCCGACTCGTAAGCAGGTCCGCGGTGCGCGTCCGCGCTGGCCTGTGCAACTGACCTTGGCCGGGCTCAGGCCTCGGGTTATGCTCCCGCCTTGCCCGAAATCGCGTCGGCCTTCGGCGGCTGGACGTCTTTTCCAGGCGACCCATCTGCCCCAGAATAAACCGGCAGCAGGCCCTGTCGGGCCGCGATGCGGCTGGTCAGGACCGCGGTGGAAAGAGCCTTTTGGGGTAAATGGGTAAGGAGCATGTCATGCGCCAGGTGATTGGCAGTGTCGTCGTCTTCTATCTTGCGGTGTTCTGTGGGGAATTCGCCTGCGGCGAGGAGTCGCTGCTTCCGGGCGTCACGATCCTCACCACCGGGGAGCAGCTCCGGGAGCTGTCCGAGAGGGCCCTCGAGCGACTGATGCGCGGCGAGATGGAAGGATTCAAGGTGCTCGCCGAGCACGAGACCGACCCCAAGAGCGACGCGGCCGTGGAACGCTACTTCCGCGCCCAGGCCGACCGCGTGAAGGAGTTCTCGCGCAAGTACGGCCAGGCGCTAGGCTTCGAGCGCGTGGCCGAGCACCGGGTGTCGGACTGCTTTCGCCGCTACGTGTACGTCGCGAAGTACGAGAAGAGCTTCCTGCGGTGGGCGTTCACCTACTACCGCCCCCGCGAGACGTGGAAGTTCCTCCGCGTTGATTTCGACGACGACGTGAACACGCTGTTTTTCGACGTGCAGACCTCGGCGCCCGCCGCGGAGACCGAGGCGGACGCCGCAACCGACCGCCCATGAACATCGCGATCTTCCTGCCCAACTGGCTCGGCGACGTGACCATGGCGACGCCCTTCTTGCGGGCGATGCGCCGACGGTTCGACGGCCGGGCCAGGCTGATCGGGATCATGCGGCCGTATCTCGCCGATCTGCTGGCCGGGACCGACTGGCTCGACGAGCAATGGTTCTTCAACCCCCGGGCCAAGGAGCCCCAGGTCCGCTTGTGGCCCCTGGTTCAGAGGATGCGCCGCGCGCGATTCGAGCTGGCCGTGCTGCTGTCCAACTCCTTCCACACCGCCCTGACCGCCCGCCTGGGCGGCGCGCGGGAGCGCGTCGGCTACGCGCGGCACGGTCGGGGGATGCTGCTGACCCGCCGCTTGCTCCCGCCGCGGGACGGGCGGACGATTCGCCCCGAGCCGATGGTCCATTACTATCTTCGCCTGGCCGCGGCGTGCACCTGCGATCCGGAGGAGCCGCGCCTGGAGCTTGCCACGATCGAGGCTGACGAACGCTCGGCCGACGCCGTCTGGGAGCGGCTGGGGCTGCGCCGCGACGGCCGCGTGATCCTGCTCAACTCCAGCGGTGCCTACGGCGCCGCCAAGCTGTGGCCGGTCGAGCATTTCGCGGCGTTGGCCGCGCGCATCGAGCGCGAGCTGGACCACGACGTGCTCGTCACGTGCGGGCCCAGGGAGCGGGACCTCGCCCGCGACGTGGCCGCGCGAAGCGGTCGGGCTCGCGTCTTCTCGATGGCCGACCAGCCCATGGACCTGGGCACGGCCAAGGCCTGCATCCGGCGCGGACGCTTGATGGTCTCCACCGACAGCGGACCGCGCCACGTGGCCGCCGCGCTGGGCCTGCCGGTGGTGACGCTCTTCGGGCCGATGCTGCCCGTCTGGAGCGAGAACCCGACGCAGAGGGCCGCGAACCTGGCCCTCGACCTCGATTGCATCGGGTGCCGCAGGAGAACCTGTCCCTTGAGGCATCACGCCTGCATGCGGGGGCTTACCGTGGAGCGTGTCTTCGAGGCCGCCCAGGGGCTGCTGGACGAGGAGGAGGGGGCACGGCCCGCGGCGTAAGCGGTCGGGCCGGACCCGTGTTCGGCGCGAACTCGATTCGAAAGAAAGACGCAGCGTGATCAGCAAGGCACGGACGGTGGAGCCCGACGACCCGGCCGGCACGGGGTTGGAGCCCGTGGGCGACGGGGCGATGTGGGTAGCCCCCGAATACCGGCGGCCCCTGAGCCAGGCCGGTCTGGCGAGCTTCGACGCGGTGATGGCCACGTCGCAGGGCCATTGCATGCGGGCGCTGGTCGATCGCGAGAACTGGCGCTTGGACCTGGCCGTGGGCGCGGCCGGTTCCCGCCGCGTGTACCTGAAAAAGCACCACGTGCGCACCGTGGGGTCGCGCGTGCGGGCGCGGTGGGGCGGCGGACCGGGCATGACGCCGGGTCGCGTCGAGGCCCAGAACGTCCGCCGTCTGACCCGCGAAGGCATCGACGTGATGCACCTGGTCGCCTACGGCGAGCGCCTCCGCTCGGGCGGCCTGGTCGAATCGTTCGTGATCACCGAGGAGCTGACCGGCTACGTGCCGCTGGAGCAGTTCCTCAGGAAGCGATTTCCCCCCTTGGGGCAGCGGCGGCCCGCGCGAAGGGATGCCGCCCTGGAGCGCCTCCTGGACCGGGTGGCCGACGTCGCCCGACGCTTCCACGAGGCCGGCTACAATCACCGCGACCTGTACTGCTGCCATTTCTTCATTCGCGAGCCGCGTCGTGGTCAGTTCGACATCCGGCTCATCGACCTGCAAAGGGTCCAGCGCAGGACGCGAAGGCGGCGGCGGTGGATCGTCAAGGACCTGGCCCAACTGGCCTGGTCGGCGCCGCTCGACCGGATCACGTGCACGCAGAAGCTCCGCTTCATGCGGCGTTACCTGGGGGTCCGCAAGCTCCGCGCCCGGGACAAGCGGCTCATTCGCGAGGTCCTGGCGAAGCAGCAATTCATGGTGCGAAAGCTGGGGGAATCGCCATGAGAATCGGCCTGGTCGTGGAGCAGTTCGACGCCCGCCGCGGCGGCCTGGAGCAGTGGACGGCGCAGTTCGCCCGGGGCCTGGCCGGGCGGGGCCACGAGGTCCACGTGGTGTCGGCGCGGTTCGGCGAGCCGACCGACGCCCTGCCGGTCGTGCGCCATCGGCTGGACGCTTGCCGTTCGCGGACCGGCTTTGCGCAGGCGGCGGAGCAGAAGCTGCGCGAACTGAACCTCGACGTGGTGCACGACACGGGGGCCGGCTGGTACTGCGACGTGTTCCAGCCGCACTGGGGCTCCTGGTCGGCGCTGAACGAGCAGAAGCTCCTCATGCTGCCGCGCTGGACCCGGCCGTGGAAGCGGATGATGATCCGCTGGCTGCCGCGCTATCGCCAGATCCGACGCCTGATGGAGCGGCAGTACGCCAACGACGGGCGCCTGGTGCTGGCGCTCTCGCAGCGGGTTGCCGGCGATTTCCAGAGATACCACGGCGTGCGCCCCGAGAACATCCGGCTGGTCTATAACGGGGTGGACACGCAACGATTCCACCCCGACAACCGGCAGCGGTGGCGGGCGGCGATTCGTCGCCGGCTCGACGTGGACGAGGAGGCGGTGCTGCTGCTGATCGTGGCCCACAACTTCCGGCTCAAGGGCGTGCCCACGCTCTTGAAGGCCGTCGCGCGGATGGTCGCCGACCGAAGGCCCGTGCACCTGGCGGTGGTGGGAGGAAAGCGGATCGGGCGGTTCGAGCGCGCGGCCCGGTGGTCGGGGGCGCAGCCGGCGGTGACGTTCGTCGGCGCGGTCGATGACGTGGCGCCGTACTACGCCGCGGCCGATCTGTACGTCCATCCGACCTTCTACGACACCTTCAGCCTGGTCGTGCTGGAGGCCCTGGCGAGCGGCCTGCCCGTGGTCACCAGCCGCTTCAACGGCGTGGTGGAGCTCTTCCGCGACGGCGAGCAGGGCTTCCTGCTCACGGATCCGGGCGACGTGGAAGAGCTCCTGGATCGCCTGCGGGCATTGCTCGATCCCCGATTGCGGGAGACCATGGGACGGACGGCGCGGCGCCTGGCCGAGGCCCACACCTTTGCCCAGAACGTGGACGAGGTCCTGGCGGCCTACGACGAGGCCCTGCGGCGCAAGGCCGAGCGCGGCGCGGTGCGCGGGTCGCTCTTGGGGCCCGCCTGTTTCTGTCGGAGACCGGTGGAGCCCGTGCGCTCATCGCGGGACGTGGCGCGGACAACGGAGGTCTCGTCATGAAGGTCGGACTCGTGATCGAGCAGTTCTGTCCCCTGCGCGGCGGAGCCGAGCAGTGGACCTATCAGTTCGCCCGACGCCTGCTCGAGCTGGGGCACGCGGTCCACGTGGTGGCGGAGAGCTTTGCGGCGGAGAGCCGGCACCTGGGGCTCCAGGAGCACCGCCTGCCCAAAGCCCGCTCGCGGCTCCATCTCGCCCGACTCGCCGAACGGACGCTGCGAACCCTGGACCTGGACGTGATCCACGACATGGGGGTGGGGTGGTACTGCGACGTGCTGCAATCGCACGACGGCTCGCGGTCGGCGCAGGCCGAGCAGAAGCTGTTCCTCCTGCCCCTCTGGGCGCGGCCTCTGAAGCGGGCCTTGATCCGCGTGCTGCCGCGCTACCGGGCCTTTCGAATCCTTTCCGCGCGCCAGTTGGCAGAGCCCACCCCTTATGTGATCGCGCTGTCGCGCTCCGTGGCCGAGGACTACCGGCGCTACCACGGGGTCGATCCGCGGCGGATTCGCGTGGTTCACAACGGCGTCGATCCGCGGCGCTTCTCGCCCGAGCGGCGCGCGGCCCACCGGCCGGCCATGCGGCGGCAGTTGAACCTGCGTGACCACGAGACGGTGTTCCTGTTCGTGGGGCACGATTTCCAGCGCAAGGGCCTGGCCACCGTGATCCGCGCCGTGGGCCGGCTCGTGCGCGAGGCCCTGCCGGTCCGCCTGCTCGTGGCAGGGGGCCGCGGGCACGGGCGTTACGACTGGATCGCGCGACGGTGCGGGGCCGACGCGGCCGTCACCTTCCTCGGTCCGGTGGCCGACCCGGTCCCCTACTACGCCGCGGCCGACGCCTACGTGCTGCCCAGCTTCTACGATCCGTTCGGTCTGGTCGTCCTGGAGGCCGCGGCCAGTGGATTGCCGGTCATCACCAGCCGCAGGGCGGGGGCCTCGGAGTTGCTGACGAACGGACTTCAGGGCTACGTGCTGCGCGACCCGGCCGACGACCGGGAGCTTGCCGAACGTTTGCGAAGCCTCCTCGATCCGCCGCTCCGTCGGCGGATGGGCCAGTCGGCCCGGGACCTGGCCGTGCGCCACACGATGGACCGGAACTGCCAGGAAATCCTCGCGATCTACCGGGAGGTCATCCGCCAACGGGCCGCTTCTGCAAGCCGCTTCCTGGTCCGTCACGCGCCGGTCGCGGCCGGGACGATCCCGTCGCCCGTGACGGCAACTTGCGCCGCCTTGGGCCACGGGCCCCGCCGCCGACCCACCTAGGGCCGCGCGGCCGACGTGGCGGGACCTGGTCTGCGATCCCTATTGCCCCCATTGTCGGGGCTTCCTATACTTCGCGCCCCGTGCGCCGAACACCCGCGGACCCAGTCCTGGGGGATGCCGGGGCCGCTGGCCCCGCCGCGTCTCCCAGCCCATTCGGCAAGGAGGCTGAAGCATGCCGGCACGCGCGTTTCTCGCCCTGGTTCTCGCCTTGACGGCGAAGGGCCCGGCCGCGGCCCAGTCCACGGTCCCGCCGCCCCCCACGGGGGCGACGCCCGCCTGGCGCCCTGCCAGCGGAGAGGCTCCGCCGCCTGCGGCCGCACCCGCCCCGGCTGCGACACCGCCTGCCGCGGCCGACGCCCGCGCACCGAGGCGCTCGACCGCCAAGGTCTCGGGCGGCACGGGGACCCTGCCCAACCAGGGCCAGCTCTGGAGGGAATACGACATCAGCCCGTACACGCTCCGCGTGAATACCACCAACCGTCCCGAACAGGCCGTCGTGGACTGGATCCTCCGTGAGACCGGCTACGAGGCCTGGCATTCCGAACCGCTGGGTATCCTCAGCGCGACGCCCCGCACGCTCCGCGTCTATCACACGCCGCCGATGCAGGCCGTGGTGGCCGATATCGTCGATCGGTTCGTCAGCAGCGAAGCCGAGACCCGCGCGTTCGGGCTCCGCGTGATCACGGTCAACCATCCCAACTGGCGGGCGAAGTCCCGCAACGTCCTGCGTGCCGTTCCCGTGCAGACGCCAGGCGTGCAGGCGTGGCTGCTGGAGCGCGAAGACGCCGCCCTCCTGCTGGCCGAATTGCGCCGCCGCACCGATTACCGCGAGCACAACCCGCGGCACCTGCTGGTGCCGAACGGCCAATCCAACGTGGTCGCGCAGCTGCGGGCCCGGTCCTACACGCGCGACGTCAGCCTGCGCCAGGACACCCTGCAAGGCTACGAGCCCGAGGTCGCTCAGATCGACGAGGGGTTCTCGCTCGAGTTCAGCCCGCTGCTATCGGTCGATGGCCAGATGATCGACGCCGTGATCAAGTGCAGCATCGACCAGGTCGAGAAGATGGTCCCCGTGGTGATCGACGTGCCCACTCCGACCGCTCCGCGGCAACGGACGCAAATCGAGGTCCCCCAGATGACGCATTTCCGCTTCCACGAGCGCTTTCGGTGGCCTGAAAGCCAGGTACTGGTCATTGGCATGGGGATGGTGCCGATTCCCGTGCCAGGTGACACGCGGACCATTCTGCCGGGGGTGCCGTTGAAGCTTCCCGCGTCCTCCCCGCGCGGCGAGTTGATCGTGGTCGTCGAAAGCCGGGGCAAATCGGGCCCGGGCGCGACGACCCCCCGCGCCGCCCAGCGCGAGGCCACGGCCTATCAAGGTCGCTATTAAATCCTCTGGCCCGGGCCGCGACAGGTCGGAGGCTCTCGGGCGCGTCCCTCCGGGCATTCCCGCCACCCCACACTTCGGCGGCGCGGCATGGGTCGCCCTGAATGGGTCGCGGGGGCTGAGGCTCGTCCAGAAACGTCGCTCGACGGACCAGGGGAAAATGGCTAAAATGCGCATCTTGTTCGGCTGACGGGGCGCGTGCCTGATTGGCGTGAGGGGGCTTCCGTGGGATCGGGTCGCCGCCCGGGTCGATGCACTCGTCATCCAGGCGACGACGTGGGGCCGAGCCTTCTTTCTCGATCGATTGCTTTACGGAGCAAGTGCGTTGCGACGACGCGTGGTGATCACCGGAATCGGCGTGGTGAGCCCGTTGGGCAACTCCAAGGAGGCCCTTTGGCAGGCCCTCGAATCCGGACGAAGCGGGGTCGCGCGGCGGCAGGCGCCGATGTTCGAGTCCCTCGGCGTGCCCTACGGGGCCGAAGCCCGCCAGTTCGAGGGTAAGATCGACGATTTCCCGACCTGGGACAAGGAACAGAAGAAGGCGATCCGCAAGCAGACCAAGGTCATGTGCCGCGAGTGCCAGATGGGGGTGGCCGCGGCGCAGCATGCGTTGGCCGACTGCGGGTTGCAGCCGGGCGACTTCGATCCGGAGCGGACCGGCATCACCTTCGGCAGCGATTACATGCTCACGCAGCCGGAGGAGTTCCTGGAGGGTATTCGGCAGTGCTTGAATGAATCGGGCGACTTCGATTTCGCACGGTGGGCGAAGGAGGGCCTTCCCAAGTTGTCGCCCCTGTGGCTGCTGAAGTACCTCCCCAACATGCCGGCCAGCCACCTGGCGATCTTCAACGACTTCCGCGGGCCGAATAACTCGCTCACCCTGCGCGAGGCCGCCGCCAACGCCGCGGTCGCGGAGGCCTTTCAGACCATCCTCCGCGGGAGCGCCGAAGTGATCCTCGCTGGCGCGACCGGCACGCGGCTGCATCCGATGAAGATGGTTCACGCGGCGCAGCAGGAAGAGCTGGCCGACGGAGCCTGGGAGCCCGAGAGGGCCAGCCGACCGTTCGATCGCGACCGCTGCGGCATGGTGTTGGGCGAGGGAGCGGGAGCCGCGGTGCTCGAGGAGCTCGGCTTCGCCGAGTCGCGCGGTGCGCCGATTCTGGGCGAGATCCTGGCCGGGGCGTCAAGCTCCGCGGCCGGCAGGAACCTGGTGGCCAACCGGCAGAGGGCCATGGAACACGTGCTTCGAACCGTGCTCTCCGCGGCGAACGTCGGTGCGGAGCAGGTGGGGCACATCCATGCCCACGGATTGGGCACGCGGACCTGCGATGTCGAGGAGGCCCGGGCCATTGAGACGGTGTTCGGCTCTCGCTCCGAGCCGCTCCCCGTGGTGGCAGCGAAAGGGAACTTCGGCAACCTGGGTGCGGGAAGTGGGATGGTGGAGTTGGCGGCAAGCCTCCTAGCCCTGCGGGAGGGGCGGCTCTTCAGAACCCTTAACTTCGAGACAGCCGACCCTGAATGCCCGGTCCATGTGATGGACGGACACGGCCATCCATCGGGGGGTATGTTCATTAACCTGAACGTCACCCCTCAAGGGCAAGCCAGCGCCGTTCTGGTCGGTCAGCCGGGTTAGCTCCCCATACGGGGCGGTTCACTTCCTCTCCAGCGTCCGCGCTTCTGAAGGGCATCGCAGCCCTTCCAAGAGGCTATACGATGCCTCTTCGAAGGGGAGGCCGGCGGCGGGGGTCGCCTTGACACTCCCCGGTTCGCCCGGTATCTTTACCGGATTACGTAAGCCACTAAGTTGTGGTTGCGAAAATGTTTTGGTGCATTCCGCCGGGTGTTGCGCGTTTTGTGCCGGCGGTGTGGAAGGGGTTGTTTTGCTGCTAATCAGCGGCCTTATCCCCTCCCCCACACCGCGGAGCCGAGGGCTCGACTGCGTTCTTTTGAGGGATGGACGCGACGGGCCCGCAGCCTGGCGTCCGGGTGGAGCACGCGCGGCCACGGAAGAGGGTCCAGGCGATGGGCCGGCAGGTGCTGGCGGGAAATCGGATATTGAAGGAAGTGCGGACGGATACGTCCCAGGGCGGGGGAAAGTGAGAAACGATGAACCCCAGCGAAGTGCTGCGGATCGTTGACGCGATCCACCGCGACAAGAACATCGACAAGGAAATCGTCTTCGAGGGCATCGAAGCGGCGCTGGTCTCTGCCGCCAAGAAGCACTACGGCGAGGAGCAGGAGATCTTCGTCCGGATCAACCGGGAGGACGGCTCCATCTCCGGCAGCCACGACGGCGTTCCCATGACGCCCGAGGAGATGGCCGAGCGGATCGGCGCGCAGACCGCAAAGCAGGTGATGATCCAGAAGATCCGCGAGGCCGAGCGCGATGCTCTCTACGACGAGTACAACGAGTTGCAGAATCAGTTGGTTACGGGGGTGATCCAGCGCTACGAGGGTGGGGCCGCCACGGTGTCGCTGACCAACACAGAAGCGATTCTCCCCAAGAGCGAGCAGATCCCCGGCGAGACGCACCACAACAACGAGCGGGTTCGATCGGTCGTCGCCGAAGTCCGCAAGGCCGGCAGCCGCGTGAAGGTGATCCTCAGCCGCGCGCGACCGCATTTCGTGGAAAGGCTGTTCGAGCAGGAGATCCCCGAGATTGCCGACGGCGTGATTCAGGTTCGCGCCGTGGCACGCGAGCCGGGATACCGCACCAAGGTGGCGGTCAGCAGCTCGGACCAGCGCGTGGACTGCGTGGGAGCGTGCGTGGGCGTGCGGGGAAACCGCATCAAGAACATCGTGGACGAGCTGGCCGGCGAGCGGATCGACATCGTCCGATACAGCGACGACATGCAGGTCCTGATCCCCAACGCCCTGCAACCGGCGGAGGTGGACGAGGTGATCCTCTGCCAGATGTTGGGTCGGGCGATCGTCCTGGTTCGTGAGGACCAACTCTCCCTGGCCATCGGCCGGCGGGGGCAGAACGTGCGCCTGGCCAGCAAGCTGTGCGGCTGGGACATCGAGATCATGACCCGCGAGGAGCTGGACGAGCAGATCGAGAAGGCCGTCCTCGGATACAGCGAGCTGGAAGGGGTCAGCGACGAGCTCGCCGAGTCCCTGGTGGGGGAAGGGTTCCTCTCCTATGACGATCTTTCCGTGATCGAGCCCGACGCCTTGATGGCGATGGGCGATTTGCCGGAGGAGCAGGTCGATCTGATCGTCCAGCAGGCCGAGGAGCGCGCCGAGGAGGCCGATCGCCTGGCAGCCGAGGAACGGCGGCGGCAGCGGGAAGAGGCGGCCGCCGAGGCCGCGGCGGCGGAGGCGGCGGCGGCCGAGGCAGCTCTGGCCGAAGCGGAGGAGTCGTCGGAGGAGTCGTCGGAGGAGTCGTCGGAGGAGTCGTCGGAGGAGGCCCCCGAGGGGGAAACGCCCGAAGGGGAAGCGCCCGAAGGGTTGTCCGAGAGCGAAGGCACGCCGCCCGTCGATGCCGCACCGACGGTCGCGGAGCCGACCGCCAAGCCTGCCGGGGCGGAGCTACTCGAACCGACGGAGGCGACGGAGGAGCCGCAGCCGGAACCGGAGCGCGCAGCCGAGTCTGGCGAGGAGGCGGCCGCCGCATCGGCGGTGGAGGAGATGCCCGGGATGAGCGACGAGGACGAATCCCATGGGGTGGAAGGGGAAGAGCCGGCGTCGGTCGAAGCGAACGGCGAGAAGAAGCCCGGCGCCGATTCGGGCGAGGAAGCTTCGCCGGAGCGAGACGATTCCCAGGTGACACGTTAACGTTGAGGACGCCTTGCTGAGACCGGATCGGCCCGAGCGGTTTGGGACACACGGGACGAGAGGGATGGGTCGGACAAGACCTCGAAGATCTCCAAGGGCTTTGGCGAATCGCGAGCCCACGCGCCGTGGAGATGGAGAGGGCGCCCGGTCGATCCGCACCGACCCGGCCGGCAGTGCTTAGCATGGAGAACGTGCCTATGTAGGCCAAGCGGATGAGAGAACCCCGTCGGCCGTCCGGCCGTCGGAAAGGGAGGGAAAGTCGAGTTGCCGATTCGCATTTACGCGCTTGCCAAGGAACTCAAGCTCGACAGCAAGCTTCTGGTCGATGCCTGCGATAAGGCGGGGATCGTCGGGAAGGGGTCTGCGCTAGCCAGTCTGACCGACGAGGAGGCCGCCAAGCTCAGGGCGTTCCTCATCGGTGGGGCGAAACCGGCCGCCCGGCCCGCCGGCGCGGGGACGGCAGGCACCAAGGCCGCGCCGCAGAAGCCTTCGGCGCTGCGTCGGGAGGACTACATGGCGCCGGGCGCGACGGCGCCGGGCAAGATCCCCGTCCTGGGGTCGAAGGCGGTCAAGCCGCTGCCGGCGAAGCCCCCGGCTGCAGGGAAGGCGGAGCCGGCACCGCCCGCCGCCCCGGCTCCCGAAGAGCCGCCCGAGAAACCGGCAAAGAGGCCTGCGGCCGAGCTCGCGGAAGAGCCACCCGAAAAGCCGCCCCTGAAGCCGCCCGAGAAGCCACCCGAGAAACCCGGCCAGAAGCTCCCGGAGAAGCCGGCCAGGAAGCCGCCGGAGAAGCCCGAGAAGGCGGCGCCGGGGATCAAGCTGGCTCCGATTCCTACCGCCGCCCAGCCGTCGAAGCCCTCGAAACCGGATGAGCCGGCTCCCCAGAAGCCCGACATCCGGCTTCCGCGGGACGTGATCCGCGCGGCGGGCAAGGCGGGCTCGGCTCCGCTGGCCGAACACATCAAGAAGGAGGAGAAGAAGCAGCGAGCCGGCGCGGACAAGCGCGCGGCGGGCCGGGGGGCCGCCGCGGAGGCCGCTCCGGGCGCTGCCGGTGCGACCGCCCGGGAGAAGGGCAAACGGCCCGGGCGTGCCGGTGGCGAATCGGAAGAAGGGCTGAACAAGACGCTCGGCGGTCGCGAGCAGCGGCAGCTCCGCCGCAAGCAGGCAGCCAAGGGACGCCGCCAGCGCTCGGAGGACGAGGACGACCGTCGCACCGGGCCCCGGCGGATCAAGCGCCTCGTCCACACGGGGCGCGACACGTCGCAACCACGCAAGCAGAAAGTCGTGATCCAGACGCCCTGCACCGTCCGCGCCTTCTCCGAGGCCATCGGCGTTCCGGCACGCCTCGTGCTGGGCAAGCTGATGTCGCTGGGGACCCTGGGCAACATCAACATCAATTCGGAGCTCGACGCCGAGGCATGCGAGATGCTGGCTCTGGAGCTCAACGTGGACGTGGACTTCCGCCAGCGCGAAGACCTTGAGGACCGACTGGTCGCCTCGTTCGAGGAGCAGTCCGACGAGGAGGAGTCGCTCGAGCTCCGACCGCCGATCGTCACGTTCCTCGGACACGTGGACCACGGAAAGACGTCTCTGCTGGACAAGATCATCGGCTTGGACGTGGCCGGCGGGGAGAAGGGCGGCATCACCCAGCACATCCGCGCGTACAGGATCGAGAAGGACGGACGCCCCATCGCGTTCGTGGATACGCCGGGGCACGAGGCGTTCACCGCGATGCGGGCCCGCGGGGCGAACGTGACCGACATCGCCGTGCTCGTGGTGGCGGCCGACGACGGCGTGATGCCCCAGACCGAGGAGGCGATCAGCCACGCCCGGGCCGCGGGCGTGCCGATTGTCGTGGCGCTGAACAAGATCGACCTTCCGGGCGTGAACGTCGATCGCACCTATCAGCAACTGGCCGAGAACGAGCTTCTGCCCAGCGAATGGAGCGGCGACACCGAGGTGGTCAAGACGAGCGCGGTCTCGGGCGAGGGCGTCGACGAGCTCCTGGAGACCATCCTCACGGTCGCGGAGCTGCACGAGTACAAGGCGAATCCCGAGCGCGACGCCTCCGGCACGTGCCTGGAGAGCGAGATGCAGGAGCACCGCGGCGTGGTCGCCAAGCTGTTGGTTCAAAGCGGCACGCTCCGGGTGGGCGACGTCATCGTCAGCGGCTCGGCGTACGGCCGGGTCAAGGCGATGTACGACACGCTCAACCCGCGGCAGAAGCACGAGGCGGTCGGGCCGGCCACCCCCGTGAACATGACCGGGCTCAACCTGGCCCCGGGGGCGGGAGACCGCTTCTATGTGCTGAAGGACATCGGGCAGGCCCGCGAGATCGCCGAGAGGCGGGAGACCGTCACCCGTCAGCAGGAGCTCAGCGGCGGCAGGTCGCACGTGACGTTGGAGAACCTCTTCGAGCGCCTGGGCTCGCAAGGCGACGTGCAGACGCTCAATCTGATCATTCGCGCCGACACGCGCGGCTCGATCGAGGCCATCCGCAAGGAGATGACCAAGCTGGAGCACCCCGAGGTGCAGATCAAGGTGCTCCAGGCCGCGGTGGGCGGCGTGAGCGAGGCCGACGTGCATCTGGCCGACGCCTCGGACGCCGTGATCATCGGTTTCAACGTCGTTCCGGATGAGTCGGCGCGCGGCCTGGCGGACCAGCGCGGCGTGCAGATCCGACGCTACGACATCATCTACCAGGTCACCGAGGACCTCAAGGCGGCCCTGGAGGGGATGCTCAAGCCCGAGGAGCGCGAGCTGGAGCTGGGCCGGGCGCTGGTCAAGCAGATCTTCCAGATCAGCCGCGTGGGGACGATCGCCGGGTGCCAGGTGCTCTCGGGCAACGTGCAGCGCGATTCGCGCGTGCGGGTCATTCGCGACAGCCGCGTGATCGGCGACTACGCCCTCGATTCCCTGCGACGGGAGAAGGACGACGCCAAGGAAGTCCGCGCGGGGCTGGAGTGCGGCATGAAGCTCAAGGGCTTCGACGACCTGAAGGAAGGGGACATTCTCGAAGTGTATCGCATCGAGGAGGTCGCCAGGACGCTCTGACCCCTCGGCGACAGCCTGCCGCGGCGGCGACCGCCCGCCGCTCGGCGGGCGGAGAACAGGGAATTCGCGATGCCGTCCCGACGTGCCCAGAAGATGGCCGAGGCCGTGCGCGAAGTGGTCGGCATGGCCATTCTCCGCGAGTTGAAGGATCCGCGCGTCCAGGACGTGACGGTGACCTACGTGGAGGTGTCGGGCGACCTTCGCCAGGCCAAGGTGCACGTCTCGGTGATGGGCAACGAAGCCAAGCAGAACCTGAGCCTCCGCGGTTTGCAGAGCGCCGCGGGGTTCCTCCAGTCGAAGCTGAAGAGCCGGATCGAGGCCCGCTACACCCCCCGGCTCGAGTTTCTCCTCGACCAAGGCGTGAAGAAGTCCATCGCCATCGCCCAGATCCTCGATCGCGTCCTGCCGCGCGACGCGGACACGGAAGCGATGGAAGTGACGGAAGCCGATCTGGGCGACGAGGAGGCGGAAGCGGCCCAGGAAGGCGAAGCCCCGCCGGCCAGCGAGGATGCCGGCGACCGGGCCGCCGGGTGAGAGGGTCGAGGACGTGCGGCCGCTTTGTGGGGAGCAGGCCGCGGGCATTCCAAGCACAGGCAGCCTTCAGTCGATTATCCAGTTTCATGTCTTCGCCAAGCCGCACGAGCCAGTTCGAGAAGCTCTTCAAGATCCTCAGGAAGCATTACAAATCCGTCTCCCCCGACCCGAACCGGTCGGTCCTCGAACACCTGCTCCTGGCATGCTGCCTGGAGAACGCGAGCTACCAGTCGGCCGAGGCCGCCCTGGCCGCGCTCGTCCATGAGTTCTACGACTGGAACGAGATCCGGGTGAGCACCACGAGAGAGCTGTCCGAGGCGATGTCCGGCCTGCCCGATCCGCCCGCAGCCGCCAACCGGGTCAAGCGCGTGTTGCAGCACGTGTTCGAGGGGGCCTACGCCTTCGATCTGGAGGAGGTCCGCAAGCTGAACCTGGGGCCGGCCACCGAGCGCCTGGCGAAGATCGACGGGGCGTCGAGGTTCTGCGTGGCTTACGTGGTGCAGTCTGC
The DNA here is from genome assembly GCA_964434165.1 of uncultured Pirellulales bacterium. GTDB lineage: Bacteria > Planctomycetota > Planctomycetia > Pirellulales > Thermoguttaceae > CAYSUS01. Next base: position 61,545 of record CAYSUS010000014.1, read on the forward strand.
CCTGGGCGGGCACTCGATCCCCATCGACTCGAAGACCATGGAGGTGCTGCAGATCGTCGATCTGGTGAGCGAGGAGGATGCGGCCGCCGAGACCGTGCCGGGGTTGGAGCGGGCCATCTCCAAGAGCAAGGGCTGCGAGTTCGGCTCGCTGTTGCATCAGCTCGGCGCCGACTTCACGGCCAACCCTTTCAGCCCGGATGTAAGGGCCATCCTGGTCCAGATCAATCCCGACGCGAAGGAGCGGCTCCCCCGCCGGCGCAGCGCCCGCAAGGCCGCGGCCGCCGGCGACGGCCGGGACGACGGTGCGGGCAAGCCGGCCGCATCCGAGACAGCCGCGGCGGAACAGCCGGCCGGCCCGAAGCGCGGCCGGAAGGGCGCCGCCGAGCCCGCCAAACCGACCGCCAAAGGGAAGCAGGCCGAAGCCAGGAAGCCGCGCGCCGCCAAGAAGCCCGCCCCGGCGCCCAAGGAGACGACGTCCAGGAAGCGGGGTGCCAAGGGGGGGCAGAAGCCGGCTTCGCAGAAGAAGGCGGCCTCCGGCAAGGCGAAGGCTCGGGACGGAGCAGCCGGCAAGACCGCCCCGGCCGGGGGCTTGTCCAAGAAGAAGCCGCGGTGAGCACCTTCGATGGCCCCCTTCGGCGACGCCCCAGGCGCCCCGCCCCGCGCGGCCGACACGCGGAGGTCCCTCCGCGCCCAACCCACATCGGCTCTCTGAGGCCGAGCCCATGAGGAACCCAGGATCGCATCTGTCGCTGCTCGTGTGCCTGTCCGGGCTGACCTCGGCGATCGCCGCCGGGCCGGCCGCGGCGGCTCCGTCCCAGCCACCCGCCGTGGAGCAGCCGGGCGAGCACGGGCAAGCGCCCCCGCCTGGTCAGCCCGCCCCGCTGGAGCTCGACGACGCGCCGGAGACCCTCTTGCCGAGGAAGCCGCGCACCGAGGCGGAGAGCGATCGGCTCGAAGCCGTGGCGCTGTTCGCCGCGGCCAGGACGCGCGAGCGCCGCTCGGATTACGAGGAGGCCCTTCGGTTGTACCAGCGGGCCCTGCGCTGCGACCCGGAAGCCCTGGCGGTCGCCCGGGCGATCGTGCCTCTGGCCTACCGGCTGAAGCGTTATGACGAGGCGGTGCGCTACGCCCTGAAGGTCGTCGAGCTGGAGGAGCCCGATCCGTTCCTCCTCCGGGCGCTGGCCCGGCACCTGGTGGAAAGCGGCGACATCGAGCGTGCCATCACGCTCTACGAGAAGGCGGTCAACGCCCGTGCGGGCGAGAAGCCTTCCGCGGTCGAGGTGGCGATGTGGATGGAATTGGGACATTTCCACCACGTGGTCGGGCAGCACGAGAAGGCGGCCCGGCGATTCGCCCGCGTGGTCGAAGCGCTAAAGAACCCCGACGAGTTCGGGCTGGACGGGCGGGCGGTCAAGATCCTTCTGGCCGACGGCGGCACCACGTTCCAGGCGATGGGCGAGAGCTTCCTTCAGTGCGGACGCCTGGACGAGGCCCTCGCGGCATTTGAGAAGTCGCACGAGTTGACGCCGGACGAGGGCCTGCTGGGGCTGGGGCGAGCCCGGGTGCTTCTGAAGAAGAAGCGACCGGACGAAGCCCTCAAGGCGCTTCAGGTCTATTTCGACTCGAAGCAGACGACCCAGGCGACCCTGCCCTACGAGGTGCTCGCGGAGATCCTCCGCGCTCAGGGCAAGGCCGACGCGCTGATCGCGCGGCTGGAAAAGCTGCGCTCGGACGACGGGGAGAACGTGCCTTTGGGTTACTTCCTCGCCGAGTGCTACGACGGGGCGGGCGAGCTGGACAAGGCGGCCGAGCTGTACGGCGAGGTGCTCAAGAAGACGGCCACGCTCGACGGATACCGCGCCCTGGCCGAGATCCACCGCCGCACCGGGGACGGCAGCAAGCTGCTGGACGTCCTGGCCGATTTGGTCGGCAAGACCTCGTCGCTGGAGGCGCTGGGCGAAGAGGCGTGCGGGCGCCTGGCCGAGCCGGCCACGGTACGGCGCGTGCTCGAGGCCGCCCGGGCCCGGCGCGCGCGCGGCGAAGCCGAGCTCTCGTTCGAGGCGAGCCTGGCGGCGGCGCTTCTGGCCCTGCGGAGCGAGCGGCCCGAACCGGCATCGGAGCTGTTCGAGATCGCGCTGGCTGCCCGTCCGAAGCGGGCGGGCGATCTGCTGCTGCGCTGGGGCGTCGGCCTGCTGGTGGCCGGCGAGCCGGAGAAGGCGGCCGAGGTCTTCCGGCGCGGGATCGAAGAGGAGCCGCCTCCGGACGAGACGCCGGTGTTCCACTTCTATCTGGCCGGGGCGCTGGAGCTGGCCGGAAAGACCGACGAGGCCCTGGCGGCCGCGCGCAAGGCGGCGGAGCTGCGCCCCGACACGGCGCGCTTCCAGAGCCGGGTGGCCTGGGTCCTCTACCACGCGGAGCGCTATGCCGAGGCCGAGGCGGCGTACAAGGCCCTGGTCGAGAAGTACGACTCGGATTACGACTCGGCCGAGAACCGCCAGATCCTCCGCGACGCCCGGCTCGTCCTCTCCAGTATCTGCGTCATCGCGGGTCGCAACGCCGAGGGCGAGGAATGGCTCGAGCAGGTGCTCGACGAGTTCCCCGACGACGTGGGCGCGCTGAATGACCTCGGGTACCTGTGGGCGGACGCCGGAAAGCACCTCCAGCGGGCCCTGCGCATGATCCGTCGGGCCGTGGAGCAGGAACCGGAGAACCCGGCCTACCGCGACAGCCTCGGCTGGGTCCTGTACCGCCTGGGGCGCTATCGCGAGGCGGTGACCGAGCTGCAGACGGCGGCCCGCGGCGAGGAGACGGACCCGGTGATCTTCGATCACCTCGGGGACGCCTGCGCGGCCACGGGCGCCAAGGAGAAGGCCCGCCGGGCATGGAAGCGGGCCGCCGAGGCGTTTCGACGGGAGGGCGGGACCCGGGAAGCCGAGGCCGTCGAGCAGAAGCTGCGGCGCAACCCCGGGACGACCAAACGGGACCTCAAAGTCCAGGACAAGTAGATCGACAGGGTACGCGTCTATGGCAGGCCATTCGCACTGGGCGGGGATCAAGCACAAGAAGGCGCTGGTGGACAAGAAGCGCGGCAAGCTGTGGAGCAAGCTCTCCAAGGCGATCATCGTCGCGGCCAAGACGGGCGGGGGCGATCCCGACACCAATCTCCGGCTCCGCTACGCCATCGACGACGCCAAGGCCGTGAGCATGCCCAAGGAGAACATCCAGCGGGCGATCAAGCGGGGCACCGGCGAGCTGGAGGGAGGCAACCTCGAGTCCGTCGTTTACGAGGGCTACGCGGCCGGCGGCGTGGCCGTGTTGTGCGAGATCCTCACCGACAACCGCAACCGCACGGCCCCGGAGATCCGCAAGATATTCGAGCTCTGCGACGGCAAGCTCGGGGCCACCGGGTGCGTCGCCTGGATGTTCGAAAGCAAGGGCTTCTTCCTCATCCCCGCCGACCGCGCCGACGAGGACGCCCTGATGGAGCTGGCCCTGGAGGCGGGCGCCGACGACGTGAAGCACGAGGGGGAAAGCTTCACGATCACCTGCGACCCCGCGGCGTTCGGCGATCTGGCCGAGAAGATCAAGGCCGCCGGCATCGAGCCCGAGGCCAAGGAGACGACCCTCATCCCGCAGAACACGGTGGACGTGGCCGATCCCGACACCGCACGCAAGGTGCTCAACCTCATGGAGCGCCTGGACGATCACGACGACGTCCAGAACGTCTCCAGCAACTTCAACATCCCCGACGAGGTCATGGCCGAGGTGGGACAGGAGTGACCGGCCTGCGCGCCGGCGGTGCGGGGCGGCCGGCGGCGCCGCCTCAGGCCAGGCCCCGCCCGCAGCACTCGTGCGGGCTGTCGGCGTAAACCGGCACGTGGGCCGGCACCCCGCGGGCGACCTGCTCCTCCTCGCGGCGGAAGACCGACGTGCACTCCGCGGCCAGGCGGCGGATCGCCTCGTCCTCCTCCCGGGTGTTCGGCCGGTCCTCGCGGCAGGCCTCGATCACCTTGTCCGTGATGTCGAGGAAGCTCACCGGGATCCCGGTCACGACGCCCTTCAGCCCCAGGGCGAAGCGCATCGCCAGCCCGATCTCCTTCTCGTCCTCCACAGGGCGATACCACCAGCGCCGCGTGCGCTCCATGTCCTTCGGCCACAGCCCGCGCGAGACCGGCTTGATGGAGATCACCGCGGCGCCCTTCTCGGCCGCCAGCTCCAGCACCGGCTTGCCGAAGCCGATCGTGTAGTACTCGACGAAGTTGATGGGGAACATCACCGTGTCGAAGTCGAAGCCGCCCAGCGCGGCCAGCGCAGCCTTGGTCGTGTGGGCGGAGAACCCCACGTGCTTGACCTTGCCCTCCTCCCTGGCCTTGAGGATCGTCTCCATGGCGCCGCCGGGCCCCAGGGCCTCTTCGACCTCCTCGGGCCGCCGGAGGCAATGGAGCTGGTACAGATCGAAGTGATCGGTCTTCAGCCGCTTGAGCGACCGCTCCAGCTCCTCGCGCGCCCCCTTCCGGTCGCGCATCTTGGTCTTGCACGACAGGAAGATCCTGTCGCGGTCGATCCCCTCCAGGCCGATGCCCATCTTGATCTCGCACTGGCCCTTGCCGTAGGCCGGGGCGACGTCGAAGTAGTTCACGCCGTGGTCCAGCGCGCGGTGCAGGCCGGCCGTGCACGCGTCCTGCTCGTAGTGGACCAGGGCCAGGCCCGGAAACCCGACCACGGAGATCTTCGCCCCGGTGCGGCCCAGGGCGCGCCGCGGCAGGGTCTTCGACTTGGGCTCGGCCGGGGCCACGGCCGCCGACTGGGCCGCGGCCGTCACGCCCGACGCCCCGGCGCCCACGGTGCATCCCATGCCGATCAGGAAATCGCGTCGTTTCACAGCAAGGACCTCCCCTTGATGGAGCGGGCGCCGCTCGGGGGGCGCACCGCCTGATGATCGTCGCCCGATGACTCCCCAAGAGTATACCAGGGTGGGGCCGACAAACCAGCGCGGCGAGGGCCCGTTGGCGGCGGGGCGGGGGCGCCGCCAACGGAATCACTCGTCCTCGTAGTGCTCGACGCGCGGCCAGTAGGTCTTGAAGTCGAAGTCCGGGCTGTTGTCCAGGTCGTGGCACTCCAGGCACATGCGCTTCTCCGACTCCTCCTTGGTCACGACCACTGCCTGGCGGTACTTCTTCTTGGTCTCCTCGCCGCCTGCCAGCCGGCCCAGCTCAGCGTCCACGTGGTTCTTGCCCGGCCCGTGGCAGGTCTCGCAGCCCACGTCGATCAGGTGGGGCGTTTCCTTCTGGCTGAGGAACCCGGTCTGGTAGGGGAAGTACTTCTGCGGGTTCCACCCGACCACGTGGCAACTGATGCACTCGGGGTCGAAGTTCCGCGGCGGGTCGCCCTCGACCAGCGTCTTCCACGCCTTGGCGTGGCCCGACTTCTTCCAGACCTGGTACGAGGGGTCGTGGCAGGACCGGCATTCCTGGGTGCCCACGAAGCCGCCGTTCTCCTCGCGCCGCGGGTGCGGCACCGGGTTCAGGCCCAGCCCTTCCAGCCCCAGGTCCTTGAGCTGCTCCTGGTACGCGACCATGATCTGCTTCATGTCCTCCGAGTCGTCGTACCGCGAATCGAGGATCACGCGCTGGTAGCGGAACGGCCGCTTCGGGTCGTCGAACAGACCGATGACGATGGCGTTCATCCCCTTCTCGCCCACCTCGATCAGCCAGCTCCGCGTGCCCTCGACCGTGTTGGGCGCGGCCGGGGGCTCGGCCCCGCCGCCGGCGGACACCACGAAATGGAACACCGGGAACTTCCTGGCCAGCTCCGTCGATTCCTGAAGGGTCGCATGGGAAAGAAGCACCAGTAGATCGCACTTGCCCTTCAGCTCGGCCAGTTGCCTGCCGATCACGTCGGCCGGGTCGGCGAAGGCCAGGTCGTCGGAGTGGATCTGCTTCTGGTACTCCTTGCCCAGCACGCCGATCACGCCGACCTTCAGACCGGCCGCTTCGACAACCCGCGGCTTTCCGGTGAAACCGGCCTCGAAGCCCAGCAGGCCGACGTTCGAGGAGATGAACAGGCCCGGCTCGCCCCCCACGCCCGAGGTCACCGAGATCAGGTCGCCGATCTCGGTCTTCACGTCGCTGGTCCCCAGGTTCACGGCGTCGTAACCCATCTTGCGCATGGCATCGACCAGGGCGTGGAACTTGATCACCCCCTGAAGGCCGAAGCCCTTGCTCAGCCCGCCCAGATCGAGGGCCACCGTCTCCCATCCCTGCTTCTCGCGCAGCCGGCGGAGCAGGGTGTGGAGGCGGCTGACGCCTCCCTTCATGCGGTCCTTGCCGGCACAGCCGCACGGCTCCATGTAGCCGTTGCGCAGCCCCGTGAGCACGATCGCCAGCTTGGGCTTGGGCCAATCCGTGAAGAAGTGGCCGTTCTCCTTGTAGGGGTCGAACGCGACGCCGCTGTGCTTGCCCTTGCCCCAGCCGTCGCCCTCGCTCCTGGCGGCCGGCGTGCTCTCCGCCCCCGGCTCCGTACCCGGCTCCGCCGCGTTCTCGGCCACGGGACCCTCCGGCGCGACGGGAACCGCCGGAGCATCGAGCCGGGACCCGGCAGAGTCCGCGAGAGCCACCGCGTCGGGCGGCGCGTCGCCCCGCAGCGGGTTGCCCCCGTGCAGGGCGATCCGCCCTTCGGGACGCTGCGGCTCGGCCGTGAGCCGAACGTCGGCGCCGGGACGCTGACCGTCGGACGATGCGCCGGCGGCTCGCGCCCCGGCCGCGGGTTCGAGATCGTCCCGCTCCCAGGCTTGCCCGGTCTCCAGGTCGCGCGCGGCCGGCGCGGCGGGGTCCGTCTTCGGGGCGTCGGCCGACGACGGCCGGCCGCACCCGCTGAACAACCCCGAGCAGAGGGCCACCAGCCCGGCCCCGGCCAGGACCCGAGCGTGAGACGTCATGAAGTGCTTCATGGCTAGTGCGCTGTAACTAGGGGAAGCCGGTCCCTTCACCGCTCAACGGCAAAGCGGACCAAAATCCGCAGTTGAGGGGCCTGGGGATGGTTGGTTTCGATGGTGATGCGCCCGAAGTCGCCCGCGCGCGCTCCGAGAAACACGGCAGGCTCGGCGCCCTTGGGAATCGTGACCGTAAGCGGGGTGAGCGCCACTCTGCCCTCGTTGACCATGGTCTTCTCGCCCAGCTCCACCTCAAGCCAGCTCGGCTCGACCGCGGCGATCTCGTACGCCACGTCCGCGTTAAGCGGCCCGCGGCAAAGAAGCTGCACTCGGCGCTCGGCCCCCTGCTTGCTGCCGACCGTCCCGAACGTCAGCACGCCGTTCTTCTCGTTCCATCCGCGTCCCACGATCGAGATGTCACTGCCGACCGTGCCCTCGACAGGCACCTCAACCGTGGGGGAGTCCTCAAGATTGGTCTTCAGATGGATCTTCTGGCGAAACGGACCCAGGGGCAATCCAGGCTCTACGGTGACTTTGACGACGTAGCCGCTTCTGACGTCTGGCTCATCTTTCAGTTCATCGGATGAAAGGGGCCGGTAAGTGACGTGGAAATTGCGGGCGGTCTTCGGGTCATCCCATGCATGTTCGGCGATCTGGAAGTCCTCGGCCAGATAGGAAAGAACGCGAACTTCGGCGGTCGCCGTCTGATCCACCGTCAGACCGCGGAACACCAAATCCGAGGGGTCCACCCGCACGGCCGACATCACCGTCCCCTGGATCGTCAGCGTCACCCGGGGACGGCTCGGATCGTTGGTGAAGATCGTGGCCGTCTGCCGATAGGGCCCGGCCTCGTTGTTGCTGGTCCACTCGATCTTCACGGGGGCCGATTCGCCGGGCGGGATGAGAACCTCCTCCATGTCCACCACGGTGCAGCGGCAGGTGGTGTCGCCCTTGGTCAGCTTCAGGGTGGCGTTTCCCTCGTTGCAGAACACGAACTCGTGGCTCATGGAAACGTCGTCGTCCATGGCACCGAAATCGAATTCCGTCTCGTCGATGACCACCACGCCGTGGGGTTCGCCTGGCTTGGGAAGGTCCTCGCTGCGCACCGCCGCCCCCTGGAGCATCACTTCCAGATCCGCCTCGGTCATCCGCACGCGCACGAAGGCCGTGCCCGCACCAGCGGCTGCGCCGACGACGACCACGACCACCGCGGAGATCAGAATTCGCATGGCGTGTTGCTTCTACGCATGGCGGGAGACGGGCCCGGTCTGCCGGGCGGTGGATCTGCTATGGAGGGGGCGCGCCCGGGGTGCGGCGCCGCAGGCAAGGCCCTTCGATCGGAGTCGCAACCCTCGTTTTCGTGACGGCTTACGGCGATCGGCCCGCGCCCGGCCCGCCGTCGTTTGGTCAGCCGATCGCCGTTGTTCCAGGTTCCAACCCCCGAATGGGAGTCCCCCTGGCAAGGCCTTATCCAGCAATACGTTGCGCGCGGACCGACCGTTCGGCCCCTTGCGGCGCGCACTTCGGAAACGGACATGGCGGGCCAAAGGCATGGACAGGCGCGAGATCTGCAGCGCGGGTCGCCGGCATCCCCCCAGGACCGACGGTTGCCCTGGACGTCCGATGGCAGGGACAGGCTACCAAGTATTGTCCCCACGATAAGCCGGATCGGCAAACCTGGAATTGGGCCAATCTGCCGCCCCGTGGACAGCGTCCACGTGGCGACGAGGTCTTCCCACTTTGCCGCGCCCCCGGAGTGCCCCCGCGAATCCCCCTGATCGCGCCTAAGCCCCGAACTTCTCCAGACGCCCGGCATGCCCCAGAAGCTGCGGCATCAGGTACACCGCCTCGAACTGGCCCAGCCCGCCGCAAACCGCCGCCGACTCGCCGAACTCCTGGCAGCGGTCCGGGCGGCAGTCGTCGGCCACCAGCACCACGGGCACGGGATGCCAGCTATGGCTGGCCAGCCTGGCCGGCGTGCTGTGGTCGCCGGTCACGGCCAGCACGGTCGGACTCAAGGCCGTCACCCGCGGGACGATCGCGTCGAACTGCTCGACCATCTTCACCTTGGCGTCGAAGTTGCCGTCCTCGCCGCGGCTGTCCGTGTACTTGAAGTGCACGAAGAAGAAATCGTAATCGTTCCAGCACTTCTCCAGCTCGTCGATCTCCTCGGTCAGCGAGGTTGCCGAGCCCACGATCTCCATGCCCACGAGTTGGGCGAGCCCCTTGTACATCGGGTACGAGGCGATGGCCGCGGGGCGCACTCCGTACACCTCCTCGAACGTGGCCATGTGCGGCTTCTTCGAAAAGCCCCGCATGGTCGCGCCGTTGGCCTTGGGCTGGGAGGCGAGGATTTCCCGGGCCTGCTCGGCAAACTGCCGGGCGATGTCGGCCGTGTGCTGGCTCTCGGCGTCGTGGGCGACGGGGTCCAAGGGGGGCACGCCCGTGCGTTGGGGATCGGTGTCGGCCACGTTGCCCCCGAGGTCTTCGCCGCGGAACACGACCACGAAACGGTGCTCCTTGACCGGCTCGACGAACACCTCCACGCCGGGGATGCTCACCTTGCGGAGGCTCAGGGCCAGGGGGGCGCTCTCCTCCGTGGGGATGCGTCCGGCGCGGCGGTCGGCGATGTTGCCCTGGGCGTCAAGCGTGCAGAAGTTGCACCGCACGGCCACGTCGTGGGGCCCGAGGCCGAAGCCCACGCCGGTCGCCTCCAGGGCCCCGCGTCCGATGAGGTACTTGATCGGGTCGTAGCCGAACAGCCCGAGGTGCCCCGGGCCGCTTCCCGGCGTCACGCCCGGCTTGATCATGGTCATCAGCCCCGAGACGCCGCGTCGCGCGAGTTCGTCGAGGTTGGGCGTCCTGGCGGCCTCCAGCTCGGTCTTTCCGCCGGGCTCGACGGGCAGGCCGCCCAGCCCGTCGGCGACCAGCAGGACGATCTTCGAGTCGTTCTTCTTTTTCAGTTGGCGGATCAGGTCGTGGATGTCCATGCGGGTCTTCCTCGCGGCCTTCTTTTTATTGCGGGGCTAACCCGTATTGGTAACAAACGCCGCCCCGCTTCCACAAGGCACCCCGCGCGATCTGGGGGTGCGGGCGGGGAGGGTGGAACTTCCCACTTGTCCAGCAGCCGGGTTCCGCTGTTGGCTTGCCCAGCAGTGCTGTGTGCGGCGAGTCGGCGCAGGGTGGGTGAGCGCAGCGAAACCCACCCTACAATTCACCCCAACACGCCCTCATCCCCGCCCCCCTTTTGCCGGGCACGGGTGCGGGGTACCTTAGAGGGCTTCGCAACGAACGTCTCGAGAGTTTTGGGGAGCCCCCGATGGCCCGGCTTACCGAACGTCCCGAATGGCAGGACCTTGCGCGGCATTACCAACAGGTCGCGCCGCTCCACCTCCGCGACCTGTTCCGCGACGATCCGGACAGGGCCGCGCGGTTCTTGCTCGAAGAGGTCGGCCTGTTGCTCGACTACTCCAAGAACCGCGTCACCGCCGAGACTATGGAGAAGCTCTTCGCCCTGGCTCGGGCGTGCGGGCTGGCCGAGGCCATCGAGCGGATGTTCACCGGCGCGAAGATCAACGCGACCGAGGGCCGCGCCGTGCTCCACGTGGCCCTGCGCAACCGATCCGGCGATCCGATCCTCGTTGACGGCCACGACGTGATGCCCGAGGTCCGCCGCGTGCTTGAGCAGATGGGGCGGTTCAGCGACAAGGTCCGCTCGGGGGCGTGGACCGGGGCGACCGGCAAGCCCGTGCGCAACGTGGTCAACATCGGCATCGGCGGCTCGGACCTGGGGCCGGTGATGGCTTTCGAGGCCTTGAGGCCCTATTCGGACCGCAACCTCACCGTGCGCTTCGTCTCGAACATCGACGGCACGCACCTGGCCGAGGCCCTCCGCGACCTCGACGCCGAGGAGACCCTGTTCATCATCGCCAGCAAGACCTTCACCACCCAGGAGACCATGACCAACGCCCAGAGCGCGCGGCGGTGGCTCCTGGAGGCGGTGGCCGGGCCGTCGGCGGCGGCCCAGCCGCAGAGCGACGAGGCCAGGGCCGTGGTCGCCCGGCATTTCGTGGCCCTCTCGACCAGCGCGGAGAAGGTGGCCGACTTCGGCATCGACGCGTCGAGCAACATGTTCGAGTTCTGGGACTGGGTCGGCGGGCGGTACAGCCTGCCGTCGGCGATCGGCCTGGCCCTGATGATCGCCATCGGCGAGGGCAGCTTCCTGCGCCTGCTCGACGGCTACCACTTCATGGACCAGCATTTCCGCACCGCGCCCCTGGAGCGGAACATGCCGGTGATCCTGGGTCTCTTGGGCATCTGGTACAGCAACTTCTTCGGCGCGGCCAGCCACGCCATCCTGCCTTACGACCAGTACCTGTCGCGGTTCGCGGCCTACTTCCAGCAGGGCGACATGGAATCCAACGGCAAGTCGATCACCCTGGACGGCCGCCCGGTGGACTGGCAGACCGGGCCGGTCATCTGGGGCGAGCCGGGCACCAACGGCCAGCACGCCTTCTACCAGCTTCTGCACCAGGGGACCAGGCTCGTGCCGTGCGACTTCCTCGGCTTCGCCAGGAGCCACAACCCCATCGGCGACCACCACGCCAAGCTGATGGCCAACTGCTTCGCCCAGACCGAGGCCCTGGCCTTCGGCAAGACCGAGGAGCAGGTCCGCGCCGAAGGCGTGCCCGACGAACTGGTGGCTCACAAGGTGTTCCAGGGCAACCGGCCCACCAGCACGATCCTCGCCGAGCAGCTCGACCCCGAGACGCTGGGCAAGCTGATCGCCCTCTACGAGCACAAGATTTTCGTCCAGGGCGTGATCTGGCAGATCAACAGCTTCGACCAGTGGGGCGTGGAATTGGGCAAGGTGCTGGCCAAGCGGATCCTGCCCGAGCTGGAGTCGCCCGAGGAGCCGGAGCTGGATCACGACAGCTCGACCAATCGGCTCATCCGGTGGTATCGCGTGGTTCGTGGTTAGTGGCGAGAGGTGCGGGGCACGACGTACGAAGTACCGAGACTATGAAGTACGGGGAGTGCGGAGTGCGACCAACTCATTGACCGCTCACCCTCCAGCCACTAGCCACTAACCACCAACCACTCGCCACGACAAAGGACCCCATCATGGCAAGCGAGCTTACCTGGCTGGGACACGGAAGCTGGTCGATCGTCTCGGGCGAGCACCGCGTCCTGCTGGATCCGTTCCTCGACGACTCGCCCGTCTCGCCGGTCAAGGCCGACGAGGTGGAGGCCGGCTTCATCCTCGTCTCGCACGGCCACTTCGACCACGTGGCCGACGTGGAGAAGATCGCCAAGCGGACCGGGGCCACGGTGATCGCCAACTTCGAGATCACCGAGTGGTTCCGGGCGAAGGGGATCGAGAACCTCCACCCGATGAACATCGGCGGCGGGTGTCAGCAGCCCTTCGGCTGGGTGAAGATGACGCCGGCCCAGCACAGCTCGATGCTGCCCGACGGCTCCGACGGCGGGCTGGCAGGCGGCTTCCTGGTGTCGCTGGCCGACGGGCTGGTGTATTTCGCCTGCGACACGGGCCTGTTCTACGACATGCAGTTGATCGGCACGGCGGGGATCGACCTGGCGGCCGTGCCCATCGGCGACAACTTCACCATGGGCCCGGACGATGCGATCCAGGCGGTCAAGCTGCTCACGCCCAAGCGGGTCGTGCCGGTCCACGCCAACACCTGGCCGCTGATCGCCCAGGATCCCAACCGCTGGGCCGAACGGGTCCGCCGGGAGACGGATGCCGTGCCCATCGTGCTGGAGCCGGGCGAGAAGGTCACGCTGTAGCTCCGGCGAGGAAGCCGCCCGGTCAACAGGTTGGGGCAGCGCCGGCCGCGAGGAGAGGGCCGCGACGAACCCGAGACGACGCGAAGAAGCGGAGGAGCGGGCAGCGTCAACATCGTGATGCGTCTTCGTGTTTCTTGTGGCTATTTCCCGGCGCCCCTCAGAAGCCCCAGGGCGACCAGCGCGGCCAGCGCGCCGACGGAAAGCCACACGGTGCGGAGGCGGACGGGCTCCGCCTCGGGGCCGAGGCCGAAATGCCTGGCCTGGCCGTGCCAGAGCCATAGCCCTGCGGGCACGGCAACGGCGGCAAAGGCCACCAGGTGCCAGGGCGGAGCGCCGGCGCGGAGCAGGTCGCCGCAGTCGCCGACGCGGTCGATCAGGCCGAAGCCCAGATAGCAGCCGTTGGCCACCAGGCAGGCCCCGGCGAAGAACCGCAGCAGGAACGCCTCGGGCAATCGCCCCGCCGCGGCCAGACCCCAGAGAAGCAGGGGAAAGGCCGCGCCGAACACGGGTCCGCCCCAGGCCACCAGCAGCGGCCGGGGATTCTGGGCCAGGTCGGTGCGGGAGATCGTCAGCGGATGGAGAACGACCCTCTGCACTCGACCGCCCGTAAGGTACGCGCCTGCCACGTGTCCTGCCTCGTGCACCGCCTGGAGGCCCAGCCACGAGGCGAGCAGCGTGGCGAAGATCAACATCGTCCGTCGAGCATATCTCATGGCAGCCACGTTTCCGTGCGCGGCGGGGGGCCGGCGCAGCATGTTGCCCCATGCAAGGTCGCGCGTCTCCGCTTCGGTCCGCAGTGCGTTGGCCCAGCGGGGTGGGAGCAGCAGCGAAAACGCTGCCAGCCCCCGCTTACGGCCCCTCGGGCAGCCGCACCTGGATCTCCTCCCCCTCGACGCGGACTTCGAACGTCTCCGCCTTCAGGCCCGGGGCGTCGGGGCAGAAGCCGTCGGCCAGGCGGAAGGCCCACATGTGCCGCGCGCACAGGACCATGCCCTCGTGGAGGTCGCCCACCGCAAGAGACGCCCCCATGTGCGGGCAGTAGTCGTCCATGGCGTAGTATCTGCCCCGGCTGAGAAACACCGCCACCTCGCGATCGCCCACCGTGAACGCGCGGCCCTGGCCTTCGGGGATGTCGCCGACGCGGGCGACGGGGACGTATTCGGGCATGGAGGCGGCAGTGGCTGGAGGAGCGATGGCGCGAGTCAGCCGGCCACTTCTACTTCTTCTTCCTCTTCGGCGGCTCGTTGGGAAGCGCAATGCCCCACACCGGGCCCCGCTTGTTGTGGCGCTTGCGGGGGCTCTTGGCGGCGATCATGCGCATGCGGGGATCGGTCCGCACGTGCCTGTACGAGCCGTGATGGCGCGCGGCGATGTCCTGGAGCGTCTTCTCGGCCTTGCCCTCGATCTCCATGCCCACCGTGTGGATCGCCGTGCGGCCCGGCTCCAGCTTCATGAGGAACCTGGCCGTGTCGTCGGTGAAGGCCCCGTCGGTGAGGATGTAGATGGCGTCGGGGTTCATCCGCAAGGCCTCCTCGACGGCGCTATGGGCGTTGGTCTTCAGCACCAGTTCCACCAGGTAGAGCCACGCCTGGAGCCTTTGCTTGTTCGCCTGGGTGGCCGGCACCAGGCTCCTGGCCGCGTTGGGATAGAACAGCCCGTAGGCCGTGTCGCTGAAGAAGAAGACGTAGAACTCCTGGTCGCGCTCCATCCGATCGACCGTCTTGACCAGCTCGTAGCAGGCCGACTCGAACCGTCCGTTGTTCATGCTCAGCGAGTTGTCGACGATGAACACGAACCGCCGGCCGCGGGCCCGCACGCCGTAGAACTCCGCCCCGCCGCGCCCGTCGCCCGCCGTCGCCCAGCCGTCGCCGTCCAGGCCGAACGGGGCCCCGGGGTCGGTGACCAGGTTGCTCAAATCGGAGCTGAAATCGCTATACTCCGGGGCGTCGATGCCGGGCATCTCGCCCAGGTCGGCCAGACCGGGGTCTTCGACCGAGATGTCGAAGCCCTGCAGCTCCTCGATCTCGATCAGCTCTTCCTCCAGACGCTCGATCTCCTGAATCTCGTCGGGCGCCAGGGCCATCAGGGGATTGCGGTCCGCGACCGTCTCCGGCGGCAGGTACCAGATGCCCAGCACGATCATCGCCAGGCAGTTGACGATCATGCTGACCAGATAGCCGCCGGAAGCCTGAAACATGAGCATCGAGCGACGCGTCCGCGCGGGCTCGGCCCCGGCGGCGTCCCGGTCGGCCTTCGGCTCCGGGGCGGATTCGTCGGGCGCAGGCTGCTTCGAGGCCGGCTTCTCGGCGGCCGGTCTTTCGGCCGGGCGGTGGGCGGGGGAAGATGTCTCCGCGGGCCGGGACGGGGCGGCAGGTTGGGCGGCCGCCCCGGCCTCGGTCCGAGCGCCTGGCCTGCCGTCCGGCCGGGACCGGGCCGCGGCCGGCCTCGGCGCCCGCTTCGTGGGCGCCCGAGCCGTCGCGGAGGATGGCAGGCGGGGCGGCCCTTGGCCGCGGCCGGCCGGCTCGCCTTGCTTCGGCGCGGCGGGGGTCGGCGAAGTGGGGGCCGGCGCGGCGTGCTCGGCCGGAGCGGGCGCCGGCTCGTGCGACTGGGCCCGCCGACGCTCGAGCTCGGCCTCCAGGGCCAAAGCCTTGGCCTTCAGCGCAGCGGCCTCGGCCTCGGCCCGGGCCCGCGCGGCCTCGATCTCCAGCAGGGAGTCGTCGGCGCCGCCCGCGGGATGCTCGAATTCCGCGGAGGAATCGGACATGAGATGCGCTTCCTGCACGCGCGTCGTGCCACGCAAGGGAGATGCTCAACCCACTCTTCAGTCTAGCCGGTCCGGCCGGGCTCGACAACGTCGCCGGGGGAGGGGAGCGCAGCCAGACTTCCGAAGCCTCGAAGACTTCGGAAGTCTTCTGAGCCTCCGGGGTAGTGGGCTAGAATGGGCGTCCGGTCGCGCGGGCAGGCCCCCCGCGCGCCGCACCCGTTGCCGCCATCATCCCCGGAATCGATACCCATGAAGACCAACCCGGTGAAACGGAAGCTCCGCGAGGGCCAGCCCACCTTCGGCACCTGGCTGTCGCTGGGCAACCTGCACGCCACGCGCGTGCTCGCGCGCAGCGGCTGGGACTGGCTCACGCTGGACCTCGAGCACGGGGCCTTCGACTGGTCGCAGGCGGCCGCGCTGTTCGCGGCGGTGGCCGACGCGGGCTGCGTGCCGCTGGCCCGGGTGCCCGAGGGGAGCCATCACTACATCAAGCGGGTGCTCGACGCGGGGGCGTGGGGCATCGTCGTGCCGATGGTGGATACGGTCGAGCAGGCCCGACTGGCGATCGCCGCCGCGCGGTATCCGCCCGAGGGCAACCGCAGCGCCGGCGGCGGCATGCACGCCCTGAACTTCGATTCGGGCATGGGCGAGTACTACCAGCGCGCGAACGGGGAAATCCTCGTCGTGCTCCAGACCGAGAGCCCCACCGGTGCGGCGAACGCCGAGGACATCTACCGGCTGCCGGGCTGCGACGCGATTTTCATCGGCCCGGTGGACCTGCGGTTCACGATGCGGACCACGCTGGGGCGCGAGCCGACCGACCAGGAGCACGAGGCCCTGGTGCAGCAGGTGATCGACGCCGGGCGCCGCGTGGGCACGCCTACCGGCATGCACGTGATGGACCCCGCGAGCGCCCTGGACAGGGCAGGGCAGGGGATGCAATTCCTCGCCGTGGGCAGCGAGCTCCGCATGCTCGGCGAGACCAACCGGCAGTGGATCGCGCAGCTCCGGCCGGGCGAAGGGGCAGGGGACCTGGCGCGGTATTGAGGCCCGGTCAGGCCGTGATCCCCTTGGTCAGCGCCATGAAGGCGGTCTCCAGGTTGATCTCGTCCTCCTTGAACTCCACCAGCTTGTGCCCGGCCTCGACCAGGGCCGCGGCCAGGTGGCTGTAGTCGTCCGTGTCGGAGGCGAGCGTGGCGAACACGTGCCCGTCGCGAAGCTCCGCGCTCTCGACCGAGGCGTCCTGCTCCAGCAGCCGGGCGGCGGCCTCCGGGTCGTCCTTGACGCGTATCCGCAGCACCGGGTGCTGCCGCACTTGGCGCATCACGTCGGAGACCTCGGCGCAGATCAACAGCTCGCCGCGCTCGATGATGCCCACCTTGTTGCAGATGTCGGCCAGCTCGGGGAGGATGTGGCTGGAGACCATGATCGTCTTGCCCATCTTGCGGAGCTCCTTGAGCAGGCCGCGGATCTCGATGCGGGCACGCGGGTCCAGGCCGCTGGCGGGCTCGTCGAGGATGAGCACCTTGGGGTCGTGCAGAAGCACGCGGGCCAGGCCCAGGCGCTGGGTCATGCCGCGGGAGAGGCTGGTGACGAAGGCCTCGCGCTTGTAGCCCAGATCGACGAGGTCGAGCACGTCGTCGCACACCTTGCGCCGCGCCGCGCCCTTGATGCGGTAGGCCGCGGCGAAGAACTCCAGGTACTCGATGACCTTCATGTCGTCGTACACGCCGAAGAAGTCGGGCATGTAGCCGATCAGGCGGCGGATCTCCTTGGGGTGGGTGTAGATGGAGTAGCCGGCCACGTAGGCCTCGCCCCAGGTGGGGTTGAGCAGCGTGGCGAGGATCCGCATGGTCGTGGTCTTGCCCGAGCCGTTGGGACCGATGTATCCGAACAGGTCCCCCTCCTGAAGCTCCAGGTTGAGGTTGTTGATGGCCCGCAGCTCGCCGTAGGCCTTGGTCAGCTCTTGGGTCTTGATCATGATCGCGGTGCGAGGGGGAGAATGGGTGCGGAAACGCGCGGCCCGGGATCGGCGGCGCGGCGGCCCGCTACTCGTTGCGGCCCTTCTCGGGGACGGGATACACGAACCGGTACATGGTGAGGTGTTGATCCTCGGGGCGGGACATCGGCTCGCCGTCGCGGAGGAGGAGGGCGCCGGCGCCCTTGTCCCGGTCGGTCCCCCGCGGTCCGGCCGCCATGAGGATCGCGCGGTCCGACTCGAGCAGGTGGCTCAGATCGACGAAGCCCTGGTAGCGGTTCAGGAAGCCGACGTAGCTCTCGCCGCCGAGGGCCTTGAAGAACATCATCGTGCGCACGATCTCCGGCAGGCTGACGCTGTCGCGGTCGTAGCCGCGGCGCCGGCGGCCGGAATGCTGGGGCGCGTCTTCGCCGCCGATCGTGCGCCCCGTGAGGAGCGTCCGCAGCTCGATGCGCGAGCGGGACATGGGGTCGATGACCACGGTCTGGCCGGGGCGGATCGTGCCCAGGTCGTAGCCCCATCGTCCGCAGGCCAGGACGCAGCCTCGGAGCGAGAAGGGCAGGGTATTGGTGATCGTCCCCTTGGGAAGCTGGTCCTCGCGCACCAGGTCGGCCTCGGGCCAGACGTCGCAGGTGGCCGTCCATCGCGCGGTGACGCTCTTGGAGGACCAGACCTGCACGGGCATTCCCACCAGGCCGTCGAGCTCCGGCGTGAAGTCGTACACCCGCTGCCAGAGCTGGGGGCCGCCGGCCCGCGGCTGCATGCCGCCCAGCCCGTCGCCCGCCAGGCCCATCCAGGAGACCAGGGCGCGGGCGTCCTCGGCGGGGCGTCCGTCGGGCAGCCGGGCCTGGAGCGAGAGGTTGTAGGTCTCGGTGCGGGGGCTGAAGAGGTTCGCCCAGCTCGTGCCGCGGAGCTGGCGGTTGGCCACGTCCACGTCCACGACGTCCACCTGGTTGGTGCGGAGCTTGTCGCCCTTGAGCCAGTAGGCCAGGGCGTAGGCCCCCACGCTGACCACCAGGACGATGGCCGGGAAGGTGACCCACGTCCAGTTCATGTGGCCGACGACCTTGCGGAGGAACAGGTAGTCGCCCGGCCCGATGAGCAGGATGTACACGAGGATCAGCCCGGCCACCAGCCAGAACGAGACCATTTTCACGCCCTGGAAGCGGTCGAGCGCCGAGCGGAGCTGGCCGCTGACGTCGGTGTAGCCGTAGTGCATGACGGCGCCGCCCTCGGACGATTCCTTTTCTTCCTGGGGGACCACGCCCAGGAGCTTCTGAAGGAAAAGCCCCCGGTCAGGCCAGCGCGTGAAGGGGGGACGCTCCAGATCGACGGCCACGAAGACCACCTGGCCCAGACCGTACGGCCGGCGCACCACCATCGGCACGTTGCCGTCGGCGACCTCGACGGTGCCCTCGACCTCGCCGAGCCGGGCGACGCGGACCCCGGACTGCGGGCCGCCCATGCCCGGCACCGGCCTGCTCCCCCCCGCGAACGCCTCGAGTTGCGCGACGCTCTTGAGCGTGAGGACCTCCTCCAGCGGCCCCGGGGCGAATCGGGCGAGCGGGGCATCGGGCGCCAGGATCTCGTCGGCCTGCGATCCGACGAACAGCAGCAGCTTGCCGCCCATCCGCACCCACTGGTCCATGGCCCGGATTCGAGCGCCGTCGGGGAGGAGCTTGCGATACACGTCGGGCACGCTGGTGGCCACGGCCAGGGCATCGACCCCTTCGTAGCCGTACCACCGCGTGGGCAGCTTGCCCACGTCGAGGATCGTCACGGCGACCGCCTCGCGATCCCAGGAGGCGGGGCCGCCCTCGACCTGGCCGAAGGCCTTGGAGGCCTGCTCCATGCCCGCCGACGCCGGTCCCACGGTGACGAACAGCGGCTGCGTGGAGGCCATGCCCGCCAGCACGTAGTCCTCGTGGACCTCGATCCCGGTGCGGAACTTCCTCTTGCACAGGACACGCCCGGCGAGCAGGCGCTCGCCGACGCGCCGCGCCTCGCACACGGCGACGGAGATCTCGCCGTCGGTCTGTCCGAACCTGGCGTAGAGCCGGACCGTGGTCTCCGCACCCGGCAGGACCTGGCAGGCGTTGGACTGCGACGCGAGGCCGCCCACCCGGGCGCCCACCCCGTCGCTGTCCGGCGCGGTCAGCGTGACCACGCCGGTCAGGGGCTTGCCGCCTCCACGGATCGTGACGTCCACCGGGGTCCAGAAGCCGACCTTGTAGCGGTCCTCGAAGCCGATGCGGAGGGCCACGATCTCGGGCCGCTCCGCCTCCTGGGCCGCCGCGACCGCCGGGGCCAGCAGCGCGACCGCCGCGGCAAGCCGCACCGCGGCCGGCCGCCGTCGCAAGCCGCCCCGACCGCCCGAGGCGGCAGCCCTGCGGGGCGGGACGCTCCGGCCGGGCGTCGTGGCCGGTGCCTGGAGGCCCCGGTCCGGTCGATGGTCGCGCCGCGGCTTCGTGCTGGATCGATTCATGGTTTTCCCGCGTCCGGGCAGGTGCATGCGAACTGGCCGCAGCCCGGGCAGCCGCGGCCGTACTTCTCCCAAACCGCCCGGGTGAGATCGACGCCGGCCACGTTGGCGATCGTGGCCAGCCAGGCGAGGACGTCGGCGAACTCGGCGGCCTTCTCTTCCGGCGTCCCCTTGCGGAGGACCGCGGCCAGCTCGCCGATCTCCTCCATCAGCCACATGAAGGTCCCGTCCACGCCCCGCGCCACGTCCTTTTCCAGGTACATGCGGCGGATCAACTCCTGCAGCGCGGCCAGGGTCACCTCCGGGCCCGGGCCGGCGGACGAAGGTGGCGGCGTTTCGGGCGGCTGGCTCGTCACGATCCTTCCTTCGCGGGCTTCTTGGGCGCCGGCTGCCGCGCGGCGCCGGCCTTTGGGCCGTCGTTCTCGAAGCTCTCCAGCAGCATCTCCACGCCGGGGTAATCGGGCTCCCTTTCGCGGAGCTCGCGGAGCACGGGGATCGCCTCCCGGGTCTTGCCCGCCTGGATCAGCGCGTCGGCCAGGGCAAACCGCAGGCTGGGGGTATCCGGCTCCAGCTCGACCGCCGTGCGGTAGTGGCCGATGGCCTCCGCGGCGCGATCGCACCCCATCAGGGCGTCGGCCAGCATGCGGTGGATGTCGGCGTCCTTCACGTCGATGAACAGGGCCTCGCGGGCCCAGCGCGCGGCGCTGTCGAACTCCTTGCAGGCCAGCGCCAACTGGGCCAGCTTCTTGCACGCCCCGAGGTTGTCCCCCTCGGCCGCGGCGATTCTCTCCAGGGCCTCGCGGAGCTTCTCGTCGCTTTCCGCCTTCAGGTACACGCGGGCGAGGGCCTTGGTCCACTTCAGGTCGTAGGGATGACGTTTCTGCCCTAATCCGTAGAGTCGCGCGGCCTCGTCGTACTTCTCGGCCTTGAGGTTCAGGCCGGCGAGCAGGTTCAAGGCGAGCGGGTCGGGCGCGCTCTCGTCCAGAACGCCCGCGAGCAGCTCGCAGGCCTCCGTGGGCTTCTCTTCCCTCACGAGCAGCCTGGCGAGCACGTAGGCCGCGCGCTGGTGCTTCGGCTGCGCCTTGATCGCCTGGTCGGCGAGCTTGCGGGCCTCGTCCACGGCGTCGCGGCGGAGATAGGCCGCGGCCAGGCGCGCGGCCGCGTCGGGATCGTCCGGCTGCTCCTTCTGCCGCTCGACGAGGGAGTCGAAGTCGCCGTCCTCCTCGTCCGCCGCCAGGGACGACATCCCGTCCACCAGCTTCCCGACGTACTGCGCGTAGCCGCGCTCGAACTCGTCGATCGACTCACCGAAGACCCGCCGGATGGCCTCGCTCGTGGAGAGGTTCTCGGCGTAGGCCTCGAGCATGCGCCGGATGACCTCCTCGCCCTGTCTCTCCATCATGTAGTCCAGGTACAGCTCGGCCTGGCAGTAGGCCAATGCCCAGTCGTCGGAGGAGTGCGGCCGGATGAAGCCGAAGTTGATGGTGCCCAGGTCGAACAGGTCGCCGCTCCGCGCGCGGCGCACAAGCACTTCGTTCCACTCCTGCGGGCGAGGGAGGTCCTCGCTCCACACGGCCAGGGCCTCGGTGTACCAGTGGGGGCAGTTGAAATCGGTCTGCTGGAGCGTGATCACGTGGACCAGCTCGTGGGTCATCACGCGCCGCCAGTGGAAGGGCTTGCCCAGCGCCCGCTCGCTGGGCGAGACCATGGCCACGATCCAGCCGGTCGAGGCCGCCACCGTCCCCAGATAGGGCAAACCAACCATGCGGGTGCTGAACCACTGGTGCCCGTCTCCCCCCTTGGCCTGGCTGAAGACCTCGATCAGCGGCTTGCCGGGCGGGCGGTAGCCGAACGCGCGGCACAACCGGGGATAGATCGCGTCGAGCTGCCGGGCGGCGTACCGGGCCAGCAGCCGGTCCTGCTCGCGGTCGAACCGGAGGATCACGTGCTCGGTCTCGACGGTCTCCATCTCGTCCAGGACGTCGAGCACCTCCAGGGTGTTGTTCACGCGGACGTTGAACGGGTCGATGTGGAACGCCTCGTCGAGGAGCTTGCGGGCCTCGGCCTCGCGCCCGGCCCGCATGTGGAGCAGGCCCAGCTCCGACCGCGGACCGATCAACTGGGGCATCCGCTGGAGGGCCTCGCGGTACATCCGCTCCGCGGCGCGCGACTTGTTGCGAGCCTCCAGCCACTCGGCCAGCGCGAAGTAGAACTCGCCCGCGTGCGGGTTGCGGCGGTTGACCCCGTCGCGGATCGCGGCGAAGCGCGTGCCGGCCTGGTCCAGGTCGAGTCCATCGAGCAGCGCGTAGGCCGCGGCGAGCCGGCCCAACACCGCCTCGGAAACCGGGCAGATCGGCCGCGCCTTGGACTCGAGCAGCTCGGCGGCCTCCTGAACCTGGAAGTTGGCCAGGCGCAGGTCGGCCTTCACGAGCCAGGCCTCCAGCAGCCGGGGGTTGATCTTCAGGGCCCGCTCCAGGGAGGCCCTGGCCTTCTCCACGTCGCGGCCGTCCAGCGCCAGGCGTGCCGCGGCGGCGTGCACCTCGGCCGCGTTGGGGTTGATCTCCAGGGCCTTCTTCAGCGCGTCGTCGGCGTCGGCCTCGTTGTACTTCTCCAGGAACACAAGCCCGGCCTCGTAATGGGCGGGCCAGTACTTGGGATCGAGGACCAAAGCGTCGGGATACAACTCGTTGACGATGAAATCGAACTGGTCGGGAAGCTGGTTCCACCGGGCGTACTGGGCGGCGGCCAGCCCGATCAGGCGCAACTGCTCCGCGTCCTCCACGTCGTTGCGGTTGTAGTAGCGGATGAAGCCGAGGTAGCCCTGCTCGGCCGCTTCCAGCCGGCCGTGCACGCGGTCAAGCTCGGCCCGGATCCACAGGGCGAGGAGTTGACGGCGGTCGAGCTTGATCGCCGCCTCGGCCCGGGCGGAGGCCTCCTTGTAGTCCCCGCGACGAAAGGCCAAGCTGGCCAGCTCCGCCTGCACCGGCGCGCTGCCCTCGGCCCGGGGGCGGAGGACCTTGACGGCCTCGTCGTGCTTGCCTTGCGAGGCCAGGCACCGGGCCTGTCCGACCGCGGCGGCCGGATCCTCTCCGGCCCCGGACTGGAAGACCTCCGCGGCCTCGGAGTACTTGCCTTCCAGTAGCAGGATGCGGCCCCGGTCCAGGTCGGCATCGGCCGCAACGGCGCAGCAGCAGGCGGCGATCCAAAGGCTGGCGGCGAGAGCGAGGCGTTTCATGAGCGATTATCCGGTCCCTGAACCCCTCATGTACGTTATCCCAAGCGGTTTGGTTCATCAACCGACCTGCCGCGACGGGCAAGGCCGGGGTTGGGTCGCCGGCGCCGCCAGCGGGCTTTGACAACCCACCCCCTTCAGGCGTAGGATGTTGGCCGCGATCGGCGTGTTAACGACAGGTTAGAGCCTGGCCCCGAGACTTCCGAAGTTGCGAGACTTCGGAAGTCAGAGAGATCGCAGGGAACTGCCATGACCAAGCCAGAGATTACGTACGACGACTTCGCCAGGCTCGACCTCCGCGTGGCCACGGTCATCGCCGCACGCCCCCATCCGAACGCCGAGAAGCTGCTCCTGCTGGAGGTCGATGTGGGCGACCAGAAGAAGCAGATCGTGGCCGGCATTCGCAAGCACTACGAGCCGGAGGACCTCGTGGGCCGGCAGATCGTGATCGTCAACAACCTCCAGGAAGCGGTCCTTCGAGGAGAGGAATCGCGCGGCATGCTTCTGGCCGCCAGCGACGGCGACCGCGTGGTCCTGCTCCAGCCGGAACAGGCCTGCCCGAGCGGAGCCGCGGTGGGGTAGGGGGCCGGTGGTCAGTGGCCCGTGGTGTTTTTCGTACTTCGTACTCGGTGCCCCGTACTTGGTGTCTATTCGCCGCATCTGTTCTCTGCCCCCTGCGCCCTGCCCCCTGACCCCATGAGCCAGTCGCCGCCTGAGGCCGAGCGTGGCGGGACCCGCGCCGAGGTCCTCGCCTGGGCGATGTACGACTGGGCGAACAGCGCGTTCTCGACGATCCTGATCACGATCGTCCACGGGTACCTGACCGGGGTCGTGTTCGAGAAGGGCGACCCGTGGGGCCCGACCTGGTATGCCTGGGGCATTTCTGCCTCGATGGTGGTGGCGGCCTGTCTGTCGCCGGTCGTTGGGGCGCTGGCCGACGTCAACCGCAGCAAGCGCCGCTGGCTGGCCGCGACGGCGCTTCTGGGGGCGGGCGGGGCGGTGGCGATGGCCGCGGTCCCCCCCGATAACGCCGTGGCCGTCGTGGTCCTGCTGATGGCCACGAGCCTCTGCTTCCAGCTTTCGCTGGGGGTGTATAACGCTTTCCTGCCGGAGATCGCCCGCGAGGATCGCATGAACGCGGTCTCGGCCTGGGGATTCGCGCTGGGCTACTTGGGAGGGGCGATCGCCCTGATTTTGGCGATGGTGGTCCTCCAGGTCGGCCCTTCGCTGGGAGTGCCCGACGTGGCCGGTCGGTTGCGGATCGGAATCCTGATCATGGGGCTGTGGTGGGGGCTGTTCTCCATTCCGACGCTCTGGGTGCTCCGCGATCGCGGCCAGGCCCCCGCTCTGCGCGAGCCGATGCTGGCGGCGGCGATCCTGGCCTTCCGCGATGTGGGACGCACGCTGGCCGGCATCCGCCGATACCGCATCCTGGCGCTCTTCCTGCTCGGCTTCCTGTTCTACAACCAGGGCGTGCAGGCGGTGCTCAGCCAGTCGTCCACGTTTGCCCGGGAGGAACTCCAGTTCGAGACCGCGGAGCTGGCGCACTTGATCCTCATGATCCAGTTCCTCGCCCTGCCCGGCGCCGTGCTGGTCGGCCGGCTCTCGGACCGGCTCGGCCAGAAACCGACGCTGCTGGCCTGCCTGGCCGTGTGGGTGACGCTGCTTCTGGCGGCCTTCTTCCTGGTCACGGCCAAGTGGCAGTTCTGGATCCTCGGCGGGGTGGTGGCGATGGTGATGGGCGGAACGCAGTCGGTCAGCCGGGCGATCATGGGTACCATGACCCCGCCGCGGAGGACGGGCGAGTTCTTCGGATTCTTCAACTTCTCCGGCAAAGCCACGGACTTCATGGGCACGTTCCTGTTCGGACTGACGATCCTGCTTACGCGAAGCGCCCGCTGGGCGATCCTGAGCCTGCTGGTGTTCTTCCTCATCGGTTGGGCCCTAGCCGCCAGGATCAACGTGGCCGAGGGCCGGCGCCAGGCCCTCGCCGAGGGGTAATCATGCGGCTGGCCATCGAGATCGGCGGGACCAAGCTCCAGCTCGGCGTGGGCACGGGACAGGGGGGGCCGCTTGTCGAGCTGCTGCGGCGCGCGGTCGATCGTGGCGAAGGCGCCGAAGGCATCCTCCGCCAGATCGCCGAGGCCGCGCCCCCGATGATATCAAAACACCAGGTGACGGGCGCGGGGATCGGGTTTGGCGGGCCGGTCGATCCATCGGCCGGGCGCACGATCAAGAGCCATCACGTCGAAGGCTGGAGCGACTTCCCGCTCGTGGCGTGGTGCCGCGACAACCTCCACCTGCCCGCGGTGCTGGGGAACGACTCCGACCTGGCCGGGCTGGGCGAGGCCCGGTTCGGGGCAGGGCAGGGGGCCCGGGTCTGTTTTTACTCCAACGTGGGCACGGGCATCGGCGGGGCCCTGGTTGTCGAAGGGCGGCTCTACACCGGCTCAGGCGGCATCGCCTCGGAGCTCGGCCATTTGCGGCCCGGGCTGAAGTGCGAGGGGCCGCAAGAGGTCCTCGAATCGATCGCCGCCGGCTGGGGCATCTCCATGACGGCGCGGCGGCTGATGGCCGATGCCGACGCCGGAGAGGCGGCCGAGCTGGCCTCCCGCTGCGGCGGCCGAGCGGAACAGCTCACCGCGCGGCACGTGGCCGAGGCGGCGGCGGCCGGCAGCCGGCTGGCACGCGATGTGTTGGACCGGGCCTGCCGCGCGTACGGCTGGGCCCTGGCCCAGATGATCACGCTCCTCGCCCCCGACGTGGTGGTGCTGGGCGGCGGCGTGTCGCTGGCGGGCGAGGACCTGTTCTTCGCGCCGGTGCGGGACTACGTGGCCCGATACGTGTTTCCGCCCCTGGCGGGCACATACCGGATCGTGCGCGCCCAGCTCGGCGAGGAGGTGGTGCTGCACGGGGCGCTGGCCCTGGCCGCGGGGTGAGGGGATCAGAAGAGCCCTTCCACGTCGCGGGCGCCGTGGAGGACGCGGCTGACCTCGATGCCCGACGCCGTCGGCATGTAGTACACCACGTAGCTGCCGACAACGAACCGCCGCAATCCGAGACGGAGTTCGTTACACGACTCACCTAGGAACGGCTGGGCCGCGAGCAGGCCGAACCTCTCCTCTAGACCGTCGATCACGCGAATAGCCGCCGACGGATTGTGCTCCGCAATGAAGTCGGCGATGTCATCCAAGTCCCGATCGGCTCGCCGAGAGACGCGGTAGCGCCTCATGGCGACCGCCCGGTTCTCTCGATGCCCTCGGCGGCCCGCTGCTTCAACTCGTCGAATCTGGCTTTGAGGCTCGCGTCGTCGTAATCGGTGTACTCCCCGCGCTCGATCTCGTCGCACCCGATCTGGATCTCGCGGCGGAGCCGTTCGAGGCGGCGGTTGCGCTCGGCCAGGAGTCGCACGGCCTCGAGCACGACCTCGTCGGCCGAGCCGTACTGGCCCGTGGCCAACTGCTCATCGACGATCGACTGGATCTCCGGGGAGAAGCCGGGATTCATGGCATGGGCCCGCGTGGGCGTGGGAGGTGCTCCATGCATTCTACGTCTGGCACACGGCGCGCAGCAAGCCCCTACCGCGGGCTCACGCCCCCGGCTTGACGCCTTGGCCGCTTCGCGGCCGCCTTCTCCCGCGGGCTACAGCCCCAGCACGTCCTTCATGGAATACACGCCGGGCGGCCTGCCGGCGAGGAACTTGGCGCCGGCCAGGGCCCCCAGGGCGTAGCAGTCGCGGTTGGTCGCGCGCACGGTCAGCTCGACCGTCTCGCCGAGCATGCCGAACACGATGGTGTGCTCACCCGGGTTGTCGCCGACGCGGATCGCGTGGTAGCCGATCTCCCCGCGGGGCCGCTTGCCGGGCCGGCCGTGCCGCCCGTGGACATGGCTGGTCTGCCCCACGGCCGCGGCGATGATCTGGCCGAACTTCAGGGCCGTGCCGCTGGGCGCGTCCTCTTCGAAGCGGTGGTGCCGTTCGAGGATCTCCACGTCGGCGTCGGCGTCGGCCAGGGCCTCGGCCGCGACCTGGGCCAGCTTCATGGTCAGGTTGACGGCCAGGCTCATGTTGGGGGCCTGGAGCACGGCGATCGCGTCGGCCGCCGCCGCGAGCCGGGCGCTCTGGTCGGCCGAGAGGCCGGTCGTGGCGAAGACCAGGGCGAGACGCCTCTCGACGCACGTCCGGATCACGCGATCGGCCGCCTCGGGCAGGGAGAAGTCCACGAGGACGTCGGCCTCGACGGAGAGTTCCGCGGCCAGCGGCACGCCAAGGGCTGGGATGCCCGCCAGGCTGCCGGCGTCTTCGCCGAGGCGCGGATGGCCCGGGGCATCCAAGGCGGCGACGAGTTGGAGCTGCGGGTCGGCGGCGCCCAAGGCCACGAGCCTCTGGCCCATGCGCCCTGCGGCCCCGTGGATGGCGATGCGGACAGACATCTTCGTGTCTCCCAAGGTTTGCTGCGGCGGGACTCCAAGCGCTCGCTCTATGGCGTCGACGTGACGTCCACACCAGCAAACGCCGCGATCCGACGTGCGACATCGTGCACTTCGCGCGGTAGTTCCGCCGGGGTGAGTTCCTCTGCAAGGCGCTTGTTGGAGAACTGGCCAAACTGATTCTCTTGCAGCCAACGCTTGACGCCTGGCAGGACGACAGCCTTGGCATCGGCCAGAGCGAGTCGGTCGTCCTCCCAAGGCAGCTTCAGTTAGTCGCGCGCCTTACGGGAGAGCGTTGCGGCGTCCCATTTCTCATTCTGCCGACGGCGCAGCTCCTGATAGCCCTCCACCAGATGGTCATTCGCCGAATCGCGAGACTCCTCCAGAAGACGCTCGTACTCTGCCAGAAACGACGCTTCGTCGAGGAGGATGACGGCCGGTTGGCGCAGGAGGATGAAACCGAACAGATACAGGAATTGCTGGAAGCCGCTGCCGCCGGAGAACACATCGAACTCCTTGGGGTGTTTAGCCTCCTTGTAGGTGACCGCGATGTAGCGGTCCGACACCTCGTCGAACACGATGTTCATGCTCTCCAGCGAAGGGAAACTTCGCTGGAGAATCTCGACCAGACGGTTTTCTCGTTTTTCCTCCTTAAGATCGAGAAGGAGATTGCGAACGACGCTATGAACGCGACCCCTGGCCAGCTCGTCGCCGACCACCGCGGGAGTGCGCCGTTCTTCCCTGGCCAGGAAGACGGAGAACACCGGCAGGTACGCCATGTGATGTTCGGCGAGCCGTCCGATCGCCTCCTGAGAGTCGTCCGTCGTCTCGACGCCAAGCCCGAAGCGGTTGTAGTCCAGTTTGAGGGTCGCCGTGACATCGATGCCGTCGTCGAACTGGGCCTGAATCCGGATGATCTTCTGCTTTCCGCCAGCCATCGACTTGCGGTCGGTCCAGAGCTCCATGGGATCCGCCACGGGGAGAACGTAGAATTCCTCGGGGGGTATCGTGCGGCGGCGGAGTTCGAAGACGCCGTTCTTGCGGGTCAGGCAATGATGCACGCAGAAATCGAACAGCGCGAGCGCCTGAAGAAGGGTCGTCTTGCCGGAGTTGTTGGGGCCGACGACGCAGTTCAGCGGAGCGAGCTCCAGCGTGACGTTCTCCAATCGCTTGAAGTTCTCGATCCGGACCTGCTTGAGCCGCATACCTGAGCCCTCCCCGCTCTCGCCCTCGACCTTCAGCTATAGAGCTGAATCGCCTTGATGATCTCGCCGAGGTCGTTGGAGACGGCCACGGCGCGGTTGGCGAAGGCCGCGCGCTGCACGCCCCGCTTGCCGAGGACCTCGTTGAACATCTTCTGGTCGGTGGTGTGGTAGGCCACGGTGGCGTTGGGGTCTTTCAGCTCATGGCCGGTGAGCACGCAGACCACGCGCTCGTCGGGGCCGATCACGCCCTCGCCCACGAGCTTCCTCGTCCCGGCGACGCTGGCCGCGCTGGCCGGCTCGCAGCCCAGCCCCCCGGCGCCGACCTGGGCCTTGGCGTCGAGGATCTCCTGGTCGGTGACCTCGCGGACCACGCCGTCGGTGGTCTCCAGGGCGCGGAGGCACTTGTTGAGGTTCACGGGGCGGTTGATCTCGATGGCGCTGGCGATGGTCGAGGCCCGGCGGCCTTCGGAGTCCATCTGGTCGTAATACCGGCACACGGCCGCGCCGTCCATGCCGCCGCCGTACCACTTCACGCCGCGTCGCTCGTAAAGCTCGTAGAGGGTGTTCGCGCCGCTGGCGTTGACGATCGCCATGCGGGGGAGCCGATCGATGAGCCCGAGCTGGCGGAGCTCGAAGAACGCCTTGCCGAAGGCGCTGGAGTTGCCCAGGTTGCCCCCCGGGACGACGATCCAGTCGGGGACCTCCCAGCCGAGAGCCTCCAGCACGCGGAACATGATGGTCTTCTGGCCCTCCAGGCGGAACGGGTTCACGCTGTTGACCAGGTAGATCCCCAACTGCTGGGTGACCTCCTTGACGCGGACCATGGCGTCGTCGAAGTCGCCGGCGATCTGCACGGTCAGCGCCCCGTAGTCGAGGGCCTGGGAGAGCTTGCCGTAGGCGATCTTGCCCGAGCCCACGAAGATCACGGCCTTCATCAGGCGCGTGACCGAGCAGTAGAGGGCCAGCGAGGCCGAGGTGTTGCCCGTCGAGGCGCAGGCGGCCCGGCCGGCGCCCACGAGGCGGGCGTGGGTGAAGGCGGCCGACATGCCGTTGTCCTTGAAGCTGCCCGACGGGTTCATGCCCTCGTACTGGAGGAAGAGCCGGCCGGGCGCAACGCCGACGTACCCGGCCACGCCGTCGGAG
>CAYSUS010000015.1:0-91279 GCA_964434165.1 uncultured Pirellulales bacterium
GGAAGCTCAGTCGGTAGGAGAGCATGGGGGTTAAGGGTTAGGGGGCAATGGCTAGTGGTTTGAGGCCCAACGGGCTTCGTACTTCCGTACTCCCTGACTCAAGTACGGAGTACGCGAGTACGAAGTACAACAACCCTGCGACTCCCATGCGCATTCTCCTGCCCCCTGACTGCCGGCCCCGGCCCCCTGCTTCCCTACATTTCGATCCTCTGCACGCGGTGGTTGTTCGTGTCCAGGACGTGGAGCCGGCCGCGGTGGTCGAGGGCGAGGGCCCAGGGGTTGAACAGCTCGCCCGGCTCGCCGCCCTCGCGGCCCCAGCAGCCCAGCGATCGGCCGTCGCGCGTAAGCTTCTGCACGCGGTGGTTGCCGTATTCGCAGACGTACACGGTGTCGTCCGGGCCCAGCTCCAGATCGTAAGGATAGTAAAGTTCCCCCGGCCCGGCACCCCGGCTGCCCCAAATCAACAGGAGCTCGCCCTCGGTGTCGAAGACCTGGATGCGGTGATTGCAGGCGTCGGCCACCCAGATGCGGTCCTCCTCGTCGATCTCGATGTTCTGGGGCCGGGCGAACTGGCCGGGCTTCGAGCCGTGCCCGCCCCACTGGAGCAGGAACTCGCCGCCTGGCGTGAACTTCTGAATCCGGTCGTTGTCGCCGTACTCGGAAATGTAGTAGTTGCCCTCGGAGTCCTGCACCGCGTCGGTCACCAGGCCGAACTGGCCGGGCTCGTAGCCGTTGACCCCGCCGATGGTCTTGAGGAGCTCGCCCTCGGGCGAGTAGATCATCAGCCGGTAGTAGTGCGTGTCGGCCACCAGCACTCGGCCGTCGCGGTCGATGGAGATGCCCGTCGGCTTGCCGGCCTGGTAGTCGGGCATGCGCCACCCGCGGCGGTAGTTGCCGTCGGTGTCGAAGACCTGGACCCGGGCGGTCATGTCCACCAGGTAAATCTCGTCCTCCGGGGCGAAGGCCATGGCCCGGGGCTTCTGGAGACGGCCCTCGGAGATGCCCCGCTCGCCCCATACCTTGTCCAACCGCCCCGCGTCGGCCCAGTCCCGCTCGCATCCGGCTGCCAGGCAACACACCGCCGCGGCGGCCGCCCTGCGCAGACAGACCGCCCACGTGTTCCGTCCTGAGGGGGGGCGGCGTTCGGCGGCGGAGGTCGTCAGCAAGCGGCGGTCCGGCGACATGGAATGCCCGAAGCGGCGGTCGAATACCCTCCCATGAGCTTATCCGGATTCTCCGCGGCCGGGTAGCGCCGGGGCCTGGACGGAGTCGGGAGTCGCTTTTCGGCCGGTGCGTTGGTTGCCTGGGCTGTTGATTTCGAGAGAAGACACCCGGCCCCCGCGCGTCGCCCGCAGGACGGACTGCCCCGTACTGCCCGGTCCTGGCGGGGCAACGGTGCGCGCCAAAGGGGCGGCGTGGCACTCCGTCCTGCGCGGAGGGCGGACGACCCCTCGCCCCCCACGCCGAGCCGAGGCTTGACGATTGGCCGTAAGGGTCTTTAGAATAACGCATTACGACGCTCCGACCTCCCGCCTGAGTTCAAAGCTTCTCGGATGCCCCCCGTCTTGATCGATGTCCGCAGCGCGGAGGACGCCCGCGACGTGGTCCACCGCGCGGTTCAGGCTCTGACCGAGGGGAAGCTCGTCGCGTTTCCCACCGAGACGGTTTACGGCGTGGCTGCCAGGGCATTGGACGGGCGGGCCGTCGAGCGCCTCGTGGAGGCCAAGGGCCGAGCCGCCGGCCATCCCCTGACCCTGGCCGTGCGCAGCGCCGAAGAGGCGCGGGACTACATTCCCGACATGCCCCCCCTGGCCCAGCGTCTGGCGCGGCGATGCTGGCCGGGCCCGGTCACGATCGTGGTGGACGACGCCCATCCCGAGGGGCTGACGCGCCAGCTCCCCTCGGCCGTGCAGAAGCTGGTCGCACCGCACGGGACGCTGGGGCTCCGCGTGCCCGGGCACCACGTCATCCTCGACGTGATGCGGATGATCGCCGGTCCTCTGGCGCTCTCCAGCGCCAACCGCACCGGCCAGCGCGATGCCCGCACCGCCCAGGAGGTGATCGACGCGCTGGGCGACCACGTGGACCTCGTGCTGGACGACGGGCCGGCCCGCTTCGGCGAGCCCTCGGCCGTGGTCCGCGTCAGCGGCAACCGCTATGAGATCCTCAGGCCGGGCGTGGTGCCCGAGCAGACCTTGAAACGGCTCTCCAGCCTGCTGGTGCTGTTCGTGTGCACGGGCAACACGTGCCGCAGCCCCATGGCCGAGATGCTCTGCCGCAAGCTGCTCGCCGAGCGTGTCGGCTGCCGGCCCGACGAGCTGGAGGACCGGGGCGCGCTGGTCATGTCGGCCGGCATCGCGGCCATGGTGGGCGGGCACGCCAGTCCCGAGGCGGTCGAGGTGATGCGCGCGATGGGGCTCGACCTCCAGTTCCACGAGACCCAGCCGGTCAGCGAGCCGCTCGTGCGTCACGCCGACGTGATCTACACGATGACCCAGGCCCATCGCCAGGCGATTCTCGCCCAATGGCCGGGTGCCGCGGAGCGCACGCAGACGTTGCGCGCCGACGGCGGGGACATCTCCGACCCCATCGGAGGTCCGCCCGAGCGCTACCAGAAGTGCGCCGCCCAGATCGAGAGCGAACTAAGGAGACGATTGCCGGAGCTGGAACCGTTTACCGCGTAGCCGTGGCAGGGCGTCGGGCGTCTTCTGCCGTTTCGGTCACTCCACTCGGCAAACGCGATGGCGACGAGAGGCTCCCGGCCCTCCACTCCCACTTACTGATCCATCACCCCCGAGAGCACACACAACGATGCGGATTGCCGTCGGCGGTGACCACCGCGGATTCGAGATACGGGGCAAGGTCCTGGAGCTGCTCCGGCGCCTGGGCCACGAGGTCGAGGACTACGGCGCCTTCAGCGCCGAACCGTGCGACTATCCGGACGTCGCGGCCAAGGTGGCCTGCCGCGTCGGCCGCGGCGAAGTGGACCGCGGCATCCTCATCTGCGGCACGGGGCTGGGCATGTGCATCGCCGCCAACAAGCATCCGGGCGTGCGCGCCGCGCCGTGCCACGACGACCTGACCGCGGAGATGAGCCGCCGACACAACGACCTGAACGTGCTCTGCCTGTCGGCCGACCTGTTGGGCGAGAAGCTCATCGACCGGATGATCGAGATCTGGCTGGCCACGCCCTTCGAAGGAGGGCGTCACGCCCGGCGCGTGCAGAAGATCGTCGATCTGGAGAAGCGGATCCGGCTGCAGGAAGACCCGCCGGACTCGTGCTCGGGCGGGTGATGGGTCGGTCCAGCAGCCGTCCCTTCCCCGATCGGCCGCGGCGTGGAATCGGGGCTCCGCCCCTCACGGTGGCGGCTCCGGCGGCCGGAGCCCGCGGCGGAAGCGAGCGGCGGCAAACGAACGCCTGTGGCGGGGGGGCTGCGTGGAACGTCCGCCGCCTCGCAATGGGGCAAACCCTGCCGGTAGTGACGATTCCGCAGCGCGACCCGTGCGGTCGTGCCAGTCCGCACGGCGCACCGGTTGGGGGTTTCCGCCCGGAACGGCCAAATTCGCTTCAACCCTGGGCGGTCCGTTGGTACATTCAAGGTTTGAGGCGGGTTTCGCCTGCGAGAACCCCGAGGCCCAAGCGTGCCGGGCAAGAGGGGGAGCGGTCCCGGCAGCGGCCCGGGCTCCCCTTGCGCGGTTCGCTCCACTGCCGTCCTGTGTTGCGGAAGGCGTCGCGGTCGATGGTCGATCGGCACCGATTCAGTCCAGACGAGGTCGAGCAGCTCCTGCGCAACGCGGAGCTCCGCGACGAATTGGAGCCGTACTACGACGAATCGATCGATCGGGTCAACGTGGCGCACCTCCCGCTGACCGCCGAGAACGAGTTCCTCGCCTCGATGCTCGCCTGGGAGCAGGCCCCGGTGCTGCCGATCTATCGCTGGTTCGACCCCGAGCTGCGCCCGCCCCGCCCCGACGTCCTCTGCGACGAGGACCTCCACGAGATCCTCTGGGACGTGATCCACAAGCTCTTCGAGAAGCGGATCGTCCTCGACTTCACCGACCATCTCTCCGACCGCCAGCTCTACACTCTCATCTACCGCGACATCCTGCCGGCGCGGGAGAAGATGATCGACTCGGGCACGAATTTCCTGCACTGGGACTGCGCTGGGGCGGGCGGCGACCCCGAGATCTGGCTCCGCTACTACGCCACCGAGGAGGAGCGCCAGGCGTGGTCGGAGACCTACCGCCAGCCCCTGCCGCCGCGCTGCCGTCCCCGCTTCCTCCGCGACCTGCCCCGAGAGCCGAGCTAGGCGCACTGGTCGGCAGGGGTCACGAGTCGGAAGTCGGAAACACCCACTAACCCCTCACTCCCCCCGCTCATCCCGCTTCGCCCTCGCCCGGTTGATCCGCCGCAGCCACCGCGCCGCGCTGAGGGCCAGGCTCACCACGATCATCGTTCCCAGCGGGGCCGCCACGGCCATGAACACGAAGTAGAGGGCCGGCACGGACAACTCACCGAGCTGCGACCGGACCACTCCGCCCACGGCCGCGGCCAGCACGCTGCAGATCGCCATCACCAGGAACAGGCTCCCCAGCGTGAACTGGAACCGTCTGCGAGGCTTCTTGCCGCCGGATGGTTGCGACTGGCTCATCGGTCGAAGTCCGCAGGAGGGCCGCGAAGGAGCGAGCAGGGCGGGAGCGCTACTTCAGCCGCTCGACGCGCCCCACGACTTCCTCGTGCGTCCACTCCCGGTCGGTGGACAGCAGGACGTAGCAGGCCTTCTCGCCGCAGCAGTCGAGGATCAACTGCCGATCGTTCGGCGTGCTGAACCCCTCGGGCGCCGGCTCGTGCCCGTTGACGATCACCTCGGCCCCCATCATGGAAGCGAAGGCCTCGGCATTCTCCTCGCTGAAGTCGCGCCCCCACACGAGGTCGAAGATGCTCGTGCGGTCGTAGTACTCCGAGAGCTCGGGCTGGCGCTGGAAGATCGACTTGTCGAATCGCCCCCCATCGCAGTTCTCGGGAATGCTGTGCGTGACCAGCACGCCGCCCGGCAGACGCACCGCCAGCGGGCAGCTCTTGATGAAGGGGAAATAGGCCTCGCGGACCTTCTCCGTGGCCGGGCCGTACATCTGCTGCAACCCCAACCGGAACATCAGGTTGAGCATCTGCTTGTTCTTCTGGATCGGGTAGTCGGTCAGCTCGGCCAGCTCGTGATTGCCGAGGATGAAGTGGACCCGCTCCGGATACTGCGCCTTGAGCCGGGCGACGTCCTCCAGCACCGTGTGGGACATGCAGCCGCCGTTGGTCGGATACGTGGGGCCGCCGTGGCACACCTCCTGCAAGATCAGGTGGCGCCGCGCGTGCACGTCCAGGGCGGCCGTCTTCTTAATGCCGTTGAAGTTCCGCCGATGCCCGTGCAGGTCGCCCGTGATCATCACCTCGCCGGCCAGCTCGGGCGTGAGCGTGACCGTGTTCCCCTCTCGGCCCGGCGTCTTGTAGTTCGCCTCGGTGGCCTGTTGGAACGTGGCGATCGTCTTCTCGATGAACTCGATCGATGCAACCATGAATACGTCCGCCTTCCGGTGCTGCGTCCAGCGTGCTCTGCCCCGCCCTGTGCCGCCGGGCTCGTTCCGGCCGATCCCCAGGTCCGCCATTCGGCGAGACCGGGGGGCAAATGTCAAGCCACGCGCCAAGCGGAACGTGGCTGCGGCTTGATCGGCACGCAAGCCGCCGGCGGTCGGCGGACCGTGATGGCGACTTCACCAGCCAGCGGCCGAGAAGCCGCGGCCGCGCGGCGACGCCGAACCTGAGGGCACCGGTCTTCGATGCCTGCGAAGATACTGCCGATCGACCGAAGGCCGTGCCCACCCGCCACTTCCTGCCGATCCCCAGCGCCCATGATAGGCGCTGCAGGAACCGCCGTTTACCCTCCTTTTGGGCGGGGTTTGCTGCTCGCCAAGGCGTTCACACGTGCTGGCGACCCCCACGCATGCAGCAAAGTCGCCGGCCAGCATCCCAGGTCATCCATCTTGCCGGCATTGCCGCACATGCCGCCGGGAGCAGTTCTTCCGATTTTCTGGACTCTGCCATCGGCCGGGCCGATCTGACTAAGGAAGCAAGGTACTCGTCGTCTGCGGGACCCTGCGCCGTGTCCGGGAGGGAAGAGCGGCACGGCCGACGACGAGAGGCCGCCTCCCCGCGATGGTCGGCGGCGCCCGACCCCGACACCTGTGGAAAAGGAATCCATCGTCATGAAACGTGTCCTGTTCTCCTTCCTGGCGGCCACGGTGCTGGCCGGCCTGGTGGGTTGCCAGAGCGGCCGGCTGGCCTGCATTTTCGGCAGTTGCCGCGACGTGCCCCGGGTATGCGACCCGTGCCGCAACCCCTGCCCGCGCGACCCAGGCTGCCACGCCCGCGCCTACGACCCGGTGCCGCCCTCCGGCGCGGTCACCTATCCGTACTACACCACCCGCGGCCCCAGGGACTTCTTGGCCAAGGCCCCGCGGTCGATCGGCCCGTGATCTGCCGACCTCCTGCCATTCCCCCTGTGCTATCCGCCAGCCGGCCGGGATCGCCAAGGACGGCGACCGCGGCCGGCGCCTTTTCTTGCGCCCCCGGATGCCGCCGGCGCGGCCCGATGCGGTCGCCGCGTTGCATGGGGAGTCGCCGCCGCGGTAGAATGCCTGCGGAGGCAAGTCCGTGGAGCAGAACCCTTATCAGTCCTCGCGCAGTCCGGGCGTGCCGACCCGCACGACGAGCACGCGCTGGCTGGTGTGGACGGGCGTCGCGTGCCTGGCCCTTGCCATGATGGCGGCCGCCGGCGCGGTGGTGAACGTGGTCCTGGGATTTCAGGCGATCGCGCAGTCGTCGGACCCCAGCCCGGAGGCCCTCGCCCGCAGGATGTCGCTCTCGTCGCTCCTGCTCTTCGGAGCGCCTCCCTTTGGCCTGACGGGCATCGTGCTCCTGATCCTGGGACTGGTCCTCCGGCGCCCCATGGAAGACGGCCCGGCGGCCGGGCGCGCGGCGGACGACGACCATAGAGATCATCGGTGAGCTGATTCTCGGCGCGGGGTGCGCCTTCTACGGCGCCCTGGTGGGTCTTCTGTGGCTGGCGAAGACCCGCGACTGGGCGCGAAAGCAGAAGATCGCCCTGTCCCTGTTGGGGGCGGCGCTTGCCGTTTGGGCCGTCGCCTGGCTGATCGCCTCCGGGAGCCTCTATTGGAAGCTCATGCTGGCCGGCGCGCTCCCCTTCTTTGGCTTCCTCGCCCTGGCCAACGCCTGCCGCGAGTATCACGAGAAGCACCGCGGGCGGGGCTGAGCGTGCCCGAACCGCCAACAGCCCGACTCCGGCCAGCAACGACCACCCGGATCCCCTTTCGCGCTTGAATCCGCGCGGCGGTGTGGGAAAATGGGGGCCACGCTCAGACCAATCGCCGCCGCCGGGGAGCGGACCACCAGGCGGTGTACTGAAGGTCGGAGTCCGCGCACGGCGTCCCTCACCCCTCGCCACCCACACTACGGAGCCCTCGCCATGCAGACCAGCATAGGACCGACCGCACTGACGCTCCTCGCGCTGGCCGCCCTCGCGGCGGTCCTGCCCTCGCCCGCGCCGGCCGCGGACAAGCCGAACTTTGTGGTCATCTTCACCGACGACCAGGGCTACGGCGACGTGGGCTGCTTCGGCGCCGAGGGCTTCAAGACCCCGCACCTGGATCGCATGGCAGCCGAGGGCATGAAATTCACCGACTTCTACGTCAACTGCCCGGTCTGCTCCGGCTCGCGCACGGCCCTCATGACCGGATGCCACTATCCGCGCGTGAACATGGGCGCGGTGCTGTTCCCGGCCTCCAAGGTCGCCCTGCACCGCGACGAGATGACCGTCGCCGAGGTGCTCAAGACGCAGGGCTACGCCACCTGCTGCGTGGGCAAGTGGCACCTGGGCGACACGCCCGAGTACCTGCCCACGAGCCAGGGCTTCGACGAGTACTTCGGCATCCCCTACTCCAACGACATGTGGATCGCCGGTTGGATGAAGCCGGGCGAGGACTGCAAGCTCCGCGAGGGCGTCACGGCCGCGGACATCGAGAAGATGGAAAAGCCCCCGCGCAACAAGGTCCCGCTCCTGCGCGGCGAGACGATGATCGAATACCCGGCCGACCAGAGCACGCTGACCAAGCGCTACACCGAGGAAGCGATCCGCTTTATGCGCGAGAACAAGGACCGGCCGTTCTTCCTCTACCTGCCGCACACGATGTGCCACGTGCCGCTTGACGCCTCGGAGGAGTTCCGCGGCCGGACCGAGCGGGGCCTCTTCGGCGACGTGATCGAGGAGCTCGACTGGTCGGTCGGCGAAGTGCTCGGGGCCATCCAAGACCTGGACCTCGACGAGAAGACCCTGGTGATCTTCACCACGGACAACGGCGCGGCGGTGGGCTCATCGAAGCCGCTCCGCGCCAAGAAGGGGAGCCTGTACGACGGCGGGATCCGCGTGCCCTGCATCATGCGCTGGCCGGGGAGGATTCCCGAGGGCAAGACGTGCGGCGAAGTGGCCGCCACGATCGACGTGCTGCCCACGCTGGCCGGGCTGGCCGGGGCCAAGGTGCCGGCGGATCGCGTGATCGACGGCAAGGACATCCTGCCGCTCATGGAGGGCAGGCCCGGGGCGAAGAGCCCGCACGAGGCCTACTGCGTCCTGCACGGGGGCCGCGTGGCCGTGCGGAGCGGCAAGTGGAAGTTCTACGACTGGCCCGAAGGGGCCGACCGCCGTCGCCGCAAAAAGGACAAGCAGGCCAAGCCGCAGCCGAAGCCCCAGGGCCCGCCCGTGCAGCTCTACGACCTTGCGCAGGACATCGGCGAGACGAAGAACCTGGCCGAGCAGCATCCCGACGTCGTCGCCCGGCTGGCCGAAGCCGCGCGCAAGCACCGCGAGGACATCAAGAACAACAGCCGGCCGGTGGGAAAGGTGGAGAGGTAGAAGGGTCGAGAGAGCGGGCCGCGCGGCGTCACAGCCGAAGGGCCGGTGCAAGTGCGCCTTGGGGGCTCGCGTTCGGTCAGAGCTGTCCCGCAGAAGGGGACAGCCCCGTCTTGGCTCCGCTGTGCTCCACGAAAACGCGACCGCCCCCGCTCTCGCCGCCCACCCACAACCACCGATCGAACCACCGCACCGCCCGGCCGATGACCTCGCCGCGCGGGTCGGCCCAGATCACCACGTGCCCGACGCCGGGGATGAGCGCCAGGCGCACGCGGTCGGGTGCGGCGTCGCGCACACGCACGGCATGCCAGCAAGGGACCAACAGGTCGGTCGTGCCGTGCACGATCAGCACCTGGGCGCGGGTCTGCTGCACGGCCTCGACGGCGCTGGCCAGGTCGGGGTCGAAGCGGGCGATCCGTCCCGCCTCGTCGATGGCCGCCTCGAAGGTCTTCTCGGGCAGCAGGCAGCCGCCCACGAGCATGATGCGGAGGTAGCGTGGAACTACCTGCCGCATCGTGCTGAACGGGGCCACCGACACCACGGCCCCCACGCGCGGATCGACCGCCGCCAAATGGATCGCCGCGGTCGCCCCGTAGGACATGCCCAAGACGCCCACCTGGCCCCGCGCGAGTCCGCGCCGCTCCAGCACGTCGATCACCTGCGAGAGGTCCTGGGCCTCCTGCACGCCGTAGGTGAGCCACCGGCCCGACGATCGCCCGTGCCCCCGCAGATCGACCAGCACCGCGCGGTAGCCGGCGTCGGCCAGTTGGCGCGCGAAGCCGAGCATCCAGAAACTCCTGGCGTACACGCCATGCGTCACCAGAATCGTCCCCTTGACCAGACCGCGGCGGCGCGGCTCGATCACCGAGACCGACAGCCGGGCTTCGGGCGGCCCGACGTCGACCCAGAAGTGATCGTCGATGCCCGAGAGCGTCTCGATCGGCGGCAAGGGGTTCCGGTCGGCCGGCAGCAGGCAGATCCGGTTCGGCGCGCTGGCAATCAGCGAGGCCAGCGGCGCCACGCAGCCCGACGTGGCGAGCAGGACCACGGCCCCAGACAAGGCGGAAACCTGCCGCCGCAACTTGCCATGATGAACGCGAAGGATCGGCCGCATGGGCAAGGCTCGATTGCCGGGGAGCCAGCCGCGAGAGAAGGGGCGGAAAGGTATCACGGCTCCCAATCGTCGTCAACGTCGAAGAAGAGGAGACAGGAGGCAGGAGGCAGGGGAGAGGAGGCAGGGGGCGCAGTTCAGGGCGAAGCCAATCCGTCTTCTTTCGCTTCCCCCTTTCCCCTCTCTCCTTTCCCCCTCCCCTCCAACGCTCCCTCCTGCTAGACTCCGGGTCACGGGAGGAATCGTCTCGTGCGCGGATTGCTTCTCTTTCTGTCTGCCGGGTTGGGAGGGATCGCCGTGGAGAGCGACCTTTCGCAGGGGATGGCCGCGCTGGGCTCGCCCGACGTCGAGGTCCGTCGCGAGGCCGCGGAGCGCTTGGCGCGTCTCGGCCCGGAAG
The DNA here is from genome assembly GCA_964434165.1 of uncultured Pirellulales bacterium. Classification (GTDB taxonomy): domain Bacteria; phylum Planctomycetota; class Planctomycetia; order Pirellulales; family Thermoguttaceae; genus CAYSUS01. Next base: position 10,484 of record CAYSUS010000015.1, read on the forward strand.
CGCGGCCCGCGGCCGTGCCCCTGGTGCGTGCCTGCGGCGACGAGTCGGAGGAGGTCGCCCAATGGGCCGCCGCGGCGCTGGAGGAGCTGGGCCCGCCGGATGCGAAGGATCTCGAGGCCCTGGCCGGTCTGCTGCGGGATGCGAAGGCCGACACCGGCTACTGGGCTGCCACGCTCTTGGGGCGCCTGGGCGAGGAAGCCGGTCGGGCTGTTGCGCACCTGGCGGCCGCCCTGGACGGCGGGCCGGAGCTGTCGGTCCGTCAGCGCGCGGCGTGGGCCCTGGGCAGGATCGGCCCGGCCGCGCGCGGCGCGGTCGAGGCCCTCCGCCGCGCCGAGGCGTCGGAAGACCCTCGCTTGGCGCGGCTTGCGGCCCAGGCCCTGAAGAAGATCGCCCCGCCGCCGTCGGGGTCGCCGTAGTGCCCGTCCAGCCGTGATCGGTGCTTGTGCCGGCTTCCCCGCCTTGTTCGCCTGCCGGACGAGCCGGCAGGGGTCTGCCTGAGGCACCCATCCGCGAACAAGCCCCCAACTGCTCTTCGGCCGGGGCCGGGCATCTGGTATCCTCCCCGCCCCCGACACGGAACCGTCCTTTGCGCGCATGAGGCGCGCCACCTTTCCGCCTGCGCACACGGAGGTTCGCGATGCGGAATACCCTTTCTTGGCCGCTGCTCGTGGCCGCCGCCGTCCTCTTCTCGGGATGCGACGCCGAGGCGCTGCTCAAGGAAGCGGCCGAGGCGCAGAAACAGGCCTCGGCCTCCCGCGACGCGGCACCGCGGCCGGAGGCACCCGCCGGCCGGCCGACCGACCGCAACCCGGCCCCGAACGCCCCGATCCGCATCGGCTCGTTCAACATCCAGGTGTTCGGCACCTCGAAGATGGGCAAGCCCGAGGTGATGGGCGTGCTGGCGCAGGTCGCGCGCCAGTTCGACGTGCTGGCCATCCAGGAGATCCGCTCGAAGGACGACACGATCATTCCCCGGTTCACGGACATGATCAACGCCGAGGGGGCGTGCTACGACTACGTGGTCGGCCAGCGCCTGGGCCGCACCGTGAGCAAGGAGCAGTACGCGTACGTGTTCGACACCGGGCGCGTGGAGCTGGACCGCCGCTCGGTGTTCACCATGCCCGACCCCGAGGACCTCCTGCACCGGGAGCCGCTGGTGGCCCGGTTCCGCGCGCGGGGGCCGCCGCGCGAGAAGGCGTTCTCCTTCAGGCTGATCAACGTCCACACCGATCCCGACGAGACCGACACGGAGATCGACGCTTTGGCCGACGTGTTCCGGAAGGTGCAGACCGCGGCCGACGGCGAGGACGACGTGATCCTGCTGGGCGACCTCAACGTGGACGAGAACGACCTGGGCCGCCTGGGGCGCCTGCCGGGCATGGCCTGGGCGATCTCCGGCAAGACGACCAACACGCGGGGGACCAGGGCCTACGACAACCTGCTCTTCGACCGCCGCTTCACCACGGAGTTCACGGGCTATTCCGGCGTGCTGGACCTGATGGCCCAGTTCGACCTGAGCCTGGACCAGGCGCTGGCCGTTTCCGACCATCTGCCCGTCTGGGCCGAGTTCAGCCCCTTCGAGGGCGGGCGCACGCCCGAGGTCGCTTCGCGGCCGGGGGAGCGGGCGCGGTAGGAGCGAGGTCGTCTCTCTCTTCTCCCGGCCCTCCGCACCGCTCACCGCGACCGCGGCTTCGGCGGCAGCGGGCCGGTGCGGAAGGGGTCGTAGACCAGGCGGATGCCGCAAAGCGCTAGTGCCTCATCGGGGCTGTCTTCGGCCCTCCATGCAGCGCGAGTCTGGAGAGGAAACATGAAGTACCCATCCCCGCGTTTCGCGCGCGCGGTGCCCTGGGGTGGGCCGCGCGGATCGACCTCTGGAGAGACCCGGTAGAAGTGGTCGTTGGTCCAGTCGAGGCACCACGTTTGCGGCATGCCGACCAGGCCGTAGATGCCCCAAGGATTCGGCTTCTTCTGGTCCACGGCCGCCGGGACGTTCCTGCAGAAACCGCCGAGCTCGGAGCTGTCATCGCCGAAGTGGTATCGGGTCGTTGTGCCTGCCCGGCAGGTATATTCCCACTCGGCCTCGGTGGGGAGTCGATACGCGGCCCGAGTCTCTTCCGAGAGCCATTTGCAGAACGCGGCTGAATCCAGCCAGGACAGACAATTAGCCGGCGCCATCGGTACGTCGGCGTTGTCGCGCCAGTTGAGCGCCGGGTCGTACTGGTACCGCCCATCGCGCCATATGCGAGTGCCCTTGCCGTTGGTCTCGGCCGTGGTCTTGTATCCGGTCGCTTCCACGAACTTCCCGAATTGCGCGGCCGTGACGTGGTACTTCCCGAAGTAGAACGGCCGGGAGATGCGTACCCGGTGCTGGGGCATCTCCCGGGCCAGGGATTTGAAGATGTAGTCCGGCTGGTTGTCCTTTTTCGCTTCCTGGACGAGCTTGGCCATCTCCTCTTCCGACGTCCCCATCAAGAACGCCCCCGGCGGAATGAGTATGAACTTGATGCCCAGCTCGTTGGTGTATTCCACCGGCGTTCCCAGGTACTCCGCCCACAGCCTCTGCAGCTCCACCGCCTTCTCGGCGTCGAAGGGGGCAATCGCTTCCGGCGGACGCTTGGTCCGACCGGCTGGCGAGGTGCTCGCCACGGCCTCGGGCACGGGCCGGCCGATCTTCTCGACCAGCCGGAGCCGCTCCTGGAGCTTCACCCGCAACAGCGCGGCCTCCACATTGGGCTCGGCCTTGCGATACCAGGCTCCTGCCCGCAGCATGGCCGAGTCCTTGTCCCGACCCTGTTGGCGCTGTGCCCACTCCCACCATCCGTCGCCCATCCCGGCTTGGGCCTCGGCCGTGTCCGGTCCTTCCAGCTCGCGCGCGGCCAGGGCCTTGAGATCCGCGTCCGAGGAGAGCGCGAGCATGGCGACGCCCCGGGCCCAGTCGCCCTGGATCAGGCACAGGTAGCGCCCGGCCGCCAGATTCGCCTCCGCGTCGATCGGGTCCTTCGCCAACTTCTCCAGCGCTTCTCGATACGCGGTCCAGTGCTTCTCGTGCTCCTTGAGATGGTCCGTGGCCGCCACGATCTTCTTGATGAACGGCGTGGTGCGTGTGCGCCGCGCCACGGAGATCGCCACCTCGCGGAAGCGCACGGCGGGCTCGATCGCCCCTTGCTCCAGGGCCGCGTCCATCAACTCCACGGCCTTCTCGGCCAGCGCGATCCGGGCCGCATCGCCCAGCGCAGCTTCAGCGGTCTTCTCCAGGGCCTCGGCCTGGCGGTCCATCGCATCGACCTCGAAGGCCTCGCCAATCCGGCCGGCGGCCTCCAGCGCGGTCTCCACGTCGCCCGCCTGCTGGGCGATCTGCTGGGCGATGTCCAGAAGCGCGAACCGCGTCGCCGGCTCCTCCTTCGACTCCGCAGCCTGGTCGAGAATCCGCCGGGCCAGCGCCGTCTTGGCCTCGGCCGTCCTGGCGTCCTGGTACGCCTGACCGTAAACCTGCTGGAGCAGCTTCTTGGCCTCCTTCAGCGTCTCCGCGTCGGGCACGGGATGCCGAGCGGGAGACTCCTCGGCCAGCAGCGGGCCGGTCGCCTGAAGGAGCGAAGAAGTGAGCAGCGATACGACCAGAAGACGGGAGGCCAAGACGAAACGCATCGTTCGTTCCTCGCGGCAAGACGGTTGCATGGTCGTCGAACAACAAGTCGAGGCAGTGCAAAGCACGCCGCCGAAAGCTCCGAAACTAACCACCTTCGGGCTGCATGGCAACCTCCGCTAACGGTACGGTCACAATCGGGCTCGATGGCTCCCGGTGCGGCCCAGGTTTAGAATGGGCGTTTTGCGCCGCCTTTGCGGGTTGCGGCGGGTGGACCTTCCGCTCGGCAGGGCCCCTGGCAGGCACGCGATCGCGTCCGGCGGCCTGGGACAGCTCCCGCCCGCGGCACGGAACTCCTTGCCCGATGGTGACTTGCGCCCTAGGTTCCAGATAGGATCGATCCTCGCTCCCGCGCCGAAGCCCCATGCCCGACCCCTCCAGTCGCGAAGCGTCCGATAGGGCGCCCCACGTCAGGTCCAACGGCAAGCCCCTGTTCCACCTGGACGGCGTCTCCAAGACGTTTCAGATGGGCGAGGTGGCCGTGCGCGCCCTGCAGGACGTGACGCTCGACATTGACGAGGGGGAGTTCCTCGCCGTGGTGGGGCCGAGCGGGTCGGGCAAATCGACCATCCTGAACATCATCGGCGGCATCGACACCGTGACCAGCGGCACGGTCCGCTTCCGCGACCGCGACATGACCCGTTTCACCCCGGCCGAGCTGACGCGGTTCCGCCGCGAGACCGTGGGCTTCGTGTTCCAGTTCTACAACCTCGTGCCCAATCTCTCCGCCCGGGAGAACGTGATGGTCTCCACGGAGATCAGCCGCGCGCCGATGGACGTGGCCGAGGCCCTGGAGTTGGTGGACCTGGCCGAGCGGATCGACCACTTCCCGGCGCAGCTCTCCGGGGGCGAGCAGCAGCGCGTGGCCATCGCCCGGGCCCTGGCCAAGCGGCCCGAGCTGCTGTTGTGCGACGAGCCGACCGGGGCCCTGGACTACGCGACGGGCATCCGCGTGCTGCGCCTCCTGGTCGATTTGAAACAGCGGCTGGGCACGACGATCGTGCTGATCACCCACAACGGGGCCATCGCCGAGGCGGCCGACCGCGTGGTCCGCCTCCGCAGCGGGCAGGTGGTCGAAGTGCACGTCAACGAGCGGCCCGCCCCGCCCGAGGAGATCACCTGGTGAGCGTCCTGGACACCAAGCTGCGGCGTGAGCTCGGCTCGTCGCGGGGGATGCTCCTGGCGATCGTGGGCATCGTGGCCGTGGGCGTGATGTGCTTTGTCGCCCTGGGTACGGCCTACCGGAACCTCAACGAGGCCAAGCGGCGCTACTACCGGCAGTGCCGGATGGCCGACTTCTGGATCGAGCTGAAGAAGGCCCCGCTGGCCGAGCTGGACGCGGTGCGCCACATCGCCGGGGTGGCCGAGATCCGGCCGCGGATCCAGTTCTTCGCCACGGTCGATGCGGCCGACTCCGAGCGGCCGCTGAACGCCCTGGTCCTTGCGCTCCCCGAGCGCCGCGAGGCGGTGCTTTGCGACGTGGTGCTCAAGCAGGGCGGCTACTTCAGCGACCGCCGCGAGAACGAGGTAATCGTCAACGAGAAGTTCGCCGCGGCGCACGACCTCCACCCGGGCGACTGGATCCGGCTCGTGCTCAACAACCGGCGGCAGGAGCTGTTCATCGTGGGCACGGCGATCTCCTCGGAGTTCGTCTATCCGCTGGCGCCCGGGGCGATCATGCCCGACCCGGAGCACTTCGGCATCTTCTACATCAAGAACCGCTATGCCGAGGACGTTTTCGACTTCGACGGGGCGGCGAACCAGGTGCTGGGGCGGCTCTCGCCCGGCGCCCGCGACCGCCACGAGGAGGTGCTCCGCCGCGCGGAGAGCCTCCTGGAGCCGTACGGGGTGTTCGCCACCACGCCGCTGGAGGACCAGGCGTCGAACAAGTTTCTCTCGCAGGAGATCCAGGGCTTGCGGAGCTTCGGCTACTTCCTGCCCACCATCTTCCTGGCCGTGGCGGCCCTGGTGCTCAACGTGCTCTTGAGCCGGCTGGCCGAGCAGCAGCGCACCGTGATCGGCACGCTCAAGGCCCTGGGGTATTCCGACCGGCAGATCTTCGCGCACTTCCTCAAGTTCGGGCTTGCCGTGGCCCTGGCGGGCGGCGCGGTCGGATGCCTGTTCGGTTGGGGGCTGGCCCAACTGATGACGCGGGAATACCGCAACATCTTCGAGTTCCCGGAGCTGCACAACTACTTCTACGCGGACCTGGCCCTGTGGGGCCTCTCGATCGGCGCCGGCTGCGCGGTCGTGGGGAGCCTGCGCGGCGCGCGTGCCGCTTTGAAGCTCGAGCCGGCCCAGGCCATGCGCCCCAAGCCGCCGCGCCAGGGCGGGGCGATCCTGCTGGAGCGCATCACCTGGCTGTGGAGCCGGCTCAGCTCCGGCTGGCGCATGGTGCTGCGCAGCGTGGTGCGCAGCCGCGTGCGCACCGCGGCCGGCGTCTTCGCCGCAGCCATGGGCGCCAGCGTGCTGGTGAGCGGATTCATGATGGCCCAGGCCACCTACTACCTGATCGACTTCCAGTTCAAGTGGATCGCCCGAAGCGACCTCGACCTTTCGTTCAAGGACGCCCGCGGCGAGGAGGCCCTGCTCGAGGCCTCGCGCCTGCCGGGCGTCGATCGCGCCGAGCCGCTGTTCAGCGTGGCCTGCACGTTCGTCAACGGCCCGTTCCGCTACAAGGGCGGCATCACCGGGCTGGCCCGCGGGGCCACGCTCACGGTGCCCCGCGACCGCCGCGCCCGGCCCATCCGCATCCCCGCCCACGGCCTGGCCATGAGCAGCAAGCTGGCCGAGATGCTGCGCCTGGAGCGGGGCGACACGGTACGCATCGAGCCCACCCAGGGATTGCGCGAGCCGCACGAGGTGCCCGTCGTGGAGATCGCCGACAGCTACCTCGGCACGGCCGTTTACGCCGACATCGATTACCTCAGCCGTCTGATGGACGAGGCGGAGGCGGTCACCGGCGTACAGCTCGCCGTGGATCGCGACCCCCGACACGAGGCGGCCCTCTACCGGCGGCTCAAGGAGCTGCCGGCCCTGCAGGCGGTCAGCTCGCGCAACGACATGGTCGAGAGCCTCGAGGAGACCGTGCTCAGCGCGATGTGGGTGTTCATCGGCATGCTCGTGCTGTTCGCCGGCATCGTGTTCTTTGGGAGCATTCTCAACGCCTCGCTGGTGAGCCTGGCCGAGCGCCAGCGCGAAGTGGCCACGCTCCGCGTGCTGGGCTACGGGCCGTGGCAGATCGGCACGCTCCTGCTGCGCGAGAGCATGATCGTCTCGCTCATCGGCGCGGTGCTGGGCATGCCCCTTGGGTACTTCCTCACCGTGCTCGCCGCCTGGTCTTACGAATCGGAGTTGTTCCGCTTCCCCGTGGTCTCCTCGGCCGGCACGTACCTCTGGACGGTCGTCCTGGCCGTGCTGTTCACGTTGGGCGCGCACCTGTTCGTGCAGCGGGCGATCCATCGCATGGACTGGCTCGAGGCGCTGAAGGCGAAGGAGTGAGTGGAACGAAGAATGGCGAATGATGAATGACGATTGACGAGAGGATCGCACCTTCCAGTCACCCACCCACTCACTCAGTTACTGACCACTCACCACTCGCCCCTGACCACTAGCCACCAGGCCGCCATGAACGCCAGAACCTGGATCATCCTTGCTGTTGTGGCCGTCGTATTGACCGCCGGCGCCGCGCTGTATGCCGTGGTCGCGCCGGGCACGAAGGTCGAAGTCGCCAAGGCCGAGCGCGGCGCGATCCGCGCGTTGATCGACGAGCGGGGCATGACCCGGCTGCCCCAGACCTACGTCATCACCATGCCCTACAGCGCTCGCATCGAGCCGATCACGCTGGAGGAGGGCGACGCCGTCGCGGCCGAGGACAAGGAACGGCCCGTCGCGCGGATCGTCCCGGCCGACCTGGTGCTGGCCGTGGACGAGGCCCGGGCGGCGGTCGAGCGCCTCGACGAGGAGATCGAGGAGAACCTCAGCAACGTGCTCGAGAAGCTCGCCTGGGAACAGGCCGAGCAGTTCAACCAGTCGATGGCCGCCACGGTCAAGGCCGCGGAAAACCGCCTGACCGCCGGCGACAAGCGCCACGAGGTGGCGCAAAAACACCTGCAGCGCGTCGAGGGGCTGGTGGAGGCCAAGACGCTCACCGAGGAGAGCCTCGACCAGGCGGAGCTCCGCGAGGTGGAAGCCCGGGTCGATTTCCGCCAGGACGAGCTGGTGCTCAGCGCAACGCGGGCGCTGCACGCGGCCACGAGCCTGCTGCCGACCATGGTCCAGCAGTACATCACCGACAAGGGCCTGCGCGACGCGGTGCTCCGCAAGGCCCGGGCCGAGGCCCAGGCCCGGCTGGAGAAGGCCCTCCTCGATCAGAAGCGGGGCACGATCACCAGCCCCGTGGACGGCGTGGTGCTCCAGCGGTTCATCAGCAACGAGCGGTTTCTCGCGGCCGGCGAGCCGCTGGTCGAGATCGGCCGCCTGGAGGACCTGGAGGTCGAGGCCGACGTGCTCAGTCTCGACGTGGTGGAGGCCAAGCCGGGCGACTCCGTGGAGATCTATGGCCCGGCCATCGGGAAGGACGTGCGCGGCGAGGATCGCGACTACGCCCGGGGCACGGTGGCCCGAATCTACCCGGCGGGGTTCACCAAGATCAGCTCGCTCGGCGTGGAGCAGCAGCGGGTGAAGGTGGTCGTCGCCCTCGATGCGGAGGACCTGGCTTGGCTTCGCAAACACCGCAACCTGGGCGTGGGCTATCGCGTGCGCGTGCGGATCGCCACCGAGGAGAAGGCCGATGCCCTGGTCGTGCCGCGCTCGGCCCTGTTCCGCTCGGCCGGCGGCCGGTGGCAGCTCTACGCGGTGCGCGACGGGCGCCTGGCGATCCAGGCGGTCGACGTGGGCGTGCTCAACGACCGCCACGCCGAGATCGTGGAAGGCCTGGAGGACGGCGACCTCGTGGTCCGCGCCCCCGAGAGCGACCTGGAGCCCGGCACCCGCGTCCGGGCCGAGACCGCCGGCGGCCCGTGACGGCGGTCAGGGCCATCCGATCCAGGTCCGGGTCGCGGGGCTCCATCCGGTGGATGCCGGAATTGGCGACCTCCACCACCATGATCGTGCTGGACGGGCCGCCCTTCAGGTCCGGCCTCCTCACGCTAAACGCGCCCGGCCACATCGCCTCCGGGCCGACCACGGCCACGTAAGCCGGCGGGAAGCAGCCGTATTCCTGTTCGTAGCGCTGGAGCGCCAGGATGATCTGCTTGAGGTTGTTCGCGCACTGCATCCGGCATGGAGGCCTCCCGTCGTAAACCGTCGGGAGCATCAGGTGCCACACCAGCGCGCTGAAGATCCCCGCCGGCACGGCCAGCGAGCGCAATCGAAGGGCCTAAACCACCACCCGCCACCTCAGGCCGCCCTCACCCCCGACCCCTCTCCCGCGAGCGGGAGAGGGCAATGCGGGTTCCCTCTCCCTTGGGGAGAGGGTCAGGGTGAGGGCACCTCCTGCCCCGCTGCCGCCCTCACCCCCGACCCCTCTCCCGCGAGCGGGAGAGGGCAATACGGGTTCCCTCTCCCTTGGGGAGAGGGTCAGGGTGAGGGCACCTCCTGCTCCGCTGCCGCCCTCACCCCCGACCCCTCTCCCGCGAGCGGGAGAGGGGAGCCTGCACCCATTCCTCATTCCTCATTCCCACCCTCCACCTCACACAAGAACGCCTTGTACTCCGGTATCAACGCCCCGGGGTCCCGGGCCGAGGGCGTCAGCCGGTTGGCGCTCGCGCCCTTGACGAGCCCTTCGTAGCCGAAGTGCCAGACCAGCGCGACCTGCTCGACCTTGCGCCCGGCGAGGTCCAGGGCTTTCAGGCGCGGGGTGACCAGGGCCTTGAGCTTGATCTGGCCCCGGGCGGAGCGGACCGTGACCGTTTCGCCGCTCCTGATGCCCCGGGCGGCGGCCAGCTCGCGGCTGATCTCCACGAACGCATGGGGCGAAAGCTCGACGAGCCAGGGGATGTTCCGCGACATCGTGCCCGACTGCCAGTGCTCGGCCACGCGGATCGTCGTGGCCACGATCGGGTATTTCGACAGGTCCCCCAGGTCCTCTGGAGGCAGCGGCGGCACGAGCGGGTTGTGCTGCTGGGACGAAAGCGGATTCACCAGCGGGCTCTCTATCGGCTCGTAGTGCTCGGCCAATGGGCCGTCGGCTACGGAAGGGGCGAAGAGCTGTGCCCGGCCCTCCTCGAGCAGCCAGAACGCCCCGCGTCCCTGGTCCGGCTCGCCGCCGGGTGCCCAGCTTCCGTCGGGCAGATCGCCCTGCCAGCGCCCTGTGTCGCGATCGAACGCCGTGACGGCCTTCCCGGCCGACCAGGGCTTTCCTGCCAGGTCGCATCCGGCCCGGTTGTAGAGCACGCGGCGGTTGGCCGGCCATGACCAGGCCCAGGCGGCGTGAAGCCCGGCGGGATCGCCCGACGCTTCCGGTGCCCCGCGCCGCGCCAACCGGTTCTCACCCCCGGCGAAGCTGCCGCAGTAGAGCCAGTTGCCACAGGCCGTGCTCCCGTCGTCGCGCAGAAGGTCGGGCGAGGGGATCGGCCCGCCGGCGATCTCGCGGGCGACGGCCTCGGCGCTGGGCTCTTCACCCTCTCCGTATTCCCACGTGAGCTTGAGAATCGGCTCGGCAGACTCCCCGCCCGCCGCGTAGAGCTCCTTGAGGTGCTTCGTCAGCCGGTCGAGCAGCCACAGGTCGGTGCGGGCCTCGCCCAGCGGGCCGACGGCCGGGTAGCGCCACTGGGCCCAGCGCCCCGAGTTGGTCACGCTGCCGTCCTTCTCCAGGGCCCCGGCCATGGGCAGGAGGAAGACCTCGGTGCGGATGTCCTCGGGCCTGACGCCGGGTCGCTTCCAGAACGCGGCCGTCTCGGTCTCCCACAGGTCGGCCGCCACCAACCAGTCGAGGTTGGCCAGGCCCTCGCGCGTGCGCGACACGTCGGGGCTGCTGACGGCCGGGTTCTGCCCCAGGATGAAAAGCCCCTTGAGCGTACCCGCGTGCATGGCCTCCATCATGGCCACGTAGGAGAAGTCGCCGTCGCGCTTGGGAAGCCAGCCGAAGCCGAAGTCGGTCTCCGCGGTCGCGTGCTCGCCCCACCAGGCCTTGAGCAGGCTCACCAGGCGCGCCCCGAGGGCCTTGCGCCGTCCGGCGGCCTCGGGCCCGTCGGGCACGCGGCGCCGGAGGTACTCAGCGAGCGAAGTGTCCTCCACGTCGGGCGACTTGACGTAGCCGGGCAGGAGATCGAACAACAGGCCGTGGTCGGTCGAGCCCTGCACGTTCGACTCGCCGCGCAGGGCGTTGATGCCGCCGCCGGCGACGCCGATGTTGCCCAAGAGTAATTGGAGGATCGCGTAGGCCCGGATGTACTGCGTGCCCACCGTGTGCTGCGTGGCACCCATCGCGTAGAGGATCGTGCCCGAGCGTCTTGGGCTGGCGGTCGAGCAGAACGCCTCGGCCACCTCGATGAATCGCTCCACCGGCGTGCCGCACACCCGGGCGACCATCTCCGGCGTATAGCGCTCGTAGTGTCTGCGGATCAACTGGAGCACGCAGTGCGGGCTTTCGAGCGTGGGGTCCTTCAGGAGGCGGCCCCGGTCGTCGCGCTGGAAGCCCCAGTGCTCGCGCGTGTAGCGGCCGCCCGCCACGCGGCCGAACCGCCCCTCATCGAACGCGAACTGCGGGTCGACGAGGAAGGCCGCGTTGGTGTGGTCGAGCAGGTAGTCCCGTCGCGCGAGCTTGCGGTCCAAAGCATAGCGGATCAGCCCGCCGATGAAGGCGACGTCCGTGCCCGCGCGGATCGGGGCGTACACGTGCGCCGTGGCGGCCGAGCGCGTGTAGCGGGGATCGACGACGAGAAGTGTGGCCCCGCGGTCGGTGGCCGCGGTGATCCAGCGGAAGGCGATGGGGTGGTTCTCGGCCGGGTTGGCGCCGATCACCAGCAGGCAGTCGGCATTGGCCAGGTCGTTCCAGTGGTTGGTCATGGCCCCGCGCCCGAACGTGGGAGCCAGGGCGGCCACGGTCGAGCTGTGGCACACCCGGGCCTGGTGCTCGAGGAACACGATGCCCAGCGCCCGGGCGAGCTTGGCGTAGGCGTAGCACACCTCGTTCTCCAGCGCGGCTCCGCCGAGGCATCCGATGGCCTCGGTGCGGTGCATCGGGCGGCCCTCTCCGTCGGTCTTTCGGAAGGTCGCGTCGCGGGTCGTCCTGATCCGCTGGGCGATCTGGGCGACGGCCCAGTCCCAGTCCTTCTCCTGCCATTCGGCCGCGCCAGGCGCGCGGTAGAGGACCTTGGTGAGGCGCCGGTCGCTGTTGGCCACGGGGAGCATGGCCGTGCCCTTGGGGCAGAGCGCGCCGCGGTTGACGGGGTGGTCCGGATCGCCCTCCACGGAGAGGACCTTGCCGGCCGAGGCCGTGACAATCGCCCCGCAGCCCACCGCGCAGTAGGGGCAAACCGTGGTGGTGAGCTTGCCGCGGCGAACCACGGCGGTGTCGGCCCTCGCCCGGGCCGCGGCCAGATCGAGGCCCACCATGCCCAGCACCGAGCCGGACGAGGCCGCCAGAAAGGTCCGCCGGGGGATTTTCATGGGCAAGTGGTGACGGGGACTTCCGGAGTCTTGGGGAATTCTCCGACTGAGACTTCCGAAGTCCTGGGAGACTTCGGAAGTCTGCGGAGTCCTCTTCCATTACATCGTGCCGCGGTCGGGTGGGTCAAGCCGAAGGGGGGCAGCCGCTTGCACTTCCGCGCACAGGTACAATAATTCACCAAAACAGGCTCGCTCTTTCGCTCCCGGGATCTCGTTTCTCATGTTCTCCGGCGTCGTGCCACGGCTCCCGCTATTGCTGACGCTTCTGGCCGTCGGCCTGGCCGCCTCGGGTTGCGGCGCCCAGGGGCAGTCGGCCGAGGGCGTTGGCAAGCCGCGCGGCGAGTCGAAGCGGTCGGACAATCCGTCTTCATCCCCGGACCCCACGCCCGCGACGGACCGGCGCGCGGCCGACGACGGGCCGATCTACGGCCTGCCGCTGGAGTACAACTACGAGATCCCGGAGGTCCCGGAGCGGCTGCTCGGCCCCACGCCGATGGACGCGCTGCCCGAGTCGAAGGAGCCGGAGGAGAAGTCCAAGGAGACGGCCAACGAGGAGAAGCTGCTCGAGGCGCTCGAAGCAATCGAGAAGGCCGACTGAGGTTTGCGAAGTCCTCGCATCCCGGACGTCCTAAGTCTTCGAGAATTCGGAAGTCTATAGCTCGGTCTTCTCGCGCAGATCGAAGGTGATCCGCCCTTTCGGGTCCCGGCCTCGGTCGAGCCGGTAGCAGCGATCGAGCACGGCCGATCGCTGAAAGCCCTCCGTGTCCTCGGGCGCCGCGATGAAGCCCTCGCCCCCGCGGTGATGGATACGGAAGAGAAGCTCCTCGCCTCGCGCGTCGGCCAGCCAGTACTCCCCGACGCCGGCGCGGAAGTAAGCTCCGGGCAGGCGCTCGGTGTCCTTCCGGACCGAGGCGTCGCTGACGATCTCCACGATCAAGTCGGGTGGTCCCTCAACTTCGACGAACCGGTCCGGCTCACCGGACGCCTTGGGCACCAGGCGCACGCGTCCCGAGTCGAGGGCCTCGTCGGAGATGAAGACGACGTCGGGCTCGACCGAGAGGTGCCCGTCCGGGCAGGAGACCCGCGTGCTGTCGGTGAGGAGTTGCCCGAGCCCGGCACGCTTCACGCGGCGATGGAGCCCGGCGACGATCTCGGTCTTCAGCGTCCCGTGCGAGTAGAAGTCTTCGGACGACATGTCCACCTCAATCGTGCCGTCCAGGTAGTCGATCCGGCCGCGCTTTGGGAACTCGTCGGAGAGGGCCCAGAAGCGGAAGTCCTCAAGCCCCTTTGGCATGAGCGGGATCTCCCACTGGTCTTCGAACCGGACCGCGGTAGCCATGAGTGCAAGCAGGAGCGTGCCGAGGGATTCGCCAATACGTCGGGACACCCCGATTCTAGCGCGGTGCTCGCCGCTTGTAAACGCGCGCCCCGGAGCGCAAACTGGGGCCGTGGGACCGACCCGTCCAGGCGCCCTCTCTCCCGGGGAGCACCACGATGCCGAGACACACGCCTCTGGCCGCGCTGGTCGCCATGACCGCGGCCTCCTCCGCCCTCTTCGCCGACGAGATCCCGGTCAAGGTCATGAAGTCGCCCGATCCGGCCGGAGGGTTTGAGCACTACGTGGCCAATCGCGAGCCCCTGGCGCCCAGCCCGCTGGTCAAGCTGCCCTTGGGTTCGATCAAGCCCGAGGGCTGGATCCGCACGCAGCTCGAACTGGAAGCCGAGGGCTTCACCGGCCGGCTCTCCGAAATCAGCCGGTTCCTGAAGAAGGAGGATCACGCGTGGCTGAGCCCCGAGGGCGAGGGCCACAGCCCTTGGGAGGAGATGCCCTACTGGCTCAAGGGCTTCATCGACCTGGGCCACGTGCTGGGCGACGAGCGGATCCTTGCCGAGGCCAAGCCGTGGGTGGAGGCGGCCATCGCCAGCCAGCGCGACGACGGCTACTTCGGCCCCCGGGCGAACCTGCATTCGCAGCGCGGCCGCACCCGCGGCAAGCCCGACCTGTGGCCCAACATGGTCATGCTCAACGTGCTCCAGTCGCACTGCGAGGCGACCGGCGACGAGCGGGTCCTGGACCTGATGGCCCGCTACTTCCAGTGGCAGCTCCAGGTGCCCGAGGAGGACTTCCTGCCGCCCTTCTGGCAGGAGCAGCGCGCGGGGGACAACATGGCCAGCGTCTATTGGCTCTACAACCGCACGGGCGAGAAGTCGCTGCTGGAGCTGGCCGCCAAGATCCACCGCTGCATGGCCCCGTGGCACGAGACGATCGCGAGCTGGCACGGCGTGAACATCTGCCAGTGCTTCCGCAGCCCGGCCATCTACTGGATGCAGTCGAAGGACCCGAAGCACCTGGCGGCCGTGGAGCGGAACTATGAGGAGGTGATGGGCCTGTACGGGCAGGTGCCGGGCGGGATGTTCGGCGCGGACGAGAACTGCCGGCCCGGCTACACGGGTCCGCGCCAGGCCGCCGAGAGCTGCTCGATGGCCGAGTTCATGTTGTCGTTTGAGCTGATGACGGCGATCACGGGCGATCCGTTGTGGGCCGATCGCTGCGAGGAGGTGGCCTTCGATTCCTTCCCCGCGTGCATGACGGCTGATCTGAGGGCCCTGCGCTACCTGACCGCGCCGAACATGCCCCTATCGGACGCGAAGAGCAAGTCGCCGGGGCTGCAGAACCACGGGGCCATGCTGCTTCTCAACCCGCACGGCCACCGCTGCTGCCAGCACAACATCGGCCACGCCTGGCCGCGATACGCCCAGCACCTGTGGATGGCCGCCCCGGCAGGCGGCCTGGCCGCCGTGATGTACGGGCCGTGCCGGGTGAAGGCCGTAGTGGCCGACGGCATCGAGGTGACGGTCCACGAGACCACGAAATACCCGTTCGACGGCGAGGTGAAGCTCGCGATCTCCCTGCCCAGGCCCGCCCGGTTCCCGCTCCATCTCCGCGTGCCCGGCTGGTGCGAGGAGCCGATGGTGACCTTCCAAGGGAAGCCGTTCACCGAGGGCGAGGTGTCCGCGCCGTGCTGGATCGTGATCGAGCGCCAGTGGAAGGATGGCGACGAGCTGGATCTCCGCTTTCCCATGAAGGTCGCCTTGAAGACGTGGGAGAAGAACAAGGATTGCGTATCGGTGCACCGGGGGCCGCTGACCTACTCGCTGGCCATCGGCGCGAAGTACGTGCCGGTCGGCGGCACCGAGGACTGGCCGGCCGTGGAGGCCCATCCCACGACCCCGTGGAACTACGGGCTGGTGCTCGACGCGAAAAGCCCGGCCGCCGGCTTCGAGCTGGTAAAGAAGGACTGGGACGGCATCGGCCAGCCGTTCAGCGTGGATAGCGCCCCGGTCGCGCTTCGCACCAAGGCCAGGAGAATCCCGCAGTGGAAGCTGGATCATCTGGGGCTGGTGGGGCCACTGTGCCCCAGCCCGGTCAAATCGGACGAGCCGGTCGAAACCGTGACGCTCATCCCGATGGGCTGCGCGCGCCTGCGGATCGCGGCCTTTCCGTCGATCGGCGAAGGCCCCGACGTCCATGTGTGGACCGAGCCGGCCAGGGCCCCGCACGAGGCCTCGCACTGCCATTCCGGCGACACGATGCTGGCCTTGAGCGACGGACACGTGCCGAAGAGCTCCAACGACCACGGCATCCCGCGATTCACCTGGTGGCCGCGCCGCGGCACGAGCGAGTGGGTGACGTACGAGCTCAAAGAGCCTCGAGAAGTCACCGAGGTCGAGGTGTACTGGTTCGACGACACGGGCAGGGGCCAGTGCCGGGTGCCCAAGTCCTGGAAGCTCGAGTATCGCGACGGCGAGAAGTGGCGGCCCGTGAAGACCGAGCGCGACTTCGGCACCGCGCCCGACCAGTTCAACGCGGTCCGGTTCGAGCCGGTCACGACGAAGGCGCTGCGGATCACCGTGGAGCTTGAGCCCGAGATGTCGGGCGGGATCCTGGAGTGGCGGGTGAAGTAGTGACCGTCCGCGGTATAGACTTCCGGAGTCCTCGGGACTTCGGAAGTCTGAGTCGATTACAACCACCACGAAGACCGGAGTGCCCACCATGCGTCGCCTTCCCCTCCTCCTCGCCGCGTGCTGCGTCGTCATGCCCCCCGATGCCGCCCCCGCCGCCGACTATCAGGTGACCGAGACCGACGAGCGGATCAGCATCGTCACGCCGCAGCTCGAGGCCGCCGTGGTCAAGCGGGGCTACGTCAGCGGCGTGGCCCGGCAGTCGTTTCTCGACAAGAAGACGGGCTTTCGCGATCCCGGCTTCGGCCTGGACATCGTGGACTTCCTCCTGGAGCCGCCCGGCAAGGAGCCGCAGCCTGAGAGCGACGATCCGCACCTGCGCTACGAGTACAACAACCTCGTGCACGGGCGCCGGGCCAAGCGGTTCGTCGAGGGGCCGCAGATCTGCACCCAGGCCAGGGAGCTTGCGCCCCAGATCATCCGCGGCGAGGACTTCGTGGCCGTGCGCCAGAAGTACACCTATCACAAGGCCGCGCCGGAACGCAAGGCCGGCTCCACCTGGACGCAGGTCCTCGTGTTCCCGCTGGGCAAGCGGTACTTCGTCTCCTCCGACCGCATCGACTCGGTCAACGCCAGCGACGCGCTGTACCTGAGGATCGACATGCCGGGCCATCTGAAGCACAAACAGGGCGACACGTTCAGCGAGGTGTACCTGAGCTACCACGGCAGGATCCCTTCCCAGGAGTTTCTCGAGGACTTCCCGCCGGATGGGAAGTTCCATTACCTCCGCGACGACAAGAAGCTGCCCGAGCGGTTCATCCGCGCCTACCGCCTCCGCGATCCCCAGACCGGCAAGGACGGCCCGTGGCTGGCCGGGATGACGCTCGATCCGGCGGCGGTTTACGAGGCCTGGTGCCACCAGCGGGGCTACGTGTGCTTCATCGAGGAGATCGGCGGCCGGCCCATCGAGCCGGGCGAGCACTTTGGCGCCGCGTTCATCGTCGGCTACTTCGACTCGATCGACGAGATGCACCGCGTGTACGACCGCCACAAGGGACACACGGCCCTGGAGGTGCGCGCGAAGGGGTGGAGGCTGACGGAATAGGTGGATGAAGCTCACCCTCATCAACACCAACCGCATGACCCCGCCCATCGCCCCGGTGGGGCTGGAGTACACGGCCGCGGCGGCCTTGCGCGATGGGCTTGACGTCCAACTGCTCGACCTGGGTCTCGTCAAGGACGTGCCGAAAGCGATCCGCGGCCACTTCGCCTCGCGCCAGCCGCAGCTCGTGGGCCTCTCGCTCCGCAACGTGGATGACTGCTTCTGGCCCAGCGGGACCTCGTTCGTGCCCGAAGTGGAAGCGGTCCTCGCGCAGGTCCGCCAGCAATGCGACGCCCCGATCGTGCTCGGCGGGGTGGGTTTCTCGATCTTCCCGCGCGAGCTGGTCGCTCGCACGGGCGTCGAGTTCGGCGTCCACGGCGACGGCGAGATCGCCCTGGTGGAGCTTGCCCGGCAATTGCAGAACGGCCGCCGGTTCGATCGCGTGCGCGGACTTGTCTGGCGGGACGAGACCGGAGAGCTTCGCGCCAATCCGCCGGCCTGGCCGCCCGAGTGGCCCGCCGACACGCGGCGCGACCTGATCGACAACAGGACCTACTTCCGCCTCGGCGCCCAGATCGGCGTCGAGACCAAGCGGGGCTGCCACCGCCAGTGCCTGTACTGCGCCGATCCGCTGGCCAAGGGAGCTTCCGGCCGTCTCCGCGATCCGGCGAGCGTAGCCGATGAATTCGCCGCGCTGGCCGCAAGGGGCATCGACGTCGCGCATATCTGCGACGCCGAGTTCAACCTGCCGCGGCGCCACGCCGTGGCCGTGTGCGAGGAGCTGATCCGCCGCGGCCTGGGCACGCGCGTGCGGTGGTACGCGTACCTGGCCGTCACGCCGTGCGACGACGAGCTGGCCGATCGCATGGCCCGGGCAGGATGCGTGGGGATCAACTTCACGGGCGACGCGGCGTCGGCCGACATGCTGGCTACCTACCGCCAGCCGCACGCGCGCGACGACCTGCGGGCCGCCGCCCGACGGTGCCGCCAGAACGGGATCGCCGTGATGTTCGATCTCTTGCTCGGCGGGCCCGGCGAGACGCCCGAGACCGCCGCGGAGACGATCGGCTTTCTCAAGCAGATCGAGCCCGACTGCGTGGGCGCTGCCCTGGGCGTGCGCCTGTACCCGCGTACGGCGATGATCGACCGCGTGGCCGCCGAGGGGCCGATCGAGCATAGCCCCGCCATCCGCCGCCGCTACTCGGGCGCGATCGACCTGGTGCAGCCGACCTTCTACATCTCGCCCCTGCTCGGGCCGCGCCCGGCGCGGGTGATCCGCGCGTTGATCGGCGGCGACGCGCGGTTCTTCGAGCCCGCCGAGGAGCCCGGCGCCGAGACCGGCGAGGGCGACACGTCGGGCGACCACAACTACCATGACAACCGGGCCCTGGTCGAGGCCATCGCCGCCGGCCACCGCGGGGCGTACTGGGACATCCTGCGGCGCTTGCGCGGGGCTGGATAGGGGTCTGCCGCGTTTTCGCAGAGCGAAGCGGAACGCAAGCGGGGCTGTCCCCCGCCCAACCCAGCTGCGGGAACTGTAAGAGGCGTAAAACGCACCAGAAGATATCGACCTGGAGCGGTGCGCCGCACGCACGCTACGAGGTGCTCTCGATGGCAGGCCTGCTGATCTTCGCGGTGCTCGCGCTTCTGGCGGCGTTCTGGATCTTCCAGTTCGTGCAGTTGATGGCCCTTTCGGACCACGACTTCCCCGGGCGCTACGACAAGCCGCTGTGGGTGGCCGCCTTCCTCCTGGGCACCGTCCTGGGCGCCGCGGCCTTCTGGTTCTGGAAGTCCTTGATCCTCTCGGTGCGCGAGCAGGAGCGGTCGGGCGAGGACGAAAGGCCGTAGCTGGCGCCTCGAAGACTTCGGGAGCCGTGTTGGGAAGAAGGCCGTCAGAACGCGGCCGGCAGCGGCTCTTCGAAGCCAGGCAGGAGGCGCTGGGCGGGCGGGCGCGCCCGGTGGCGATAGCGGCGCCGGTAGCTCTCCGCCAGGTGGATCATGATCTCCAGAACCAGGAGGTCGGCTCGGGTCATCACGTGCCGCGTGCTCCGCGTGCCCAGGCCGTGGATGAGCTCCTCCAGCACCTCGACGTGCAACTGCATGGCCTGGCGGGCGCTGAGCCCAGCCATGGCCAGGAGCTCCGCCAGCCGGTGCATCTCGCCGGCCAGATTGCCCGACCCCATGATCACGTAGGTCCGCAACAGCTCGCGGTAGTGCTGGATCAGTTCCGGCGGCAGCTCGTGCGGCGCCGGGGTCTGCCTTGGCGTCTCCAGGGGCGAAACGCCCGCGCGGCGCGGGCGCGGCGGGCGATGCCCGCGTTCGACCGATTCGTCCCCCGGCCCGTGCGTCGCGCGCAGGGCCTCCAGGTCGCGGATCAACGCGCGCTGCTGGCCGAGAAGCTGCTCCGCCTCGTCGTGCTCCTGCTGTAAGCGGCGGCGCTCGGCCTGGGTCAGTCGGCGGTTCTCGCGCAGAAGCTGGTGTCGCTGGACCGCCCGGGCGACGACCCAGATCAGGTTGCGCGTCGTGGTCGTGTTGACGCAGACGTAGGAGTCGGCGCCCACCTCGTAGCACATCGCCGACAGTTCCTGCTCGCTCTGCGAGCCGAGCACGACGATCGCCTCGTCCGAGCAGCCCGCCCGGTATCCCTCGATCATGCCCAGGGCGTCCAGTTCGCCCGGCACGTGGCTGATCAGCACGGCGTCGAAGGCCTCGTCGCGAAGCCGGGCCAGCCCCGCGGCGCTGCCCACGGCCTCCTCCAGCAACACGTCGCTGGCGCTGTCCGCGGCGAACGCTTCGGCTAGCCAGCCGCCGGGCCGCTTCAGCGTGGTCACGTAGAGAACCCGCATGCGCGGCGGCAGACCACGCCAGGGGGTCGATTGCGGCGCTTGGCGGGCTTTCTCCAGCGTCAGACTCATGGGGAGCACCCTGAACGAGGCATCGGAACTCGGGGCGGCAGAAAGCGAGGGCCGGAAATGGGGTGCGGTACTGTAGCGATCCGCGCCAGGCAGGTCAACGCCGGCTCCCGACGCGCCGCGCGCGGTTTGGCCAGCGGTCTTGCCCCCTCGCACCGCGACCCGGGCTCAGGGGGAAACCCAACTCCCCGGCAGAAGAAGACGGGGGGAGTTGGCGTGCGGACCAACACCAACCAGGGGGCTAGACAATTCCAGTCGGGGAATATAGACAATCTGGGTGGTCAGGTTGAACGCGTTCGCGTTCTGAACTCGCTCGCAGGCGGCGTGAGAAGCCGCTGCGGTCTGGGCCAGCCCAAGCGACGTCTCCTCTCCCAAGCCAACCCCCTCGCACTGGAGCACCCCATGAACCAGAACCATCTGGCAGTATTCCCCAACCCACGCCACGGAGTCGCCCTCGGCATTCTCGTCTTGATTGGGGCGTTTGTCGATTCGGCCGGCTTTGCCGAAGGCCCGGCCGCCGATCCTCCCGGCAAACAGGCGACTCCTGCTTCAAAGAAGGCGACTGCCGACAAAGCGACCACCGGGAAGACGACCGCGCGAACCTCGCCCGGCAAGAAGGCGAAGAGTGAAATGCCTTCCAGCGAGAAGACAGACGGCTGGCAGGACGCCGCCGTTTCCGACCTGGCCGCGATCCGCGCCGAGTCGCAGGCGTTCGTGGCCGCCTTCAACAAGAAGGACGCCAAGGCGATCGCGGCGATGTGGACCAAGGAAGGCGAGTACGTCGACGACTTGGGGCGCCGCTTCCTCGGGCGCGAGGCGATCGAGCAGGCCTATGCGGAGTTCTTCGCCAATAGTCCCAAGGTCAAGCTCCGCGTCATGATCGACTCGGTTCGGTTGCTCGGCCACTCGACGGCGATCGAGGACGGACGGGCCATCGTGGAGCCACCGCCGGCCGGATCCCCCGCTTACAGCAAGTACACCGCGGTTCACGTCAAGGTGGACGGCAAGTGGTTGATGGCTTCGGTCCGCGACACGCACGTCGAGACGCCGTCGGCGTTCAGAAACGTCGCCGACCTGCAGTGGCTGATCGGAGAATGGGTCGCCGAAGAGCATGGCGTCAAGACAGAGTCGGTCTGCCGTTGGGTGGCCAACAAGAGCTTCGTCGAGCGCAAGTACACGATGACGAGCGTGGACGGGACACAGACCTCGGGCGTGCAATTGATCGGCTGGAACCCGCGCGATGGCCACGTGCAGTCGTGGAGCTTCAGCCCGGATGGTGGTCATGCCGTGGGCATCTGGACGCCGCAGCAAGGCGGATGGCGCGCGGAGATGCACGGGGTGACCGGCGCCGGTGTGCCGACGACCTCGGTGAACCTGCTGAGGCGGCTGGACCACAACGCCTACGTCTGGCAGTCGGCCCAGCGAACGGCGGGCGACGCGGCGGTGCCGGATACGGACGAGGTGATCATGAAGCGCCAGTCGGCCGGCAAGTAACCGTGGAACCGCTTGGCACCTTTCGTTCACGAACATACGAACTCACGGGGGAAGAAACACGATGATCCGACGATATCTTCTGACAGTATTGGCGGCGAGTTTGATGTTGGGCCTGCCCTTGGCCGACGCGTGGGGCCGCGGCTTCGGCGGGGGCGGGCGCGGAGGATTGGGCGGAGGTGCCCACGGAGGATTTGGCGGAGGCGGTAGCCACGGGGGCTTCCATGGAGGCGGCTTCAGCGGCGGGCATAGCCCCGGGGGCTTTGGTGGCTTCAGTGGCGGGCATAGCCCCGGCGGATTCGGCGGCATGCACAGTCCGGGAGGGCTCGGCGGAGCCCATCATGGGTCGAGCTTGGGCGGTCCGGGCGCGGCCGGACTCGGCGGCGCCGGACTGGGCGGAGCCCAGGGCGGTCTTGGTGCGGGCGGACTCGGTCAGCGAGGCGGCGGGGCCCATGGCACGGGCGATCGCTTCTCGACCCCCTCTCGGGGCCAGCTCAACAGCTTCCTTGGGCTGCCGTCCGATGGCGGACACAACCTCGGCGCCGGCCGCGGCAGTGTGGGCATCGGCGGCGATCTTGGTCTTGGCGGCGGTCGACCTGGCGCTGGAGCCGGCGGTGTTGGTCGGCCGGGCGTCGGCCTCGGTGGCGTGGGCCGGCCGGGGGTTGGTGTTGGAGGAGTGGGCCGACCGGGCGTTGGAGCCGGCGGTGTTGGTCGGCCGGGCGTCGGCCTCGGTGGCGTTGGCCGGCCGGGGGTTGGTGTTGGAGGAGTGGGCCGACCGGGCGTTGGAGTTGGCGGCGTGGGTCTCGACCGCGTTTCGCCTGCCGTACGCTACCGGAACGCCGCTGCCGTTCGAGGCAGCTTCAATCGTTGGGACGTCTACGGTCGAGGCTGGTACGCCGGTCACCCTGGGGCGTGGCGCGCGGCCGGGTGGGGCGTGGGCACGTCCGCATGGCAGGCAGCGACCTGGAACACCGTGGGCGACTGGCTGAGCTATTCCTCGGCCGCGCCGGTCTACTACGACTACGGCAACAACGTCACGTATCAAGACGACAACGTCTACGTGAACGGCCAGGACGTGGGCACCGCGGAACAGTACTATCAGCAGGCGAGCGACCTGGCCACGGCCGGCGCGGGGGCAAGCTCGGACGGGGGACAGTGGATGCCGCTGGGCGTCTTCGCGCTGACCAAGTCGGGCCACACGAGCTCCAACCTCACGATCCAACTCGCGGTGAACAAGCAAGGCATCATCCGCGGCAACTACAGCGACTCCGCGACGAACCAGTCCGACGTCGTCCAAGGCTCCGTTGACAAGCAGACGCAGCGCGTCGCGTTCACCGTGGGCAAGGACACCACCCACGTGCTCGAGACGGGCCTCTACAACCTCACGAAGGACGAGGCCCCCTGCCTGATCCACATGGGCAAGGACCGCACCGAACAGTGGCTGCTCGTGCGGTTGCAGAAGCCCGATAGCAGCGGCAGTTGATCCATCAACCGGAAGGGTACCTCGATGAAACGCCATGACTACACTGTGATAGGGCGAAACTTCCTGGCCGGATCGGCCATCGCGATCCTCGCGCTGGCAGGCGGCTACTTGCAGAAAGACCGGTCCCCTTGGTCCGATGGAACGGCCCGCGCCGCCGACGCTGTCGCGACGCCCGCAGGAGCCGAGTCTTCGCTTGCGCCCCAGACGACGGGCGTGCTCGGCTCGCCCGGTGCGACGACGACGATTGACGGCAAGCATCTGCCGCCCCCCGACCCGGAGTTCGGCGGCGTCGTTAAGCAGGAAGCGCTGCAGTCGAAGCCCTGGTGGGCACCGCGCGTCGTGCCTCCGAAGGAAGCGCCGAACATTCTGCTGATCATCACCGACGACGCCGGCTTCGGGGTGCCGAGCACGTTCGGCGGCGTCATCCCGACACCGACGATGGACCGTATCGCGAACGAGGGATTGCGCTATACGCGCGTGTTCTCCACCGCGCTCTGCTCCCCGACGCGCGCGGCGCTGATCACGGGACGAAACCATCACTCCGTTGGCTTCGGCGTCATCTCGGAGCAATCCACAGGCTTCCCCGGTTACAACAGCGTCATACCCAGGGACAAGGCGACCATCGGGAGGATCCTGCGCGACAACGGCTATTGCACGGCCTGGTTCGGCAAGGACCACAATACGCCGGCGTTCGCGGCCAGTCAGGTGGGGCCGTTCGACCAATGGCCCACGGGGATGGGCTTCGAGTACTTCTACGGCTTCGTCGGCGGTGACGCCAACCAGTGGCAGCCGAACCTGTTCCGCAACACCACGCAGATCTATCCGTTCCGGGACAAGGAGCCCGGCACGTGGAACCTGGTCACTGCGATGGCCGATGACGCCATCGACTACATCTCACGCATGCACCAGACCGACCCCTCGAAGCCGATCTTCATCAAGTACGCTCCGGGCGCCACGCACGCGCCGTTTCATCCGACGGCGGAGTGGGTGAAGAAGATCCAAGACATGCACCTGTTCGATGACGGCTATAACAAGCTGCGCGAGACCATCTTTGAGAATCAGAAGAGACTCGGCGTGATCCCCCGGGATGCGAAGCTGGCGCCTTGGCCGGACGAACACCTGAAGCCCTGGGACCAACTCACCGACCAGGAGAAGAAGCTCTTCATCAAGCAGGTGGAGATCTTCGCGGCCTACGCGGCCTACAGCGACCACGAGATTGGACGGGTGGTCGACGCCTTTGAGGAAGCGGGCCGGCTCGACAACACCCTGATCATCTACATCAACGGCGATAACGGCACCAGCGCCGAAGGCGGTCCACTCGGTACGCCCAATGAAGTGGCGTTCTTCAACGGCATTAACATGATGCCGGTCGACGTGCAGATGAAGTGGTACGACGTGTGGGGCACGGAGCAGACCTACAATCATATGTCGGCCGGGTGGTCTTGGGCCTTCGACACGCCTTTCGACTGGTTCAAGCAAAACGCCTCGCGGCTGGGCGGCATCAACCAGAACATGGTGGTGTCGTGGCCGGCGCGGATCAAAGACAAGGGCGCCTCGCGCGAACAGTTCATCCACGTGATTGATGTTGTACCCACCCTCCTGGAAGTGACCGGGATCCCGGCGCCCGAGGAAGTGGACGGCATCGAGCAGGCGCCGATCGAAGGCACGAGCTTCGCCTACACCTTCGACGCGGCGAACGCGAAGGCGCCGTCGCGCCACAAGACGCAGTACTTCGAGATGATGGGCCAGTACGCGCTCTATGATGACGGCTGGCTCTTGAGCACGAAGGTGAACCGCGCCCCCTGGGAGGCCTACGGGGCGGCGAACCCCGATCCGCTGAACAACCAGGTGTTCCAGCTCTACGATCTGTCGAAGGACTTCAACCAGACCAACGACATCGCCGCCGAGCATCCGGAGAAGGTCAAGGAACTGCGCGAGAAGTTCGTCGCCGAGGCGAAGAAGTATCAAGTCTTCCCCATGGATGCGTCGGTGGCCGCCCGCGTCATCGCGCCGCGCCCGAACATCACGGCCGGCCGCTCGGAGTTCGTCTATACCAGGCCGATGACCGGACTGCCGCAAGGCGACTCGCCACTGCTGTTGAACACGTCGTACACGATCACGGCCGACATCGAAGTGCCCGAGGGCGGCGCCGAGGGAATGCTCTTGACCTCGGGCGGCCGGTTTGCCGGTTACGGCTTCTACCTGCTCAAGGGCAAGCCGGTTTTCCTCTGGAACATGCTGGACTTGAAACGCATCAAGTGGGAAGGGCCCGAGGCCCTCGCGCCGGGTCAGCACACGCTGGAGTTCGACTTTCAGTACGACGGCCTCGGCGTGGGCACGCTGGCCTACAACAGCATGAGCGGCTTGGGGCGCGGCGGCACGGGCAAGCTGAAAGTCGACGGGAAGGTAGTGCAAACGATCGCCTTGAAGAAGACGTTGGGCATGATCCTCCAGTGGGACGAGAGCTTCGACGTCGGCTCCGACACGCTCACCGGCGTGAACGACGCGGACTACAAGCCGCCGTTCGCCTTCACCGGCAAGCTCAACAAGCTGACGATCAGAGTGGACCGGCCCGAGCTGTCGCCCGAGGACATCGAGAAGCTCAAGGCGGCCCAACGCAACAACAGGATGAGCGAGTAGTCGAGGGCGTCGCGGCCCGCCTTGTCGCGGTGATTCGCGGGGTTGCGGAAGGGCGGTGGCGGCCCCTACGAGTCGTGAAGCCAGGAATCGGGAGCCTCCGCGCGCCGGCACGAGCCGCGGCCGAAGCGCCAGGTCAGCCCGGCGCCGATCCAGTAGCTCTGGATCGCCGTGGTCGTGAACGCGCCGAGCTGCTCGGTGTCGCGGAACATGCCGCCGGCCATCAGGTCGAAGTCGATCCCCGGAAGCACGTCCACCACCCCCACCCCGAACGAGATCCGATGCTGGCTCGTAATCGCCAGCAGGCCCTGCGAATAGCGCACCGAAGGCAGGTCGCCGGGCTGGACGACCCCGCCGAGGTCGCGACCCGGCGTGGGGTCGATGGGGTTTTCTGCCCATACGTAACCGCCCCGCAGACGGTACTGGCCCGTGGAGAGCTGCGCGCCGAGTTGGACCGCCCACTGATTGTCGTACACGCTCTCGTAAAGCGCCGCCGCGTCCCACAATTTGTAGATCATATCGACGCCGAGGAGCAGGCGGCCGTCCAACAGCGCCGTGTTGGCCAGGCCGAATCCGATGTTCTGCGGCAGGTCCATGCGCACGTCGGTGGCCGTCTGACCGGGACCCGGATTGAGCAGGAACGCGTTCTCGAACTTGTACGACTGCTCGGTCTGGTAATACACGCCAAACGTGGACTTCTTCGTCACCAGGTAGTTCGCCCCGACGGTGCCGCGGAGGGCGTAGGCGGACGTCATCCCGCCGAGTTCGACGAACGGGCCGTCGAAGAACGCGATCCCCAGCGAGAGGCTCGCCCCTGCCGACAGGCGGTCGGTCAGATCGACCCCCAGGGCGAGCGGCATGTTGAAGATCGTCTGCCCGGAGTTCGTGCCGTAGCTCTCCGGCACGTCGCGGAAATCGACAAAGCCTCCGGCCGTCGTGAGAAAGCCGACGGCGAACGTGGCGGGCAGGCCCAGCTCGCTGAGCTCCTGCGTCACGCCGATGTTCCCGACCGGAGTGCCGGGCGCGGTCGATTTGGCGGAGAACGGCTGGATGCGGGGATTGGGACCGATGATCGGGATGTTGCTGGTCTGCGTCATGTCGAACGTCGGCTCGGCCCAGCCGCCTCCAAAGAGGAACTGCGTCCCGCGGAACTGGGTCAGCGTGGCGGGATTCGCGTTGATCGCGCTGGTCAGGTCCTGGGGACGCGCGATGCTCACCCCGCCCATCCCGCCCGAGGCCGGCATGAGCGAATTGTGCAGCTCGATGCCGTAGGACTGGCCGAATGCCGTGGAGGTGCCGCCGACCAGAAGCGCCGACACGAGGAGTCGACGTGCGATGTGCCGCATGACGGGAGCCCCCTTCTCTTCCGGTTTCGTTGGTCCCGACCAATAGACCGCTGGCGCGGACCTTCCCCCCTGGAACGAGTGATCGGCCTTTGGAGGCGATGACGGCAGGCGGTCTGCGGCGGGCGGTATAGTCTTCCCGGCTTCCCACGGCGCCCGGTTTCCCCCGGGTGCCCGGACGGCGCGACTGCCTTGTCGGGCGGTGTCTGCGCGGGGCACGATGTCAGCGGTCCGCGTCAGGCCGCCAAGATCCCTTTGGCCAGGGCGACTTCAGGGAGACCTTGATGGAATGATCCCGGGATTCCGCGAAGATGGTTACTTGCCCGACGGACTTCACCTCGCCACGGAATCGGAAGTCGCGTTTCGCTTCGGGTCGTCCACTCCGCGCCGCCGTCGTCTGATCCTAAGGCTCCGCCGTTGGCTTGACCTTGTGCGGAATACCCGGCTGTTCGCTTTCTGGTGGATGGGAGCTTCGTTACGGCGAAGGATGATCCGCATGACGTTGACGCCGTGGTGCTACTTGCCGAGGACTTCGAGACGCAAGTCTCCACGGGTCTGGATGCCGCGCTGTAGCTCGAGGCCATGCTCCTCACACGCGGTCCAGAGGAGATCTTCGCGGCCGAGGATTTGCGGGACTGGGAGGATTGAATAGAACTCTTTGGCAGGACACGAGAAGCCGATGGACGGCGGAAAGGGCTTGTGGAGATCGAACTGTGATCAGGACCTGCGTGGAGTACGCATAGGCGGAACAAGAGCTGCGCGACCTTCAGCGACGCCTTGAGCAGCTTCAGCAATCGCACCCCATCGGCTTCAAGGGATTCAAGAAAGCGGGCATTCACAAGATGATCGCCCGGATTCACGAAGAGCTCGCCGTTTACGAGGGGAGCGAGGAAGCCCGCCAGACGCAGTCCAGTTGAATGCGCGCGCGTGGCCGTGCCTTCAGCAGTGCGGTTGCGGCGGCGGCGGCGGCCGAAGCCAGGCGACTCGGACACGGCGCGGCCCCCCATTTGAGTAGAGGGGGGTGCGTCCGCTCGCCGTTTCCAGGTGCCTGCCGCCATCGAGGGGTGGTAGCACGGTCTGTTTTGAGTATGCTGTTGGGCGCGCGGCTCTTCACAAATTGGGTTTCCGTCACTCGCTCTGGCTGCAACTCTCGTCTTGGTGCCAGGCAATGCCTGGAGATGATCACGCAGGAAACGTCAACGCAATGGCGACGTTTCGAAGCGATCAGCGTGCAATCGATATCCAGTACCACGTCGCGGCAGCCTGCTTCTCGGCGCCCTGAGTCCGCGGCGGGTCGCCGGCGCGGCGACGACCGCGTCTGGAGTTCCACCTTCCCCCGCCACGCAAGACGCGCTGAAAAGGGCGGTCGTCGATGCCCAGAAGATCATCACCGTCCATACGGCAGGTGATTCGGAGAATGGTTGGCGTATCGCGCGCGATGATGGGGAGGTAGGGGGCCGCCTATACGCAGCGAGCCTACGTCGCTCTGATCGGGCTCGGTGCGAATCTCCCTGAGGACGCGATCTACCCGATGTCGGCTGCGGACGGCGACGGAAAGCCGTATCATGGACGCAATCGCTACACGATTCACTTCGACAAGGACGAGTTGCCGCCGGTCAACGGATTCTGGTCGATCACGATGTACCAAAGCGACGGCTACATGGTCGATAACCCGATCAAGCGATACGCCGTTGGGGACCGCGACGAGCTGACGTTCAACAAGGACGGCTCGCTCGATCTCCTGATCCAGCATGACTCGCCCGGGCCCGATCGCCAGGCCAACTGGCTGCCGGCGCCCGCCGACGACTTCAACCTCGTGCTGCGTCTCCACTGGCCTCGGACGGAGATTCTCACGGGCGCCTGGAACCCGCCCCCGGTGCGGGCCTCGGCGGGCTCCCGACGCGTCCTGCCGAGATTGCGGGTCCGCAGACTGCCGTAACTGGGAAGCTGATCCGGATCGCGGGGGCCGCGGCGGCGCAGGGGCCAGCAGCCAGCGAATCGCCCTGGCGTCTGACGGGAAATCCTGTCACAATAGCCCGGTTCGGCATTCTGGAGAAGACACCGTGCGAATCGCGTATCTCGACTGCGCCAGCGGCATCAGCGGCGACATGACCCTGGGGGCCCTGGTCGATGCGGGCGTGCCGCTGGAGGACCTCAACGCGGCGATCGGCTCGCTGGGCCTGCCCGGCTGCCGCCTGGTGGCCGCGGAGGTCAAGAAGAAGGGGTTCCGGGCGACGCAGGTCGTGGTCGAGCACGAGCACGAGCACGCCCACCGCCACCTGCACCACATTACGGCGATGATCGACGCCGGGCGCATGACCGACCGGCAGAAGGAGACCGCCCGGCGGATCTTCACGCGCCTGGCCGAAGCCGAGGCCCGCGTGCACGGAACGACCATCGAAAAGGTCCACTTCCACGAGGTGGGCGCGGCCGACTCGATCGCCGACATCGTGGGCGCGGCCGTGGGCCTGGACCTGTTGGGGATCGATCGGCTGGTCGCCTCGCCGGTGCCGACGGGCACGGGCCGCATCCGCATCGCGCACGGCGATTGCAGCGTGCCCGCCCCGGCCACGGCCGAGCTGCTGGTGGGGATTCCGCTGGCCGCTTCGAGCGTGGCGCACGAGCTGACCACGCCCACCGGCGCGGCGATCCTGGCCACGCTGGTCTCGGAGTTCGGGCCGCCGCCGGCGATGACCGTCGAGCGGATCGGCTACGGCGCGGGCCAGCGCGACCTGGACGAGCAGGCCAATCTCTTGCGGATCATGGTCGGCCGCGGCTCCGCGCCGATCGAGAGCGACGAGGTGTGGATCCTGGAGACGAACCTGGACGACACCAGCGGGGAATTGGTCGGCTACTGCACGGAGCAGCTCTTCCAGGCAGGGGCCCTGGACGTGTACACCGCGGCGATCCAGATGAAGAAGAACCGGCCCGCGGTGAAGCTCACGGTGCTGTGCCGCTCCGGCGACACGGCGGCCATGGAGGCGATCCTGTTCCGCGAGACGACCACGCTGGGCGTGCGCCGCTGGCCCGCCGGCCGGCACGTGCTCACGCGGCGGCCGCATGTCGTACAAACGCCCTGGGGACCGGTCGAGGGCAAGCTGGGCTTCGCCGGCGAGGGGCCGCCGCGGTTCTCGCCCGAGTTCGACGACTGCCGCCGCATCGCCGCGGAGCAGCAGGTGGCCCTTCGGGCGGTGTACGAGGCGGCGCACAAGGCCTTCGCCCCGGAAGGTCTCGAGCGGGAATGGGCATAGACTTCCGAAGTCCTGAGGACTTCCGAAGTCTGGAGAAGTCTGGAGAAGTCTGGAACGGATGACCGTAGCTCAATGGAGTGAGCCGATGATGCTTCTCGCCCAGTTCAGCCTTGCCTCAGCGGTGTTCATGCTGGCGCTGGTGTTCACGATCGGGATTCTGCTGATGCGGTCGCAGCGGCACCTGGCGCGGCGCGACAGCTCGCCGATCGTGCGCGTCGAGCGCCCCAAGCAGCTCAAGGACCCGCGGGGCCATCACGCCCCCGAGGAGGTCGCCCGGTGGGAGGTAGGGATGCACGAGACCGCGCGGGAGCTGTCCGGCCAGTTGGAGAGCCGGATGTCGGCCCTTTTGCACCTGGTGCGGGAGGCGGACCGGGCGGCCGCGCGCCTGGAGGCCGCGATGGCGGCCGCCGCCGGGACGCCCGGCCAACCCTCCCCGGCCGCCGTCGAGGAGGACGCCGACGCCACCGCCGCACCGCCCGTCGCCGCGACAGACCCCTCCGTCCCGCCCGCGGCGGAGCGCTTCGACGAGATCTACACCCTGGCCGACTACGGCTTCGACCCGCTGGAGATCTCCCGGCGCACCGGCACCCCGGCCGGCGAGGTGCAGCTCGTCCTCAGCCTGCGCACGAGGCGGTGAGCGGGACGCATGCCGGGGGTGGGCCTCGGCCGGTTCCAACGCATCGACGGCCGCGAAGCCGGTGATTTCGCCGACTCCCGGGGGCGCGAGAGCGGCCGCCCGGTTTCCGGGCATGTGCCCCGCCGGCTACAATACAGGCCGGCACCGAATCGGCCCAGCCGGCAGCTTGCCAAGCGCTGACGGTTTTGCAGACTCCCCTGAGCAGCCCACTCCTGCTGCGCGATGGAGTGACTCCGGAGGTGACCCATGAGAAGCGTCCTGCTCCTCCCGGTACTTGCGGGTTTCGTCTGCGGCGAAGCAACCGCCGCCGACGCCTTCCTCGTCGAGGCCGGCAGGGCCCGGTCGGAGATCGTGCTGGCCGCCGATGCCCCGCGCACCGCGCGCCTGGCCGCCCGCGAGCTGCAAGAGTACGTCGTGAAGATCTCCGGCGCCAGGCTCCCCATCGCCACGGAGCCGAGCGGCAAGCACGAGGTCACGATTTACGTGGGGCGCAGCGCGCACACGGACCGGCTCCACGTGGACACCGAAGGCCTCACCTGCGGCGCCTACCGCATCGTCTCGGGCGACGACTGGCTCGTGCTGCTGGGCGACGACACCGAGTTCACCCCCATCGAGCCATGGCCCCGCAGCCACACCGACTGGACGAGCGGGCGCGTCCACCAGGAGTGGGACCGCATCACCGGGGCGCAGTGGGGCAACCCCATGTCCCAGTTGCGCAAGCATTACACGGGCAGGGCCTGGGATTTCGGCAAGCGGAGGGACCAGTGGGTCGATAAGCGCGACACGATCCACGTCTGGGGCTTTGACGAGCGGGGATCGTTCAACGCCGTGTGCGGCTTCCTTCGCAGCCTGGGCGTGCGGTGGTACATGCCGGGCGAGCTGGGCGAGGTCGTGCCGTCGATGAAATCGATCCCCCTGCCCCGGATCGACCGGACGGTGCGGCCCGACTTCGCCGTGCGGCGGGTCAACTTCCGCTTCGGCGTGCACGGGGACGAGACCGCGATGTGGGCGATGCGCCTGGGACTGCGCGATCCGTACGGCCTTCAGGTCGCCCACGGCATGCACGCCATGACCGATCGCGAGGAGGTGCTCCAGGCGCACCCGGAGTGGTTCGCCCTCTACGGCGGCCGGCGCGACAACGACCCCGAGAAGAAGAACAACCAGTTGTGCTATTCCAGCGAGGAGCTGTTCCAGGAGACGCTTCGCTACGTGCGCGCGATGTTCGATCATTACCGGTTCGACGTGGTCTCGGTGATGCCGCCCGACGGCTACGTGGCCATCTGCCAGTGCCCGCTGTGCCGGGGCAAGGACTCGCCCGAGCGCGAGCATCGCGGGCGCCTCTCCGACTACGTGTGGGGCTTCGTCAACCGCGTGGCCCGCGAGGTGCGGAGGACTCACCCGGACAAGATGATCTCCAACTGCGCGTACGGAGTCTATCGGCTGCCGCCGGAGGGAATCGACAAGCTGGAGCCGAACGTGCTGGTGTGCATCGTCGGCGGCCGGCGCCCCACGCACAGCCGCCCCGAACAGCGCGAGGAGATCCGCAAGCTCCGCGAGGGCTGGCTCGCCAAGACCGACAACCCGATCATGATCTTCGAGAACTACCCGTTCACCGACCGCGGCTGGTACCTGCCGTCGTACGTGCCGCACGTGATCGGCCAGAGCATCAATGCCACCAAGGGGACCTCTCAGGGAGAAGACATCTGGATCTCCGTGGGCAAGGACTTCCCGAACGAGGCGATCGGCTTCAACCACTTCATGGTCTATTTCACGGCGCGGATGTACTGGGGCGGCAAGGACCGGAGCGTCGAGGAGCTGCTGGACGAGTACTGCCGGCTGTTCTACGGCCCGGCCGAGGCCGAGATGAAGGGCTTCTTCGCATACTGCGAGGCCCACTGGCAGGACATGGAGCGCGACAAGGCGAAGGTGGACCGGCTCTTCGAGCTCCTGGCCGCCGCCCAGGGCAAGGTGGACGCCCGGAGCGCCTATGGCCGGCGCGTCGCCCTGGTGGCCGATTACCTCCAGGCCCTGAACAACAGGGGCGAGCAGCTCGCGAGGAAGCGAGGGCCCGTGCCGCAGTTGCGTCTCGCCCGGGATGCCGAGGGCATCACGATCGACGGCAAGCTGGACGACGCATTCTGGCAGGAAGCCCCCTCGCACGCCACGGGGCGCCTGCGCGAGCTTCAGACCGGGCGAAGGCCGGTCCTTGGCACCACGTTCCAGGCGGCGTGGGGCAAAGACGGCAGCCTGTACTTTG
Organism: uncultured Pirellulales bacterium; assembly: GCA_964434165.1. Classification (GTDB taxonomy): domain Bacteria; phylum Planctomycetota; class Planctomycetia; order Pirellulales; family Thermoguttaceae; genus CAYSUS01. Next base: position 43,816 of record CAYSUS010000015.1, read on the forward strand.
CCGTGCGTTGCGAGGAGCTGGCGGGCGAGCCGCTCAACATCGGCACCACGCGCAGGGAAGACCCGGCCCTGTGGTACGGCGACGCCGTCGAGATCCTGCTGGAGACCGAATCGCACTCCTACTACCAGATCGGGATCAACCCGGCCGGCGCGGTGATCGACCTGGACCGCGGCGCGGCGAAGACCTCCTGGTACGGCTGGGACTCGCAGGCCGAGGTGGCCACGCACGTGGCCGACGACGGCTGGACCGCCGAGGTCCGCATCCCGGTCACCCGCGACGACAACGACCCGCTGCACCAGGTCGTGGGGCGCAAGCCGATCGGTAGCCTGCCCTGGCACTTCAACGTCTGCCGCCAGCGGATCCGCACGGGCGCCGCGGAACACTCCGCGTTCAGCCCAACCGGCGCGTCGGGCTTCCACAAGCCGCTGAAGTTCGCGCGGCTCTACGAGGGCAGGTCCCGCCAGTTCGACGACGGCCCGGCCGACGACGACTACCTCCACGCCCGCCGCGCGGCGACCGACCTGGCCGCAGAGCGCAAGGACGCGGAGGCCATTGCCGCCTTCAGGGCCGCCGCGCAGGGCAACCTGACCGACCTGCAGAAGGCCGACGCGCTGGAGCTGGCCGCGGACTGCGCGCGGCGGCTCGGGCAGTACGATCGGGCCATGGAGCTGGCCGGCCAGGTCCCCATCGAAGCCGTCGCCCGCGCGGTGCGCATGAAGAACCTCCTCGCCATGCGCAAGGCCCAGGAGCTGGCCGGGCAGTTCGAGGACGAGGACATCGCCGCCTGGCCGTTCTGGAAGGCCGGCGAGGGCTTCTATCTCCGCGGCCGCGCGCACGCGGCGACCGGCGAGGGCCGAAAGGCCGAGGCGGACCTGACGAGGGCCCTGCCCCTGACCACCGACCCCCGCGCCCGGCTGGACGTGTTGCTCGCCCTGGGCACCAACCGCGAGAACAACCTCCAGGACGCCGCCGCGGCCCTGGAGGCCTATCGCAAGATCGCCGCGGCCCCCAGGCACACCGGCAGCGCCACGTACTATCGCGGCGTGCAGGGCGCCGCGCGAGTCCTCGTCGCGAGTGGAAGACCCGAAGAGGCCCTGGCCACGCTGCGCCAGGTGGACTGCTCCAGGCTCCGCGGCTACTGGCACGGCTCGATGCACCTCGCCCTGGGCGTGGCCCTCTCCGCCGCGGGACGCGAGCAAGAGGCCCTGGACGCCTACCGCGAATTGCTGTCCAGCGAAGACGTGAGCGCGGCGGACCGGAAGGCCGCGGAGGAGGCGATACGAGCGCTGGGCGGGCAGCCGTAGGAATCTTCCGCGGCCGCGATGCCGCGCCAGGCGAACGAACGACCGCGCTATCGCGGCTCGCGCGGGCGGGCTGCTTGTCCGCCCCGCTGCCGAGCCGCCGCCCCGGCCCGGAAAGGACCGGACCTCACATGACCGCGGGGCGGTCCAGGTCGGAGTAGGGGTAGTAGCCCGCCTCCTTGAGCATGGCGATCAGCTTCTCGCCGCCGCCGCGTCGGGCGAATTCCATCTCGGAGCGGAAGACCTCGATCAGGACGAGCAGCCCGAACTCGGGGGCGTGCGCGCGCGACCCGTAGGCATCCAGTACGAGGCACCTGCCGCCGACGGTGTCCATCTCCTCGGGGAACTCGCACGTCTCGTGGGGATTGAGCGCCGCCTGGCCGCTGTACAGGGCGATGCAATTGAGGATCGCGTTGATGTTGCGGTGGGCGCGCCCGAAGGGCGTGTCCCCGTCGCGCGCCTCGTCGAGCGAGAGCGGGTGCCGGGTGAACATCACCAGCTCGTAGTTTTCGAACACGTCGCTGGAGGAGCCTTCGCCGGGCAACTCGCTGAGCTCCTTGGTGGCGATGGCGGTCCCCTCGATCCCGTTGGGGAAGTAGTACAGGTCGAGCGTTCCGCCGACGGCGAAAGGGATCAGGGCGTGCATGACCACGTCGTGCTCCTCGCCCAGCTCGGCGGCCATCATCTGGGACTTGCGCTCGTACCACTTCGCGGCGAGCCCTTCGTCGTGTTCTTCCGTCATGGGTTTTCTCCCGGGCCATGCCCGCCATTGCATGAACGCACTCCCGCCGCCGTTGCCCGACGCTACCACCTTGATTGTCGCGGCGGGGGCGGGGGCGTCAACCGGGCTCCGATCGCGGGGAGATGTCCCCGTGCGGACACCGGGGCCCAACGTCCCGCTCAATCCTCGGGCCATGCCCCCAAGGCACGGCGCACAAGCACGAGCTGCCCGAGGTGGTAGGCGTTGTGGTCGGCCACGAGCAGGGCCTCGCGGAGCACGGTCTGGCCGTCGCCGTGCGGGATCGCGGCCAACAGGTCCACCTGGGGATCGGCCACGAGCTGCTGCATGGCGTGAAGATCGGCGCGGAAGGCGTCCAGGGCGGCGCCCCACGCCTCCGGGTCGGGCGGGGCGTCGCCGCGGGGCCAGTAGCCCTCGGGGAAGGCCGGCGAGACGTGGTCCGCGCGGCGGCAGAAGTCGACGATGTCGCGCTGGGCGATCCGCATGTGCTCCACCAGGCGCCACGGCGTGTGGGGGATGTCTTTCGCGCGGGCGCCGCGCAGCCGGGGCGGCAGGTCGGCCGCGGCCGCCTCGAAGTCGAGGTGCGCCCCGCCGCCGCGGAGCAGGTACAGCAGGTGATCGCGGAGGGCCTGTTGCGACATTTCAGGTCTCCTTCGGTGAGCGCACCGTCCGCCACAGGGCCGGAAGACGGGGTTCGGCCACCCGTGCCCGATTCCACCAGGGGACCGCCTTGCTAAGCACGTGCACGCGTGGGTTTGCGGCTCCGTCACCTGGCCGGTTCGAGCGCGAGCTGGTCGATGCCGAACATGTAGCTCTTGACCGCCTTCTCGTTGGCCCCCACGATGCGGACGCTTAAGGTGTGCTCGCCCTCGGCCAGGTCGAAAGAGCCCAAAGAGATGGGCTCCGTATTGGTTACCTCGGGATGGTAGAGGTCGATCTCCGGCCCGGCCTTCCTGCCATCGAGCGCGAGCTGCACGACGGCGTAGTCCCGGGCCTTGGTGAGCACGACGCTCACGTCGTATTTGCCGGCCTTCTTGACGGGCACGGCCAGCTCGAGCGTGTCGCCCGGCTTGGCCCCGGTCCACCAGAGATGGTTGTTGTCCTTCCAGGTGCCGGCCTTGAAGTGGCCCATGCCCTGGGTCTGGACGTTGCCCGGCGGCGTGCCGAGGATCTTGAATCCGGCGGCGGTGGGCGGAGTCTTCTCGTAGTAGTCGTGGCGATCCGCGATGGGCGCAGGCTCGAACGCATGGCCGGTCCTCTTCCCAGCATACCAGCAGACCGTCGCCGCGTACTGCGTTCCTTTCTCCTCGGTGCGGTAGTACTTCTCGATGCAGGCCTCGAAGGACTTGTGGAAGGGCACGCTGTCGGCCACGTGCCAGCGGAGCACCGACTGATGGCCGCGGTTTCCGCTGGTCATGGTCTGGGCGTGGAAGGGCCGCTGGAACAGGCCCGGATGGCACCACGCGTAGCCGAAGTAGTCCTCGCTGCCGGTGCCGAACGTCGAAGGGTACTTCTCGCCGTCGACGAAGAACTTCTCGTCGCCCTCGCCCCACCAGCCGCCTTGCGGGTTCCACACGTGGAGCATGACTCCGCAGAAACGGCCGGTCCCGGCGACGTCGAGCAGAAGCCAGTCCGGCCAGCGATCTTCGGGGACCTCGGCCGCGTCACGATGCCACCAACAGTGGAAGTGATTGAACAGGTCGAGCCCCTTGGGGAGCGGCGCGTGGACGATCTCGTACTCGACCTCGCGCGGCTCGTCCCCTTCGTTGAGAAGCTCGAGCACCGCGCTGTTCTTGAACGGCATGTACCAGTAGGCGTACGCCCCCTCGTCGGTCATGCCGGTAACGAGCGTCTTGTAAGGATTGTAGCCGGGCGCGGTGCCGAAGAAGTCGCCGGCGGGGCACCACACCTGCGGCTTCCGGGCCTCGTCGAAGGTGATCTTGAGCACGAGTTGCCGCAGCGCGGCCATCTGGTCGTCGCGGTCCTTGAAATCCATCTTGGCGCGGATCGCCGTGATCGCCCTAGCCCGGGCGATCTCCAGCCGTTCCGCCTTGCCAGGCGCGATGCGGACCGTGTTGCGGATCGTCTCCTCGTCCTCTCGCGGTCCGGCCGGGTCGGTGCCCAGCTTGTCGCGGAGGAAGGTGTCGACCTGCTCCAAGGTCGCCGCATTCTCGGCCGCGATTTGCCTGGAGAAGGTGGGCACGCGCGTGTTGCGGGGGAACGTGGTGTAGACGAACTGGTAATAGCGCCCCCAGCCCTTTTCGGCCACGATCTTGCACGACTTCTGATACGGGATGGGGTAATAGAGGTTCTGCCCCTTGCAGCCCAACTCGCCCAGGTCGTAGGAGAGCATAGGGTAGTTGAACGGCGCGGTCCGGCCAGTGAAATAGTCTTTGAAAGGTAGATCCACCGCAGGCGTCTCCTGGCCGTCGAGGTAGATCTTCACGTGCCCGTCCTGAGCCCGGGCGGACCAGACCCGCCAGATGCAGCCCGGTCCGTCCATCTCGGCCATCACTTCCAGGTCGCCTTCGCGGCGGATGATGCCGTTGCCGTCGCCGTTGGCGCCCCAGTTGACGTACTCGTCCTTCTCGGCGTCGTACTGGCTGCGGCGGTCCCAGCTCGACCACTGCTTGCAAGTCTCGCCGGGACGGGGCGGCGCGGCCAGGTGCTCCAGGTCGATCATCCGGCGCACCAGCTCGGGGTAGGTGAGCTGCTCTTGGCCCAGGGCCGCGTGGGAGGAACCGAGAAGAAGCAAGGCCGCGCATGCTGCAATCAAGCGTGTCATGGTGTGTCTCCAGTCGAAGGGGTGGAGATTCCGGGGTCTCAGGTGGCAATCGTCACGACAACCGTCCCATTCTCGCCGACCAGCAGAGGTTGCTTCAACTCCACGGCGACGCGCTTCTGCTCCTGCTTCGCCTCGGCCGCCACGGCCTTGCCCCCGATCTCGACGGAGGCCTCCTTCATCGTGGCTCCGTCGGGCAGCTCAAATGCCAGGCTACTCAGCTTCAGGCGGCCCCACCTCACCTCGATCCGCTCCTCCTGCCTGCCCTTCTCGCGTTTCTGGGCGATCGTGCCCCATCCCTCGGCCGCGGTGAATGCCGCGCGGAAGTCCTCCGGCGTGATCCGCGGGGCGAAGCCGAGATGCCCCTTCGGCCCGTGGTACTCAAACCCGCACAGGCCGAGAAACACCCCGTGGCTGGCCATGCCGCGCGCGTAGTGGTCGCCGCACTCGATCTCGTTCCAGGGGTTGTGCTTGCTGGGGTGATAGCGATCATGAACAGCGCGGCACATGGCCAGGGCCTCGGTCAGGTGGCCTTCCCAGGCCATGTTGCCGGCCACCTGGTACTCGATGCCCGTCCACACCTCGTTCTTGTACCGCACGCCCTCGGGGATGTACGGCGTCTTGGGCCAGGTGCAGGTGAAGAGGCCGGCCTCGCCGGGGCGAGCGAACCACCGCTCGGGTTTGTGGGCCCGGTTGTGCGGTCCCGTGTCCGGGGCCCAGTTGTACTTCCAGATCGACTGGAGCGTCGCGTCCACGTTCTCCTTCGGATACACGTAGCCCAACCCCACCTGGTGGGCCCAGCCCTGGCCGAAGAGCTGATCCGAGAGGCACCCATGCCCGTATTGGGCCTTGGGGTGTTTCTTGAGGTCCACGTCCTGGAAGAAATACTCGCCGTCGAACAGGCGCTCGAGCGAGAGCCTCTGACCGCTCTGGAAGATCTCGTGGCAGGTCTTGGCGAACTCCTTGTCGCCCCGCTCCCGGGCCATCTCCTCCCCGGCCCGCAGCGCGGCCAGGTAGAGCGATCCGACCATGGTGTTGGGGCCGTAGAAGTTGATGTCGTAGGTGTTGTGCTGCGAGCCCTCGATCAGCCCGTCGCCGTTGCGGTCCTCGTGGATGAGGAACTGCAGGGCCTTCTTGATCCGCGGCCAGAGGGCCTTGAGGAACGTGTCGTCGGCCGAGACGAGGTGCTCGCGGTAGGCCTTCAGCACGGTGCCGGCCTGGCCGTCGGCGGCCCACATGTTCCAGCCCTCGCCGCGGAAGCGGACCATGCCGGTTTCCTCCACGAACCCGGCCTCGGGGTCGTAGTCCTGCATCCGGCGCACGGAGCGCTCCAGCTCGGGGAACAGCCGGGCCATGGAGTGCTCGTAGTTCCACACGTGGGTGCACGTGCCGTGGCAGCAGCCCACTCCTTCCCAGGCCCAGAACCGGCCGCTCGACCACCACTGGCACGTGCCCGTGGCCAGCGTCGAGGCCGTGGAGAAGAGCCGGTCCAGAAGCCAGTGGGGCAGCGTCGAGTCGTACCAGGTCTTGTGCCACAGCCGCGTCTGGGAGGCCAAACGGTCGAAGTGCTCGGCCACGTGCGAGGCCACCTCCGCCGCGTCGGCGAACCGCGCGGCGTAGAACTGGCCGCGGGCCTGGCCGCGCTCCTCGCGGTTGGGGAAATGCCACGCGACGAGGAAGGTTACCTGGGCCTCTTCGCCAGCGGGAAGCGTTACTCTCTTGCCAACGGCCCCGAGGAGCGTCTCGCCGAAGGGCTTCGCCGCTTCGCAGTCGGCCTGACCGTCCTGCTGAGAGAACACCGTTTCGGCCGTCGGTCCCCCGGTCAGCGAGGCGGAAGAGAAGACCTCCTCGCCCGAGTCGAGCAAGGCCAGGCCCATCGTGCCGTAGTCGGCCTGCTTCTCCAGCGGGCCGCCGCGCGCGGATCGCGGCGTGTCGCGGAGCTCGATCTGGTCGACGTTGATGTGCCCCCAGGGGCCGGACGCCGCGTCGAGGATCTCGATGCGGGCTTGCTTGCCGGCCAGGTCGCGGACGTCCCAGTTCTGCCACTGGAGCTTCTCGTTGTTCGTGCCCTGGGCGGTGCGCACGGTCTTGCCGCCCACGACGAGGTTGATGCACGTCTTGCCCGGGTGCTTGCCGCCGCCGATGAGGAAGCTGATCCACGCCCGGTCGATCGTGAGCTCCGGCGAGGTGAGCTTGCCGTGGGGCTCGTCGCCGCGGAGGAACGTATTGACCAGCCCCTTGCCCGAGAAGCCGCTGACCTCCTGCTGCCCCGGGAGCGTCCCCTTGGCGGGCCCCGTGCCGAACGCCTCGCCCTCGACCTTCCACCGGCCGTAGTCCTCGCCCTCGAAGTCGGACAGCACGATCGGCTTGCGGGGCGTTTTCGGCGCGGGGAGCGATTGGGCCCGGCCGAGGACCATGGTCAGGCCGTCGCGGCGGAGCACCTCGTTGATCCGCTTGCACGGCATCTCCTGGCCGCTGTGCGCGCAGACGCCGTTTTCCAGCCAGCCGGCCAGGGAGACGTCGAGCGGCCTTTCAGTCTTGTTCTTCAGCGTGAACTGGAGGACCGTGGCCGGCAGCGCGGACTCCGTCGCTCTGAGCGGAATGAAGGGCGAGAACGCCTCCAGAGACGCGGCCACGGGGAAGTCCTTGTCGTCGTACTCGACCAGGCCGATCGGGTACTCGCCGCAGAACCGCACCCCGGGGAAGCCCCGGCCATCGAGCGTACGTACGGCGGCCTTTCCTTCGGATTCGACTCGCAGCGCAAAGCCCTGCTTCAGCCCCGGCTCGGGCTTGCGTCCCACCTCGTAGTTCGTGGCCCCGTACCCGGTGAAGTTCCGCTCGTTGGAGAGCTGCCAGCAAGCGAGCGTTCCGTCGCCGGCCAGGTAGAGCTGGCCCGCGCAGAGGCCGCCCACCGGCATGCCGATCGTTTCCAGGTCCTTGCCTTCATACCAAGTGCGATCGCCCTTCGCAAACAGCGACGCGATCCACTCCTTCGTGAGCTTCTTGTCGGCGGGCACGGTGTGGCCGGCCGTGTCCTTCTTGTCGAACGGTCCGGCCATGGCCGCCGCGCCGCTTCCGGCCCCGGCCGAGGCGGCCAGCCCGGCCACCTTGATGAACGTGCGCCGGGGGATGGACGCGGGACAGCAGGAGGAGCCGGGCTCGCAGCAGGAGCCGGCGGGCACAGCGCGATCGGCGGACGCAGGGCTCTCGGGGCGTTTCATCGGCTAGGTCCTCGGAGGTGGGCGTGGAGGGAAGCAGGCCGCGATACCGGTTTGCCTTGCCCCGCGCGAGGGGCGACGCGCCCTCGATTGTATCCGCGGCGCGGGGCGGTTCAACGGCGGCTCCGTCCGAGCCCCGAATGGACTCTGAATCCGAGGGGACGAGGGTGCCTGGCCAGCCCGATCCCTTGCGCGGCGTGCCGGGCGAAGCTGTCGTCCGGGCACCCGCATCGATGCGCGAAGGTCTTCGCACTACGCGCGCGGCACGGCCCGCCGCCGCCAAGCGTAGCCGCCCAGGCAGAGGAGCACGCCGGACCACACCAGCCACGTGGCGGGCTCGGGGGTCGGGGGGTGCTGGGACGGGTTCGACTGCGCAACGGCCGTGGCGTTGACCTGGTTGAACTCGACCTTCGCCGTTCCCGTGAAGTACGTGTCGTGGCGGCTGTCCGGGAAGTTCGGCATCAGCCCGCCGTCAAGCCCGAACGACTGCACGCCCAGGTAGTCCGTCGAGAGGAAGAGCTGATAGGACGTGCCCGGAGGCGGCTGGAGCTGGGCGACGTGGGTTTGGAACTCGTCGATCACGGCCTGGACCGGATCGCCCAGATCGACCAGGCTGGTCGTAAGGAAATCCAGGTCCGTCATCGTGCCGTGCGACGCCGTCAGGCCGCTCAAGTGCGGGTCCATCGCGGTCTCCACCGCGGCGGCCAGGTCCGCGCTCATGCAGGTCGCCGCGGCGTAGGCCGCCAGGTCGGCGGGCGAACCTACCACGTCCAGCGTGCCAAAGGCCACGCTCGTATTGACGACCACGTGCTGGTAGAGGAGGTCCCGATCGGGACAGAAACCCAGCGCCGTACTGCCGACCGCCAGACAGGTAGCAAGAAACGCGCTCATGAAAGGACCCTCCCGGATGCGAACCTCAAGATGCCTTGCCCTTCCTGGAAAATGCGCCGCTCAGCGTAGCAGGACCACCGGGCGCGTCAACTATCCCCCCGCCTGAGGGAATCGGCTTGGCCTCGACATGGCGAATCGGCCCCTGGACGAGTTGCGGGCCTGGAGGCTCAAATAGTCGCAGCCGCTCCGCGGCGCGGCGAAGCAGGGCACACGGTTTCCCGTCTGGCACTTGGGGGTCTCGGCCATGATCGCGCGTCGGATCGTCCTCGCCATCGCTGCCTGGCACTTCCTCGTCGCGGCGCATGCCGCCGCAGGCCGGCCGGCCGACCCGTCCGGCCGCATCCAGCCCTGGTCCGGGAACCCGCGCTACTGGCAATACCAGGGCAGGCCCGTGCTGCTGTTGGGCGGAAGCCAGGACGACAATTTGTTCCAGATCCCCGACCTCCGGGAGCATCTCGACGCGATGGCCCGGGCCGGGGCCAACTACATCCGCAACACGATGAGCGACCGCCGCGACAAGGGACACGAGGTTTATCCCTTCAAACGGCTCGCCAGCGGCAAGTACGACCTCAACCAGTGGAACGACGCCTACTGGCGGCGACTGGAGAACATGCTCCGCTGGACGCACCAGCGCCGGATCATCGTGCAGATCGAGGTCTGGGACCGCTTCGATTACTCGCGCGACCACTGGGAGCCCCACCCCTACAACCCGGCGAACAACGTCAATTACACGCACAAGGAGTCGGGGCTGGCCGCGCGCTATCCCGACCACCCGGGGCGCAACCGCCAGCCGTTCTTCTTCACCACGCCCGGGCAGCGGAACAACCAGGTCGTGCTGCCCTTCCAGCAGCGGCAGGTGGAGAAGATGCTCTCCTGCGCGCTCCGGTACGATCACGTGCTCTACTGCATCGACAACGAGACGTCGGGCGAGGAGGCGTGGGGCGCGTACTGGGCCGAGCTCATCCGCCGGCGCGCGGCCGAGCAGGGGAAGCGGGTCTGTCTGACGGAGATGTGGGACGCCTGGGACCTGAAGTCCGAGGAGCACAAGCGCACGCTCGACTACCCGGAGCGCTACCAGTTCGCCGACGTCTCGCAGAACAACCACCAGAAGGGTCAGCGGCACTGGGACAACTTCCAGTGGGTGCGGGCGTACGTGGCCAAGAAGCCGCGGCCCCTGAACACGGTGAAGACCTACGGGGCCGACGGAGGCCGGTTCGGCGACGACCGCGACGGGCTGGAGCGGTGGTGGCGGCACGTGATCGGCGGGGCGGCCGCGGCGCGGTTCCACCGGCCCGACTCGGGACTGGGGTTTTCAGAGGCAGCGGCCGCCTCGATCCGCGCCGCGCGCAAGCTGGAGTCGATCGTCAGGCTGTGGGACGTGGAGCCGGCCAACGCGCTGCTCACGGAGCGCGCGGACAACGAGGCCTACCTGGCCGCCCGGCCGGGCCAGGCCTACGTGCTCTACTTCCCGGACGGCGGCTCTGTTGGACTGGACCTCAAGCGGATCAAGGGTGAGTTTGAGGTGCGGTGGATCGACGTGGGCCGCGGCGAGTGGAGCAAGCGCGAGCGCCTCGAGGCCGGCGGCGTGGCGACCATCGACGCCCCGGCGAAAGGCCACTGGGTCGCGGCCATCGCGCGCCCGCCCGGCGACCCGCCCGAGGCCGACTGACCGGAGAGCACAGCCCGGTGGATGGGGTGCTTCGACTGGTTTTCCGGGGTTGGGGGAGAAGACCCCAGAGGCACGGAGGGCACCGCGGCGGGGCAGGCGGCGCGGGCTGCTTGCCGGCCCGTGTGGTCTTGGGTGTCGGAAGCCTTTCGTCGGGCCTTGGTGCCCTCCCGGCCGGCATGGACCTCGACACGACCATGGCCCCCAGAAGGTACCCGGGCAAACAAGCTGCCCGTGGCATCCGGCCGTTTCTTCACCAGCCCGGTGATCTTCGATCGCAATTTCGGCGGTGCGCAGATCGCAGCCTTCGTCAACGCATGCCACGCCGTCGAACGACTCGTTCCCCAGTGCCCGCAATTGGTGGATCCCGCGGCGGCCTTCGCGAAAGGGGACGGTCGTCGCCGCCTGCCTCGCGGCGTAGAATGGAGCGACAAGCGCGGGCCGCCGAGGTCGCGGCCGCGTCCGTCGTCACGCAGCGGGACCGTCCAACACCACGACCGAACGATGCTGGACTGGGCCCTCCTCTTCGTCGCGATCCTCCTCATCCTGGGCGCTCTGGCGGTCTCGCGCCTGGCGACGCCGCGCAACCTGGTCACGTATCACTTCCACCGCGGGGTCGGGGCGATGACGGCGCAGGATTACCCGCGCGCCGTGGAGTCGTTCAGCAGGGCCATCGCGCTGGATCCCGACCTGCCCGAAGCCCTTTACAACCGGGGCTTCGTCTATACCGAGATGCATCGTTGGAAGGAGGCGATCGCCGATCTCACCGAGGCCATCCGGTGCGCCCCGGAGCTGGCCAGAGCGTTCAGCGTCCGGGGGCTGGCCCGTGCCAAGCTCCGCCAGTTCGACGACGCCCTCGCCGACGGCAACAAGTCCGTGGAGCTGGACCCGAACGACGCGGGCAACCACGGCAACCGGGGACGCGTGCATCTGGAGCGGGGAGCGCTGGAACAGGCCGTCGCCGACTCGACCCGGGCGATCGAGATCGATCCAGGCCTGGCGCCGGCATTCCTGAATCGCGCGCTCGCGCAGTTCCAGAGGGCCCGGTTCCGCGAAGTGATCGCCGATTGCTCGCGGGCGATCGAGCTGCGTCCGCACGATCCTGTCGCTCTCGACCTGCGCGCGGCGGCGCGGCGCCGGCTCGGCCAGCATGCCGAGGCCGGCCAGGACGAGGAGCGGGTATTTCAACTCAGCTTCGCTCAGCAACCACGAAGGAGAAGTTCTTGAACCCCGACGACGCGGGATCGCATGCGCAGATTGCGGAGGTCCTGGAGCAGTGCGACAGCGCGCTGCGCGCGAAGGATCTCGACGCCCTGGGCGAATGCTACGCGCAGGACGCGACGGTGTTCGACGTGGGCACGCAGCTCTCCGGGTACGACGGCCTCCGCGCCGTGTGGGAGGCCTGCTTCCCGTACTTCCCGAACCCCATCGGCTGCGAGCGCAGGGACATGCGACTGGAGGTACGGGCCGACGTGGCCGTGGCCTCCTTCCTGTCGCGCATGCGGGGCATGGATTCGGACCACCCCTCCGCCCGATCGTGGCTGCGCACGACGGTCTGCCTGCGCAGGACCGAGGGGCGGTGGCGGATCTTCCACGAGCACTCGTCCCTCCCGGTCGATTGCGGCGCCGAGAAGCCGGCGTACATCCTGGATGAATCCTGACTGCGCGTGCCGATGCGAGTGGCGCCGCCGATTGCTCCAGCCGCATCCCGCACGGTCCGCTGCCAGGAGGACAACTGGTTGACAACCGCGGGCCGTCCGCATACGCTAGCCGCGGACTGAGGTTTCCGCGCACGGGCTTGGTTCCTGCGCCCATTTCTGTGGACACCGGAAGCGGAATTCACCCATGCGCTCTGTTGCCGCCAAGCGTCGTCGTCCCGTTCAATTCTCCTTCTTGCTTGCCGCGGCGACCGTGCTCGTCGCCCTGGCCCAGGCCGAGAGGGCTCGCGCAGTCAGCGAGTGGAGCAACGCGAGCGGCTCCTGGTTCGACGCCGAGAAGTGGGACGGTGCCGTTCCGTCGTCGACCTCCTTCACGAACATCCTCCGCGGCACGGTCCAGATCGACTCGGAGGTGCTCTTGGATCCCGATCCACCTCCCCGGTATGCCGAGTCCCACGTTCTGAGAATCGGCGAGGAGGCGTCGGCCGCCGTGGAGTTCCTCTACAGCCCCCTCGACTTCCCCGGTCCGGCCGAGGGTTTCCTCACCTGCCAGCAGATCCAGGCAGGGGGCGACGCCCCCGGGACGCTCTCGATCGAGGGGCCGGGTCTGACGGGCATAGAATCGGGGCCGATCGCCTCGACCACGAGCCTCCTACTCGGCCTCGGCGCGCGCGGCGAGGTCCGCGTCACGGGTGCCTATTTCCACGCGGGAGACGCCTTCCTGGGAATGGACCCGAATTTCGACTCCACCGGGGCGGTCTCCAACGCCTTCGTGACCGTGGACGGGCGCGGTGCCTACGAGGGCAAGAATATGGAGTTGGGGTATAACAGCCCGGCCGAGTTTGTGCTCCGCGGGCAGTCGGCGATGATCAACGCCAACACCTACATCGGCGGCTGGCCCGACTCCCGCGGCCAGATGACGATCGAGGGCGCGTCGACGGCCGACCTAGGCAACCTCCACGTAGGCGGACAGGGCGACGGTTGGCTCACAATCCGTGAAGGTTCTTACGTGGTGACCGACAAGATCTACGTGGCGAAGGGGCCGCTGGTCTCCGAGTACGATTCCGCGCGTGGCATGCTCCGCGTCGAATCCGGCGCCGAGCTGCACAACGACACGTTCATCCGCATCGCGTCGCCCGAGGCGGCGGGCGGAGACCTTTGGATCACCGACGGCGGCCGGGTCACCACCCAAGAGTGCACGATCGGCGACGGCCCTGCCGTTGAGTTTGGCGACAACTCGGCGTTCGCCGGTCTCACAACCGGCCAACTGGAGGTCGAGGACCATCTGACGATCGCCTACGCCAACGACGATACCTGGGTGCTGGCGAGTACCAACTCATTCGTCTCCGCCGGGCGCTGCGACGTGGGATACCTGCCGGGATCGAAGGGCAAGGTGCAGCTTCTTGACAGCACGGAACTCCGAGTTGAGGGCGAGATGGTCGTCGGCCGCTCCGGCGAAGCGGAGGTCTCCTTGCTGGGGCAGGGCCACGTCTCCGCACATTCGTGCACGCTCGCCAGGGAGGTCGGGAGCCTCGGAGAGCTGAGACTCGACATGAGCTCGACTTCGTTCTTCCAGGGCGACCTGACCGTGGGCGGTTCTGGCCTCGGTGGCCTGATCGTTGGCGATACGTACGACCGCGACGACCAGCTCTTCGATTTCTCCCGCGTCGACGCCGCCAACCTGCGGCTCGGCGTGGAGGAGGGGAGCCAGGGGGCCGTCGTCGTCTCCGGCGGCTCGCAGTTGCACGCGACTGAAGCCATCGAGGTGAGCATCGACGCCGGTTCGTCGCCCGATCCCTGGTTCCACTTCGACGACGGCACCCCGCTGTTCCGATCGCAGTTGACCGTGCGCGACGAAGGCTCTTCCGTGGTCTGCCGGGAACTCTCGGTCGCGCTGAACGAGACGGCCGACGGGGTCGTCGAGGTGCTCATCGGGGCCGAGCTCATCGTCGAGCAGCGGCTCGAAGTGGGCGGCTACGGCGCCGGCTTGCTTCGCTGCGAGGGCGGACAGGTCACCGCGCACGAAGCCACCGTCGCGGTCTTCAGCGGCTCGGCCGCCGCCATCGAGATGGACGGAGGGCTGTTTCACGTTCCCTCGGACGGCGAGTTGCTGGTCGGCTCGGGCGGTGCCGGGGAACTCACCGCGCGAGGCGGGGCCGTGGTCCGCGCCGGCAGAGCCACACTCGGCGCGCTACCCGACGCCGAGGGCAGCATCCTGCTCGAGGAGGCGGCGCGGCTCGAGGTGGCCAGTCGTCTGGTGGTGGCCGAAGGCGCGGAAGGGGACGGGGATACCGTGTCCGGCGGCTTCCTCGCGGCCACGCAGTCCTCTCACGTAGAGGCCCCCAGTTGCGTGATCGGGGATCAGGCCGGCTCGTTCGGCAATGCTGTGATCGAGGGGGGATCTCAACTCTACACGGACCGGCTCGTCGTCGGGCGCGCGGGACGCGGGGAGCTGCTTCTCCGGGGGGGGCATGCGGGCTTCGGGACGATGCCCACCTTCGCGGGCGCCGAAGAGTGCGTGATCGGCGAGACCGAAGACGGGACCGGTCTCGTGTGGGTCCAAGACGGTTCGACGCTCGACGCGAACAGCCTGGTGGTCGGGCAGTCGCAGGGCGGCGGGGCGCTGTGGGTCTCGCAGGATTCCGAGGTGTGGGCCGGGCACTTGATCGTAGGGAACCACGCGGGCCCGTCGTTCAACCTGGTTCGCGTCATGGATTCCGCCGACCTCGTTGTGGACAGCGACGTGGAGATCGGCGTGGTCGCCCGCGGCGCCCTGGGGGTCGAAGCGCCGGGCGGCTCGCTCCACGGCAAGGGCGACGCCTATCTGGGGATGTACGAGGGAGCCGATGGCCGGCTGATCGTCAAGCACTCGGCCGAGGCCCTGATCGAGGGCGACCTCTTGGTCGGCGGCACGCGGAGCCAGGGCGGCGGCCAGGGGACGGTGTACGTGTACGACCTGGCCACGCTCGAGGTCCAGGGCCGGCTCCACGTCTGGCCCGGCAGCGCGCTGCACTTGCGGAGCTTCGACGGATCGTACGGCGACGGGATCGTCCGCGCCGGCGGCGGCGTGGACATCGACGGTACGCTGACCGGGTCCGGCGCGATCAACGGCGATCTGGTGGTGAGCGGGAAGATCATCCCGGGCACCTCTCCGGGCACGCTCCGCATCGAGGGCGATTACACGCAGTCTGCTTCAGGCATCCTGGAGGTCGAAGTCGCGTCGAGCAGCCTCTTCGACGTGCTCGATATCGGCGGGGATGCCACGCTCGGCGGGACGCTTCTGGTGCAATTCCTGCCCCAGTACGTGCCGGAGCCAGGGGACGTGTTCGCTTTCCTCGCGGTGGAAGGAGACCTCTACGGCCAGTTCGATCACGTCGAGCTGGTGGGGCTCGAGCCGGGCGGCTTGCAGGTCCGGGTCTCGCCGACGGGCCGGGTCGCGCTGTTCGGCGTGCCGGAGCCTTCGGCCTGGCTCCTGGCCCTCCTTGGCATGCCGGCCATTTTGGGGTTGCTGCGACGCTCTGCAGCGAAGCGCGCAAGGTCGAGAGTCTTTTCTCCAGCGGGTTCTTCCATGCGGCGGGAGTAGCGGCGAGAATAGGCCCCCGACGCTTTCCCTCCAACCACCTCCAACTCCCTCAAGGTGCCCCATGAGCCACCACCATTCCATGCACGGTTGCTCCCGACGACGCTTCCTCTCCGGCTGCGCCGCCTGCGCGGGGTGCGCGGCGACCAACGCGCTTTTCGCCCCGCGCCTGTTCGGCGCGGACCAGCCGGCCGGCGGAAAGCCCAAGATCCGGCTGGTGTTCTGCGAGACCACCAACGACAAGCCGATCTGGCCGAACATCGGCTACGACTTCGACGCCCGCCGCAAGAAGCTCATCGAGACGCTCTCTGCCGGCTGCCCGGACGTCACGTTTCTGATCACCAAGGTGATGGATAAGCCGGCCGACGCGGCCACGGTGCTGGAGGGCGACGCCGAAGTGGACGGCTACCTCCTCTGCGTCCAAGGCCTGGGATGGCGCAACGACATCGTCAAGCTCAGCGGCACGGGCAAGCCCACACTGGTAGTCGATAACCTGTTCGGCGGCTCGGGCCTGTTCCTCACGCGCCTGCCGCGGCTGATGGGATCGGACAAGCCGGTCGATTGGGTCAGCTCGTCGGACGACGAGGACATCGTGGCCTCGGCGCGGAACTTCGCCCTGCTCGCGCAGGGGAAGACCGCCGCGGAGGTCGCCGCGGCGTTCCGGGCGACGCGGCGCAAGCGGACGCCGGCGGAGACCGACTGGACGTGCAAGGAGGATCCCGTCGCGGCGCCCAACTTCGACGAGGCGCTCAAGGAGCTCGCCAAGACCAGGATCCTCGTGGTCGGCGGCGGATGGGGCGGCGATCCCTTCCGCAAGGCCGCCGAGGCGGTGACGGGCGTGAAGTTCGTCCCGACCTCCTTCGAGGAGATGGCCGCCGCCTATGACAAGGTGGACGCAGAGGCGGGCGCGCCCTTCGCCGATCGCTGGATGAAGGCCGCCCAGGAGGTCGTCGAGCCCGACCGCGCCGAGATCGAGAAGTCGGGGCGCATGTACGCGGCCATGAAGGACCTCATCGACCAGAAGGGCGCCCGGGGCATCAGCATCAACTGCCTGGGCGGCTTCTACGGCGGCCACCTGAAGGCCTATCCCTGCCTGGGCTTCAGCCAGCTCAACAACGACGGGATGATCGGCGGGTGCGAGGCCGACCAGATGTCGGCCCTCACGATGTCGATCATGGGCGCCCTGGTGGGGCGGCCGGGCTACATCTCCGACCCGGTCATGGACACCTCGAAGAACCAGATCATCTACGCCCACTGCGTGGCCATGACCAAGCCGTTCGGCCCGGAGGGCGCCTCCAATCCGTTCCGCATCCGCGACCACTCGGAGGACCGCAAGGGGGCGGCCCTTCAGTCGCTCCTGCCCGCCGGCTACATGACCACCTCGCTGGAGATCAACCCGACTTCCAAGCAGGTGCTCATGCACCAGGCCAAGACGGTGGGCAACAACCCCAGCGACATGGCCTGCCGCACCAAGCTCGAGGCGACCGTCAAGGGCGACATCGAGAAGCTCACCGAGCAGTGGCGCATGGGCTGGCACCGGGTGACGTTCTACGGCGACCTGGCCGGGCCGGTCCAGGAGCTGTGCGAGCGGCTGAAGCTCGAGCTGATCGCCGAGGCGTAGCGGGCCGTGCGGGGGGCCGACGCGTGGGTCTGCCTGGCGCGCACCCCGTCGGCCCCGCCGCTTGCGGGGGGGCAAGAAATCGCTCGCAATCTCCGCGGTCCGGTTTAGACTAGAGATCAAGCGGCGCGGACCGCCCGGCGCGGGCCGGGGGGTCTAACTCTGCGCCGTGAGAAGACATCTGCCGAACCCAGCTTGGCTGAGGGGGATATCATGTCGCGCATCGTGCATCGAAGTTTCGTACTCTCCGTGCTGGTCTGTCTGGGCGCGCTCTGCTGCGCGGCCGAGGCGGCCGTCTATCCCCACGTCGTGCTCTCCGACGACCCGTTCGCGTACTACCGGTTCGAGGAGACTTCGGGCACGATCGCGGCCGACTCCTCCACCACCGGGGCCAACCACGAGGCCGCGTACGTGGGGACGTTCGGGCTGGGCGCGACCAGCGCGTCGGACCTGCTCGGCACCGCGGCCCAGTTCTCCGGGGGAAACGCCACGCGCGTGCGGATCCCGCGGCACGCCGACTTCGACCTGGGCACGGGCAACTACTCCATCGAGCTCTGGTATCAGACGACCAGCGGAGGACGCGGCGACCTGCTGACGAACAAGGCGGGCGGGCCCGACCTGGGGATCCACTCGGCCTCGCAGGGCGCCGACACCGTGAGCCTGTACCACAACGGGTTCGTGGCCTCGCCCAACGCCGCGCCCCGGAACCAGTGGTATCACCTGGTGGCCACGCGGAGCGGCACGGACTCCGTCTCGTTCTACCTCAACGGCGAGCTGGTCAACACCGGCAGCAATACCGGCAACTGGAACGCCAGCCAGGACATCCTCATCGGATCGAACCACGACGGCAACGCGGACAACGCTCAGAACTTCTTCAACGGACGGATCGACGAGGTGGCCTTCTACAACGCGGCGCTCTCGGCCGACCGCGTCAAGGCGCACTACCTGGCCGCCTTTCCCGAGTTCGGCAACGTCATCCCGCTGGGCAACCTGTTCGACGACGTCCCCGGCACCATCCTCCGCGCGGCCATCTCGACCGACACCTTCAAGGCGACCGCCCAGGACACGGACCTCGGCGTGGAGCGCGTGGTGCGCGCGGGCGGCACGCCCGGCACGGTGCAGACGATCGCCGGCAGCGTGAGTTTCGACCTGGCGGCCGTGGGATGGCAGGACTCGGTCTCGCGCAACGTGGTCAACGACGCCTGGGGCGAGACCGGCGGCGACGGCGGCATCCAGACTCTCGGCGTGAGCATCCCGGGCAACGCCCCCGAGATCGAGGAGGGCATCGGGATGCACGCCAACCAGATGGTCACGTTCAACCTGGAGGAGCTGATGGCCGACGAGAGCATCGTGCCCGGCAGCCGCTTCCAGTTCGTCTCGGAAAGGGCCGGCGTGAACGACGATGTCTTCCCCAACGGCACCACGATCCACGCGGTCGTGCTTCTGAGCAACGACGACGGCGTGCTGGCCGGCTACGTCAACGGCGAGGAGATCCCGCTGGTGTTCAACGGCGCGGCGTGGGCCTTCGACGGCGCGATTCCCGCCGCGCTGGCCGGCAACACGGGCGAGTTCGCCAGCTTCGACGTGTACGTGCCGACGGACGCGAAATTCCTGACGCTGGCCATCACGGGGGCGGGCACGGGCATCAATTCGGCGCATGGCGTCTTCTCCGGGGCCCGGCTGATGGTCGTGCCGGAGCCCTCGGCCGGCCTGCTTTTCGCGTTGGGCATGGGCGCTGTTGCGCTATTCGCATGGCGCCGCCGACGCGCGTAAGGGCTTCGCTTGGGGGGTGTTTCGGGCCGATCGCTTGCGGGCCGCGAGCCCGTGAGTAGACTGTAGGCTGAGTGGACGGGTTCGTTTGCTGGCCCCGGCCGGCCCATGCCGCGTCTCCGGGAGGCCGTCGGCCTGCAAGGTTGCTCAAGCCCCATCCACGGACGGGCAGGCGCCGTCCTGCCTCCAGTTCCGTCGCAATCTCCGCGCAAGGGAGGGTGTCATGGGTTGCTCGTCAGCCGCTTGGGCGCGCATCTCGCGCTGGTTGCTGCCCGCAGCCGCGGTTGCGGGGATCGCCGCTTCCGCGCCGTCGGCCGCGGCGGGGATCACCTACGAAGCGACGGTGCTGGCGGACGGCCCCGTAGGGTATTGGCGATTCGAGGAGACGACCGCGCTGGACCCCGTGGCAGACTCCGCCCCGGCCGGCGGCGCCCAGGACGGCGCGTACGGCGGAACGGCCGCGCTGGATCCGCTGGGACGGGTGGGGCAGGCGATGCGCGTCACCCCGGGGGGCGGGACGGGCGGCTTCGCCGACGTGCCCGTGCCCATCACCGCGAGCTTCACCGCCGAGGCCTGGGTCAAATCGGCCACGGCCAGCTACAACGCCAACGGATGGATGCCCAACCGACGCAGCGCGAACGGATTCTTCATGCATCCCAACGAGAACTCCACGGCCTTTCGCGGGTTCGTGGTCAGCTCCAGCGGGGGCTCCTCGCAGGTCGCCCAGGTCGGCGTCGAGAACATCCAGCTCTGGCACCATTACGTGGTGACCTACGACGACGCCACGAAGACCGGGCGCGTGCTCATCGACGGCATCGAGATGGGCAGCAGCACCTTTCCGGGACTGGTGCGCGATCCGTCGGCCGACATCAGCGTATCCATCGGGCGCGACACCTATTCGCCCGGATCGGCCGACCGCCAGGGCGACGGCTGGCTCGACGAGGTGGCCGTGTATCAGAGCCCCCTCGCCGCCGACGCGCTGGAGCGGCACTTCCTGGTGGGAATAAGCCCAGACTGGTACGACGCCGGGCTGCGGCGGTTCGCGGGGCCCGGCGACTTGGACCTCGACGGGCAGATGGTCTATGCCGTCGCGCTGGGCGACGGGTCCGCCGCGACGCTCGGCACGATCCGCGACGCCACCTTCACCGGCGAGGGCGTGGCCGGCGTGAGCGTGTCGGCCGATTCGGCGCTTGGCGCCTGGGGCACCCGACCCGACTACGGCCCGACCGCGGAGGACGACGTGCTGGCCACGGCGATGCACTCGGTGCGATACGATTCGGGCGCCAACGCGACGCTCGACCGCGTGGACGTCGGCCTGAGCGTGATTCCCAGCGCCACCTACAAGGTTCAGATGCTCTTCTCGGAGAACGACCCGAACGTCCTCCCCGGGCAGCGGCTGTTCGACGTGGCCGTGGAGGAGACGGGGCTGTCGTTCGACGAGTTCGACGCCCGCTACGCCCAGGGCCCCACGGTCGGCGGCGCGCCCACGCGGGGCATCGTGGTCACGCAGGAGGCGTACGCCTCCGACCCGCAGCTCAATCTCTCGGTGCTCCGCGGCAGCACGGGCACGAACCAGGACCCGATCCTCGGCGGCGTCACCCTGGAGCTGCTCCACAACCCGGTGTTCCACGGCCCGGAGGATCTCGACTTCTTCGGCGATTTCGTGTACGCGATCGACGCGGGGGTGAATAGCGGCGACACGATCGGACGGATCGGCGACGCGGTATTCACCGGCGAGCAGACGCCCGGCGCGACGGTCCTCGCGGAGCGGCGCCTCGCCACGTGGAACCCCAGGCCGGAGTACGGCGACTCGTCGGAGGCCAACGTCCTGGAGGCCCTGATGCACTCGATCGCCTACGACAGCAAGACGGATACCACCATGCCGGGCGTCGAGGTCAGCCTCCAGGTCGAACCGGGGCAGAAGTACCTGCTGCAACTGCTCTTCTCGGAAAACGCGAACACGACGCGGTCGTTCGACATCGAGGTCGAGGGCGAGCTGCTGATCGACGAGTACCAGATCAAGCTCATCACGCAGCAGACCGGCGGGGTGCCGACCGCGGGGGCCGTGTTCTCCCACGCGTTCTTCGCCGAAGACGATCTGTTCACGTTCCGGCTTCTCAACGGCAGCAGCCTGGGCAACGGCGACCCGATCCTCAACGCCTTCACGCTGCAGATCGTGCCGGAGCCCAGCTCGCTGGTCCTGCTCGGACTGGGCGCCCTGGGCCTGGCGCCTCTGCGCCGGCGAGGGCGTGGCCGGCGATCGCCCGACCTTCGGTCCAAGACGCGGCGTCTGAACTGCGTTGCGTGATCCCGGGAAAGGCGGTCGGGGCCCTTTTGTGCGAAGCACCCTTTGGGCCGTGCCGGCGAGAGGGTCGCGACCCCTTTTCCCTCCCAGGCGCGGGCCCGGCGGTTTCGCTTCCCGCCGGTGATCGGCCCGGTTGACGACGCCGGTCGCGTCTTTGCATTCCGAGTGAGCTTCGGCGAAGATGGCCGGTTGAATTCGCCCGAGCCGGGACCCGGCCGGGCCATGGATCGCATGCCCGAGGGCCTTCTCCCATGACCGTCTTCAAGCGCCGGGCGCGCCGCACGAGCAGGTTCTGCCTCGACGATGGCACCGGCGGCGGCCCACTCCCCTCATGGTGGAGATGGCCCGGGAGGTGGCATCCAAGAGCGCTCCTCCGCGCGGCCGTGGTGCTGCCTGCGCTGGCGGCGACCGCGGGAGCGGCCCGCTGCGAACCGCCGGCCAACCAGACCGCGGCGGCGGTCACGCTGGCACACGACGGACAGGCGCGGATGCCGATCGTCGTGACCGAGAGGGCCGGGCCCCTCACGCTTGCGGCGGCCGAGGACCTGGCGCGGTGCCTCGGGGTCATGACGGGCGCCGATTTCGCGATTCGCAGGGTTTCCGTAGGCAAAACGCCCGAAAGGGGCGTGATCCTCGGGTCGCTCGAGGAGCTGCCCGACCCGGCCCTGCGCAAGGCGCTCCACGTGTGGCCGAACCGCGACGGGGTGGAGGCCTTCGCCGTCCGTACCGAGCCCGGCCGCGTGCGGCTCGTCGGCGCCACGGACCTGGGCGCCTCGCACGCGGCGTACCGAATGCTCGAGGAGCTGGGCTGCCGATGGCTGTTCCCGGCGGGCGCGTGGGAGGTGATTCCCTCGCGGCCGACTCCGACCGTGTCGCTCCACCTGACGGACCGCCCCGCGATCCTCTCGCGGCGGATCTGGTGGGGTTGGGGCTTCTTCGACGCCCGATCCCGAAGCGATTACGAGGCCTGGGCCCGACGCAACCGCATGGCCCAGTCGCGCAAGATCCACTGCGGCCATGCCTGGCAGACGATCATCGCCACCCACCGAGAGGCGTTCGACGAGCACCCGGAGTATCTCGCCCTGGTGGACGGCAAGCGGCGCGGCCCGCAGTTGTGCGTCTCCAACCCAGCCGTGCGCGCACTGGCCGTCGAGTACGCCCTCGACGCCCTGGCCAGGGACCCGGACCGGGACATGGTCTCGCTGGAGACCTCCGACGGCAGCGACCACTGCCAGTGCCGGGCGTGCCGCGAGCTGGGCAGCATTTCCGACCGGGCCTTCGGCCTGGCCAACGAGGCGGCCCGGGCCGTGGCGGCCAGGCATCCCGGCAAGATGGTCGGCATGCTCGCCTACAACGACCACTGCGAACCGCCGTCGTTCGCCCTGGAGCCCAACGTGTACGTGCAGTCCACCGCCGGCTTCATCCGCGGGCGTTACACGCACGAGGAGCTGATGGACCTGTGGCCGAAGGTCTGCCGCAACCTGGGCTTCTACGAGTACTTCTCGGTCTGGCTGTGGGACTTCGACATGCCGCCGGGCGGGCGCGGGGCCGACGTCGAGTACCTCGCCGGGCGGATCCGCCGCTACGCCGCGCTGGGCGCCACCAGCCTCGACGGCGAGAGCGGGAACAACTGGGGGCTCCACGGACGCGGGTACGTGCTGGCCAACCGGCTGATGTGGGACCCCCGCGCCGATGCCGACGCCGTGCTGGCCGATTTCTACCAGAAGGCCTTCGGTCCGGCGGCCGGGACGATGCAGCGCTACTACGAGCGCCTGGACCCGGGCCGCGGCCCGCTGGTCAGCGAGCACCTGCTGGGGATGGCCCTGCGGGACCTGGAGCAGGCCTCGCACGAGGCCGCCGCGCGCGATGACGTCCTCGCCCGGCTGCGGCACCTCAAGCAGTATCTGCACTACGTGCGCCTGCGTTGGGAGTACGACCGGGCCGAAGGCGCCGACGCGCGCCGGGCCGCGGCCCAAGAGGCCTTCACGCACGCCTTCCGCACCCGCTACAGCTACATGAACCACTGGGCGGCGATGCGCTCTTCGTGGCTCCGCAAGGCCGCCGAGGAGCTCGATCGGCCCGAGTGGCTCAGCGACCCGCCGTGGCAGGAAGCGCCGCCTCCGGGCCCCGAGGAGACCGAGCAGCAATTCCGCGACGACATGCGGCGGCTGCAGCCCGTGGACTTCCTGGAGCGGACCTTCTCCGACGATCTCGTCCTGGCCGGGCTGCCGTGCGAGAAGCCGGCGGCCCTGAAGCAGAAGTTCCAGCGCCCGGGCCGCTATGCCTGCCTGAGCCGCAAGGGAGAGCCGATCGAGGTGACGGTCACCACCGGCGAGATCGCCTGGTACCGCGACCGCGCGCCCGCCGCGTGGCGCGTGCGCGACCGCAGCGGCAAGGACCTAGATGCCGGACGCCTGCCCCAGGACGGCGACGCCCACCGGCTGCGCGTGACCGTGCCCGAAGCCGGCCTGTACTGGCTGGACTTCGACGACCAGTCGGCCGGATGGTCGATCACCGCCGAGGCGGGCAGGCCCGTCTGCCTGGCCCTCGGGCGCGACGACTATGCCCGGAGCCTGGGCCAGATGCAGCGCGTGTATTTCTTCGTGCCTCGCGGCACGCGACGGGTGGACTATTTCTGGAGCGGCCGGCCGCACGAGGTGCTCGGCCCGGACGGCAAGCTGCTCGCCGAGGTCGGCGCGCGCGGCACGATCGTCCGCATCGACGTGCCCGACGGCGCGGACGGGGCGGCCTGGTCGTTCTCCCGGCTGCCGACCGGCCAGCTCTGGCTGCTGAACTGCCCGAACCTGCTGGCCGCGTCGCCCGACGCCCTGCTCGTGCCGCGCGAGGTAGCCGCGCCGCCGCCCTGACCGGCGGCAGGCCTCGTGATCGACCCGGAGGCCTGCCGCCAGTTGCGGCCATCGCCCATCGCCGCTGCCGCGACGGGCGATCACGCCGTCCGCTTGAAGCGGCGCCGCAGCGACACCACCGTACCGACGATCGCCAGGCCCGCCAGGCCGACCAGAGCCGAGGGGGCGGGCACGCTGCCGTCGCCTGAGCCGGTGGCCATGAAGACCTCCCAGTCGTTGCCGTCGAAGCCCTCCCACACGACGGTCGGACCGTCCGTGCGAACGTTCGCATCGTCGTAACTGTTGTCTGTCAACTGAACGGTGCTCGTCCCGTCGAAGACGAAGACCTCGTAGTCCGTGCCGTCCCAGCCGTACCACGCGACGGTCGAGCCGCTCAGGTGCGGTCTTTCGTCGTTGAAGTCATTGTCGGTCAGTTGGGTGATGCTGTCCCCGTCGTAAAGGAAGACCTCGTAGTCGTTGCCGTCGAAGCCGTACCAGACGACGTTGGAGCCGTCCATGCGCGGGTTGAGGTCTTCGTAATCGTTGTCGGTCAGAGGGACGGTGGCCGTGCCGTTGAACAGGACGATCTCGGTGTCCCCGGCGTTGCGGTCGTACTGCTCCCAGACGATGTTCGCGCCGTCCGCCCGCGCGTTCATGTCGTCCATATCCGTGTTGTCTGTCAGCGCCGTGATGCTGCCCCCTTGATAGCGGACGATCTCCCAATCGCTCCCGTCAAAGATCTGCCACACGAGGTTCGTGCCGTCCACGCGCGGCCGGATGTCGTCGAAGCTGTTGTCGGTCAACTGCGTGGTCGTAACGCCGTCGAAGAGAAGGATCTCGAAGTCGTTGCCGTCGAAGCCGTACCATACGGCGCTGGATCCTTCGGGCCTCGGATTGAAGTCGTCGTACGCGTTGTCCGTCAACTGCTGGATGGTCCAGTCACCCTGGGCCGATCCGATCCCGATACCAAGCCACGTCGCACCCAACAAGACCCCAAGATAGAGTCGCGCGGGCACTCTTGTGCCCTCCGGAGGTGGAGCTTTCCATACGCCAGTGTGCGTTCCGCACACAGCGACGGCAACAAGATAGCGGCCGCCCCAGGCGTGGCCAACGGCCTGGGCAAGGCGCTCGCAAAACGCTAACGCGGAGTTTCGCAGCAGCGAAAGCGTCTTTCGCTGGGGCGCAAATCGCAGGGGGCTGCGGAGGGGAACGCCCGCCACCCATTTCGAGCCAAGGCCGTACCCGTCGCGGGCAACCGCCAGGGGCGCGTCGGCGAGGACCTCGTTGCTTCTGTGGCAAAGCGCGTGCAGGTGGCCGGGTGTACGGCTCGGGCAGGCAAGCTCTCTCGAATCGCTTTTCGCACCAAGGACGCCCCGGAATTCGGCGGCGCGCTGGACGGACCTGAGGTCCGATGGGCGAGGCGGCGCCCGGGTTGGGACGAAACACGCGCGACGGCGATTGGACGAAACTGAATCAGAAACCCCGGGTTACACAGCGCGGCCGGGTTGCTGCCGGGCCTGCCCAGCGTGTTGGCGATCAGGCAGACGCGGCTGACGCCTCGAACTCGGCGCGCGGATCCGTTTCCCCGTCTTCCGATACCCGCCGCGTGCTGTTCCACGCCACGGTCGTGGTGGGCGCGGTCTCGCAGAGGCATTTCAGAATCGCGTCAAGCGTCTCCTCGACCGACTCCCGCACCACCTGGTCCACGTGGCCCCGACGCTGCTCCTCGTCGATCCGAATCACCCGCGGAATATCCGCAACCTCCGTTTCCTCTGCTACCCTTGTCATGGCGGTTCTCCAGTTCTGGTCGTGTCCTACGACTCTCACTCTCACTACCAACTGTAGAACCGCCATTTTCCTTTGAGCGCACAAGTACAGACGTTATCGACACCTCCCTCCAAACCCCGCCCCGGTCTGCCCGAAACCCCTGCATCGCATCGAGCAAATCCTCGCCGGCGCGTGAGCACCCAAGGCCGGGAACTCGCGGGCCACCGTGGCAACCTGGTCTTGCCAAGTCATTTCACGGGGGCAGCGGTGCCTGGTCGGGACGCGCGGTAGGTCGCAGAGAGTAGTTGGACTTCCCCGGCAGGCCGTCGCGGGGTGGGCGCCAGCCGACGCGAGCTGTAGCCAAGGCGCATGAGCAACTGGGGGTAGTCCGATCGGCGCAGAAGGTCACGCAAGCCTACACGGAGCTCCGGAACTTGGATGACTTGGCTGAAGTAGCCCGCAACCACGTCTTGCGTCGCGGCCATGAGAAGGAGCCGGGCGAGCGCCTGACCTGCAGCCAGCCAGTGCGCCGCGTCGTCGGACTCGCTTCCCAGCACCATTAACACTGGCGACTCCAACACGAGCCGGCGGTCTCGGGCGGCCTGGTGCTTCCCCCAATTGACGTACCGCACGAGCAAAGGCGCGAGATAGGATGCCACGAGCCACAGCCCCGTTGTGCTACCTGGAATTCCGTCTCGATGCCTGCCCAAATTGGGCCGCAGCCAAGACGACAGTTCCTTACGGTAGGCGGGGTCCGAAGCCAGGATCTTGTCGCCCTGTGATGCCAAGTCGGCGACCGATGTGCGACCGTCGTCGGAGGTGATGAACTCCAGCCAGAGGCCCTTCTGGACGGCTACCTGACGAAGCAAAACGAGCAGCGATTCCGAGACGGGGCGGTCGTCGAACGGGCGGCGGCCCGTGCGGCGATGGGGCACGGCGTGCAGGAGCCGGTCGTCTTCTGGCGAGGGGCCCGAACCGCGCTCGACCTCCACGCGCGCCATGATGTTCTCGTTCCCGCCGGGAAAGACGTGCGTGTGCGGACGAAGCCGAAAGCACCGCAGGGCCAGCTCGAGGTGCGCAAGAGCCGCCCCACAACTGATAGTCATTTCACGCTGGGCAGGATCGCACACGCGAAGCCAGCGGTTCTTGTCGGCGTGCAACTCGACCCAGGGCTCACCCACTCGAAAGAGCCAAGGCTGCGAGTTGTGGCTGGAGGGGGCCAAGACCGCATAGCTCAATGCATGACGTATCACGTCCGCTGCCTTCCCCGTGCGAGGAAGCTGCATCCGCGAGATACCCCATGGATCAACGGCCTTGGCGACCGATTTTGTCTTCGGGCTCATGGCACGGATTATACCAGCGCCCGTCGGGGCAACCAACGACCGACCGTCCCCACGGCAAGCCGCCAGGAACTCGACTCGCCCGAATGCACTCCGCCCTAGGGAGTGGCAGATACCGGCTGTTTGAGGGGCGGCTCCGGCCGCGCGTCCGTCACCGACTCAGCCGCCGCATGCCGCGGCCTGTCGGGGTCGGCGGCTTCGATCGAGAGCAATTCCACCGTCAGCTTCTCGGCCTGATCAAGAGTCTCGAAGGTCGTTCCCGGCTGAGCCTTGGTGATGATCAGGTCGAATGAGCGGGTGCGGCCTGTCTCCTTGATGTCGCGGACGGACTCCAGCCACACTCCCTTTTCGGTCAGGATTTCGCGACGCGGACCGAACTGACGTCGGTAGTAATGCAGCAGCGGCTTGAAGCGACTAGTCTCCTCGATGCGAACGTAGTTGACCGTGATCGGATCGAGTTTCAAACCCAGCACCGTCTCTTGACCCTCGGAGGGCCAAGCGAGCCGATGGAAGCCCAGGACGCGGGCGCCCTCGTGCAGGTCGATGGGAAACCGGTGCTCAAGCGTTGCTTCCGAGGGGCTGGCCGCGGGAGCGGACCAGTGCTGCCCCTTCGATCGCCAAGCCGTGTCCAATCTTGCCTTAAAGGTCAGGAGAAGGTCGGCCGAGAACTTCACCCACTGCCTCTCCAGTTCAGCCCGCTTCTCTCTCGCGGCGAGGAGTTCGGGGGCCGCCGTCTTCGTCACCGATTCGTCGAGAGAGCCCGGGGGCACCTGATCCCGAACGAAGGCCTTCATGGCGAGAAGAAACCCCGGCTCCCACATGGCGCTACCCGCTAGCCCGGCTCTATCCAGCACTCCCGGCCCGTCCTGCCAATTCCGACGCAATACGTCTATGATCTCCGATCGCATCGTGTCCACCGGAGCGAGGGCCGCAAGTGCGAGCACTCCTTGTGCATCGCCCAACGAATTGACACGATTCATTCGGTGCGAGAGAAACGCCAGGAACTCGGGGCCAAGAACCTGCGGTGTCACCCGAGACAGGAATTCGGGATCGGCGAGCACGTCCTCGGGTTTCGGCGCCCGCTTCTTCTCTCCACCACCACCCTTGCGCGCGGTTTGCCGACGCTCTCGCATAGCCGCACTGAGGGCCGGCGGATCGGGCAATCCCATCAACCGGCGGACGATGTCCCGGGTGTAGAGAAGCAAGTACCCTTCGATCTTGCCGCGGGTTGACGCCGGCGTGCGGTATTCCTGGTAAAGGAACACCTGAGCCGGCAGGTTGTCCAGTCGGGGTTCCTCGATGAGCTTCCACAACTGGGCGTGAGTCTGGCCTGGTGTGGGAAAACTGACGATGTGCCGGGCAAGACGCACGCGGAACCGCTCGGCCTGATCGATGGGCATGGATTCCAGCACGGACACTCCCACGTTGGTCGCCCTCTCCCGGTTCTTCTCCGTGGACATTCCCGCCGCCCAGTCCACCAACGCCTTGAACAGAATATCCTCGCTCTCCGTGCGCGGAAGCTCGCCCAGCGCCTCAAGGGCCGCCTGCGTGCCGACTTCCGCGCTGTCTGTGACGAGGCTTCCAGACAGGATCTCCTCAAGTGCCCGTCGGGCAGGAGTCGTCCCGTTGGCGCTCAGGGCACCTACGATGGCGCGGACGGTCTCGGCGCTTAGCGGTTTCGCCTTCTTGTCTGCTCTGAGGAGTCGCACAAGTAGCTCCGCCACTTCCTGTTTACCAACGCCAGTCCGTCCCAGGTACTCGGCGGCTTCAGCGAGTTTCGGATCTCCCAGCGTCCGGGCGTTGAAGTAGTCCTGGTCCTTCCACTCAGCCACGTCCTCGGGCCGGGGCGGGACTTCGACCTTGGGCTTGGTGGCTGTCTGCTTTGCGGCCGCCGCCTTCGCCTGTCGTTCCGCCATCGCCGCCTTTCTTTTCTCTTCCCGTTCCTTCTTCTTTCGAGCCTCCTCCGCCTTCTTCTTCTTGTGTTCTTCCCGCGCCGCCTCCGCTTCTTCGTCCCGCTCCTTCTGCTGCTCGGCGATGAGTTGGTCGAGCTCTTTGCCTGAGACGCGATACCTGATTCGCGAACTCGGACTTGAACTACACCCGCACCCCCCGCACCCACCACACCCCCCGCCCGTGGCCAGCACGGCCATCATCACGGCAGCGAACCACTGCCAGGTTCGCTTGTTGCAGCGGAGGACCATATGCTCAATCGCGGAGTCCTCTACTCCGCTCTTCCGGCTGCCGTCGCGGTGAGGCGTAGCGATCACGAGTCCATCTCCCTTCTCCATTCGACCAATCACTCGACGCCAGACTGTGCGTCGACAAGGTGCCACCCTTTCAAACAAGCAACGCGACCGCTACCGCCCCAGCCAGAGATAGCGCAGCAAGCCGTGCATGCGAAACCCGCCGCCCACGCCGTACACGGCCGCGATCCGTCGATGGCCCCGCGC
Organism: uncultured Pirellulales bacterium; assembly: GCA_964434165.1. Taxonomy (GTDB): domain Bacteria; phylum Planctomycetota; class Planctomycetia; order Pirellulales; family Thermoguttaceae; genus CAYSUS01. The sequence continues at coordinate 73,747 of CAYSUS010000015.1, forward strand.
CTGTGCGTGGACCTCAAAGGCGTCGCGGATCTCGTCCACGAACTCCTCGAACAAGGGCTCGATCACCTTGCAGCATTCGCTGTACGACTCGGCCGTGGTCAGGTCCCGCTTCATCTCCTCGGCCTGGGCTACGGTGAGCCGGAAATGCTGAAGGAGGGACTTGGTGATGTTTTGCGACCCGAAACCCGTGCCGCGGAACCAGGCGTACTGCGGCGAGCTGACCACGAAATTCGTGACGTCGCTTCCCAGGTCGACCACGGCCACGGGCGGGCTCTTGGCCGCCGCCTGGCCGTTGCTCCCCGACTCATAGCGGTCATAACGGATGAAGTTGTGCAAGGCCAGGCAGTCGCTCTGGACCATGTCCACGTTCAGGCCCGCATTGCTGAACCGCGCCAAGTGGTCCTTCAGAAGGAACCGTTTGGCGGCGACGACCGCGACGTGGATGTCGCCGGACGACGCGGTGTTCTCCGCCTCGTCGTCGAGCAGCTCGTATCCCCAGACGAGATCGTCCAGCGACATGGGGAGCTGGCGCCGGGCCTCGTATTCGATCACCCGCGGCAGCTTCTTGTTGTCGATCCGCGGCATCTTCAACTCGCGGATCAACACCGTGCGGCCGGGCAACCCCGCGCACAGGCGCTCGGCCTTGACCTCGTTGCGCGAGCAGAAGGTCTTCAATGTCTCGGCGATGAGCGTCTTCCGCTCCTCGTCGTTGACGGCTTGGCCGAGCAGCTTGCGGTGCTCGATCGCGTCGCAGGCCACCATCGTCACCGAACGGTCCGCTCCCTCGGCCACGAGCTTGACGGCCTTCAGCCCGCTGGAGCTCAGGTCCAGCCCCCAAGCCGACTGGGCGGGCCGCTTCCACAGAATCGGCCCGGAGACAAGCTGGCTCATCCGCCCAACCAGGCCCTGGCCCTCGCGCAGCACGAGGTTGGTATGCACGGGGCCTAGCCCAAGCCCCTGAAGGGCCAAACCGCACGCCGCGTAGAGCTGCCCTGGATGCTCACGGACGTTCGGGCGCGAGGCCTCGTTGATGGCGATCTGCCGGAAGTCGGTCAGCCACTCCACGGGGAGGCCGAGATGCGTTCGCGGAGGGGGCTTGGTCCACGGCACGGGCCGCACGCTGGCGGACTCGGCCGCCCGCCTGGTGCGGCTGGCCAGTTCTTCGCAAAGCTTGGCCACGCGCACGTCCTTCGGGGCGAGCTTCTCCAGCCGCTCGGCGACGCCGATGAGGGTCTGATCCACCACGGGCGAGGTTCGCAAGGCATCGAACAGGCGCACCAACTCGGAGAGCTTGCGATGGAACGCCTCGATCTCGGTCGTCCAGGCGGAGCGCGGAACCTGCTCGACCAGGCGCAAAGCAACCTCGTAGTGGTGCTCCTGCAGTTTCTTCACCGCCATCTGGTAGCGGCGACCACGGAATCGCTCGGCCAACTGGAGGGCGACCTCGTGGTTGGGTTTCAAGGCGAGGATCTCGCCCACCTTGGGAAGCAGGTCCCCGGTCTGCTTCTCGGCAAGCAGCGTTCGTATCTCCGACTCCAGCCGGACGATCTCCTCGATTCGGCCTTGAGCATCCTCGCGCAGCTTCTCCATCTCGCTGGTGCGAAGCGAAGGCGGCACCTTCTCCAGATCGTGGATTACGGCCTGGTAGTTGCATTCGGACGTGTGCTGCTTGGCGTCGTGCAGCGCCTCATCGGCCGCCGACCTGCGACTGTCCCTCTCCTCGCGGATCGCCTCCATCAGCTCGGAGGCTCGCTGGACGGGCTCAACAAGGCGGTGGTGATTCAGTCCGATGATCGGGCTGAGCGTGTCGATGGCCTCGCTGTAGCGGCCCGCCTCGCGGAACGCCCGGGCCCCTTCAATGGCGGTCTCGATGCGCGTCAGCTCGTCCTGGATGACCAGCGACAAGTTGGCGCCGCAGGCCCCGCAGAACTTCTCCCCGGACATGCTGAGCGTGCCGCACTTGAAGCAGGGCTCCCAGAGATTCTCGCCGCAATTGGCGCAGAACCTCCGCATCGCCGAGGACGTGAAGCCGCAGTGGTTGCAGCGGACCGACGCGGCGGTTCCCCGTCCCGTGATCGCGATCGGCGACCCCTGCGGCGCGATCTCCGGGGCGTCCTGCAACCGAAGCGTGACATCGTAGGCGGTCTTGCGGTCGGGGTCGAGGAGGATGGCGATCGCTTCTTCGAGCTCGCTCTGGATCTGCTCCCAGACCTCCTGGGCGGCTTCGAAACGATGCGCCTGGAGGGCCATCCGCTGGATCCCGGCGGCCGCCCGGATCGCCTGGACATCGTCTTCCAGCGGCTTCAGGCCCAGCAGTTGATACGCCGTGAGCGGCCGATGCACCTCGCGCACGTTGAGCCACGCGCGGTAGGGATCGAACCCGGCCGGACCATCTCCCCCAGAAGTCCTGCCCTCCCGGAGGCTCGGCCCAGCGGCAACTCGCGCGGTCGCTGCGGATGTCTCTGGATCGGAAGACGGGGTCATGCGCGCTCCGCCAAAGGAAAGCGACCAAAGCGAAAGGGCGATCCGTCAAGGAGCCATCGGCGGCAGTCCTCACCCCCCAATTACGGCGTATGCAACCTTGAACGTCACGTTCGGCGACTCCGGATGATCGGTCTCGATGTTCACTTCGCCCTTGGCATCGCCCAAGAAGCCACCTTCCGGCGAGCCCCTGGGGATCTCCACCTCGATGCGATAAAGACCCAACTGCGACTTCTCATCGTCTTCATAGGGTTTCACTCGCACCTTCAGGTAATCGGGCGACGTTGTAATCCGGCGGATGCTCAATCGTCTGTGAGCATCGCTCACTTTCATGGTTAGCACTTCCGTTGCTCCCCGGTCGGCCCGAACCATACCCATCTGCAGCACCTTGTTCGGAAGAAGATGTTTTCCGAACACTGAGACTGGCTTCGGGGTGCTGCCGATCATCGGGAAACTGACAGATCTCGACTCCACGCCCGACCCGGGCGGCGCCCCGGTGAAACGCAAGACATGTCGAAAGATACCGGGGGGCAAGGTCTCAGGAAGGTGCACAGACACAGCATAGCCCGACCGAGCCTTAAGATCCTCAAGAGCTGCCTCCCCGGCGGGCTCGATGTCCCACCTCGCGCCAGGCAGGGACGAAGTGACTTCGGAGATCTCGAACTGCTCCCAAACCTGGGAGTAGACCACCAATTGAACTGGACGGTCGTCCGTCTTCAGTCTGCCGAGACAAAGCACTTCAGGGGGCGAGGCCGCGAGATGCCTCAGGAACTGGCAGTTGATCCGGAAGTGGATCAACTCCCGATCGGGATCGTTGGTGCCAACCGAGGCGGTGTGAGAGAAGTACTCTTCCCACTCACCTGGGCGCAGCTTGGCCGCAACCTTAACAGCCGCCGAACCGCCGGGAGGGATAGGTTTCTTCGGTACGCTGCTCAAAAAACACGAGCAGGAAGTGGCGGCCTTCCAAATCTTCAGTGGAGCATCGCCCTCGTTGCGGACGAAGAAGACATGCTCGCACGATTGGTTGGGATCAACGACTCCGAAACTGTGCTCGACCTCGTCCGTGACGGCTCGCGGCTGAACTCGGCCCTCGAGTTCCTTGGACACCGCGTCGGGGCCCTCGCCCCGCCCATCCTGGCGGCCCGCGCTGTTCTGGCCGATGCTCTGCCCGTCGTCAACGTCACGCTCGGGTGCCTTACTTGTCGGGTCCCCATTCTCCCGACTTCCCTGGCAGCCAACAGCGCCGAGCAGCGCCACCCCGAGGGAAACGAGGAGCGGCAAGAGAAGTGTATTCCGGCGGGAAGCACTCATGAGGCGTGCTCGATGCTCAAATCGGGGGTCGTGGATGGCGCGCCAACTGGTCCGGGAGCCCTTTCTCAGGGCGCGGAACCGAGATTGATGAAGCGTGTCCCGTCTTCCTCAGGGTCGTTCTCGGTGGTTCACAACCTGGAACCTGCCACACTAAGGAGCCCGAAAGGAGGGGGAAATAGGAAAAATAGCAACCCGAAGCTAAGCGATTCTTAGTGTCACGTTAGGAAAGTGCAAATGCCATTCGACGTGTACGCTACGCCCAACGCCCGCACACAACCGGTCCGCCTCTCACGGCAACATCAAAATTTCAGACGCATCCTCGCGGTGACTCGTTCGGCTATTCTAGAGTTGCGGATGTACCATAGCAACCCCGTGGGACCCAGGCAAATCCCCCGCAAGAGCAGCCCGACCGAGGGACGTCCGCCGCCGTGAAACCGCTTCGCCAGCGCTACGTTCACGTCCGCTGAGAACTGCGCCACGCGAGCTAGCCCCGGACTTCCGAGGTTGGCACGGTGACGGCGAAGAACTGACTGCAGTTGCCCACGAAATGTGTCCGCGGCACAGCTGCGACGGACCGTCTGCGACGCCCCGTGAATGCGAAAGCAAGCCAACGGCGTCGGGCAGTAGAGGGTCCCTCCGTACGATGCCAGCTTCAGCCATAGATCCCAGTCAGCGGTGTACCACAAGTCCTCGTCCATGCCTCCCACCGCGCGAAAGGCCTCACTGCGAAAGACCGGAGCCGGCATCGCGATGAAATTCTGTACCAGCAGTCGCGGCACAACCAGTGCTGCGGGCAGAGCGCCCCGCTGGGTGGGGAGTGGGCACCGCCACAATCCGAGCCGGCGCCCTCGGCCATCAATGAACCACACCGGATGGACAACCAAGGCCGCCGAAGGTCGCCGACGAGTGACCTGCGCCAGCGCCGTGAGACGGCCCGGAAGCCAGCAGTCGTCCTGGTGGAGGATTCCCAGGTATTCCCCCGACGCCAGGGAGAAGCCGAAGTTCGTATTGGCGACCCAGTTGCCGCAGTGCGGTCGTCCCACAATCTTCATGGGCAGCCGTTCGGAGAACTCCCGGAGGAGACGCAGGGTCTGATCCGTCGACCCGTCATCGACCGCGATCAGCTCTATTCCCTCGCAATGCTGCCGTGCGATCGAATCCAGGCACTCTCGCAAGTAGAGCTGGCCATTGAAGGTGGGCAAAACGATGGATAGCCACGGCCTCGTCACGCTCATGCCCGTCGCGATCGCTCACGCGGCAAGTCCAGGATGCCGACCAGGAACGAGGCGAAGACCACTTCGACCCCGAGCGTCATCAGCGTACATGCCAGGATCCATCGCGCGGGCGATGGCCCAGGAAACGCGAGGGTCCTGAACCAATGCACAAGCACGGGCATTCCCAGCACGCAAGACGCCAACACCAGGCCCGATCCCAGGAGAAGTCCATGCTCTACCTTGAACATCGAGAGGATCCTGCCGACTCGAGGATCCTCGAAAACGGGATCGACCTGATGGGTATACAGCTTCGCCAGGAAACCGAAGACCACGAGATGGCAGCCGACGATCGAAAGCAAGGCGGCCGTGAACATGAAATTCGGGCCGAATGGCCCGGTAAACACTCCGTACCCCGCCAACAGCGCCACGGGAATAGCCACGAGCCCCGCGATCATCAGCATCAGGCCCGGGAGGATGAACAGGAAGGCGGGGCTGCACATGAGCATGAACCGCAAATGCCGCCAACCATCCCGGAAGCTTCGGAGATGAGGACGCCGGTCCCGACCGTCGGGCCAGAGGGTAATAGGAATCTCCTCGATGCGGAGGCCCGCCCTCGCGCTCTTGATCACGATCTCGCTCGCCAACTCCATCCCGGGCATCTGCAGGTTCATCCGTCGACAGGCGTCCCTGGTGAAGCCTCGCATGCCGCAGTGCGAGTCGCCCACCCCGGTGTGGAAGAGCAGGTTCAGGAACCAGCTCAGAGCAGGATTTCCGACCCACCGATGGAGCCAAGGCATCGCCCCCGGCTTGATCTCGCCGGAAAGGCGATTGCCCATGACCAGATCCGCCCCCGCGCGAAGGCGCTCGAGAAACCTCCCGAGATCGGTCAGATCGTAGCTGTCATCACAGTCGGCCATGATGATGTACCGACCTCGGGCTTCGGAAAACCCCCGGCGCAGTGCATTGCCGTACCCGCGCAAGGGCTCCTCAACGACCCGCGCGCCGCACTCCCTGGCCACCTCGACGCTACGATCCGTCGATCCGTTGTCAACGACGACAACCTCCCCGTCGATGCCCAATTCGACCATCGTCTTATGGGCTTTTTCGACACAGACTGCGACGGTCTGCTCCTCATCCAAACAGGGCATGACGACCGACAATTCCACGTGCGGAAGGCCGGCGCCAGGAAGGCTGCGGGAAGGTTCGGGCACCCGCTCGCCCGTCTCGTGTGCAATCAGCGCACTAGAACCTGAGGGGCGTCGGGTGTCGCGCAGGGCGGCGCTAGACATTGATGCGTTCCGTGCTGCTTCGCGTTCGGGACCCGGGACGAACCCCAAAATTCTCTCCGACCCTGGTTAGCGGACAACCGCCGTCTTGTTAGGTTTCTGTCAGGCCGCGCCCTGGATGCTGGGGCCAAGCGGGAGGTGACGCCCGCAACGTGGGGGCCTGAGGCCGTTCAGTCCTCTCAACTAAGCAGCGGCAAGCTGCCTTGGCGAGCCCTCCGTGCTAATCGTTCGCTAACAGTCGCTCGGTTAGATAGGCAGCATGGACTCCAAAAGACCACCTAAGGCTTCACCGCCGAAACTCCTCGCGCCTTGCCTGATCGTCCTGGCGGGGTTGTTGGCGTATTCGAACACGTTCGCGGCACCTTTCCAATATGACGACGAGTTTCTGCGCAATTCTCGGTTGATCAAGACGATCTGGCCCCCTTGGGCGCCTATGCTGGGGAGCAACCGGCCGGTTGGCACGTTCTCCTTCGCGCTGAACCATGCCTTTAGCGACACGGACGTGTGGGGCTACCACGCGGTCAATCTGGGGGTCCATATCGCAGCATCTCTCGTACTCTACGGCATCGTGCGACGAACGCTCTCCGAGGGCCGACTTGCGCCCCGATACGGTGGGTCCGCCGTGGGCATAGGTCTGGCCGTCGCCATGCTTTGGAGCCTGCATCCGCTACAGACGCAAAGCGTCACGTACATCTATCAGCGGTTCGAATCGCAGATGGGGCTTTTCTTCCTGCTGACCCTGTACTGCTTCGTCCGCGCTCAGGCCTCCAACTCGGACGCGCAACCCACCGGGGGCACCGCGCCCGGACCAGCGACCGTAACGGGAACAGATCGCGGGAAACCGGCGTCGAGAGCACTCCTTCCGAAGAGGCGACGCGACTCCCGCGCTTGGCTCTGGTACGCGGCCTCGATCGTCTGCTGCCTGCTGGCGATCGGCACCAAAGAGGTCGCCGTGGTCGCCCCGCTCCTGGTCGTGTGGTACGACCGGGCATTCGTCGCCGGAGCATGGCGGGAGATCTGGTGCCTTCGCAAGTGGTACTACCTGGCGCTCGCTTCACCCTACCTCTTGGCGGGATTCCTGGTCATCACGAGCTGGTCCGCCTTCGAGAGATCCGGGGTCTTGTTCGTCTCCGGAGTGTCACCCTGGCAATACGCGCGCTCACAACCAGGGGTCATTCTGCACTACTTGAGACTGTGCTTCTGGCCGACCGGCCAGTGTCTCGATTACGGGTGGCCGGTGGCGGAGACGGCGAGCGAGATCCTCGTGCCGGGCGCGATCGTCGCCGCGCTTCTCGTTCTGACTCTATGGGCGGTGTTCCAGCGTCCGCAGGTCGGCTTCCTCGGCGGTTGGTTCTTCCTGATCCTCGCGCCCACCTCGAGCGTCTTGCCCATCCGGGATCTGGCCTACGAACACCGCATGTATCTCTCACTGGCGGCGGTAATCGCCGGACTGGTCATCGCCGTCTGGGAGCTGGCGCGCCGGATCCCCGGTGGCGGCCGGCCGCTCCCGGCGCCACCCCAGTGGCTTGCAGGGGGGCTCTTGCTTGCCGCTGCCCTCTCGCTCGGCCTGGCAACCTATCGTCGCAACGAGGTGTGGGGCACTTGTGCGGGGCTTTGGGCCGACGCGGTCCGCAAAGCGCCTGACAATGCCCGAGCCCACTACAACCTTGCGAACGCGTTGGAGGAGGCCGCCGATCCCGCCGGGGCGACCCGGCACTACCGAACGGCGATCGAGTTGAACCCGGCAGACGCGGCCTCGCACGACAACCTGGCAAGTCTTCTCTCCGGAACGCATCCGGACCAGGCGCTCCGGCACTACCGTCGCGCCGTGGAGATCCGCCCTGCGCGCGCGGACTATCGCAACAACCTGGCAAGGCTGCTGGCCATGGTGGGCCGGACGGACGAGGCCGTTCGCGAAGCGCGCCGAGCGGTCGAACTCGACCCACGGCTGGCGGGCGCCCGGCTCAACTTGGGGAACATCCTCGCGCCGAGCGACGCCGAGGCGGCTGCCGCGCAGTACCGCGAAGCCCTCAAGATCGATCCCACGTTCGCCGCCGCGCACAACGCCCTGGGGAATCTCGTCGCCCCCAAACGCCCCCTGGAAGCGGTGCGACACTACCAGCGGGCGCTGGCTCTGGAGCCGGAGTACGCCGAGGCCCACTTCAACCTCGCGAACACCCTTGTGGCCGTGGGCGACTACCGTGCGGCCATCTCCCACCTTCGCGAGGCCGTGCGCCTTCGCCCCGATTGGCCGGAGGCCGCGGCCAATCTCGAAGTCCTCCTCCGCGCCAGTGCCGGTCGGGGGTAGCAGGCCACACAGTGCGCCTCGAATCGACTTCATTTCCGGGCGGACTTCCCTCCACGCTCCGAGTCACTTCCAGGGGATTGACAACGTTCTTGCCAGCCCGCACGATGGGGCCGACAGGAATCGCGGGACGGCGCTCTGTCGATTGCTCCCAGAAGGCCCCGTCGCGGCTTCGCGGCGCGGGGTAGCCCAAAGACCGGCATCCTGGGTGCCGGGAATTCAACCATGCGGAAGAGACAGGTAGACGGATGAGCGAATACGACGACTTCTATGCCAAGGGCGGGTGGAAGTACTTCGGATGGCTGGAGAAGCGGTTCCTCCTGAGGCGGATCGTCCGGCCCCTGGGACTTGCACAGGGATCCCGGGTATTGGAGATTGGCTGCGGCATGGGTCTGCACAGCTATCTTCTCCACAAACTGGGCTTTGATGTCGTCGGCGTGGACCTATCGGAGACTGGCATCGCACGTGCAAAGACACGGTTTTCGGGACCCATGTACTATGCGATGGATGCCAAGGACCTGACGGCGGAGTTTGATGACGAGAGCTTCCACACCATCTTTGTCCGCGGCATGAGTTGGTACCACTACGAGTTGCTGGAGGTGAACAAGAACGGCGTAGACGTTCCCGCGGCCACGCGCGAGCTGTTTCAACTGCTGAAACCGTCAGGAGTATTCGTACTTCAGATCAAGACGGACTTCTCGGGGTCCAGGACGCGCGACAACGTGTACCACAACTACTTCGACGACTATGTTCAGCTCTTCTCACCGCTAGGCGACGTAATCCATGTCTCTGACTGGAGGGGCAAGGTCCTGCGCAACCACCTTGATGCCGAACGATCGAAGAAGAGCATCATCATCGCCACTCGCAAGTAGGGAGTTCTCTCCCGAAACACCGGTCCCAAGTGCGTCTGCTATCGCGGGGCCCGTGGAAACGGCCTCGCGCGACGTGGCTCGTCGTACGGCAATGCGCACTGCTTCGGAAACCTCCTTTCGGGCTGGGGACTGGGACTGGCGGCCATTCCAGCCGCTGTGACCCCGAGCCCGTGTCGATTCCTTTCGTGAACGACCAGCGCGCTGGGTGGGGCGTTGCGGTTGTCGGGGCCCAGGGGACGGTTGCCCGGGGGCCGCACGGGTGCCATCGACTCGGACGAGCCTGCTTCCGTCAAAGCGGTCGCTATTGACACGCGAGCTAATGCCCCCCGATATGGTCGCCCGTAACACGGCCGAGGAGCGACTCACGGCCCTCCCGAGACGCGGGGTCGCTTTGCTCCAGACAAGACATCCATATCGAGTGTTGCCGATGGGGATTGTGGCTGCCCGTCGCTTCGGGAGCATGAGCGCGCGCCGCTAGGGTCGGGGCGCTGGCCGTCGGGGGCACTCTCCGCCTCAGGCGGGGTCGATTGGGCCCAGTTGATCCGAGGAGTAGGGAAGGCATGCGTGCTGCCCGCCCGACAGGCCTGAGCATACCTTGAAGCACCTCCGGCTCCTTACGCATAACCCAACGCTAACGGAAGACTCACGGTCCTCGCATTATCCGCTCACAGAGCTGACGACAATCGTGGTTCCCGGACCTGCCGCTGCCATCGGGTCGAAGATTAACACAAAGCTGATGGACAGCGCATCACGGGCTCACATGGGGATGGAAACTTGTGGGCATGGCACTTCCGCTGCCTGCGTCGCGAAGTCCTCGATCAGGACATCCTCGGAGGCTGATCGCGTTTCAGTCCGCGGGGTCGTACGGCAAGGCACCTTTTGCCTAACAATGCGATTTACGACCATCGCGCCCCTGAAGGCGGTTTCCGAAACAATACGCAAGTCGCTGGGATGCGGTTCGGAGTAGGAGCGTGCGAAAGGAGGTGGGAAGACCGGGAATAGCGGTAATGGTGGCCTTCGGGCAGCTGGGGCAAGCAAGTTCACGTTGCGAGGCCCGTCGCCCTAAAGGCCGTTTTGGGGCACGTTGGCCTGGCCGCGCAAGCGGCCGTTCCGGGGTCTTGCCGTTCGGACCCCCCGGGACGCGAGGATGTCGCGGAGAACGGATTGTGGTTTGGGAATTTCGAAACACGATTTTTGGAGTCAACAGGATGAAGCGGAAAGGCTTTACCCTCGTGGAGATGCTCGTGGTCATCGCGATCATCGCCATCCTCGCGGCGATCCTGCTGCCGGCGCTCAACCGGGCGCGGGAAGCCGCCAAGAGCTCGCAGTGCCAGGCCAACCTGCGCCAATTCGGCGTCGGCCTGCTGATCCACGCGCAGCGCGACCCCGAGACCCGGTACTGCACCGGTGCTTACGACACCTCCCGCGACGGCTGCCCCGACAGCTACGGGTGGGTCGCCGACCTGGTCAACATGGACCTCTGCCGCCCGATCGACCTCCTCTGCCCCTCCAGTGAGCTCAAGGGGCCGGAGAAGCTCAACGACTTCCTCTACAACCCGAGCAGTGCGCCGGGCGAGACCGCCTCGGAAGCCAGGAGGAACGCGGGCGCGTGCATTGAAATCTACGAGTCGAGCGATCGTGACGAGCGGGCTGTCTTGGTCAGCAAGTACATCCTGGACAAGGGTTTCAACACCAACTACGTGTGCAGCTGGCCGCTGTGCCGCGGTAACCCCAAAACCTCGGTCTCGGTCCTGCCCGGCTCGGGTAAGGTCGCGACTCTCAAGTATCACTTCAACGCGACTGACAACAACTGGAAGGCCGCCACGGGCAACGGCGACGGCCCGCTGAAGGAAAGGGACGTGACCAAGTCGTTCGTCCCGTCCAACATGATCCCGCTGCTTGGCGACGGGGCCCCCGGCGATCCCAAGGAGTCGATCCTGGTCGCCGACCTGACGTACAAGGGTCAGCCCTTCGCTTCCGCCGGTGAGCGCCTGTGCGAGGCCTTCAACGACGGCCCCGCCACCTGGAATCAGGCCGGCGGGACCCTCGACACCGTCAATGGGCAGCTCAAGACCGAGGTAGGTCGCGCTTCAAACCTGGACGATGCCGCCACCACGTCGTACACCGGCCAGATCTTCGAAGAGGCCTTCGGTGGAGCCGAGTACGGCAGCTCGGGGCTTCAGGACACCCGCGACTGGTTCTGCTATCACCTGGGTTCGTGCAACCTCCTCTGCGCGGACGGCAGCGTGCAGGAGTTCGGCGACCAGAACGGCGACGGATTCCTCAATCCGGGCTTCATAGTCACCAACTCCGGGATGGTCAACGTGAACAGCAATCTGGGCACGCTGGCCTCGGTGAACGGCTACGAGGGTCCGGCCGAGGACCTGCCGCGCGCGAACATCTTCAGCGGCTTCTTCATCGCGAACCCCTGGCAGGACAAGCTGGTCAACTTCGAGTAAGATCGACCAAGTTGTCCTGCTGACCTGACCTGCTACCCACCGATTGGTGGGCTAGCATGAGTCGAAGATAGAGCGGGCGTGAGGCGGTTGCCGCTTCACGCCCGCTTGTCGTTCTTCCCGGGGGCGCCGGCCTGGTTCGGCGCCGCCATGACGAAGGCAATTCGAACGCGCGGCTCGACTTCCAGCGCGGAACGCTTCGAAAGATCAGATGTCCAAGTTGCCCCTGCCCCGTCCCTGGTCCCGGCTCCTTCCGTGGGCGGGCATCCTTGTGGTCACGCTGGCCGCCTACGTCCCGGCCATGCGGGGCGGTTTCATCTGGGATGACGACAACTACGTGTCCCTGAACCAGTCGCTTCGCAGCCTGGAAGGGCTCGGCAGGATCTGGACCGATCCGTCGGCGACCCCCCAGTACTACCCGCTGGTCCATACGACGTACTGGCTGGAATACCGCTTCTGGGGTCTCGAGCCGATGGGGTATCACGTGATGAACGTGATTCTCCATGCGGTCTCCGCCGTGCTGCTCTTGGAGATCCTCGCGGCTCTGGGGATCCCGGGGGCATGGTTCGCGGCAATGATCTTCGCGCTGCATCCGGTGCACGTGGAGTCGGTCGGATGGATCACGGAGCGCAAGAACGTCCTCTCGGCGGTGTTCTACCTGGCGTCTTTCGCTTGCTGCCTGAGGTACTTCGAGTTCGGGGCGGACCCGCGCGAAAGGGACCGGGCTGGCCGCCGGGCACGCGTCGTTTGGCTGGGCTCGGGTATGGTGCTCTACGTCGCGGCCCTGTTGAGCAAGACCGTGACGTGCTCTCTGCCGGCGGCCGTGCTGCTCGTGCTCTGGTGGAAGCGGGGCCGTGTGGGGTGGCCGCAGATCGGGCCGCTGTTGCCGTTCTTCGCGGTGGGTCTGCTGCTGGCGCTGCGAACGGTTCACCTGGAGAGGCATCACGTGGGGGCGACCGGGGAGGAGTTCGACTGGTCGCTTGCTGAGCGGTGCCTGATTGCCGGCAGGGCGCTGTGGTTCTACGCCTGGAAGCTCCTGATCCCGGTCCCCCTGATCTTCTTCTATCCCAAGTGGGAGATCGATCCGGGCTTGTGGTGGCAGTGGACGTATCCCGTGGGCGCATTGGCGGTGGTGGCCCTGCTCTGGGCGGCTCGGCGCAGAGTGGGCCGCGGCCCGCTGGCGGCCGTGCTGTTCTTCTGTGGCACGCTGTTTCCTGCGCTTGGGTTCTTTAACGTGTATCCCATGCGCTACTCCTACGTGGCTGACCATTTCCAGTACCTGGCGAGCATCGGGTTGATCGTCCTGTTTGCGGCCGGCGCCGCGCGGCTCGCTCAGCGGGTCCGGCGCGCGCTGCGCGAGCGCGCATCGGACGGGCGCGAAGCGATGGCCCGGTACGCTGCCGGGGCTTCCGCGTCCGCCATCCTCTGCCTGCTCGCGGCGTTGACCTGGCAGCGCGGCCACGCCTTTCGAGATCTTGAGACCCTCTGGCTGGACACGCTCGCGAAGAACCCCCGGTGCTCGGCGGCCTACAACAACCTGGGTGGCCTCTACTTCGAGCGGGGGCAGGTCCAGCGGGCCCTCAAGCTCTTTGAGAAGTCGCGCCAGGTGGACCCGCTTCGCGCGGAGCCGAACGTCGGCTATCACGTGGTGCGGGCCGAACTGCTGATGCGGCAAGGAAAGGCGGCGGAAGCCGCTGAACACCTGCGCAAGGCGACGGATCGGCCGGAGGTCGTACACGGCTTCACCCCTTACGCACTGAACCGCTACGGCGATTTCCTGCTGTCGGCCGGCCGACCGGACGACGCCCTTCAGGCCTACCGGAGATCGCTGGCGTGCATGTCCAGGAACCCCCACGCCGAGATCGGCGAGAGTCTGGTTCTGGGCGGCAGACTGCTCGCCCAAGGGAAGCCCCGCGAAGCGCTCCAGACGATTCTCACCGCAATCGAGAGGCACCCGGAGATTCTCACCGCAATCGAGAGGCACCCGGAGATTCTCACCGCAATCGAGAGGCACCCGGAGATCGAGATCACCGCAAGGGCGCTGTTCGTCGCCGGAATGATTCTGCGCGATTCGGGGGAGTTTCGGAAGGCGATCGATTGCCTCCAGCGGTCCGTGTCCATTCACCCCTACGTTGCGGAGCCCCGCGTCGGGCTCGCGACCTGCCTGGCTCAGGTCGGGCGCAGGTCCGAGGCGATCGAGCAGTACAAGAAGGTCCTGGAACTCGAGCCAGGTAGAGAGGACGTCCGGGCGCAGCTCGAGGAGCTTCGCGGCCTTTGACTACGTTCTGAAGCGTATCCGTGCCACTCCTTCGGGGCCCCATTGCGGCCGGAAGGACGCTGCTTGAGGGACGGGCGGGGGCTCGGATGTCGGCGAACGATCTTGTTCAGGCGTGATCAGCAGCGTAAGAACGGTGTGTCGCACCATGAGATTGCAGGCAACGGGCGGACGGGCAGCTCGGCGTCGTGTCGAGAACACGGAGACGGGGGTTTCGCGACGATCGCTCGCGGCCTACGTTCGGCGTCTCCCGCAGTCCCGCGGTTTCGACGTCCTGGCCGCCGTGACGCTGGCGATCATGTTCTGCGCGGCCATGGCCTGGAGCTGGGGCAAATGGCCCGACGTCCTCGTGGACTTCGGCAGGGAGCTGTACGTGGCATGGCGGATCTCCGAGGGCGAAGTCCTCTACCGCGACCTGGCGCACTTCAACGGCCCTCTCTCCCCCCATTTCAACGCGCTGATGATGTCCGCGCTGGGGGCGACGCTCGACACGATCGTGCTGGTCAACTCGATCCTCGTGATGGCGGCGATCGCCGTAATGTACGCCGTTCTCCGCGAGCTTTCCGACCGTCCTGCGGCCCTGGTGGCGTGCGTGACGTTCGTGGCCATCTTCGGGTTCTCGGAGCTGGCGGGGACTGGAAACTACAACTGGATCTGCCCGTACAACCAGGAGGTGACCCACGCCTCCCTTCTCTCCCTGGTGGCGATTCTCCTGCTGGTCAGGTTCGCGCGCACGGGGAGCCCGGTTGCGGTGGGCGCATCGGGGCTGTGCGTCGGGTTGGTGTTCTTGACCAAGGTCGAGTACTTCGTGGCCATCGGCGGGGCGATCGGATTCGGGGCGGCGCTCCTCACGCTCCAGATGCGCCCGCCGCTGCGAACGCTCCTGCGCAATGCGGCGTTCTTCCTCGCCGGGGCCGTGTTGCCGCCGGTCTTGGCGTTCGCGCTGCTTTCGGCGGCCCTTCCTCCGAGGGAAGCCCTGGCCGGCACGATGGGCGGATGGGCCTGGGTGGTCCAACGCGAACTGACGGACAATCCGTTCTACAAGTGGTGCATGGGCACGGATGAACCCTGGGATCGCGCCACGGAGATCCTCAAGATGCTCGGCGTTTACGCCCTGTTGTGCGCGCCGGCCTTGGGCGCCTGCTTTGTGTTCCGGAGAAGGAAGGCCCGAGCGTGGGTCCTGGCCGGCATCCTTGCAGCCGCCACAGCGTCGGTCCTGTGGCTGGCGCGCGACCACCTGTGGTGGCCGGGCGTGGCGCGACCGTGGCCGGCCCTGCTGCTTTTCGTCGCGATCGTCCAGGCCATCGCGCTTCGGCGACGCTGGCACGAAGAGAAGGAGTCCCGCCAGTTGATCCTTCGCCTGACGATGGTCGCCTTCGCGTCGGCGCTGTTGCTGCGCATTCTGTTCCACACGCGAATGGAGCATTACGGTTTCGCGCTCGCGATGCCCGCCATGGCCGTGCTCGTGGTCGCCTGCTTCTGCTGGGTCCCCTCGGCCATCGCGCGATGGGGCGGGAGTCCGGTGGTCTTCCGCGCCGTGTTCCTTGCCGCCTGGGCGGTCACCTGCGTGGTCTACGTCCAGGCATCGGGCCGCAACTACGCCGCCAAGCGATTTGCGGTCGGCGAAGGAGGGAACGCCTTCCTGGCCGACCGCCGTGGGGAACTGGTCCGCAAGGTGAACGAGTTCCTCCGCCAGCACGCTCGGCCCCAGGACACCGTGGTGGTGATGCCCGAGGGCATCATGATCAACTACCTCGCGCGACTGAGGACGCCGACCCGGTACGTCCAGTTCTTTCCCGCCGCCATGACGATGTACGGGGAGGAGAACATCCTGGCTGCCCTCCAAGAGGCCTCGCCGGAATGGGTGGTCCTGGTCCATCGTGACGACTCCGCCTACGGCCACCGGTTCTTCGGCCAGGACTATGCGCGGGACCTGGGCCGCTGGGTGGCGTCGAACTACGAGCCGGTCGCCCTGGAAGGGAACCAACCGTTTATGGACGAACGGTTGTTCGGAATCCTGGTGGGCAGGAGAAGGACCCGGCCGCCCGAGCGCTAGGGGCGGCCGCGGTCAGGAAATCCACTTCAGAAGCCGTATCAGGCCCATCTTCGCGGTGCGCCTGTGGGCCGACGCTGCGCTCCGCGCCTCGATCTCCTCGCGGTTGGCAGCGTAGTAGGCGTAGGCCCGGAACAGCATTTCCTCGTTCGTCACCGTGGGCTCCCAGCCCAGCGACGACTTGATCTTGCTGGTGTCGAAGAGGAAGTCCTCGGCGATCATCCGATACTGGTAGGGACCGAGCGGAGACAGTCCGATCCAGTAGGCGATCTTCATCAGCCCGAGGGTGGGCAGCGCCGGCATGGAGGCGACGCGTGCCCGGGTCCCCGCCCGCTCGATGACCCACTCGTAGACCTCGCGGAAGGTCTTGACGTTGTCGGAGCCGATGTGGAACACGTCGGAGCGGGGGTGGTCGGCGGCCAGGAGGCATGCCGAGGCGAGATCCTGGGCGAAAACGAACTGGTACCGGTTCTTCCCCCCGCCCACGACCCAGATCCGCCGTCCCTCGTGGATGAACTCGAAGAGGATGCTCAAGAGGCCCAGTCGCCCCTCGTCGATGATCGTGGGACATCGGATGACGATGCTGTGGAAGGCGTCGCCGTACTCGGAGAGGATCTTCTCCCCCTCCCACTTCGATCGGCCGTAGATCTCGCACGGCG
The DNA here is from genome assembly GCA_964434165.1 of uncultured Pirellulales bacterium. Lineage (GTDB taxonomy): Bacteria > Planctomycetota > Planctomycetia > Pirellulales > Thermoguttaceae > CAYSUS01. The sequence continues at coordinate 90,659 of CAYSUS010000015.1, forward strand.
CCGGGGCGTCGTCTTCCCGCACCGGGCGCCCGAGGCCTTCTCCCCAGAGGCAGTTCGACGAGGTGAACACGACGCGCGGCACTCCGTGGCGCTGGGCGTACTCCGCGACGCTGCGAGTCCCCTCGACGTTGGAGGTCCAGAGGAGCTTCCGGTCCACGCCGCCGTGGGCGAGCAACGCCGCGCAGTGATACACGACGTCGAAGGACTGCGTTGCGAAGGCCCGGTCCATGATCGACGGGTCGCGGATGTCGCCCCTGAGCGACACGAGCCCATCGGCGGACACGGTGTCCTCCTCCAGGTCGACGCTTACGCACCGCCAGCCCTCGTCGAGCAAGCGCCGCTTGAGCACGTCGCCGAAGAACCCTGCCCCGCCGGTAACGAGTGCTGTCTTCATGGAGGACCCGCAGGTTTCACGAGGAGTCGCTGACGCGAGATAAGGAGTCCCGCCGCTGACGGTTCGGGACTTGCAGGACTGCGCGATGAATCAACTGTGACTGGGCGATTCGTATATCGAGGATCGCGACCATCGGCTCCCTGCGCAGTTCGTATCCGGTCACGTAGGTAGAGGCAGGAGTGGAGGGAATGGTTGGTCGGTGAGGTAGGCGATAACGGAGTGATAGA